>NZ_JAIUHA010000003.1:0-543225 GCF_020164885.1 Mesorhizobium sp. CO1-1-7 | reverse complement strand
GCCGAAATGCGCGGCGCGGAAGGGGAAATTCTTTTCGATAGCATGGCGAGGCTGGCGTTCTGTCACGCCCCCCTCTGTCCTGCCGGACATCTCCCCCTCTAGGAGGGAGATTGGCAGTTCGCAGGCCGACGTTCCTTCTGCAATGTTGGTAGTTGGCGAAAGCCGCGACGCAAGTTCGATCTCCCCACTAGAGGGGGAGATGTCCGGCAGGACAGAGGGGGGCGCCTCGCGCAAACCTGTCCCCTCTGCGTTTCCCCAAGCGGCTTCTACCGCGGCGATTGCTGCGAGCGGCAACTCCTTCGAGAAGCTCAAATACTCCTGTAGGGCCAATCCGTCGTTGCTATGCTCCAGCAAATCCAACAATTCACGCGGCGTTTGCGGAATCCCGTCAACGGCATAGCCCTGTTCGCTCAAGTCGCGCAGCATGGCCAGCACGCTGGACGGCACGTCCAGCCCGACCGCATAGCCTGTGCGGCCAGGGGCACTGGGATAATCGGGAATGAGGATCGCGAGCTTGCGCTCCTCCCGCTTCGTCTCCCGCAGCCGGATGAAAGCCGCGACTCGCCCCGCCACTTGCTCCAACCGATCCAGTTCCGGGCGGTTCGCCAACGCACGATGGCCAAGCGCCGGATCGATATCGCTCTCGGCCTTGAAGGAAATGGCGCCGGCGAGGATGCGGCCGTCGAGTTCGGGCAGCACGACATGCATGGCAAGGTCGGCGGGCGCCAGGCCGCGCTGGTTGTTTTCCCAGATGTCGCGGCGCGTGGTGGCGACGATGACCTGGAAGACGGGCACGCCGGCGCGGTCGAACAAGGTTTCGACGCCGGGCTCGGCGCCGGAAGCGAACGCGGTCGCGGTGACGATCGCGGCGGGTTTCAGCGATGCGATGGCATTTTCGACGAACGCCAGCGACACCGGATCCTTCAGACTGGAAACGAAGATCGGCACCGGTGCCAATCCCCTGGAGCGCAAAGCCTCGGCCAGCGCATCGATCGGGGCGACATCGGCGGCGAGCAGCATCGATCGGTAGAAGAGAATCGGGACAATGGGAGTGCCGCTATTGGAACCGGCCGGCTCTTCCGCGACCCCCAATCCAGCCTGATAGTAACCGGCCTTCGGCACGCTGACCGGGTTGGCGACGGGCGCATCCTGTCCAGCCAAGCCTGCCAGCCTGTGCACCAGCGCGCCCATATTGGCCGGGCCGCCCTCGCGGAAATAGCCGAGCAGGCCGTCCAGTTCGGCGCGGGGCAGCGTCGAGGCTTCGACCAGCCTGAGATCCTCGTCGTGGCTTTCACCGGGAAGCAGCGCCAGTTTGATGCCGCGTTTGCGGGCAATCACCGCCAGTTGGTCGCAGCCATAGCGCCACCAGTCGTAGCCGCCGAGGATGCGCACCAGGATGACTTTGGCGTGGCGGGCGACGCTGTCTATCCAGAGGTCGACGGACATGGGATGGCGCAGGTCGCGCAGTGCGGCCAGCCGCATCGAGGGCAGGCGACCAGCGTCGGCCTTCCACGCCGCAGCCAGTCCGGCGAGATCGCTGTCGGTGAAGGACAGGGCTACGATATCCGCCGGCGCCTGCCTGAGATCGACAGGCTCGGCGAGGTCGTCGAGCGAGGCGGAGGTCGTGGTGAGGATGTGCATCGCGGCCCGGGCCTGAAATCAGCCGGCGAGGATACGTTCGATCGCCGGGCGGTTCAGCCCCTTGAGGCCAATGACGACGAGCCGCGAGCGGCGGTCGTCCCCAGCGGTCCAGGCGCGGTCGTAGTAATGATTGACGCGCGGGCCGACGGCTTGCAGCAGGAGCCGCATAGGTTTGCCGCCGACCTCGACGAAGCCTTTCACGCGCAGCACGTTTTCCTGTTCGGCGGCCGCGGCGACGCGCTTGGCCAATTCGTCCGGATTGGCGATCGAGGGAATGTCGACGATGAACGTGTCGAAGTCGTCATGCTCATGGTCGAAGGCGCCGTCATGATGCGACTTGCGGTTCTCGATGTCGTCCTCGACGGCGAGACCGAGCCCGAGCAGCACCGAGGGATCGACCTTGCCATGAGACGTCGGCACGATCTTTACGGCGCGGGCCGAGTGTTCGTTGACGATGGCCTTGGCGCGGGCTGAACCGGCGGCGTCCATCAGGTCGCTCTTCGACAGGATGATCAGGTCGGCGCAGGAAATCTGGTCCTCGAACACTTCCTCGACCGGGTCGTCATGGTCGAGGCTCTCGTCCTGCGCGCGCTGCGCCTGCAGGGCGTCCATGTCATTGGCGACGCGGCCTTCCGCCAGTGCGGGACCGTCGACCACGGCGATGACGCCATCGACGGTCACGCGGCTCTTCACCGTCGGCCACTGGAAAGCCTGGACCAGCGGTTTGGGCAGAGCGAGGCCCGAGGTTTCGATCAGGATATGGTCGACCTTCGGCGTCAGCGACAGGATCTTGTCGAGCGCCGGCACAAAATCGTCGGCCACGGTGCAGCAGATACAGCCATTGGCCAGTTCGACGATGTTTTCCTCTGGGCAGGTGTCGATGCCGCATCCCTTGAGGATCTCGCCGTCGATGCCGATGTCGCCGAACTCGTTGACGATGATGGCAATCCGCTTGCCGCCGGCGTTTTCCAGGAGATGGCGGACCAGCGTCGTCTTGCCGGCGCCGAGGAAGCCGGTGACGACGGTGCAGGGAACGCGGGACAGAGATGTTGTCATGATCAATCTTTCAGCATGTCGAGGGGAGGGATGCGGGCAACGAGGCCGCGCTTGAGACTGTCGGGCCTGCCCCGCCAGGGAATGAGGCCGTCGCTCGAGGTGGCGAAGAGTTTCGCGCCAGTGACGAGATCGGCGCCGCTGCTCGCGGTCAGATCGCCGAACACATAGCTCCAGCAGCCGTCGCGCAGGATCGCGGCGCTCAGCCGGCGCTTGCAATTGCCGAGGCATTCGACCGTGCGGATGCGAATCTTCTCGCCCGAGGCGGCTTGGCGCGTATCTTCGGCCAAAAGTTCGCCGGCCCGGGGATGGGCGTCGGATCCAGTCTCGTCGCGACAGGAAGCGCAGACAATGACCGTGATGCCGGCCAGGGGATGATCCCCGCCGGACGAAATGTCGGTTGTTTCAGCCGAAAAACTGCTGTCGCGATCCACATCAGGCTCCTTGCCCGGAAAACCCGCCAGGCGATCGGATTCTTGCATTCCAGACGGCAGGTCTCCTGGCTCGCGGGTCATCGCCTTGGGTAGCCGCCTTCCCGGGACAATCCCAGTGGCTTTCGGCCTTGGCTCTTCGCTCACAGTTGCGGGGACAGCCGCGGATTTGGGATTTTCAATCCCGCACCGCATTCCCTCTTGGCTCCTCTCTTTGCCGAGAGGAGACCGTCTGGATGGGATTTAGGCTCTTGCGGGCAGCGGTGTCAACGCGAGCTTACGACACCGCGATGTCGGACAGCGCCGGGCCGAGGTCGCCGGCAGGCGTTATTTCCATGCGCTCGAGGCCAAGCCAGCCCTGCATCTGCTTCAATTCCTCGAAGAGCTGGGCTGCGGTTTCGGGCGGTGCGCCGGGCTCGGCGTAGGCGGCATGGACGCGCAGGACACTGGCCGGCCGGTCAGCCTTGAGGTCGACGCGCGCCACGATCCTGTCGCCGAGCAGGAAAGGCAGGACATAGTAGCCGTATTGGCGCTTGTCGGCCGGCGTGTAGATTTCGATGCGGTAATGGAAGTCGAACAGCCGCTCCGAGCGCGAACGCTCGAAGACGACCGGATCGAACGGCGCCAGCAGAGCGCGGGCCTCGATCTTGCGCGGGATACGGGCGTCCTTGTGAAGGTAAGCCGGCTTGTCCCAGCCCTCGACACGGACCGGCAGCAAGTCGCCGAGCTCGACCAGTTCCTCCAGCCGGCCTTTCATGTCGGCCGGCGAGAGTCGAAAATAATCGCGCAGGTCGCCTGATGTCGCCACGCCATGGGCACGGGCGGAAATGCGCAGCAATTCGCGATGCGCGTCCTCAGGCGTCGGTACCGGCAGATCGAGGATCGCCTGCGGCAGCACGCGCTCCGGCAGGTCGTAAAAGCGCTCGAAGCCGCGCCGGTGCGCGGTGGTGATGCGCCCGGCCCAGAACAGCCATTCGAAGGCGTGCTTGGCATGGCTCCAACCCCACCAGCCACCGGAGCCTTTCTGGCCTTCGAGCGCCGAAGCGGCGATCGGCCCGCGCGCGACGACCTCGCGGTAGATCTCTTCTATATAGGCTGCGTGCTCGCGGCCCCATTTGGCCAGCCCCAGATACATTTCATCGCCTTGCTCGGCGCGCTGCATGCGCCAGCGCATCAGTGGGTAGGTCTCGACCGGCAGGAACGAGGCTTCATGCGCCCAATATTCGAAGACGGTGCGCTTGCGCGTCACGGCGGCGTTGTCGAGCAAAGCGAGGGGATAGGGGCCGAGACGCGAATAGAGCGGCATGTAATGAGCGCGCACCACCGCACTGACGGAATCGATCTGCAACAGGCCGGTGCGAGACAGAACGCGGGCGAAATGGCGGCGGTCCGGCGTGCCGGCGGGGCGGGGATCGAGAAATCCCTGGGCGGCGAGCGCGATGCGCCGCGCGGCGGCAAGCGAGATCTTTTCCTTCATGCGGATGCGTCCCTGATGGACCTGTCTGGCGTCATTGCCGGCGTGATTCCCGTCCATGCTAGCAGGGTTTTGGCGGCAACCCTGTCAGGAGAGAAAAGTGGAGTTAAAAGCGAAGGAAATCAAACAGGAGCGGATGGGACCAGTTTCTCCCGGAATGCCGTCCAGCTCGGTGTTTTGAACAAGGTTTGACTTGCTTCGCTGGAAGTGCTGCGCTAACCCTCGCCGCGTTGCAGCATAGGCCCCTTAAAACGGTTCAGCGGTTAATCTGTCACGCTTCCGCATTAAGGTTCGGTGCTGTAGTCAAAGTGGATTGGCGCCAACGGAAAGCCGCTGCATGAACGCACTTCTCAGTTCGTACCTGCCCATCGTCCTGTTTATCGGCGTGGCACTGGTCGTCGGCCTGGCGCTGCTGGCGGCTCCGTTCCTGGTGGCGTATCGCAACCCCGATCCCGAAAAGCTTTCCGCCTACGAGTGCGGTTTCAACTCGTTCGACGATGCCCGCATGAAATTCGACATCCGCTTCTACCTGGTGTCGATCCTGTTCATTATATTCGACCTGGAAGTTGCCTTCCTCTTCCCCTGGGCAGTGTCCTTCTCGAAGATCGGCATGCTCGGTTTCTGGTCAATGATGGTGTTTTTGGCAGTGCTGACCATCGGCTTTGCCTATGAATGGAAAAAAGGAGCGCTGGAATGGGATTGAACGACAGTTCAGGCACCCTCGTCGCGCCGAAGCCCAAAGGTATTATCGATCCCAACACCGGCAGGCCGGTGGGGGAGGACGATCCCTTCTTCCTCGAAATCAACAATGAGCTTGCCGACAAGGGTTTTCTGGTCACCTCGACCGAGGCGCTGATCACCTGGGCGCGCAGCGGCTCGCTGATGTTCATGACCTTCGGTCTGGCTTGCTGCGCGGTCGAGATGATCCACACCTCGATGCCGCGCTACGATTCGGAGCGGTTCGGTGTCGCGCCGCGCGCGTCTCCGCGCCAGTCCGACATCATGATCGTCGCCGGCACGCTGACCAACAAGATGGCGCCGGCGCTGCGCAAGGTCTACGACCAGATGCCGGAGCCGCGCTACGTCATCTCGATGGGCTCCTGCGCCAATGGCGGCGGCTACTATCACTATTCCTATTCGGTGGTACGCGGCTGCGACCGCGTCGTGCCGGTCGACATCTATGTGCCCGGCTGCCCGCCGAGCGCCGAAGCCCTGCTCTATGGCATTCTTCTGCTGCAGAAGAAGATCCGCCGCACCGGCACGATCGAACGGTAAATCCATGGCCGCCTCCTTAAGCGAACTGTCGACCTATCTCGGCGAGAAGCTGCCTGGCCGCTTCGGCGATGCGGTATTCGCCTATGGCGAGCTCACCGTTCACGTCGAGCCTCAAAACCTGATCGAGGTGATGACCTTCCTGCGCGACGATGCGCGCTGCCAGTTCATCTCGATCATCGATGTCTGCGGTGCCGACTATCCGTCGCGGGCCAAGCGCTTCGACGTCGTCTATCACCTGCTTTCGCCGAAGCAGAATGTGCGCATTCGCATCAAGGTGCAGGCCGACGAGGAGACGATGGTGCCTTCGATCACCGGCGTCTATCCCGGCGCCGACTGGTTCGAGCGCGAAACCTACGATCTCTATGGCGTGCTGTTTTCGGGCCACCCGGACCTGCGCCGCCTGCTGACCGACTACGGTTTCGAAGGCCATCCGCTGCGCAAGGATTTCCCGCTGACCGGTTTCGTCGAAGTGCGTTACGACGACGAAGCCAAGCGCGTCATCTACGAGCCTGTGGAACTGAAGCAGGAATTCAGGAACTTTGACTTTTTGAGCCCCTGGGAGGGAACCGACTATGTCCTGCCCGGCGACGAAAAAGCGAAACAGTGAGTAGGGAAGTAGTGAGTAGTCAGTAGGAGAAAAGTTGGAGCGACGGATCGAATCTTATAGCGACTTGAAGGTGTGGCAATCAGCGATGACGCTCGCTGAAGACTGTTACCGCCACACTAAGGACTTCCCGAAAGAAGAGATCTACGGCATGACCTCTCAGATGCGCCGATCGGCGGTTTCGATCGCAGCGAATGTCGCGGAGGGATACGGTCGGGAAAACAGAGGTTCGTTCGTTCAATTTTTGCGCATGGCGCAAGGTTCGTTGAAGGAACTGGAAACGCACATACTACTGGCATGCCGGGTCGGCTTGCTGCGAAAAGACAATGAGATTGAACTGCTGCTGCGATGCGAAGAGATTGGAAAAATGATGAGATCTCTTATCCGAACGGTGCAGGCCAAGCAGGCGGAATGAAGCAGGCATTGAGATTGATGATCACTACTCACTACTCACTACTGACTCTTCGCCAGAGGCGCCAGAATGGCTGAAACCTCCGTCCGCAATTTCAACATCAACTTCGGCCCGCAGCACCCTGCGGCGCACGGCGTTTTGCGCCTCGTGCTGGAGTTGGACGGCGAAGTCGTCGACCGCGTCGATCCGCATATCGGGCTCTTGCATCGCGGTACGGAGAAGCTGATCGAGGCAAAAACCTATCTGCAGGCGCTGCCTTATCTCGACCGGCTCGATTATTGCGCGCCGATGAACCAGGAGCACGCCTTCGCGCTCGCCGCCGAGCGCCTGCTCGGTATCGAGGTGCCGCGGCGCGGCCAGCTGATCCGCGTGCTCTATTGCGAAATCGGCCGCATCATGTCGCACATCCTCAATGTGACGACGCAAGCCATGGACGTCGGCGCGCTGACGCCGCCGCTGTGGGGCTTCGTCGAGCGCGAGAAGCTGATGGTGTTCTATGAACGCGCCTCGGGCTCGCGCATGCATGCGGCCTATTTCCGGCCCGGCGGCGTCCACCAGGACCTGCCGCGGCAGCTGGTCGAGGACATCGGCAAGTGGATCGACCCGTTCCTGAAATCGCTCGACGATCTCGACAGGCTGCTCACCGGCAACCGCATCTTCAAGCAGCGCAATGTCGACATCGGCATCGTCTCGCTGGAAGATGCCTGGGCC
Organism: Mesorhizobium sp. CO1-1-7; assembly: GCF_020164885.1. Taxonomy (NCBI): domain Bacteria; kingdom Pseudomonadati; phylum Pseudomonadota; class Alphaproteobacteria; order Hyphomicrobiales; family Phyllobacteriaceae; genus Mesorhizobium; species Mesorhizobium sp. CO1-1-7. Next base: position 535,624 of record NZ_JAIUHA010000003.1, on the reverse strand, counting down.
TGGGGCTTTTCGGGCGTCATGGTCCGTGGTTCGGGCTCGCCGTGGGACCTGCGCAAGTCGCAGCCCTATGAATGCTATTCGGAAATGGATTTCGACATTCCTATCGGCAAGAATGGCGACTGTTTTGACCGCTACCTCGTGCGCATGGAAGAAATGCGCCAGTCGGCACGGATCATGCGCCAGTGCATCGATCTCTTGCTCGGCAAGGAAAGCACCGGCCCGGTGTCGAACCTCGACGGCAAGGTGGTGCCGCCCAAGCGCCAGGCGATGAAGCGTTCGATGGAAGCGCTCATCCATCACTTCAAGCTCTATACCGAGGGCTACCGCGTGCCGGCCGGCGAAGTCTATGCGGCGGTCGAGGCGCCAAAGGGCGAGTTCGGCGTCTACCTGGTCTCCGACGGCACCAACAAGCCCTACCGCTGCAAGCTGCGCGCACCCGGTTTCGCGCATCTGCAAGCCATGGACTTCCTCTGCCGCGGCCACATGCTGGCCGACGTCACCGCCGTCCTCGGCTCCCTCGACATCGTGTTTGGTGAGGTCGATCGCTAAATGTCAGTCCGCCGTCTCGCAGAAGCCAGCGTCCAGCCAGCCTCCTTCGCCTTCAACCGGGCGAATGCGGCAGCGGCGAAGCAATGGATCAAGAAGTATCCCAAGGGCCGCGAGCAGTCGGCGATCATTCCCCTGCTGATGATAGCGCAGGAGCAGGAAGGCTGGGTCACCAAGGCGGCGATCGAGACGATTTCCGACATGCTCGGCATGCCGCGTATCCGCGGCCTCGAGGTCGCGACCTTCTATACGCAGTACCAGTTGAACCCCGTCGGCACCCGTGCGCACATCCAGGTTTGCGGCACCACGCCCTGCATGCTGCGCGGCTCGGAAGCGCTGATGGATGTGTGCCGCTCGAAGATCCATCACGACCAATTCCACACCAACGACAAGGGCACCTTGTCGTGGGAAGAGGTCGAGTGCCTCGGCGCCTGCGTCAACGCGCCGATGGTCATGGTGTTCAAGGATACGTTCGAGGATCTGACACCGGAACGGCTGGCTGAAATCATCGATCTCTACGATGCGGGCAAGGGCGCCTCGGTGACGCCGGGACCGCAGAACGGCCGCACCGGCTCGGAGCCGGCCTCCGGCCTGACCACGTTGAAGAGCGAAAAGGCGATCCTCAAGTCGACCCGCGACCGTGAAGCCCGGGAAGCGGCCAGGGCCGCGAAGGCAGCGCCCGACGCGATCATCGCTGCGCCTGTGCCGGCACCGGCCGCCTCAGCTGCGCCTGGTCCGGTTGCTCCGTCGAAATCCAGCAGGCCGAAGACCGCCGCGCCAGAGACCAACCCGACGTTGAAGACGCCGTCGCCGGCCAAGGTCGCGCCGGTCACCGAGAACGCGGCTAGCGTTGCGCCACCCCTTCACTCGGCCGCCAACGCCAACAAGGCCGCTCCTGAAGTCGAGGCGACTCCAAAACAACGCAATGGGCCGAAGAACCGGGCCGAACCGGGCAGCGCCTTCAAGGCGCCGGAGACCAAGCAGCCTGCCGCCAAGCCGACCAAGAAGCCGGTCTGAGGGACGAAAAATGCTTCAGGACAAAGACCGCATCTTTACCAACATATACGGCCTCTTCGACAAGTCGCTGGCCGGCGCCATGGCGCGCGGCGCCTGGGACAACACGCCCGGCATCGTCGCCAAGGGGCGTGAGTGGATCGTCAACGAGATGAAGGCGTCGGGACTGCGCGGACGCGGCGGCGCCGGCTTCCCGACCGGGCTGAAATGGTCGTTCATGCCCAAGCAGAGCGACGGCCGGCCGAGCTATCTCGTCATCAACGCCGACGAATCCGAGCCCGGCACCTGCAAGGACCGCGACATCCTGCGCAACGATCCGCACACGCTGGTCGAGGGCGCGTTCCTGGCCGGCTTCGCCATGGGCGCGATTGCCGCCTACATCTATGTGCGCGGCGAGTTCATCCGCGAGCGCGAGGCGCTGCAGCGGGCGATCGAGGAGGCCTACGAGGCCAAGCTGATCGGCAAGAACAACACGTCGGGCTACGATTTTGAAATCTACATGCATCACGGCGCCGGCGCCTATATCTGCGGCGAGGAAACGGCGCTGCTGGAAAGCCTCGAAGGCAAGAAGGGCCAGCCCCGGCTGAAACCGCCATTCCCGGCCAATGTCGGCCTCTATGGCTGCCCGACCACTGTCAACAATGTCGAATCGATCGCGGTGGCGCCGACCATCCTGCGCCGGGGGGCTGCCTGGTTCTCGTCCTTCGGCCGGCCCAACAATGTCGGCACCAAGCTGTTCTGCGTTTCCGGCCACGTCAACAATCCGTGCACCGTCGAAGAGGCGATGTCGATCCCGTTCCGCGAGCTTATCGAGACCCATTGCGGCGGCATCCGCGGCGGCTGGGACAATCTGCTCGCCGTCATTCCGGGCGGCGCCTCGGTGCCACTGGTGCCGGCGGAGCAGATCATCGATACACCGATGGATTTCGACGCGCTGCGCGATCTCAAGTCCGGTCTCGGCACGGCCGCCGTCATCGTCATGGACAAGTCGACCGATGTCGTGAAGGCGATCGCGCGGCTTTCCTACTTCTACAAGCATGAAAGCTGCGGCCAGTGCACGCCGTGCCGCGAGGGCACCGGCTGGATGTGGCGGGTGATGGAGCGGCTGGTGCGCGGCGAGGCTCAGAAGCGCGAGATCGACATGCTGCTCGACGTCACCAAGCAGGTCGAAGGCCACACGATCTGCGCGCTGGGCGATGCGGCGGCATGGCCGATCCAGGGCCTGATGCGGCATTTCCGCGGCGAGGTGGAGCGGCGCATCGACGAGTTTTCGCGCAACGCGCAGCGAGCCGAACCGGTGATGGTGGCGGCGGAATAACAAGAAACTTTTGAACGCGGGAAGAAACGGGGCGGGGCGAACGAAGAAACGACCAGGAGAACTCTATGGCGCCGTATTCGACACCCTACCCATTGATGCCCAATTTGGACCAGATCGAGAAGATGAACCAGGACCTGACCAGGTTGATGCCGAAGGAGATGGCCAGCGCCGTCAACCTTTTCGCGCACCCTGTCGCGGGTGCGGCGGCGATGTCGGCGCTTGGCATGGGGCTCGCCAATCATGCGTTCGGCGTCTGGATGGGCGCGCTTTCGGGGGCCGCCGAGGCATCACAACGCCTCATGCAGCCGCTGATCGAGGATTTCGAGGCCCGCGTCGAGCAATTCGAGGACGCGAACTCGTCGTCCGTCAAAGCGCGGGCGACCGCGAAGACGATGATTGCCGAGGCGCAGTCCTTCGCCCAGGAAGTCACCGATATCGCAGCCAGGGAAGCCGCCACCACCGCGCCGGCCGCCAATGCCGCTCCGGCAACAAGCGAGGCAGCGGATATACTGCTGCCGGAAGATTTCAGGCAGCCCAAGGCCATGGAGAAGCCGACGAGGCCGTCCGACCTCAAGGCGATATCGGGCATCGGCCCGAAGCTGGAAAAAGTGCTGAACGGCCTCGGTATCTGGACGTTTGCCCAGATCGCCGCATGGTCGCCGCAAGAGATTGCCTGGGTCGACGATTATCTGTCGTTCAAGGGCCGCATCGGCCGTGACGACTGGACTGCCCAGGCGGCGGCGCTGGCCGCGAAGAAGTGAATGAAATGTCGGGCGCTGCGTCTGTCGCGCCCGAAAAATGAGATTGCGGGAAATCCGCAGGGGTTTGAGGCGAATGGCAAAGCTCAAGGTCGACGGGAAAGAAATCACTGTACCCGACCATTACACGCTGCTGCAGGCGGCCGAGGACGCGGGCGCGGAAGTGCCGCGCTTCTGCTTCCATGAGCGGCTGTCGATCGCCGGCAATTGCCGCATGTGCCTGATCGAGGTGAAGGGCGGGCCGCCCAAGCCGCAGGCCTCCTGCGCCATGGGCGTGCGCGACCTGCGCCCCGGCCCGAACGGCGAGCCGCCGGAAATCTTCACCAACACGCCGATGGTCAAGAAGGCCCGGGAAGGCGTGATGGAATTCCTGCTGATCAACCATCCGCTGGACTGCCCGATCTGCGATCAGGGCGGCGAGTGCGACCTGCAGGACCAGGCGATGGCCTTCGGCGTCGATTCCTCGCGTTACCACGAGAACAAGCGCGCGGTGGAAGACAAGTATATCGGCCCGCTGGTCAAGACAGTGATGAACCGCTGCATCCACTGCACGCGCTGCGTCCGCTTCACCACCGAAGTTGCCGGCATTTCCGAACTCGGCCTGATCGGCCGCGGCGAGGATGCCGAGATCACCACCTATCTCGAACAGGCAATGACCTCGGAGTTGCAGGGCAACGTGATCGATCTCTGCCCGGTCGGCGCGCTGACCTCCAAGCCCTTCGCCTTCCAGGCGCGGCCGTGGGAGCTGACCAAGACCGAATCCATCGACGTGATGGATGCCGTCGGCTCGGCGATCCGCGTCGATAGCCGTGGGCGCGAAGTGATGCGCATCCTGCCGCGCGTCAACGAAGCCGTGAACGAGGAATGGATTTCCGACAAGACCCGCTTCATCTGGGACGGCCTGCGCACGCAGCGCCTCGATCGCCCCTATGTGCGCAAGGACGGCAGGCTGGTTCCGGCGAGCTGGGCCGAAGCGTTCGCGGCGATCAAGGGCGCGGTTTCGGCGGCGGCCCCCGACAAGATCGGCGCCATCGCGGGCGATCTCGCGGCGGTTGAGGAAATCTACGCGCTGAAGCTTCTGATGGCCTCGCTCGGTTCGAAGAACACCGATTGCCGCCAGGACGGCGCGGCGCTCGATCCGGCACTCGGACGTGCCAGCTATATCTTCAACCCGACCATCGAAGGCATCGAGCAGGCCGACGCGGTGCTGATCATCGGGGCCAATCCGCGCTTCGAGGCCTCGGTGCTCAACGCCCGCATCCGCAAGCGCTGGCGCCTCGGCAATCTGCCGGTCGGTGTCATCGGCGATGTCGGCGACACGCGCTATGACTACGAACAGCTGGGCGCCGGGCCGGATTCGCTGAAGGATCTGGCGGACGGCAACGGCAAGTTCTTCCAGACGCTGAAGAAGGCGACGCATCCCCTTATTATCGTCGGTCAGGGCGCTCTGGCGCGCGCCGATGGCGCGGCCGTGCTCGGCCAAGCGGCCAGGCTCGCCGCCGCCGTGAATGCCGCACGCGCCGACTGGAATGGCTTTGCCGTGCTGCACACCGCAGCGGCGCGCGTCGGCGGCCTGGACCTCGGCTTCGTGCCGGGCGAGGGCGGCAAGAACGTCGCCGGCATGCTGGGCGAGACGGATGTCCTGTTCCTGCTCGGCGCCGACGAGATCGATATGAGCAAGACCGGCGGCGCCTTCGTCGTCTATGTTGGCACGCACGGCGACGCCGGCGCGCATCGCGCCAATGTCATCCTGCCGGCGGCTGCCTATACCGAAAAGTCCGGCACCTACGTCAACACCGAAGGGCGCGTGCAGCAGACCAACCGCGCTGGCTTCGCGCCGGGCGACGCGCGCGAGGATTGGGCGATCTTGCGGGCGCTGTCCGACGTACTGGGCAAGAAACTGCCGTTCGATTCGCTGCCGCAGCTGCGCGCAAAGCTCTATGGCGAATACCCGCATCTGGCTCGCATCGACCAGGTCGCGGCCGGCAATGCCGAGGATATCGCCGGCGTGGCGAAGCTCGGCGGGCGGTTGAACAAGGGAACCTTCACCTCGCCGGTCAAGGATTTCTACCTGACCAACCCGATCGCGCGCGCATCGGCCGTGATGGCTGAATGCTCGGCACTGGCCAAGAGCGGCTTCAAGCAGGCGGCGGAATAAGCATGGACACCTTCTTCTCCTTCTACGTGCTGCCGGCGCTGCTGATCCTCTTGAAGTCGGTCGTGCTGATCGTGGTGCTGCTGATCTTCGTCGCCTACATCCTTTATGCCGACCGCAAGATCTGGGCGGCGGTGCAGCTTCGCCGTGGCCCGAATGTCGTCGGCCCCTGGGGCACGCTGCAGGCCTTCGCCGACCTGCTGAAATTCGTCTTCAAGGAACCGGTCATCCCGTCGGGCGCCAACAAGGGCGTCTTCCTGCTGGCGCCACTTGTCTCCGCCGTGCTGGCGATCTCGGCCTGGGCGGTCATACCGGTCAGCCAGGGTTGGGCGATCGCCAACGTCAATGTCGGCATCCTCTATGTCTTCGCCATCTCCTCGCTCGAGGTCTATGGGGTGATCATGGGCGGCTGGGCGTCCAACTCGAAATATCCTTTCCTTGGCGCGTTGCGTTCGGCGGCGCAGATGGTGTCATACGAAGTTTCGATCGGCTTCGTCATCGTCACCGTGCTGCTCACCGCCGGCTCGCTCAACCTCAGCGATATCGTGCTGTCGCAGCAGGGTGGGCTTGGTACGCGGCTCGGGCTGCCCAACACGTTCCTCGACTGGAACTGGCTGGCGCTGTTCCCGATGTTCGTCATCTTCTTCATCTCGGCGTTGGCAGAGACGAACCGTCCACCCTTCGATCTGGTCGAAGCCGAATCGGAGCTGGTCGCCGGCCACATGGTCGAATATTCGTCGACGCCGTTCCTTTTGTTCTTCCTCGGCGAGTATGTCGCGATCGTGCTGATGTGCGCGCTGGCCACCATCCTGTTCCTCGGCGGCTGGCTGCCTCCCTTCGACTTCGCGCCCTTCACCTGGGTGCCCGGCGTGATCTGGTTCGTGCTGAAGGTCTGTTTCGTGTTCTTCGGCATCTCGATGGTGAAGGCCTTCGTGCCGCGCTACCGCTACGACCAGCTGATGCGGCTGGGCTGGAAAGTGTTCCTGCCGATCTCGCTGTTCATGGTGGTCGCCACCGCCGCCTTCCTCAAGATCACGGGGTTTGCGTGATGTCCGCTTTGTCCCAGGCCGCAAAATCGCTGCTGCTGCAGGATTTCGTCAGCGCCTTCTTCCTGTCGATGCGCCAGTTCTTCGCGCCGAAGGAGACGATCAACTATCCGCACGAGAAGGGCCCGATCAGCCCGCGCTTTCGCGGCGAGCATGCGTTGCGCCGCTATCCCAATGGCGAGGAACGCTGCATCGCCTGCAAATTGTGCGAGGCGATCTGCCCGGCGCAGGCGATCACCATCGAGGCCGGCCCTCGCCGCAATGACGGCACGCGCCGCACGGTGCGTTACGATATCGACATGGTGAAGTGCATCTATTGCGGCTTCTGCCAGGAAGCCTGCCCGGTCGACGCCATCGTCGAGGGGCCGAATTTCGAATTCGCGACGGAAACGCGCGAGGAACTCTACTACGACAAGGACAGGCTGCTGGCGAATGGCGACCGGTGGGAGCGCGAACTGGCGCGCAACATCTCACTGGACTCGCCCTATCGCTGACATCTGACGCATGGACGGGGCGAGGGGCCTCGTCCAGGGGATGATCCCGAAAAGTTGCGGACTTTTCGGACAAGATCATCCTCCGGAAGACAAAAGTGTCGCATGTTTCTTTTGATCGGGTATTTCAACCCGATCGGAACATGCGATAGGACACAACGAAACTTGCCGACCGGAGGCGGTCGCAAACATCAAACAGGACGAGCGTCCTGTTTGGACAGGAACCCGGGGGATCCCCAATGCTGAGTGGACTAGAGGCGGCCTTCTTCTACCTCTTCGCCTTTGTCGCCGTGGCGTCGGCGTTCATGGTCATTTCGTCGCGCAACCCCGTGCATTCGGTGCTGTTCCTGATCCTGACCTTCTTCAACGCCGCCGGCCTGTTCATGCTGACCGGCGCCGAGTTCCTGGCGATGATCCTGCTCGTCGTCTATGTCGGCGCGGTCCTGGTGCTGTTCCTGTTCGTCGTCATGATGCTCGATGTCGATTTCGCCGAACTGAAGAGCGGCGCCCTGCAATACGCGCCGATCGGCGCGCTGGTCGGGCTGATTCTGGCGGCGGAGTTGATCGTGGTGCTGGGCGGCTACACCTTCGCGCCGAAGCTCGCCTCGACGGTCGCAAAGCCCATCCCGGATCTCGCCGCGCGCTCGAACACGGCGGCGCTCGGCGACATCCTCTACACCGACTACCTCTACTACTTCCAGATTTCGGGCCTCATCCTGCTGGTCGCCATGATCGGCGCCATCGTCTTGACGCTGCGCCACAAGGAAGGGGTCAAGCGGCAGTCGATCGCAGCCCAGGTCGGCCGCACCGCGGCGACCGGCATGGAAATCCGCAAGGTCAAGTCGGGCGAAGGAGTCTGAGATGGTCGTCGGCATCGCACATTATCTGACCGTATCGGCGATCCTGTTCACGCTCGGCGTGTTCGGCATCTTCCTCAACCGCCGCAACATCATCGTCATCCTGATGTCGATCGAGCTGATCCTGCTGGCGGTCAACATCAATTTCGTCGCCTTTTCGGCGGCGCTCGGCGATCTGGTCGGCCAGGTGTTCGCGCTGTTCGTGCTGACGGTCGCGGCGGCTGAAGCCGCCATCGGGCTTGCCATTCTCGTCGTCTTCTTCCGCAACCGCGGCTCGATCGCGGTCGAAGACGTGAACATGATGAAGGGTTGACGGGGCGACTATGTATCAAGCGATCGTCTTCCTTCCGCTGCTCGGCTTCCTGATCGTAGGCCTGTTCGGCAATGCGCTCGGTGCCAAGGCATCCGAATACATCACCTCCGGCTTCCTGGTGATCGCGGCCGTGCTGTCATGGGTCGCCTTCTTTTCCGTCGGCTTCGGCCACGGCGAGGTGTTCACCGTGCCGGTGCTGCACTGGATCCAGTCCGGCGGGCTGGACGTCTCCTGGGCGCTCAGGATCGACACGCTGACGGTGGTGATGCTGGTAGTGGTCAACACAGTGTCGGCGCTGGTTCACATCTATTCGATCGGCTACATGCACCACGATCCGAACCGGCCGCGCTTCTTCGCCTATCTGTCGCTGTTCACCTTCGCCATGCTGATGCTGGTCACGGCCGACAACCTCGTGCAGATGTTCTTCGGCTGGGAAGGGGTGGGCCTCGCGTCCTACCTGCTGATCGGCTTCTGGTACAAGAAGCCGTCGGCCAATGCCGCGGCAATAAAGGCCTTCGTCGTCAACCGCGTCGGCGATTTCGGTTTTGCGCTCGGCATTTTCGGCGTCTTCGTGCTGTTCGGCTCGGTCAATCTCGGCACGATCTTTGCCAATGCGGCGACGTTCATCCCGGCCGAAGGCGCGCCGCAGGGTGCCGCCGTGCTCACCTTCCTCGGCCATGCGCTCGACAAGCAGGCGGCAATGACCGTCGTCTGCCTGCTGCTGTTCATGGGTGCCATGGGCAAGTCGGCGCAGGTGCCGCTGCACACCTGGCTGCCGGACGCCATGGAGGGCCCGACCCCAGTGTCGGCGCTGATCCATGCCGCCACCATGGTGACGGCCGGTGTGTTCATGCTGGCGCGGCTTTCGCCGCTGTTCGAATTGTCGCACTCGGCGCTGACGGTGGTCACCTTAATCGGCGCCTTCACCGCCTTCTTCGCGGCGACCGTCGGCCTGGTCCAGAACGACATCAAGCGCGTCATCGCCTATTCGACCTGCTCGCAGCTCGGCTACATGTTCGTGGCGCTCGGCGTCGGCGCCTATGGCGCGGCGATCTTCCATTTGTTCACGCACGCCTTCTTCAAGGCGCTTTTGTTCCTCGGTTCCGGCTCGGTCATCCACGCCGTCTCCGATGAGCAGGACATGCGCAAGATGGGCGGTTTGAGGAAGCTGATCCCGACCACCTACTGGATGATGGTGATCGGCACGCTGGCGCTGACCGGCGTCGGCATTCCGGTGACCGTCATCGGCACCGCCGGCTTCTTCTCCAAGGACGCCATCATCGAGGCCTCCTTCGCCGGCCACAATTCGGTCGCCGGCCTGGCCTTCATCCTGCTGGTCATCGCCGCCTGCTTCACCGCCTTCTATTCCTGGCGGCTGATCTTCATGACCTTCCATGGCAAGCCGCGGGCGAGCCACGAGGTGATGCACCACGTCCATGAATCGCAGCCGGTGATGCTGGTGCCGCTGTTCATCCTGGCGGCTGGGGCGCTGTTTGCCGGTGTCATCTTCCACAATTCCTTTATCGGCGAAGGCTATGCCGAGTTCTGGAAGGCGTCGCTGTTCACGCTGCCGGACAACCATATCCTGCACGAGATCCACGAATTGCCGCTGTGGGTAGAGCTCTCGCCCTTCATCGCCATGCTGATCGGTTTCGCTCTGGCCTGGAAGTTCTACATCCGCTCGCCGGAGATGCCGGTCAATCTGGCCGCCCAGCATCGCGGGCTTTACGCCTTCCTGCTCAACAAGTGGTATTTCGACGAGCTTTACGACTTCCTGTTCGTTCGCCCGGCCAAGCGTCTCGGTCACTTCCTGTGGAAGACCGGTGATGGGACCATCATCGATGGGCTCGGGCCTGACGGCATTTCGGCGCGCGTCGTCGACGTCACCAACCGCGTCGTCAAGCTGCAGACCGGCTATCTCTACCACTACGCCTTCGCCATGCTGATCGGCGTTGCCGCACTCGTCACCTGGATGATGCTCTGATGACCGCCTGGCCAATCCTCTCGCTGGTCACCTTCCTGCCTCTGGTTGGTGTGCTGCTGATCCTGTTCATCAACGATGACAGCGAAAACGCGCGCCGCAACATCCGCGCCATTGCGTTCATCACCACGGCGTTCACCTTCCTGGTGTCGCTGTTCATCTGGGCCGGCTTCGACAATTCGCAGGCCGGATTCCAGTTCGTCGAAAAGGTCGCCTGGCTCGATTCCGGCATTTCCTACCATATGGGCGTCGACGGCATTTCCATGCTGTTCGTCATCCTGACGACCTTCCTGATGCCGCTTTGCATCCTGGCGTCGTGGGAAGCGATCGAGAAGCGCGTCAAGGCCTACATGATCGCCTTCCTGCTTCTGGAAACGCTGATGATCGGCGTGTTCTGCGCGCTGGACATCGTGCTGTTCTACGTCTTCTTCGAAGCCGGCCTGATCCCGATGTTCATCATCATCGGCGTATGGGGCGGCAAGCGGCGCGTCTACGCCTCGTTCAAGTTCTTCCTCTATACGCTGGCCGGCTCGGTGCTGATGCTGCTCGCCATCATGGCGATGTTCTTCCAGTCCGGCACCACCGACATCCCGACGCTTCTGACGCACAGCTTCCCGGCCAACATGCAGACCTGGCTGTGGCTTGCCTTCTTCGCCTCCTTCGCGGTGAAGATGCCGATGTGGCCGGTGCACACCTGGCTGCCCGACGCGCACGTCGAGGCACCGACGGCGGGCTCGGTCATCCTGGCCGGCATCCTGCTGAAAATGGGCGGATACGGCTTCCTGCGCTTCTCCTTGCCGATGTTCCCGCTGGCCTCCGAAATGTTCGCGCCGCTGGTGTTCACGCTGTCGGTCGTCGCCATCATCTACACCTCGCTGGTGGCGCTGATGCAGGAGGACATGAAGAAGCTGATCGCCTATTCGTCGGTCGCCCATATGGGCTTCGTCACCATGGGCATCTTTGCCATGAACCAGGAAGGCGTGCAGGGCGCCATCTTCCAGATGCTCAGCCACGGCCTGGTGTCGGGCGCGCTGTTCCTGTGCGTCGGCGTCATCTATGACCGCATGCACACGCGCGAGATCGCCGCCTATGGCGGTCTCGTCAACAACATGCCGAAATACGCGACCGTGTTCCTGATCTTCACCATGGCCAATGTCGGCCTGCCAGGTACGTCAGGTTTCGTCGGCGAGTTCCTGACCATGCTTGGCGTGTTCCGGGTCAACACCTGGGTGGCGTTCTTCGCCGCCACCGGCGTCATTCTGTCGGCGGCCTATGCGCTTTGGCTCTACCGCCGGGTGATCTTCGGCGCGCTGACCAAGGACAGCCTGAAGGGGCTGCTCGACCTGTCGACCCGTGAGAAGGCGATCATCTATCCGCTGGTCGTGCTGGTCATCTTCTTCGGCGTCTACCCCGCACCCGTCTTCGACGCGACGGCCCAGTCGGTCAAGTCGCTCGTCACCAATGTCACCGCATCCATCGGCGCCGCGCAGACCGCGGCGGCGAACTGACCCAGGGGTTTTGCGAACCATGACGCCGGACCTTCTCTCCAGCCTGTCGCTCTCGACGCCCGAGCTGATCCTTGCCATCGGCGCGCTCGCGCTGCTTATGGTCGGGGCCTATTCGCGTTCCAACACCGCCAATACCGTGACCGGCCTTGCCGTCGCCGTGCTGGTGATCGCAGGCGCCTGGCTGATCTTCCACGCAGGGCAGGGCAGCGCCTATGGCAATGCCTTCATTCAGGATTCCTTCGCCCGCTTCATGAAGGTGCTGGCGCTGATCGGCTCGGCGGTGACGCTGATCATGTCGATGCGCTTTGCCAAGGCGGAACGTTTCGACAAGTTCGAATATCCGGTGCTGATCCTGCTTTGCACGCTCGGCATGATGCTGATGATCTCGGCCAACGGCATGATCGGGCTCTATCTCGGCCTCGAACTGCAGTCGCTTGCGATCTATGTGCTGGCGGCGATCAATCGCGACAATTTGCGTTCGACAGAAGCCGGCCTGAAATATTTCGTCCTCGGCGCGCTGTCGTCGGGCATGCTGCTCTACGGCATCAGCCTGGTCTACGGCTATACCGGGAACACCGGCTTCCAGGAGATCGCCACGGCGCTGGGCGGCGGCGAGCGCCAGCTTGGCCTTGTCGTCGGTCTCGTCTTCGTGCTGGCCGGGCTTGCCTTCAAGATATCGGCGGTGCCGTTCCACATGTGGACGCCAGACGTCTATGAGGGCGCACCGACACCGGTGACGGCCTTCCTGGCGGCAGCGCCGAAAATGGCGGCGATGGCGCTGATCGTGCGCGTCACCATGGGTGCGTTCAAGCCGATCGCCTCCGACTGGCAGCAGATCATCGTCTTCATCTCGATCGCCTCGATGGCGCTTGGCTCCTTCGCCGCGATCGGCCAGACCAACATCAAGCGGCTGATGGCCTATTCCTCGATCGGCCATATGGGCTACGCGCTGGTCGGCCTTGCCGCCAACAGCCAGGCCGGCGTGCGCGGCGTCGCCATCTACATGCTGATCTACCTGGTGATGACGCTCGGCACGTTCGCCTTCATCCTTGCCATGCGGCGCAAGGAAGGCAATGTCGAGCAGATCAGCGATCTCGCCGGCCTCTCGTCGACCAACCCCATCATGGCGACGATCCTGACCATCCTGATGTTCTCGCTGGCCGGCATTCCGCCGCTCGCCGGCTTCTGGGGGAAGTGGTACGTCTTCCTCGCCGCCATCAACGCCAACCTCTATGCGCTGGCAATCATCGGCGTGCTCGCTTCCGTGGTGGGCGCTTACTACTACCTGCGCATCATCAAGATCATGTGGTTCGATGAGCCGGTCGGCGGCTTTGTGCCGATGGCCAGCGAGTTGCGTGTCGTGCTCGGCGTCAGTGGCGCCTTCGTGCTGTTCTACGTGCTGATCGGCGGGCCGATCGGGACCTATGCCGAAGCCGCCGCCAAGACATTTTTCTGACGGGATGGCATTTCGGCTGGCTCCAACCTCGGCGTCGGAAGGGTTCCGGCTCGAGGCGCATGACAGTGTCGGCTCCACCAACGCGCTGGCGCTGGACCATGCCCGGGCGGGCGACCCGGGCAAGCTCTGGGTCGTTTCCAAGAAGCAGGAAAGCGGGCGCGGCCGGCGTGGCCGTGCCTGGGCAACGCCGGAAGGCAATCTGGCGGCGACGCTGCTCCTCATCACCGGCGGCGAATTGCGCCTTGCCGCGACGCTCGGCTTCGTCGCGGGGCTGGCGCTGGCCGACGCGCTCGACGCGGTGGTGCCGAAGGGCCGCATCGCGATAGGCCTCGACGGAGCGAGCCAGGGACAGAACCGTTTCGAGCTGAAATGGCCAAACGATGTGCTCGCCTCCGGCGCCAAGCTGGCCGGCATCCTGCTGGAGTCGGCGATGCTTGACGGTAGCCGCTTCGCGGTGGCGGTGGGCATCGGCGTCAATGTGGTGGCGCATCCGCGGGATTTGCCTTATCCCGCGACATCGCTTCACGCGTTGGGCGCGGCTTGCGATGCCGAAACGCTGTTTCTGGCGCTGTCGGATGCCTGGAGCGAGAATGCCCGCCTGTGGGACGAAGGACGTGGCCTTGCCGCCATCAGGAAGCGTTGGCTGGCCCGCGCGGCGGGCCTTGGCGGCGAGGTTGCTGTCAGAATTGACGGTAATGTGGTGCGTGGCGTGTTCGAGACCATTGACGAGGACTGCCGTTTCGTGATCCGCGACGATGACGGGTCTGTTCTGACGGTCGCCGCCGGCGATGTGCATTTCGGCGCGGTGGCGTCCGCGCGGATATAATTTGTTTTTGGGCAGTTCCGGACGGAAAACCGGTAGGCACTTGCTGGAATTGCTTTAACGGCTTGGCCCGAGGGTCAGGAAGGAAAAAATCATGGCGAAAGCGGACAACGCCGAACTCGTCTTCGTGCCGCTCGGCGGCGTCGGCGAGATCGGCATGAACTTCGCCCTCTACGGCTATGGCCCGCCGAGCGCGCGCGAATGGATCGTCATCGATGTCGGCGTCACCTTTCCCGACGCGGCGCATCCGGGCGTCGACCTGATCCTGCCCGATACGCGCTTCATAGAGGAGAACCTCGCTAATCTGCGCGGCATCATCATCACCCACGCACATGAGGACCATTACGGCGCGCTGCTCGACATCTGGCCGAAGCTGAAGGCGCCGGTCTGGATGACGCCGTTCAGCGCCGGGCTGCTGGAAGCCAAGCGTCAGGGCGAGCAGGGCGCGCCGAAGATCCCGCTGACAATCTACCGGGCGGGCGAAAAGTTCACGGTGGGCCCCTTCGAGATCGAAGCCATTCCGGTGGCACACTCCATTCCCGAACCCATGTCGCTGGCGATCACCTCGCCGGCCGGCACCGTCATCCACACCGGCGACTGGAAGATCGATCCGGAGCCGACGATCGGTCCCAAGACCGACGAGGCGCGGTTCCGCGCCTATGGCGACAAGGGCGTGCTGGCGCTGATCTGCGATTCGACCAATGCGCTGCGCGAAGGCGAGTCGCCTTCGGAAGTGGCCGTGGGCGAGGGCCTGAAAGGCGTCATCCAGGCGGCCAAGGGCCGCGTCGCCGTCACCACCTTCTCCTCCAATGTCGGACGCATCGTTTCCATCGCCAGGGCAGCGCGCGATGCCGGCCGCCAGTGCCTTGTGCTCGGCCGCTCGTTGAAGCGCGTCATCGATGTGGCCGGCGAGCTTGGCTACATGGACGGCCTGCCGGAGTTCATCGCCGAGGAGGATTTCGGCTTCATCCCGCGCGAGAACCTGGTCATCATCTGCACCGGCAGCCAGGGCGAGCCGTTGGCGGCACTTGCCAAGCTGTCGCGCGACGAGATGAAATCGGTGTCGCTGACAGCGGGCGACACGGTGGTGTTTTCCTCGCGCACCATTCCCGGCAACGAGAAGGCGATCCTCGAGATCAAGAACCGCCTCATCGATCTCGGCATCAAGATCATCGAAGACGGCGATGCGCTGGTGCATGTCTCCGGCCACCCCCGCCGCAGCGAACTGCGCAAGATGTATGAATGGGTGCGTCCGCAAATCGGCGTTCCCGTGCATGGCGAGGCGGCGCATCTGGTGGCGCAGGGCTCGCTGATGTCCACCTCCGGCATTGGCCAGGTGGCGCAGGTGCGCGACGGCGACATGCTGCGGCTCGCTCCCGGTCCCGCCACGATCATCGACCAGGTGCCGTTCGGCCGCGTCTACAAGGACGGCAATCTGATCGGCACCGATCAGGCGATGGGTATTCGCGACAGGCGCAAGCTGTCCTTTGCCGGTCACGTCGCGGTCAATGTCGTGCTTGATGACAAGTACGAGCTGGCCGGCGATCCCGACCTGGTCGCCATTGGCGTCGCCGAAACCGACGCCCGTGGCGAGATGCTCGAGGACCTGATGATCGATGCGGCCGTCGGTGCGGTCGATTCGATCCCCCGCCAGCGCCGCAAGGACCTCGACCTGGTGCAGGAGGCGGTGCGGCGCGCGGTGCGCGGCGCGGCCAATGAAGCGTGGGGCAAGAAACCGCTGGTGACGGTTTTCGTCACCCGGTGACGGAGGCGTCGGGGGCTCGGATGTTCAGCTGATAGCTGACCGGAATCCAGCGAAAGGAATGGTCTGTCCGCTCGACATAGCCCAAGCCCGGAAACGGCATGTGGTGGCCGGCGACGAGCAGGCGCCGCTCGGCAGCCATGCCGAGCAGCCGCTTGCGGGTCTCGATTGCCTTTTCCTTGTCGTCATCGAAATCGGCATGCCACTGCGGACGCTGGATCGACACGACATAATGCAGGAAAGCGTCCGACCAGATCAGCAATTGCTGTCCGTCGTTTTCGACAAGGAAGGCCAAAAGCCCGGCGGAGTGACCGGCCGCGTCGATGGCAGTGATGCCCGGCACCACTTCGTCTCCAGGCGCTATGAACGTCGCGCGGTCGGCCAGGCCGGTGCAAATGCGCCTAAAGAGATCACGATTGGCCAACCTGGCCGGACGCACCGCATTTCCTTCGGTCCAGAACGCGAATTCCGCTGCGCCGAATACCAGGCGTGCGCGGCTGAAAACGGATGCGCCATTCCGGACAAGCCCGCCAATGTGGTCCGGGTGCCCGTGGGTGATGACCACCACATCGATGTCATCAGGGCCGAGCCCAAGGGCTTGCAAGCACTCCAGGAGTGAACTGTCTTCATCTCCGCAGCCGGTGTCGAACAGGATCTTTTCGGAACCGGTATCGATCAGCGTCGGGATGAAGCAATGCTCGTAGCGATCCTGGTCGATGAAGTTCGAAACCGCGAGTTCGAGCACGGCCGCCGGCGGCTGTCCGGCCGCGAAGGCCGATGCAAGCCCGTCTCTGACATCGACGGCATCGAGCAGAGCGGCAATTTTGAACGACCCGAGATCGAAGGTGAAAACGCGCGGGCGGGCAGGGCTGATTCCGGACATTGGCCTTTGTACTTTGTGGCTGCCGGTCGCAACAGGTGCGACAGTGCGCTCCTCGCGAAAGGCTGTTGATCTCGGCTGATTTGACGTATGACGCCAGTCGTTGGACCTGGGAGAAAAAGCTCGGACATGCTCGGACGGCTGAACCATGTCGCGCTTGCAGTGCCGGATTTGACCGCCGCCGTTACAGCTTACCGCAACACGCTCGGCGCCGAAGTGACCGAGCCGCAGGCGTTGCCGGAGCATGGCGTCACCGTGGTGTTCGTCGATGTCGGCAACACCAAGGTCGAGTTGCTGGAGCCGCTTGGCGAGGGCTCCCCAATCGCGGCATTCCTCGAGAAGAACCCGTCGGGCGGCATGCATCATCTCTGCTACGAGGTCGACGACATCCTGGCCGCGCGCGACCAGCTCAAGGCCGCCGGCGCGCGGGTGCTTGGTGACGGCAATCCCAAACCAGGCGCGCACGGCAAGCCGGTGTTGTTCCTGCATCCGAAGGATTTCTTCGGCACGCTGATCGAACTGGAGCAATCATGAGCTGGGTCTCGTTCACCGCGCTGTTTTTCGCGACCTGGTGGGTGGTGCTGTTTGCCGTCCTGCCGTTCAGCGTCAGAACGCAGGACGACGATCACGACGTGACTCTGGGCACGGTCCCGAGCGCGCCGCGCGGACCGCATATGCTGCGTGCCGTGATCCGCACCACCATCGCAACGGCGGTCCTGATGGGCATTTTCTACGGCCTGACGCACGGGCTGGGATACAGCCTCAACGACATCCCGCACATCGTGCCGGATTTCAGTCCGACCCCAGGGAAATAGATGTGGCGGCAAGGGTGCTCCGATAAGGTCGGAGCGCTGCGGATGGGATTGAGATCCGCCCTGTACGGCGGCTACTGGCTGCTGACGCAAGGTCATGTAGCCTGCCAATTCGCGGCGCTAACCAGATGATTGCACAAAAAAAATGCAAGGCACAAGGCCTTGCAATTAAACGCGTCCGATCTGTTTCCGGTATCCGGCGGCAGCGAGTAACCGCGCCTAGATCGCATCCTCCCAAGACTTTGACCGCGTAGGAGAGCAGATTTTTTTCTGCCCTCTCGGTTATCGGGGCACATTAGCCCAACGGAAATGAAAATGTCACGAAGAATTTTGCCTTGAAACGGGCATTCTCGTGCTGCACTGCACAATAGTGCGGCAGGCTTTGCTTTTGAAACGTCCAGTCAGGGTCGACAGAGCCTTTTCGGCATGTTCGCAATTGACGCGCGCAAAGAATTGACGGCCAAACCCGAAGAGGTTCGGTGCGTTCCATTGTCGGCGCGGGTCGATCCGGAAGCGAGGGATTCGGGCTCGGAAGGGGCCTACGTGGTGGGACGGCCGGGTTTCCATTCGGTCATGAAATCGCTATGAAGCCGGGGCAAGCAAGCCTGCGCCGCGCCGATTCTGGCGTGGCCATTCTCATTCACGGACCTGTCCATGCGTTTGTCGCGCTATTTCCTGCCTATCCTCAAAGAAAACCCGCGCGAGGCCGAAATCGTCTCGCATCGGCTGATGCTGCGCGCCGGCATGATCCGCCAGCAGGGGCAAGGCAGTTTTTCCTGGCTGCCGCTGGGCAAACGGGTGCTGGACAAGGTCTGCAAGATCATCCGCGAGGAGCAGAACCGCGCCGGTGCGCTGGAGATCCTGATGCCGACCATCCAGTCGGCCGATCTGTGGCGCGAGAGCGGCCGTTACAACGACTACGGCAAGGAGATGCTGCGCATCAAGGACCGGCAGGACCGCGACATGCTCTACGGTCCGACCAACGAGGAAATGGTCACCGAGATTTTTCGCGCTTACGTCAAATCCTACAAGGACCTGCCGCTCAACCTATACCACATACAGTGGAAGTTCCGTGACGAGGTGCGGCCGCGCTTCGGCGTCATGCGTTCGCGCGAATTCCTGATGAAGGACGCCTATTCCTTCGATCTCGACTTCGAAGGCGCGAGAGCCGCCTATAACCGGATGTTCGTGTCCTATCTCAGAACCTTCACGCGCATGGGCTTGCAGGCCATTCCGATGCGGGCCGACACCGGTCCGATCGGCGGCGATCTCAGCCACGAGTTCATCATCCTGGCCGACACTGGTGAAAGCCAGGTCTTCTGCCATCGCGATTACCTGTCGCTTGCCGTGCCCGGCGCGAACACCGACTTCGCCAATGACGGCGAGATAGCAGATATCGTCAAGACGTGGACGACGCCTTACGCCGCCACCGACGAGATGCATGACGAGGCGGCCTGGGAGAAGGTTCCGACTGGCGACCGGGTCTCGGCGCGCGGCATCGAGGTAGGCCATATCTTCCACTTCGGCGAGAAATATTCCAAGCCGATGGGGGCCAAGGTGACGGGGCCCGACGGCAAGGATCATTTCGCCTCGGGCGGCTCCTACGGTATCGGCCCGTCGCGGCTGGTCGCGGCGATCATCGAGGCCAGCCATGACGAGAACGGCATCATCTGGCCGGAAGCGGTGGCGCCGTTCGATATCGGCCTGATCAACATGAAGGCGGGCGATGCCGACTGTGATCGCGTCTGCGACGAGCTCAACGCCGCCTTCACCGCCGCCGGCAAGGATGTGCTCTATGACGACACCGACCAGCGGCCGGGCGGCAAATTCGCCACCGCCGACCTGATCGGCCTGCCGTGGCAAGTGATCGTCGGGCCGCGCGGCGTCGCCGCTGGCGAGGTCGAGATCAAGAATCGCAGGACCGGCGAGCGCGTGACGCTGCCGATCGCCGACGCGGCCAAACACTTCGGTGCCGCCGCATGAGCGAGGCGGCGGCAGCGAGATCGGCGGGCGCCGGCCCTTTTTCCATCTTCGAGCGCACGGTCGCCTGGCGCTATTTGCGTTCGCGGCGCAAGGAGACGGTAATCTCGGTGATCGCCTCGATCTCTTTTCTCGGCATCATGCTGGGCGTCGCCACGCTGATCGTGGTCATGGCGGTGATGAACGGCTTCCGCGCCGAGCTTTTGACGCGCATCCTTGGCGTCAACGGCCATCTGATCGTCCAGCCGCTCGATTCACCGCTTGAGGACTATGCCCAGGTCGCCAGCCGCATCAACGGCGTACCCGGGGTCAAATACGCCATCCCGCTGATCGACGGCCAGGTGCTGGCGCAAGGCAATGTCGGCGGCGGCACCGGCGCGCTGGTGCGCGGCATCCGGGGTGAAGATCTCGGCAAGATCGCCATCGTGGCCAGCAACATCAAGCAAGGCACGCTCGCCGATTTCGATACCGGCGAGGGTGTCGCCATCGGCAAGCGCATGGCCGAGAATCTCGGCCTGACGCTCGGCGATACCATTACCTTGATCTCGCCGGACGGGGATGTGACGCCGCTCGGTACCACACCGCGCATGAAGGGCTACAAGATCGCGGCGATCTTCGAGGTCGGCATGTCTGAATATGACACGTCGATCGTCTACATGCCGTTCTCCGAAGCGCAGCTCTACTTCAACATGGACGGCCGGGCGCAGACGATCGAGATCTATGTCGACAATCCCGACGATGTCGACGCGCTGAAACCCAAGGTGGAAGCGGCGGCGCAGCGGCCGATCGACATGGTCGACTGGCGCCAGCGCAACGAGACCTTCTTTTCGGCTCTGCAGGTCGAACGCAACGTCATGTTCATGATCCTGACGCTGATCGTGCTGGTGGCGGCACTCAACATCATTTCCGGACTGATCATGCTGGTGAAGGACAAGGGGCATGACATCGCCATCCTGCGCACCATGGGCGCCTCGCGCGGCGCCATCCTGCGCATCTTCCTGATGACTGGGGCGGCGATCGGCGTGACGGGCACGCTCGCCGGCGTGCTGCTCGGCGTCGTGATCTGCACCAACATCGAATCGATCCGCCAGTTCTTCTCCTGGATGACCGGCAAGGTGCTGTTCAACCCGGAGCTCTATTTCCTCAGCCAGTTGCCGGCCAAGATGGATCCGCGCGAGACGACCTATGTCATCATCATGGCGCTTGCGCTGTCCTTCCTGGCAACGGTGTTTCCGGCATGGCGGGCGGCCCGCCTCGATCCAGTCGAAGCCTTGAGGTACGAGTAGTGGCCGAGGTCCTTATCGAGCTGAAGAGCGTCGAACGGCACTACGTCCAGGGGCCGCGCAAGCTCACCATCCTGAACGGCGCCGATTTCGCGCTGCGGCGCGGTGAAATGGTGGCGCTGGTGGCCCCGTCGGGCACCGGCAAATCGACGCTACTGCATACGGCCGGGCTGTTGGAGCGGCCGGATGCCGGCGACGTGATCCTGTCCGGACGCGCCTGTGGCCGGCTGTCCGACGACGAGCGCACCTCGATCCGCCGCAACGATGTCGGCTTCGTCTATCAGTTCCATCATTTGCTGCCGGAGTTTTCCGCGCTGGAAAACATCATGATGCCGCAGCTCATCAAGGGCCTGCCGCGCAAGGAAGCGTCCGAGCGAGCGGCGCAACTGCTCGACTACATGCAGATCGGCAAACGGGCGTCGCACCGGCCGTCGGAGCTTTCCGGCGGCGAGCAGCAGCGCGTCGCCATCGCGCGTGCGGTCGCCAATGCGCCGCTGGTGCTGCTCGCCGACGAGCCCACCGGCAACCTCGACCCGGTCACAGCCTCCTACGTGTTCGAGGCGCTGGAGGCACTGGTGCGGCAATCGGGCCTCGCGGCGCTGATCGCCACCCACAATCACGAGCTTGCATCGCGCATGGACCGGCGCGTCACGTTGGCCGACGGCAAGGTGGTGCCGCTCTAAGGACGATTCTCACCCGACGTGTACCGCGCGGGGGTAGCTTAGAACCGCCAGTGAGCGCTCATTGCGATCAGAGTGGACGATATCGCGCTCGTCGCCAGGATGGCCAACCAAATTACGAGATTGCGAGAGAGGCGCCGCCGGCGACCTTGTCGCATACGCTTTCGCCAGCGTTCACCTTGATTTGCGCCTCCGTATTTCCCCATGTCGATCGCTCAGCAATGCCTCAGGCCCAGGCATTTTCGGCTCAGCCAAAATTTAATACAAGCGCTCGCTAATTTGTTCTTCCTGGGCTGAAGCCTACCTTGGCAAGCTTCCAACTCCCTCTCTTAGCGACCAATTAACGTTTCGCTAACCGTGCACAGTTCCCCGCCCATGGCCATACCTCCCAGCGGTTGACAATGGAACGAAATTAGAACAAATTAGAAACATATCAACAACAGGAGAGAGTTATGACCGATCTGGTTCAGGATGTCATCTCGCTGGTTTGCATGAGCGCGTTTCTTGTCTCCATGGCGATCTGGATCGGAGCCATGTGATTTGGCGGCGTCGGCCGTCGCTGTTTCTCGAAGGCCAATGCCGCCCCGCCGTTAAGCTTTTCTTGCCGCAGCAAAGTTAGGGTGCGTCTCCAAGGCAGGGAGCAACGTCCAGGTGTCCCCCATCGTCACGGCCATTCTCGTGGCCAGCAATCTCGGGCTGATCTTTCTCCTGATGACCGTGCCGCTTGGTTTGCGCACGGTCCGGTCGAGCTGCATCGTGGCGATGGACCGGCAGCGCCTGTGGCAGGCGCTATGGCCGCTCGGCAGCGATGCCGGCTGGTCCGGCGAGATCCTGTCGGCGCAGCCGCTGGACGAAGAGGGCGTCGCGCGCATCACGCTCTCTTGGGAAGGCCGCGATGGCAAGCCGATAGAGCGCAGGGCGCAGTTTGAAGATGTCGTCGAGGGCAGCCGCTTCTCGATGCGGGTGATCGAGGACACCGCGCTCGATAGCTCGTTCTGGAAGGACTATGGCGAGACCGCCGAACTGGTTTCGGAGGGAAGCGGCACGCGCGTGACGCTCAGCCGGACCGACCGGTACCGCGGCGTGGCTTTCCTGGTGTTTCGCTATTTCGCCATGCGCCGCGAGCTCTCCAAGCTGCAGCGTTGGGCAAGGACCGGGCAGTATCGCAAGGGTGGCTGGTTCGAGCATCCGCTGAGCCAGGTCGGCTTTGCCGTGTTGTCGGCATTGATGCTGTGGCCGTTCTTCGGCCTTCACCTCGGCGGGCTGGCGCTGGCCGCGATCCTGACGTCGGTGGTGGCGCTGCACGAACTCGGCCACATGGCGGCGTTCCGGCTGACGGGCCATCGCAGGGCGCGGATGATCTTCATCCCGCTGCTTGGCGGCATCGCCATCGGCGGCCGGCCCTATAACAGCCGTTTCGAAGTGGCCTTCGTGGCGTTGATGGGGGCGGGGTTCTCCGCCTTCCTGGTGCCAATCGTCATCGCCGCCAGCGTGCTTGCCGGCGGCGAGGGTCACAAGGCGGCTGCCGCGCTACTCGCCGCACTCGCAGGCTGCGCTGCCCTGTTCAATATCGCGAATCTGATGCCTGTGTGGAAATTCGACGGTGGCCAGGTGCTGCGCCAGATCTGCCCGGGGCCGGTCGTCCTGGCGCTGGCGTCCTTCTCGCTGCTCTCGGCCTTTCTGGCGCTTGGCTGGCGGGCCGGTTTTTCCCTGGGCTTCCTGCTCGCGGCCGGTGCGGTATTTTCGATTCTCAGCCTGCTCACCGTCGGCAGCGGGGTGAAGCCACGCCACGAACTGGAGCCGATCGGCACTGTCGATCGTTTGGTCATCGCCGGAGCCTTGCTGGCGGTGTTCGCCATCCACGGCTGCGGCGTGTTGTGGGCGTCAGGGCAGTTGCTCTGAGCTGGTTGGGTCCGAAAGGATCAACCCGTCTTGCGGGCAGCCTCGACCGGCAAAGCCGCCACGGGACCAAAAACATCCTCGAAGGCTGATTTCAGCGCCAGATCCAGATCGGCCATGCCGACGGGCAGGCCGAGGTCGACGAGGCTAGTGACGCCGTGGTCCTGAACCCCGCACGGCACGATGCCGCCGAAATGCTCGAGCTCCGGTTCGACATTGATGGCGATGCCATGGAAGCTCACCCAGCGCCGCAGCCTTATGCCGATTGCCGCGATCTTGTCCTCGGCAGTTGAGCCGTCGGGCAAAGCTGGGCGATCAGGCCGTACCACCCAGACGCCGACCCGGTCCTCGCGGCGTTCGCCGCGCACGTTAAAGGCGGCGAGCGTGCCGATGATCCACTGTTCGAGCGCCGCGACGAAGGCGCGCACGTCCTCGCGCCGGCGCTTCAGGTCGAGCATGACGTAGGCGACCCGCTGGCCAGGCCCATGATAAGTGTATTCGCCGCCGCGTCCGGCCGCAAAGACCGGAAAGCGGTCAGGTTCGATCAGGTCCTCGATGCGGGCGCTGGTGCCGGCGGTGTAGAGCGGCGGATGTTCGACCAGCCAGACCATTTCGCCGGCAGCCCCGCCGCGGATCGCCTCGGCGCGCGCCTCCATGAAGGCAAGCGCATCGGGATAGGCGACAAGGCCGGGCTCGACCAGCCATTCCACCGGTGCCGAACCGGGCAAGGGCAGGAACGACGTGGCGATCTGGCTGCGTTCTGTCATGGGGTCTCTCTTGTCGCCTTCCATATGGCGATATCAAGCAGAAACGTCCAGTTCGCCGTGCGTTTGGGCGCCGGGCATCCGACGCGCCGGCAAGGCGATGAGTGCTTGCCGGTTCAGTTCGCAGCTGTGTCGTCAGGATGATTTGGTGCGGTCGAGAAGACTCGAACTTCCACGGGTTGCCCCACAGCGACCTCAACGCTGCGCGTCTACCAATTCCGCCACGACCGCACGTGGTAGAGCCGGAACCGACCGGCTCGCGGCGTGTAGCAAATCGTTTCCAGCGAAACAAGTGCGCCACGAGTATTTAATCGCTGGGAATGGCTATAACGGATCAATCGCTTTGCGCGCCCGGAAACGAAGGCGGCGGCGCGTCTTGGAGACTGCGTCGCCGCGTCGGCTTTCGTCCGACCCTGCGGCTACGCCGCCTGCTTCCTTCGCGCCAGCGTATCGGCCACCACCTCGCCGAACGAGGACGGCGTCGGCACGATGATGACGCCGGCCTCTTTCAGGATCTCGACCTTTTCCTGCGCGGACTCGCCGAAGGCCGAGATGATGGCGCCGGCATGACCCATGCGGCGGCCTTTGGGGGCGGACAGGCCGGCGATGTAGGCGATCAGCGGCTTCCTCATATTGTCGCGCGCCCAGATCGCGGCTTCGGCTTCCTGCGGTCCGCCGATCTCGCCGATCATGACCACGGCGTCGGTCTCGTCGTCCTGCTCGAACAGCTTCAGAACGTCCTTGAAGGAGGAGCCGTTGATCGGATCGCCGCCAATGCCGACGCTGGTCGACACGCCGATGCCGAGCGCCTTCATCTGCGAGGCGGCTTCATAGCCCAGCGTTCCCGAGCGGCCGACGATGCCGACGCGGCCGGGCAGGTAGATCGAGCCGGGCATGATGCCCATCAGCGCCTGTCCCGGCGTGATGATGCCGGCGCAATTCGGCCCGACAAGCCGCATGCGGTCCTCGAAGCGATAGCGGCGCATATAGCGCTTGACCTGCATCATGTCCTGCGAGGGGATGCCGTCGGTGATGCAGACGCAGAGCTTTATCCCCGCATCCGCCGCTTCCATGATCGAATCGGCTGCAAAGGGCGGCGGCACGAAGACGATGCTGGCTTCGGCACGGGTCTCGCGCACCGCGCCCTTGACCGTGTTGAAGACGGGCAGGCCGAGATGCGTCTGGCCGCCCTTGCCGGGCGTGACGCCGCCGACGAGCTTGGTGCCGTAGCGCTTCATGTCCTCGGCATGGAAGCTGCCGATCTTGCCGGTGAAACCTTGCACGATGACGCGTGTGCTGCGGTTGAGCAGGATTGCCATTTTTCCGTCCTCCCTCAGGCTGCTTTTTTGTTGGTGGCCACGCGCCAGGCGGCGACGGCTTTTTCGGCGGCTTCGGCGAGCGTGTCGGCGACGATCACCGCCTCGCCGGAATCGGCCAGGATCTTGCGCCCTTCCTCGGCCCTGGTGCCGGACAGCCGCACCACCAGCGGCACGTTGACGCCGACCTCGCGGATCGCCTTGATGACGCCCTCGGCGACCCAGTCGCAACGGTTGATGCCGGCAAAGATGTTGACCAGGATGGTCTCGACATTCTTGTCGCCGAGCACGGCGCGGAAGGATTTCGCGACCCGCTCGGGCGAAGCGCCGCCGCCGATGTCGAGGAAGTTCGCCGGCTCGCCTCCGGCGATCTTGATCATGTCCATCGTCGCCATGGCGAGCCCGGCGCCATTGATGATGCAGCCGATATTGCCGTCGAGGCCGACATAGGAGAGGCCGCGGTCGCTGGCGAAGGTCTCGCGCGGATCTTCCTGGCTCTTGTCGCGCAATTCGGAGATTTCGGGCCGCCGGAACAGCGCGTTCTCATCGAACGACATCTTGGCGTCGAGCGCTACCAGGCTGCCGTCGCGGGTCACCACCAGCGGATTGATCTCCAGCATCGAGGCGTCGTAGTCGCGGAACACCTGGTAACAGCTGAAGATGGTCTCGGTCGCCTTGCCGATCAGGCTGTCCTCCAGGCCGAGCCCGAAGGCGATCTCGCGCGCCTGGAAGCGCTGCATGCCGACACCGGGATCGACGGTGGCGCGGATGATCGAATCGGGTGCCTTCTCGGCGATCTCCTCGATTTCCATGCCGCCGGCGGCCGAGGCCACGATCATGACGCGCTCTTCCTTGCGGTCGAGCACGAAGCCGAGATAGAGCTCCTGCGCGATGTCGACGGCTTCCTCCAGATAGAGGCGCGAGATCAGCTTGCCACGCGGGCCGGTCTGGTGGGTCACCAGCTTGCGCCCGAGCATGGCTTCGGCGGCGCTGGAAATTTCCTCATCATTGGCGCAGAGCTTGATGCCGCCGGCCTTGCCGCGCGCGCCGGAATGAACCTGCGCCTTCAGCACCCATTTGCCGCCGCCGATCTCGCGCGCCCGGTAGGTCGCCTGTTCGGGGCTGTAGGCCAGGCCGCCACGCGGCACATGGATCCCATGCCGGGCGAGCAGTTCCTTGGCTTGGTATTCGTGGATGTCCATTCTTTTCTCCTCCCCAAATCGTCAAAGTGCCGCGACGTGCTGTTGGCCGGCGCGTTCGATGGCGTCGTTGACCACCAGAACGTTGCGCGCCATGCGTTCCGACGCGGCGTCGATCATCTTGCCGTCGAGTGCGGCGGCACCCTTGCCCTGCGCCTCCGCCTCCTTCAGCACTTCGAGGATGCGGCGGGCGCGCGTGACTTCCTTCTCCGGCGGCGAGAAGACGTCGTTGGCCAAGGCAATCTGCGAGGGATGGATCGCCCATTTGCCTTCGATGCCGAGCGCGGCGGCGCGCCTGGCGGCCGCCTTGTAGCCTTCCGGGTCGGAGAAATCGCCGAACGGTCCGTCGATGGCGCGCAGGCCGTAGGCGCGGCAGGCGACGGTCATCCGCGACAGGGCGAAATGCCACTGGTCGCCGGGATAGTCGGGATTGAGGCCGCCAATATTGACGGTCCGCGCCTTGCAGCTTGCCGCATAGTCGGCAACGCCGAAATGCATGGCTTCCAGCCGTCCAGGGGTGGCGGCGATAGCCTCGACATTGGCCATGCCGAGCGCGGTCTCGATCAGGGCTTCCAGGCCGACACGGGTCTTGAAGCCCTTGGCCATCTCGATCTGGTTGACCATGGCCTCGACCATGTAGAGGTCGGCCGGAACGCCGACCTTGGGCACCAGTATGGTGTCCAGCCGGTCGCCGGCCTGCTCCATGACGTCGACAACGTCGCGGTACATGTAGTGCGTGTCCAGCCCGTTGATGCGCACCGAGACGGTCTTGCCCTTGGCGCGCCAGTCGATGTCGTTCAGGGCCTGGATGATGTTCTTGCGTGCGCGTTCCTTGTCGGGCGGCGCGACGGCGTCCTCAATGTCGAGGAAGACGAAGTCGGCGGCGCTGTTGGCCGCCTTGTCGATCATCTCCGGGCTGGAGCCTGGAACCGCCAGTTCGCTGCGCTGCAGCCTGAGTTTCTTGAGGTGGTTAATGGTGTGGCTCATCGTCGACTCCCTCAGGCGGCTTCGGCGACCGGCAGCGCGGCCGAGGCGCGGAAATGCTGGATGGCGGCGCCGACGCCGGAGCCCGGCGCCAGCCGGACGCCACAATCGAGCAGCGCCATTTCCGCCGCCGAAAGCGAGGCCAGAACCATCACCTCGTTCAGCCAGCCGAGATGGCCAATGCGGAAAACCTTGCCGAACACCTTGTTGAGGCCGCCGCCCAGCGACGTCTGGTAGGCCTGGTAGGCGCGCTTGACGACGTCGCCGCTGTCGATGCCATCCGGCACGAGTATGGCGCTGACCGTGTCCGAATGCCATTTCGGCGCCTTGGCGCAGAGCTTCAGGCCCCAGGCGTCGACCGCCTTGCGCACGCCTTCGGCAAGGCGATGGTGCCGGGAGAAGATGGTCTCCAGCCCTTCCTCGGCGATCAGGTCGAGCGAGGCGCGCAGGCCGCGCAGCAATTGTGTCGCCGGCGTGTAAGGGAAATAGCCGGCATCGTTGGCGCGGATCATGTCCTCGAAGGAGAAGAAACAGCGCCGGTGGGTGGCGGTTCTCGAAGCGACGAGCGCCTTCCTGCTCACCGACAGGAAGCCAAGGCCGGCCGGCAGCATGAAGCCTTTCTGCGAGCCGCTGACGGCGCAGTCGACGCCCCATTCTTCCTGGCGAAAGTCGATCGAGCCGATCGACGAGACGCCGTCGACGAAAAGAAGGGCAGGGTGGTTCGCATCGTCGAGCGCGGCGCGGCAGCCGGCGACGTCGCTGGTGACGCCTGTCGCCGTCTCGTTCTGTGTGCAGAAAATCGCCTTGATGCGGTGCGTCTTGTCCGCCTTCAGCCGCTCCGCATAGAGTTCCAGCGGAACGCCGGTTCCCCATTCGCAGTCGATGACGTCGACCTCGAAACCCAACCGTTCGGCCATGTCGACCCACAGATGCGAGAACTGGCCGAAGCGAGACATCAAAACGCGGTCGCCGGGGCTGAGCACATTGGTCATCGCCGCTTCCCAGGCGCCGGTGCCGGAGGACGGGTAGATGAAGACGCGGCCGGTCTCGTTCTTGAAGACCCGTTTGATGTCCTCGAACAGCGGCAGGGTGAGATCGGGGAAGGTGGCCGCGCGCATGTCCTCCATCGGCAGGTTCATCGCTTGGCGTACCTGCTCGGGGATGTTGGTCGGCCCGGGAATGAAAAGATGGGTGAAACCGGCCATGATGCGAACTCCTCCTGATCCAGCAAAGCGGTGGTGGGGAGTTTCGTTTCGACGGCCGATGCCGACAACACCTTGGCGGGTAAGATCTCACCGCATGCGGGTGGGTATGGCCTACCCGGTCGCCCTACCCGAAAGGCTGCCTTTGGCTACGCCTCTCTCGTGAATAGAGCGCGACCGCCATGGCGCGGTTGCGGACGTCCAGCTTGTCGTACAGATTCTTGAGATGGTACTTCACGGTATTTTCGGAGATGCCGGTCCGGGTGGCGATCTGCAAATTGGTCCAGCCGTCGGACAGTACCGCCAGCAGTTCACGCTCGCGCACGGTAAGCCGGGATAGAGGCGTGTCGTTGACCTTGTTGATGTCAATATAGGGGATGCAGATACGGCCGTGCGCGACAGCCAGGATCGTGTCGAAGATGATGGCGGGATCGTCGAACTGGAAGCAGTAGCCCTGGGCCCCCAGGCGCACGCACTGTTTCAGGATGCCGATGTCATGGTCGTTTGAAAAGACCGCGATGCGAACGTCGAGCTTGCGGGTCTGGACCTCGGCTAGGACATCAGCGCCGTCCATGTCGGACAGCTTCCAGCCGATCACGGCGACATCGAACTCCTGGACCGCTGCCAGCTCCAGGAAATGCCTGCCGCTTTGTACGGAGGCCAAAAGCTCGAAGCGCCCGTCGCAGTCCAGCATTTCGCGCAGAGCCGATATGACGAGCGGATTGCGTTCGGCCACGACCACGCGAACGCGCCGCTCGTCGATTGCCTTGTTTTCTGTCCGCGACCTGATCTTCAAGGGCTTCCGGCTTTTTTGTTGCGGCTTGGGGGTCCAGCCGATGCCTGGACCTGCATCATGACAATTCTGCCCCAATCGCGCACGGGTGCTCTTTCCCCAGCGACATGCGCTGTCGCGTGGCCGGGCCACAAGCACACCCGCTTTTGGCGGAATCGACCAGGTCGCGCACGCCGGACAATGTCGCGTCGGCGGAAAACGACGCCGTTGCGCAAGCGGGACTTTTCGGCTGGAATTCCCGTGCGTTGGAGCGACGGGCTGCGAAATCGAATCATGCCGCCGCTCCAAATTTCTTGTTTGTGGTCGGACCCAAAACCGATTTCCACTTTTCGGAATCATGGTCTAGACCTGACTGGCAACCTTTCCGGGATTCTGATGGCTGGAGACGCTGGTGGAAGGCCAGGACAAGCAGACGACCTCCGCCAAGGCGGCTGACGACGCCCACGCCGACATCTATGGCGAGGACGGCGCGGTTCTTTCGTCCTTCCTTGCCCAGATCGGTGCGGCGATCGCCGACCGCGATACGCTGACCCTCAAGCGCGAAGTCGACGACCTGCATCAGTCGGAACTTGGCGACCTCATCGAGGCGCTGCATCCCGAGCAGCGGCGCGCGTTGGTCGAACTGCTGGGCGCCGACTTCGATTTTTCCGCGCTGACCGAAGTCGACGAGGCGATCCGCATGGATATCGTCGACAATCTGCCCAATGCGCAGATCGCGCAGGCCGTGCAGGCACTCGATTCCGACGACGCGGTCTACATTCTCGAAGACCTCGAGCCGGAAGACCAGGACGAGATCCTGTCGCAGCTGCCGTTCACCGAGCGGATCAGGCTGCGGCGCTCGCTCGACTACCCGGAAGAGACCGCCGGGCGGCGCATGCAGACCGAGTTCGTCGCTGTGCCGCCTTTCTGGACCATCGGCCAGACCATCGACTACATGCGCGAGGACAAGAACCTTCCGGACCGCTTCAGCCAGATCTTCGTCATCGATCCGACCTTCAAGTTGTTGGGGGCCATCGATCTCGACCAGATCCTGCGCGCCAAGCGCGCGGTCAAGGTGGGGGAGGTCATGCATGAGACGCGGCACGCCATTCCCGCCACCATGGACCAGGAAGAGGCGGCGCGGGAATTCGAACAATACGACCTTCTGTCGGCCGCGGTCGTCGACGAAAACGAACGGCTGGTCGGCGTGCTGACCATCGACGATGTCGTCGACGTCATCCAGCAGGAGGCGGAGGAAGACCTGCTGCGCATGGGCGGCGTCGGTGACGAAGAGCTCTCCGACAGCATTCTGGCGACCTCGCGCTCGCGCGTTCCCTGGCTGCTCGTCAATCTGCTGACGGCATTCCTGGCGGCATCGGTGATCGGCCTGTTCGACCACACGATCGAGCGGATCGTGGCACTCGCCGTGCTGATGCCGATCGTGGCCGGCATGGGCGGCAATGCCGGTTCGCAGACCATGACCGTCACCGTGCGGGCGCTGGCGACCAGGGATCTCGACATCTACAACGCCGGCCGCATCATCCGCCGCGAGATGGGCGTCGGCTTCATCAACGGCATCGTCTTCGCCGTGCTGATCGGCATCGTCGCCGCAAGTTGGTTCCACGACCCTAATCTCGGCGGCATCATCGCGGCGGCTATGATCATCAACATGTTCGTGGCGGCCCTTGCCGGCATCCTGATCCCGCTGCTGCTCGACAGGTTCAAGGTGGATCCCGCGGTCGCTTCGGCGGTTTTCGTCACCACGGTCACCGACGTCGTTGGATTCTTTGCCTTCCTCGGCCTCGCGAGCTGGTGGTTCGGCGTCCGGTAACGGTCTCAATTGACTTTTACGTAAATGCCGTGCGAGGCTTGTGCGGGGTGTCGCGTCGATTCCGGCGGACAAGGGTTTAGTTCGGGACAGAAGGGCGACGCCGCATGGCGAGCGCCTGGAATTCCGGCAGGGAGTGACAATGCGGGAATATTATTCGATCACCGAGCTGACCCGCGAATTCGACGTGTCGACGCGGACACTGCGTTTCTATGAAGACGAGGGATTGGTGCAGCCGGTGCGGCGCGGCCGCACACGCCTGTTTCGCCCTTCCGACCGCCACCTCATCCGGCAGATCATGCGCGGAAAACGCCTCGGCTTCTCGATCAACGAGATCCGCGAGATCATCCAGATGTACAAGGAGCCGCCGGGCGAGGTCGGGCAGCTCAAGCTGATGATCAAGCGCATCGAGGAAAAGCGCGAAGACCTCAGGCAGAAACGTCGCGACCTTGAGGAGACACTAGCCGAACTCGACCAGGCCGAGGAGTCTTGCGTCGAGCGGCTGGTCGAGCTCGGCGTCAACACGTAGCCCTGCTCAAATCCAGCGCCGGACTCTTTTTGCATAGTCGCGGTATTTCTTGCCGAATTTCGCCGCCAATATCTTTTCCTCGCCCTCGATCGCGACCTTCTGGGTGACGAAGGCGGCGACGAAGGCAAGCAGGAAGAACCAGGCGATGCCCGAGACGAAGGCGACGCCGATCAACAGCAGCGTGTTGGCCAGGTACATCGGATTGCGGCTGACGCCGAAGGGGCCGGTCGTGACGAGATGATCGGGCACGGCGTTGGGATTGAGCGTGGTCCTGGCCCGTATCATGGTGCGGATCGCTGTGAACCAGAGTACGGCCACGGCGAACAATGCCACCCAGCCGGCGGCGAACAGGATGTCGCCAAGGAGATCGCCGATCCAGGGCAGCGGGATGTAGAGGCCGAGCACGACACTGATGAGGATGGCGGCGGCGTAGATCACCGGCGGCCACGGTACCAGCCCAGGCTTCGGCCCGGTCCCAGGCTTCGGTTCGATCCCAGGTTTTGGCCCGATCATTGTGTCCCTCCCTCCGTCATCTTGTCGTCGGTCTTGGCGGTGCACGTTGCGGCAAGATCGGACAGATGCGCCCTGAAGTCCGCAGTCTGGTCGTTGTTGAAGAGCCGATCAAGAGAGGCTTCACCTTCGAGCGTTTCGAGCATGCAGCCGCAATAGCTCGAACAGAAGGTTGCGTTGCGCATCTGCTCGCACGATCGCTGGCAGGTTTTCAGGAAATTGACCTGCGGGGTTTCGACCTGCGCCGGCATCACTTGCGAGAACAGCCAGACGCAGCCGATCAGCAGCGGCTGGTGGATCAGGTAGAAAGCCAGGCTGTGGCGGCCGATGAAGACCAGCGGGTTGGACCAGCGTCCGGGCGCCAGGTTCGCCAGGCGTGCCCTTATGCCGGAGGTGGAGGCGAATTTCGCCACCGCAATGCCCGTAAGCACGGCGCCGAACCAGGGGAACAGCGGAACGTAGTCGTTGGAGCGCGGATTGATCGCCGACAGGCCGATCCACCAGAGCCAGGGATGATCGAGAGCCTCGAAGCGCAGGTAGACTGGTGCCGCGATGACGAGCGCGGCGACGGCAAGCGTCAGCAATGCCGGCAAGCGCAGGAAGGCGAGGCCGAGCAGGCTGGCGAGCGCGATCTCGTGCAGGATGCCGAAGAAGATGAACCCGTCGGGCGTGGCGACGCGGGTGACGACCGAAATGGCGACCGCCGAGCCGGCGACCATGGCGAACCGCCTCCAGAAGCCGTTCCAGCGGATCTGCCGGCCATGGGCGA
Organism: Mesorhizobium sp. CO1-1-7; assembly: GCF_020164885.1. Lineage (NCBI taxonomy): Bacteria > Pseudomonadati > Pseudomonadota > Alphaproteobacteria > Hyphomicrobiales > Phyllobacteriaceae > Mesorhizobium > Mesorhizobium sp. CO1-1-7. The sequence goes on along the minus strand of NZ_JAIUHA010000003.1, from coordinate 502,189 downwards.
GATAGAGGCTGACGCCAACCAGGAACAGGAAGGTCGATGCAATGCAGCGGGCGTAGAACTTCCACCAGCCGAAGGCGGTGAGGCCGGGATCGGTGTAACCGAAGAATTCCAGGTCCCAGGTGAAGTGGTAGCTCGCCATCGCGATCAGCGCGATGCCACGCAAGATATCGATGGCGACGATGCGCTTCGATGGCTGCGGGACGGGTACGGTCGGCGTGTGGATGCTCATGGTCTCGCGATCTGATTCAGCCCCTCCACGACGACTATCACGGTTGCACCGGATAGAAGAAGACCGGGCGCCTTGGCCTGGACCGCGCGGCGGGGTCCGCGCCAGCCGCCGGGTTGGGCCAGCGCGGAAAAGCCTTTGACCGGCTTCGCTTTTGCCGGATGTGCGTCGGTTTCCTCTTAATGGGCCTGAAATGTCCACGGCAGATTCGACGCCGCGATTCTGCTTTGGGGAAGCAATGTCCACCCATGTTCGCCATCCGATCTGGCTTCCGGCCCTCAAGGCCGCGGATGCGCGCACCTTCGCCTCGCTTTACGCGGTCGAATCCTTCGCCCGCGCCATGGTGTCGAGCGTCATACCGATCCAGGCCTACGAGATTCTCCACAACGAGCAGATCGTCTCCATACTTTACACCGCCGTGTCCCTGCTCGGCCTGTCGGTGACCTTATTCATGCCGATGCTGATCCGCCGCTTCGCGCGGCGCTGGGTCTACACGGCGGGCGCCTGCCTGCTCGCTATCGGCTCGCTGTTCTTCGTCACCCATACGCTCGCCGGGCAACTGGCCGGGATGCTGTGCCGGGTGATGGGCGCCAGCGCGCTGTCGATCACGCTCAACCTCTACATCATGGATCACATCCGCAAGACCGATTTCATGCAGGCCGAATCGCTGCGCATGGCGTGGTCGATGGTTGCCTGGACCTGCGGGCCGACGCTCGGCATTTTTCTCTATACGCGCTTCGGCATTTATGCCGCGCATGGCGCGGTGGCGGTGTTCGCCATGGCCTTGCTGGCGCTGTTCTGGACCTATCGGCTGAGCGACAACCAGTCGATCCGCCCGGGCAAGACACGACCGGCCAATCCGCTCGCCAATATCGGCCGCTTCGTCGCCCAGCCGAGGCTGAGATTGGCCTGGCTGATCGCCTTCGGCCGCTCCTGCTTCTGGACGACCTTCTTCGTCTATGGACCGCTGTTCATGGTCATCACCGGCGAGGGCGAATTGGCCGGCGGCCTGCTGGTCTCGGCCGGCAACGCGCTGCTGTTCATGGCGATCTTCTGGGGCAAGGCGGGGAAACGCTTCGGCGGCCGCAGGACCATGACTTTTGCCTATTTCGCCATGTCGGCGACGCTGCTGGCGGCCGGTGCCGTGGGCGAAACCGTGCCGTTGCTCACCGGTGCCTTCCTGCTGTGCGGCGCCTTCTTCACCATCGCGCTCGACGCGCTGGGTTCGACCGCCTTCATGCGCTCGGTGCGCTCCTATGAGCGCGCGCAGATGGCGGCGGTCTACCGCACCTATCTCGATTTTTCCGAACTGACGCCGCCGCTGGTCTATTCGGTGGTGCTGGCCTTCTTCGGTCTGGGCTCGGTGTTCGTCACGCTCGGACTGCTTGCCGCGTTTTGCGGCTTCATGACCTGGCGATATCTGCCGAAGTCGCTGTGATCTTCAGGCCTCGGGTGAGCGCGCAGCGTGCCGTTCGCGCACCCAATCGTGGAAGCGGTGAAGGTCGTACTCCTCGGGCATCAGCACGCCAGCTGTATGACGCATCGAGCGCAGGCCCTTCTGGTTGACCTCGCAGATTGCCGCGTCCTCCTCCAGCACCTGTGTGCCGAAGGCAACGATGTTGTCGATGTCGGTCTCAGCGAGCGCCTCGGGCGCGAACAGCCATTCCGCGGTCAATTCGGTCTGTTCGGGACCGAGCGGCGTAAGCCGCACGGTCCTGACATAGTCGACATGGCCGACGATGAACATCGACGGCAGGCTGGTAGCATAGGTCTGACCGGCGCTGCGTTCCGCCGGCGTCAAGCTCGGGAAGATCGGCCCGTGCGTCTGCCCATCACGCGACCATGTCTCAGCCCCGGCGCGCAGGCCGCCGGAAAATTCTGGCGCGTCATTGTCGGCGTGGCGGAGCCATTCGGGATCGTCATGCCGGCTCGTCAGGCCGCGGCCATAGATCGGCACCAGCCGCGACAGGTCCTTGTGGACGCCCGGGCAGTGCAGGCACTCGTTGAAGTTTTCCCAAAAAATCTTCCAGTTGCAGTTCATCACCTTGCGCAGCACTTGCCCTGATACCAGCGTTTCCAGCGGCCAGTTGCCGAAGTCGCCGGAGGCCGGGTCGAAGGAGGATTGCGCCGAGCTCGCGGCATCTTCCGCAAGATTGACGAAGACGAAGCCCCGCCACACCGAGAGCGCGACGCGATAAAGCGGGTGATCGGCCTTGTCGAAGCCGTCAGGCAGCGATTTCGACGGCACGCGCACCAGATCGCCACGCAGCGAATAGGACCAGGCATGATACGGGCAGGTGATCAGCCGCGCCTTCAGCCGGCCCTGGCTTTCCTGGCAAAGCTGCGAGCCGCGATGCCGGCAGGTGTTGTGGAAGGCATGCAACTCGCCGGTGTCGTCGCGCAGCAGGAGGATTTCCTGCGTACCGACGCGGAAGGTGCGGAACGCCAAAGGCTGGGCAAGGTCGGCCTCGCGGCAGACGAGCAGCCAGTTCCTGTACCAGATGGCGTCGAGATCGCGCTGATAGTTGTCCTGGTCCCAATAGGCCGACGAGGGCAGCGTCGGCTCGGTTCGAGTCAGGCCGTTATAGGGCACGCACTCGCTGGCATTGGGCTGCATGGCTGGCTTCCCGTGAGGGGTGCCAGCCGACACCCGGCCATGAAGTTTGTCAATCGGGACGGGGTGAGGACAGCTTCGCCGATACGGCGCTCCTGCGCTGGCGGCTGTCGGAATTTGGTTTGCCGGGCGCGGCGAATTTCCCTATAGTCACCGATGTCGTCGGTTCCTTTTTGGAGCCAAGAGGGAATGCGGTGCGGGCAGGAATTCCTGCCCAATGCCGTGGCTGCCCCCGCAACTGTGTGCGGTAGTCCTCTCCATATGCCACTGAAGATTTTTCTTCGGGAAGGTGGGGAAGGGCGCTTATCCGCGAGCCAGGAGACCTGCCGGCGACAGGAAACTGACTTCGATGCCCTCGGGTGGAGGGCGAAAGGACAAGACATGACTACCGCTTCCGTCTCCCTCGGCGCCTCCGTCTCCTCGCAGTCGCGCTTCATGCAGCTTGCGCTCGCGGCGCTGCTCGGCATCTTCGTCGTCGGCTTTGTCGGCTTCTCGCATATCGATGCGGTCCACAATGCTGCCCACGACTATCGCCATTCGATGGCGTTTCCCTGCCACTAACGAGGATCCGACATCATGAATCTGTTTCGCAACGTCGTGTTCGTCGCGGCGATCGCGGGGCTCGTGGCCGGTGTCGTTCTCGCCTGCATGCAGGCCTATGCCACCGTGCCGCTGATCCTCAAGGCGGAAGTCTACGAAAGGGCCGGCGGCGGCCACCACCATGATCACGCGGCCGCACCAGCGGCGACCAATGATGCCATGAGCACGGTGGCGCCCGCTGGGAATGCCATGAGCTCTGCCGCGCCCGCGGGCACCGATGCCGTGACACCGGCGGAGGAAGACGAAGGCTGGGCGCCGGCCGACGGTTTCGAGCGTTTCGCCTTTAGCGTGGTTGCCAATATCGTCACCGGCATCGGCTTCGCACTGGTCCTGGTCGCGGTTTCCGAGTTCTTCGGCGGCGTCGGCAACTGGCGCCAAGGTGTGTTCTGGGGCTTGGCCGGCTTTGCCGTGTTCACACTGGCACCGGGTCTCGGACTGCAGCCGGAACTGCCGGCAATGCCGGCGGCCGATCTTCTGCCGCGCCAGATCTGGTGGACGGCGACGGCGGCCGCGACCGCGATCGGCCTAGGCCTGATCGTGTTTCGCAGATCGCTGCCATTGACCATCCTCGCCGTCTTGCTGATCGTCGCGCCGCATGTCGTCGGCGCGCCGCAGCCCGACAGTTTCGAAACACCGATCCCGGAAGGCCTGCACCATCAGTTCGTGGTGGCGGTGACGGTGACCAATCTGGTGTTCTGGCTGGTGCTCGGCGCGATCGTGGGCGTGGTGCGCAGGCGCTTCACCGGCATGGCGACCAGCCTGCGCGACAGCTTTGCCTGATCGCGGCAGGCTGACCTTCATCATCGGTGGTGGGCGCTCCGGCAAGAGCGCGCACGCCGAAACCCTGATGACGGCATTGCCCTCGCCATGGGCCTATATCGCCACGGCGCAAGCCCATGACGACGAGATGCGCGAGCGCATCGCGCTGCACCGCTCGCGGCGCGGTGAGGGCTGGTCGACCACCGATGCGCCACTCGACCTCGCCGAAGCGCTGGAGGCGTTGCCAGACGGGCAGCCGGTGCTTGTCGACTGCCTGACGCTGTGGCTGACCAACCACACGCTGGCCGATCACGACGTCGAGGCCGCGTGCCGGCGGCTGGCGGACGTGCTGTCTCGGCCGCGCGGACCGTGGTTCGTGGTAACGAACGAGGTCGGGCAAGGCATCGTGCCCGACAACGCGCTGGCGCGTCGGTTTCGTGACGATGCCGGCCGGCTCAACCAGCGGGTCGCCGCGATTGCCGACACGGTGCTGCTCATGGTGGCGGGGCTACCGCTCAAGGTGAAGTGAAATGACCGATATCGACGACAAGGATGAAGAACGCCATCGCGCCAAGATGGCCAAGCGCAAGGCGGTGCAGGACGCCGAGGTTGCGGGCAAGACGATCGAGAAGGGGTTGCTGATCGTCAACACCGGTCCCGGCAAGGGCAAGACCACGGCCGCCTTCGGTCTTGCGCTGCGCATGCTCGGCTACGGCAAGCGCGTCGGCGTCGTCCAGTTCATCAAGGGCAAATGGCACACCGGCGAGAAGGAGGCCTTTGCCGTCTTTGGCGACCGTGTCGTCTGGCACGCAATGGGCGAGGGTTTCACCTGGGAGACGCAGGACCTGAAGCGCGATATCGCTGCCGCCGAGGCCGCCTGGGCCAAGGCTCTGGAATTGATCGCCGACCCCTCGATCAGCCTTGTCGTGCTCGACGAGCTCAACATTGCCTTGCGCTACGACTATCTCGCTCTCGACAAGGTGGTTGCGGCGCTCAAGGCTCGCCGCGAAGGCCTGCATGTCGTCGTCACCGGCCGCAACGCCAAGCCGGCACTGGTCGAGGCGGCGGACCTGGTCACCGAGATGGGGGTGACAAAGCACCATTTCTCGGCTGGCGTGAAAGCGCAGCAAGGCATCGAGTTCTAGAAAACCAGAACGGCGATCAGCGCGACAAGGCCGAACAAGCCGATCAGCAGGTAGTCCGCGACCCGGTAAAGCTTGAGCGCCCGCCTGATATCGCCGCTGTCGACATCGCGGCGGCCGCCTTCGCCCATGAAGATGTCGTCGACCATGACACCGCCATAGCTGCGTGGTCCGGCGAGCGCCAGCCCGAGCGCGCCGGCCATGGCCGCTTCCGGCCAGCCGGCATTGGGCGAGCGGTGTTTTTTCGCGTCGCGCCTCACCGCCTGCCAGGCGTCGCGGGGGTCGGCGCCCTCGACCAGGAGGGAAGCGAGCACGATCAGCAGCGCCGTCAGCCGCGATGCAGGCAGGTTGATCCAGTCGTCGAAGCGCGCCGCCGCCCAGCCGAAGGCCTCATGGCGCGGAGTCCGGTGGCCGACCATCGAATCGGCGGTGTTGGCCGCCTTGTAGGCCGCGCCGCCGGCGAGCCCTCCGACCCCGGTCCAGAAGGCGGGGGCGACGATGCCGTCGGAAAAATTTTCCGCCAGGCTCTCGATCGCCGCGCGGCAGACGCCGGCGCGGTCGAGCGTCTCGGGATCACGGCCGACGATCCGCGAAACGGCGGCTCGGCCCATGTCGAGGCCTCCGCTGTCGAGCGCGTCGGCGACGGCTTCGACATGTTCGTAAAGGCTTTTCTGCGACAGAAGCGATGTCGCCAGAAAGACGGCAACGATCCACCCCAGGGGGACGAACCAGAGCAGAACAAGCTGCACGCAAAGGCCCGCTATCGCAGGCACCAGCACGATGACCAGAAGCGCCTGGACACCACGTTGGCGACGCAACGCGTCGGGATCAGTGGCGCGGTTGAGCCGCAAGTCGAGAAAGGATATCAGCCTGCCGAACCATGTCACCGGATGGCCGATGGCGCGAAACAGCCAGTCGGGATAACCAAGGGCGAATTCGACAATTAATGACAGGAAAGCGATCAGGACTGACATGAAGCTTCTTGAAGGAGCGGTGGACCATGGTGGAAGTCTTGGCCGGGCAAGGGCGCTTTTCCCCAATGCCGTGCTGCCTTTCGTCGACCTCTCGACCGGTATCAATCCGCACTCCTACCCGCTTTTCGACCTGCCCGCCACCTCGCTGTGGCGATTGCCAGAGGCCGCGCGTGGACGCGAACTGATAGAGATCGCGGCCAACACCTATGGCGCGCCTTCCCCAGCAAGCGTGGTGGCGGCCCCTGGCACACAGATCCTGTTGCCGCGCGTCGCCTCGCTGGTGAGGCCCGGCAAGGCAATGGTGCTGGGGCCGACCTATGCCGAACACGCCCGGGCGGCGGCGATTGCCGGGCACGACGTGGTCGAGGTCAGCGATTTCGCGGCGCTGGCGAAAGCCGACCTCGCCATCATAGTCAATCCGAACAATCCCGATGGGCGCGTCGTCGAGCGCGACCGGTTGCTGGTGCTGGCCGCTGGACTTCGCGCCAAGGGCGGGCTGCTGGTCGTCGACGAGGCGTTCATGGATGTCGGTCCATGCGAGCACAGCCTCGCCGGCGATGTCGGCCAGGGCGGCATCGTCGTGCTGCGTTCGTTCGGCAAGTTCTTTGGTTTGGCCGGCCTGCGGCTCGGGTTCGCGCTTGCCGAAGCGCCGACGGCTGAACGGCTGGACATGCAGTTCGGGCCGTGGGCTGTCGCAGGACCGGCCTTGGAATACGGCATCCGCGCGCTCGCCGATCTCGATTGGCAGGATGCGATGCGGGCCTCGCTGGCGGAAGCGACGGTGCGGCTCGATGCGCTGTTTAGCCGTTTCGGCGTTCCCGTCGCGGGGGGCACCACGCTGTTCCGCTATCTCAGCCTGCCCGATGCCGGCGGCCTGTTTTCCGGCCTTGGCCAGAGCGGTATCCTGCTGCGGCATTTCTCCGAACGGCCGCATGCCTTGCGCGCCGGACTGCCGGGGAGCGAGGAGGAGTGGCGCAGGATCGAATCCGCCCTTGCCGATTGGGCGTCGCGGCGCGAGGATCGGTCGAAAGGTTTCAAACAATGATCCATGTCTGCTCACTGGCGAAAATCGAGGAAGTGGTGGCCAGGACCGGCGCCGACCGCATGCTGTCGCTGCTCGCCGCCGGAACGGACGTAGTCCGACCGGCCTCGATCACAAGGGAAAACCATCTGCACCTGGTCATGCACGACATCGCCGTGGCGCAGGACGGCATGACCATGCCGGGCGAGGAGCATGTCCGTAACCTGCTCGATTTCGCACGCCGCTGGGACCGGGCGAAACCAATGCTGGTGCACTGCTATGCCGGCATCAGCCGTTCGACCGCCTCGGCCTATATCATCGCCGCGGCTTTGGCGCCGAAACGCAACGAGGTGGAACTGGCGCGGACGCTGCGAGCGCTGTCACCTTCGGCGACGCCCAATCCGCGGCTGATCGCGGTGGCCGACGCGCTGCTCGAGCGCAACGGCCGCATGATCGAGGCGATCGAGTCGATCGGGCGCGGCGCCGACGCCTTTGAAGGCACGCCGTTCGCCCTCCAGATCGACGGTTAGCTATTTCAGCCACTCCGCGAGCTTGGCCTTGCGCACATCCCGCACCAGGTTGATGAACCCGTCAGCCTGATATTCCGCGGTCAGCCGGCCTTTCTCGGCTGTCGCGATGCTGGCGTCGCCGACCACGCCGTTCGGGTTGAGATCCCCGGCAATCCAGGCGAAGGCGTGGGTGCCTGTGTGGCGCAACAGCGAGAATTCCTTCTCGGCCTTGGCGACGTTGGAAACGAAATTGTCGGCCTTGCCCATGTCGACGAGATCTGGCCGGAAATGCAGCATCAGCGACGTCTCGACATCGCCGCCATGAATGCCGTGACGATCCTCGAGTTCGGTGTACATGCCGGCCGGGCGGCCAAAGCGCTGCCAACTGGTCTTCACCGCCAGCATCTTTTCGCGCACGCGCAATTCGCGCGTGACGATGCCCATGATCTCCTCATTGCCGCCATGCGAATTGACGACGATAAGCTTGCGCACGCCGGCGCGCGCGATCGACAGGCCGAGCTCGGTCCAGGCGTCGACCAGCGTCGTTGCCGGCAAGGTGAGAGTGCCCGGCGCGTGCAGATGCTCGTTCGACTTGCCAACCGCCTGGACCGGCAGGATGCGGATATCGAGATCGTCGGGCAGGCGTGAAATCACCGTGTCGAGCATGCCGTTCATGATCGAAGTGTCGGTCGACACAGGCAGATGCGGTCCATGCTGCTCGATAGCCGCCAGCGGCAGCACCGCGATTGTCGCCTCGGGATCGATCGAGGCGTATTCGGTGGTCCGGTAGTCGCCCCACCATACGCGTTTCTTGCCAGCAGTCATGTCACGCCTCTTCAAATGATCAGGTCAGACCTAGCGCGGTGCCGGCCGGCCTGTCGATCACCCGGCCGCGATGGCCTCGACCTCGACCTTGAATTCGGGCCGGGCAAAGCCGGAAACGATCATCAGCGTCGAGGCTGGCGCCGGGCTCGAAAACAGCCGGTCGCGAACCTCCATATAGGGCCGCAGATGCGCGCGGTCGGTGACATAGGCGTTGATGCGAACGATGTCGCCAAGTCCCAGCCCGGCTTCGCCCAGAACCGCCGCGATGTTCCTGAAGCAGAGTTCGGCCTGCGCGCCGGCATCTTCCGGTATCTGGTCGTCCGCCGTGATGGCGACCTGGCCCGAGCACAGCACCAGCCGCTTGCCGGCCGGCACCTCGACGCCGTGGCTGTAGCGGGCAAAGGGTGGCTTGATCGACTTAGGGGTAAGGAATTTGAACATGGCAATCTCCTGGATATCGCCAGCCTAAGGCCGGATGCATTGCACCATCAAGATGGTGGTGCATGTCGCCGGTGCGATTGTGGACAGGCGTTCAAAAAATAGGCACGATGCCCTTCGGTGCAGCACGACCTTTCCGGCTTTCGCAGATGGCTGTGGTGCAGGCGGGCGGGTCCCGGCGCGCGACGCCGGTGGCATGTGTCTTGCTTCTTGAATCTTTGGTGTCAAGCACGGCGCGCAACGCGCCGGTGCAAATAAAGGGCGGTGTCAATGTACGTGAAACAGAAGATTTCGGCCGCGGTGGTGGCCCTGCTTGCAGCCAGCACGCTGGGCGCGGCGGCGAATGAAAAAGTCACTTTCGGCACCAACTGGCTCGCCGAGCCGGAACATGGCGGCTATTACCAGGCCGTGGCCGATGGCACCTATGCCGCCTGCGGTCTCGACGTCACCATCATGCAGGGCGGCCCGCAGGTCAGCGGCCGGCCGATGTTGCTCGCCGGCAAGATCGATTTCTACATGGGCGGCAATCTGCTGTCGGCCTTCGACGCCGTCCAGCAAGGCATTCCGATGCGTGTGGTGGCAGCCGACTTCCAGAAGGACCCGCAGGTCATCATGTCCCACCCCGGCGAGGGGCTCGACAAATGGGAAGACCTGAAGAACGCCGAGCAGTACATTCTGGGTGACGAAGGCGTGCAGACCTTCTTCCAGTGGATGGTCATCGAGCTCGGTTTCGACGCTTCAAAGCGCGTGCCCTACACCTACAACACCGCGCCTTTCCTTGCCAACAAGAAGTCGATCCAGCAGGGCTACGTCACCTCGGAGCCGTTCGCGGTCAAGAGGGAAGGCGGCTTCGTGCCGAACCAGTTCCTGCTCGCCGACTACGGCTGGGACACCTATTCGACTACGATCGAGGTGATGCAGGAGACGATCGACAAGAAGCCTGAGGTGGTCCAGTGCTTCGTCGATGGCTCGGCCAAGGGCTGGTACAAGTACCTCTACGGCGACAACAAGGCCGCCAACGACATGATCAAGAAAGACAATCCTGACATGAGCGACGAGCAGATCGCCTTCTCGATCGAGCAGATGAAGAAGTTCGGCCTGGCCGATTCCGGCGACACCGAGAAGCTCGGCATCGGCGCCATGAAGGAAGAACGGATCAAGAGCTTCTACGACAAGATGGTCAAGGCCAAGGTCACGCCTGAAGGCATCGACATCACGAAAGCCTACACGCTGGCCTTCATCAACAAGGGGGTCGGGCTCGAGCTGAAGAAATAGGCCGGCCCGGCATGATGCGGGAACAGGTGGCGCAAACGCCCGCCTCGGACATGGCTCCGACCTTGCTGGCGCTTCGTGGCGTCGGCAAGGTCTTTTCCAACGGCGTGACGGCGCTCAGCGATGTCGACCTGACGATCCGGGAAGGCGATTTCCTCAGCCTGCTCGGACCGTCGGGCTGCGGCAAGTCGACGGCGCTGCGGCTGATTGCCGGCCTGTCCACGCCGACATCCGGCGTGCTCGACTGGCGCGGCGGCGGCTCGCTCGACCGTGCCAATATCGGCTTCGTCTTCCAGGAGCCGACGCTGCTGCCCTGGGCCAGCGTCTTCGACAATGTCTGGCTGCCGCTCAGGCTGAAAGGCATTTCCCGCGCCAAGGCCGCCCCGGCGATAACGGAGATGCTGGCGCGGGTGCACCTCACCGGCTTCGAGGACGCCGTGCCGCGCGAACTCTCCGGCGGCATGAAGATGCGCGTCTCGATCGCGCGCGCCATGGTGACCAAGCCACGCGTGCTGTTGATGGACGAGCCGTTCGCGGCCCTCGACGAGATCACCCGCTTCAAGCTCAACAACGACCTGCTGGAACTGTGGCAAGACGAGCGCTTCACCGTCGTCTTCGTCACCCACAGTGTGTTCGAAAGCGTGTTTCTCTCCAACCGCGTCGTCGTCATGGCGGCTCGGCCGGGGCGGGTGTTCGACGAACTCGCGATCGAGGCCTCCTATCCGCGCGATGATGCGTTTCGCACCTCGCCTGACTATGCGGCCCTTTGCCGGCAAGCCTCGGATGTGCTGGTCAATGCCATCAATTCAACAGTGGGCTCGCATCATGACGGCCATTGACGGCACGTTGAAACTCGACCCCGAGGAAGCGCGCCGCGTGCGCCAGGAGCGGTTTGAGCGGATCGGCCGCTGGGTTCTGCCGCTGGCGATCATGATCCTGGCGATCTGGCTGTGGGACCGCATCTGCGTGTGGAACGAGATCCCGCAATACATCCTGCCGCGCCCCGGCGTTGTGCTGACAACGCTCTACAACGATGCCGGCCTGCTGTTTTCCGCACTGCTGGTCACCTTGCGCATCACCTTCCTCAGCCTGCTGCTGGCGGTGGTCGGTGGCGTCGGCCTGGCGGTCTTGTTCGCGCAGTCGAAATGGGTGGAGATGTCGTTCTTCCCCTTCGCCATCGTGCTGCAGGTGACACCGATCGTGGCGATCTTTCCGCTGATCAACATCTATGTCGACAATCAGACGACCAAGCTCCTGCTCTGCGCCTGGATCGTCGCCTTCTTCCCGATCCTGTCGAACACCACGCTCGGCCTCAACTCGGTCGACCGCAACCTGCGCGACCTGTTCAAGCTCAACGGCGCGACGCGCTGGCAGCAGCTGCGCTATCTCAGGCTGCCGGCGGCTATGCCGTATTTTCTCGGCGGGCTGAAGATCGCCGGCGGCCTGTCGCTGATCGGCGCCGTGGTGGCCGAGTTCGTCGCCGGCGCCACCGGCCAGTCGTCCGGGCTTGCCTCGCGCATCATCGAAGCGGGTTACCGGCTCAACGCGCCAAGGCTGTTCGCGGCGCTGTTCCTGATATCGCTGACAGGCATCCTGATCTTTCTCGTGCTGTCGCTGATTTCGCATCTCATTTTGCGGCGCTGGCACGAGAGCGCGCTGAAGCAGGAGCGGTAGACCTTGATACCAGCCTCTGGCTCTTACCGCCTTGCCAACGCGCGTGTTCATCAATCTGTCACGCTTGGTCTGGCTGCGACCTTCGACAGCGACGGTTTCGCCCTTGCCGACATTACCGTCGCGGACGGCAAGATTTCCAGCATCGCCGCGCAGGCCGCATCGAAGCTACCGCCGGGCGTCATCGACCTTGCCGGCCGTATCGTGCTGCCGTGTTTCGTCGACTGCCACACGCATATCGACAAGGGCCATATCTGGCCACGAAAGCCCAATCCAGACGGCAGCTTCATGGGCGCTCTGAACGCCACGGGCGCCGACCGCGTGGCGCGCTGGAGCGCCGAGGATGTGGCGCGTCGCATGGATTTCTCGCTGCGCTCGGCCTACGCGCATGGCACCAGGGCGCTTAGAACTCATATCGACAGCGTCGCGCCGCAGGAGGAAATCTCCTGGCCCGTGTTCGAGACGATGCGCGAGGCATGGCGTGGCCGCATCGAATTGCAGGGTGCCTGCCTGCTCGGCATCGAGGGCGTGCGCGACAAGAAATGGTTCGACAGGCTGGCCAAACGCGTAGCCGCCGCCAAGGGCGTGCTTGGAGTCGTCACCTATATGGTGCCGGACCTGGAAGAGCTGCTCGACCACGTTTTCGCGCAGGCAATCAAGCACGGGCTCGACCTTGATTTCCACGCCGACGAGACTGATGACATCGCCGCGATCTCGCTGAAGAAGATCGCCGAGGCAGCGCTGTGGAACGGCTTCGAGGGCAACATCCTCATCGGCCATTGCTGCTCGCTGGCGCGCCAGCCCGATCTCGAGGTGCTGGACACGCTGGACAAGGTGGCGAAGGCCGGGCTGGCAATCGTGTCGCTGCCGATGTGCAATCTCTATTTGCAGGACCGTCGCGCTGACCAAACCACACCGCGCTGGCGTGGCGTGACGCTGCTGCATGAGATGAAGGCGAGGGGCATTGCGGTGGCCGTCGCTTCGGACAACACGCGCGATCCCTTCTATGCCTATGGCGATCTCGATATGCTGGAGGTCTACCGCATGGCGACGCGCGTCCTGCATTTCGATCATCCGGTCGGCGACTGGCCGCAGGCGGTCACCGCGACGCCGGCCCATGTGATGCGGCTCGATGGCTTCGGCACGCTCACCGCCGGAGGCGATGCCGACTTCGTGCTGTTCAAAGGTCGAAGCTGGACGGAATTGCTGTCGCGCCCCGAATCGGATCGCATCGTCGTGCGTGCGGGGCGAGCGATAGACCGGCAATTGCCCGACTATGCCGAACTCGACGGACTGATGGTGGAATGATGGATGTTTCGGCGCTCAAACGCGATCTCGACGGGATAAAACTCGACGACAATCCGGCCATCGTCCAGCAGAAGAGCCGCGACTTCTACTGGTACAGTCCGGTGCTGAAACAACAGCTCGACCATGTCACCGGCGACCTCATCGTGACGCCCAGGAACGAAGCCGAACTGATCCGCGTGCTTGCCGCCTGTCATCGGCATGGCGTGGCGGTGACGCCGCGCGGCAGCGGCACCGGCAATTATGGCCAGGCAATGCCGCTTTCGGGCGGTGTGGTGCTTAATCTCGCCGAGATGAACGAGATCAAGTCGATCGCGCCGGGGCGTGTGGTGACCGGACCGGGCGCGGTCCTGGCCGACATCGACAAGGCGACGCGCGCGCATTCCGGGCAGGAGCTGCGACTGTCGCCCTCCACCTACAACACCGCCTCGATCGGCGGTTTCATCGCCGGCGGCTCCGGCGGCGTCGGCTCGATCAATTTCGGCGGATTGCGTGATTTCGGCAATGTGCTGCGCCTGCGCGTGGTGACGATGGAGGCTGAGCCGAGGGTGCTCGAACTCACCGGCGAAGACCTGCACAAGGTGACCCACGCCTATGGCACCAATGGCATCATCTCGGAAGTCGAGATGCCGCTGACGGCGGCCTATGACTGGATCGACGTCATCGTCGGCTTCGACCAATTCATGGATGCGGCGCGCTATGGCAATGCGCTGGCCTGCCAAGACGGCATCCTGACCAAGCTGATCACGCCGGTCGCGGCACCCGTGCCGCAGCTTTATTTCAAGCGGCACCAGAAATTCTTCAGGGAAGGTCAAAGCATCTGCGTCGTCATGGTGGCGCGACATGGGCTGGATGCTTTTCTGGCCTTTACGCGCCGCGCCGGGGGTGAGGTGACCTACAACGCCACCACTGCGACCCCTGAGGAGAAAAAGGGCCTGCCGCCGGCCTATGAGCTGGCCTGGAACCACACGACGCTCCGGGCGCTGCGCGTCGACCCCGCCGTCACCTACCTGCAGTCGCTCTATCCCTTTCCCAACCAGCTGGCGCTGGTAGAGAAAATGGATGCGATGTTTCCCGGCGAAGTGTTCTCGCATCTCGAATTCGTGCGGCTGGATGGCAACATCACCTGCTTCGGCCTGCCGCTGGTCAAGTTCACCACCGAGGCGCGGCTTAACGAGATCATCCGCCTGCATGAGGAAAATGGCTGCCCGATCTTCAACCCGCACCGCTACACGCTGGAAGAGGGCGGCATGAAGCAGACCGACGCGGTGCAACTCGCCTTCAAGCGCGAGACCGACCCGCAAGGCCTGCTCAATCCCGGCAAGATGATCGCCTGGGAAAACCCGGACTATGACTACCGTTCGGGCCGGACGTTCCTGTTCAAGGGGTTGCAGAGGACCGGATGAGGAGAAGTTCGCGCTTGAACACCCCCCTCTGGCCTGCCGGCCATCTCCCCCGCAAGGGGGGAGATCGGACTGCCTCATTGCTTTCGCCAATTGTCAGCGTGGCAGGTTGGCGGCAGCGTTTAAGCTGCCAATCTCCCCCCTTGCGGGGGAGATGGCTGGCAGGCCAGAGGGGGGTGCCTCGCGCCGACCTGCGGAATATCCTCCCGTGAAAATCCTCGTCCTCTACGCTCATCCGGTCGAGACCAGCTTCAATGCCGGGCTGCATGGGACGATCGTCGAGCGGCTGACGGCGGCGGGTCACGTGGTCGACGATTGCGATCTCTATGCCGAAGAATTCGATCCGCGGCTGACGCGCCAGGAACGGTTGGACTATCACAATCAGCGCGGTCCCGGGGATCCTGCGGCGCCATACGTCGAGCGCCTGTTGCGGGCCGATGCGCTGGTGCTTTCCTATCCGGTCTGGAATTACGGTTTCCCGGCGATCCTGAAAGGGTTTTTCGATCGCGTCTTCCTGCCGGGCGTGTCGTTCAAGCTGGTCGACGGCAAGGTGGAGCCGTCGCTGCACAACATAAGAAAGGTCGCGGCGGTCACCACCTATGGCGGCAGCCGGTTCCGCGCCTTTCTGATGGGCGACCCGCCGCGAAAACTGATCAAGCGCATGCTGCGCGCCACGGTAAAGCCGGGTGCTCCGGTGACCTACCTCGCGCATTATTCGATGAACCTGTCGACCGATGAAACCCGAAAGTCCTTCACGGCGAAGGTCGCGGCCAGCATGGATGCATTCTGATGCGTGCCCTTGTCGTCTATTGCCATCCGGTGCCGGAGAGCTTCTGCGCCGCCATTCGCGACATCGCCGTGGATGTGCTGACGCGTCGAGGCTGGGACGTGCGGCTGCTCGACCTCTACGCCGAAAAGTTCGATCCGGTGATGAGCTGCCAGGAGCGGCGTAGCTACAATAGTCAGGCGCCGCAGGACCCGGCGCTGAAACCGCATTTCGAACTGCTCAACTGGGCCGAAGCGATCCTGTTCGTCTACCCGACCTGGTGGTACGGGCTGCCGGCGATGCTGAAGGGCTGGCTAGACCGGGTGTGGGCGACCGATGTCGCCTTCAAGCTGCCGGCGGGCAAGGGCGGGATCAAGTCGCTGATGACGCATGTCACCAAGGTCGGCGTCATCACCACTTGCGGTGCACCGACCTGGTGGAGCGTCGTCGTCGGCCAGCCCGGGCGCAAGACCTTGCTGCGCGGCATGCGGGCGCTGTGCGCCAGGCGCTGCAAGACGTTCTTCCTGGCGCATTATTTGATGGACGCCTCGACGCCGAAGACGCGAGCGGCGTTTCTGGTCAAGGTGCGGGCGAAGTTGGAGCGGTTTTGAAAGATTAGCACCTTCTCCCCGTGAACGAGGGAGAAGGAAAAAGCGCCGCTACATCTTCGTCCGTTCCGACTTCGGATCGTACATCGGTTTCAGCGATGCCTCAGCCGCAAACCGTTCGCCGGCGATCTCGATTTCATAAGTCGAGGCGAGCACATCCGCCTCGCCCTGCCCTTGGCACGGCACATAGCCCAGCCCGATCGCTCCGCCGAGATGATGGCCGTAATTGCCCGAAGTGATCGGACCGATGATCTTGCCATCGCGCAGGATCGCTTCGTTGTGGAAGAGCAGAGGCTGCGGGTCCTTGAGGCGGAACTGGACCAGGCGGCGGTCCAATCCGGCCTCCTTCTTCTTCAGCACGGCATCGCGGCCGATGAAATCGCCCTTGGCCGTCTTCACCGCGAAGCCGAGGCCCGCCTCCAGCACATTGTCCTCATCGGTGATGTCGTGTCCGAAATGGCGGAAAGCCTTTTCTATGCGGCAGGAATCCAGCGTGTGCAGTCCACAGAGCTTTAGCCCGACATCGGCACCGGCCTCAGCGATGGCCTCGAAGACATGGGCGGCCTGTTCGGTCGAGATGTAAAGCTCCCAGCCGAGCTCTCCGACATAGGTGACGCGGTGCGCCCGGGCGAGGCCCATGCCGATTTCGATCTCCTGGAACGTGCCGAACGGATTGTTCTCGTTGGAGAAGTCGTTGGGGCTGACCTTCTGGATCAGTTTTCGCGCATCCGGGCCCATCACGCAGAGCACGCTTTCAGCGGCGGTTACGTCCGTGATGATGACGAACTGGTCGCCGACATGCCGCCGCAGCCAGGCGAGGTCGCGCTGCAGCGTGGCGCCCGGCACGACGAGGAAATAGGCCGTATCCGAAAGCCGCGACACGGTGAGGTCGCTCTCTATGCCGCCGCGCTGGTTGAGCATTTGCGTGTAGACGATCTTGCCCGGCGCCACGTCCATGTCGTTGGCGCAGAGTCTTTGCAGGAAGGTGCAGGCGTCGCGGCCCTCGACGCGGATCTTGCCGAACGACGTCATGTCGAACAGGCCGACCTTGTCGCGGACAGCCAGATGCTCCTCGCGCTGGTTGTCGAACCAGTTCTGCCGCTTCCAGGAATAGCGATATTCGCGCTCCTGGCCTTCGCGGGCGAACCAGTTGGCACGCTCCCAGCCGGCGACTTCGCCGAACACGGCGCCGCGCGCCTTCAGATGCTCGTGCAGGGGCGAGCGGCGCACACCACGCGAGGTTGCCATCTGGCGATAGGGGAAATGGTCGGCATAGAGCAGGCCGAGCGTTTCGGAGACGCGTTCCTTGAGATAGCGGCGGTTCTTCTGGAAGGGTTGAGTGCGGCGGATGTCGACTTCCCACAGGTCGAACGGGGCTTCGCCATCGTTGATCCACTGCGCCAGCGCCATGCCGGCGCCGCCCGACGAGACGATGCCGATCGAATTGTAGCCGGTCGCCATCCAGTAGCCGCGCAACTCCGGCGCCTCGCCGAGATAATAGCGGTCATCTGGGGTGAAACTTTCAGGGCCGTTGAAGAAAGTGTGGATGCCGGCGGTCGCCAGCATCGGCATGCGGCTAACGCCCATTTCGAGGATCGGTTCGAAATGGTCCATGTCCTCCGGCAACTGGTCGAAGCAGAAATCCTCGCGGATGCCCTCCATGCCCCATGGCTTGGCCACCGGCTCGAAGGCGCCGAGCATCATCTTGCCGGCGTCTTCCTTATAGTAGGCGCACTCGTCCGGCACGCGCAGCACCGGCAGGCGGCCAAGGCCGGGGATCGGCTCGGTGACCAGATAAAAGTGCTCGCAGGCGTGCAGCGGGATGTTCACGCCGTTCTGGGCGCCGAGGTCGCGCGCCCACATGCCGGCGCAGTTGATGACGATGTCGGTCTCGATCGTGCCCTGGCCTTCGCCTTGCGCCCAGGACACGCCGGAGACGCGGCCATTTTTCGTATGGACCTTGGTGACCTTCACATTCTCCGCGATTGTGGCGCCGCGTTGGCGCGCACCCTTGGCAAGCGCCATGGCGATGTTGGCCGGGTCGCACTGGCCGTCGAGCGGCAGATGCACGGCGCCGACCACGTCCGAGACATTGAGATGCGGGTACATCTCCTTGACCTCATTGGGAGAAATCTCGCGCACGTCGACGTCGAAGGCGCGGGCGAGCGACGCCTGCCGGTAGATCTCGTGCTTGCGCTCTTCGGTCAGCGCCACGGTGATCGAGCCGACCTGGCGCATGCCGGTGCCGACCTCGGTCTCTGCTTCCAGCTTGACGTAGAGATCGGCCGAATATTTCGCCAGCCGGGTCATGTTCTGCGAGCCGCGCAACTGTCCGATCAGCCCGGCGGCGTGCCATGTCGTGCCCGAGGTCAGTTGCTTGCGCTCCAGAAGCACGATGTCGGTCCAGCCAAGCTTGGCCAGGTGGTAGGCGACCGAGCAGCCGGAGACGCCGCCGCCGATGATGACGACCCTTGCCTTGGTGGGAATGGCTTTCGTGGGAAGGCTCCTGGCAGTCATGCGGCCTCACGACGGTAGCTGGAAACGAAATGGCGCAGCCGGGCGGCTGCTTCCCTGAGCACGGGTTCGGGCTGGCACAGGCTGATTCTGATATGGCCGGCCGCGGCTTCGCCGAAACTCGAGCCCGGCATGACGCCGACCTTCTCCTTGTCGAGGAAGGCGAAGGCGAATTTCTCGTCGTCGGGTTCGACATCGGATATGTCGAGCATGACATACATGCCGCCTTCGGAACCGCGCACGGTGACATCGTTCATGCCACGCACGGCATCGAGCAGAACGGTGCGGCGCGCCGCGTAGCGTTCGGCGATGTCCTTGACGCCATGGTGCTGCTCCAGCGCCTCGGTGCAAGCGATGGAGATGAAGGCCGGCAGGCCGTAGGTCGTCACCAAATTGAGATTGATCAGCAGTGTGATCATTTTTTCCGGACCGGTCAGCCAGCCCATGCGCCAACCAGTCATGCCGTGGCTCTTGGACATCGAATTGATCACCAGCGTGCGCTCGGCCATGCCGGGCAGCGAGCGCGGCGAGACATGCTCGCCGCCGCCCAGCGTCCAGTAGACCTCGTCGGATAGCAGCCAGAGATCGTGCTCGCGGCAGATTTCGGCCAGCTGTTCCAGCCGCTCACGCGAATAGACGGCACCGGTCGGGTTGTTCGGCGTGTTGATCAGTATGGCGCGCGTGTTGGGCTTGAGTGCGGCACGGATCATGTCCGCGCGCGGTTGGAACCCATCCTCGGCCGGTGTCTCGACGACGGTGAAACTGGCACCGGCGGCACTGAAGGTGTTGGGATAGGTGGCATAGTAGGGGGCAACCACGATGGCGTGGTCGCCCGGGTCAAGAACGGCCTGCACGGCCGCGTAAAGTGCTGCTTGGCCGCCCGGCGTGGCGATGACCTCTTCCGGCGTCGTCTCGACACCGGTGCAGGCGCTGGAGGCCGCCGCCATCGCCTTGCGCAGGCGCGGCAGGCCGGGCAGCGGCGTGTAGTGATGGTTGCTGCCGCGAACCGCCGCAACGCAGGCTTCGATCGTCTCCGACGGCGTGTCGAAATCGTGGTCGCCGACCGACAGCATGATAATGTCCTCGCCGGCTTCCTTGCGGGCCCAGGCGGCGAAATGAACTTCCCAGCCGTCCTTGCCCGATGGAACAATGCCGGTGATGCGCGATGATGGTTTAGGCATGTGAGACTCCCGTGATCGCGTAGCCGTCCTGTTGCAGCCGGTCACGCAAGGCGGCGATATGGGCAGGACCGACCTCGCAGCAACCGCCGACGATGTCCGCACCCGCTTCCACCCAGCCGACAGCCTGGTCGGCGTAGGCATCCGGACCGAGGTCGTGGCGGGCATGCAGTACATCCACCGTCCCGCCATGCTTGAGCGCTTCGGTGGAAGTGAAGCCATTGGCATAGGCACCGACCAGGCCGCCAAGCTCGATCAGTTCAGGCAAGGCCGCCGCAATCGCCTCGGGGCGGCAGCAGTTGAGCAGCCGCGCCGCCACCGGCAGATTTCCGAGCGCATCGGCCGCCGACGCAATCGTCTCGCCGCTGCGCAAGCGCGGCGTGCCGTGATCGGCCAGCGTCCATGACACCCAGACAGGCTTGCCGCTTTCCGATGCGGCGGTGACCGCCGCGCGCGCTTCCTCCGACGACGCCATGGTCTCGCAAAGGAACAGGTCGACACCGTCCACCTGCTCGGCGACGATGCGGCGGTAGATGTCGAGCGTCTCCTGGTAGGAGATCGTCAGCGCCGGCGCGTAGCTGCCGAAGAGCGGCGACAGGCAGCCGGCGATCGCCGCGTCGCCGGCCTCGTCACACGCTTGCCTGGCGAGCTCGATGCCACGCTTCTGCAATGGCTTGAACAGGTCTTCCGCGCCTTCGCGCGCCAGGCGTTCGGGCGTCGCCGAATAGGTGTTGATGGTGATGACGCGGGCGCCGGCGCGGATGAATTCGGCATGCAGGCCGCGCACAAGGTCCGGTTCGTCGATCAGCACCCTGGCCGACCACAGCGGCGTCGGCTCGGACTGGCTGCGCCGCACCAGCTCCTGGCCCATGCCGCCATCGGTGAGGATAACGTTCTTCATGCGCGCAGTCTTTCGTTCCTGGGATCCCACAAGGGTTCGTCCTGTTGCACGATCGCCTTGAAGCGATCGCCGAAGATCTCGACCTCAACCGATGTGCCGGGTTCGGTCAGGTCGGCGCGCAGCATGCCGAGCGCGATCGACTTGTCGACGCGATGGCCCCAGCCCCCCGACGTCGTCTCGCCGACGATCTGGCCGTCATGCCAAAGGGTCGACATGTAAGGCGCGTCGCAATCGCCGGGATCTTCGACCACCAGCGTGACGAAGCGTTTCTTCACGCCTTGCTGTTTTTCGTTCTGGAGGGCCGCCTTGCCGCGGAAATCGGGCTTTTCCCATTTGACGAAGCGCTCCAGACCGCCCTGCAGGATCGAATAGTCGGTCGACAGGTCGCCCTTCCAGGTGCGGTAGCCTTTTTCGAGCCGCAGCGAATCCAGTGCGTACATGCCAAACGGCTTCAGCCCATGATTCTGCCCGGCAGCGCAGATCGTATCGAAGATCGCGGCAGTGTCGTCGACCCTGGTGTGGATCTCCCAGCCGAGCTCGCCGGCGAAGGAGACGCGGACCAGCCTGGCCCAGCGCCCGGCAATCCTTGTTTCCTGATGCGTCAGCCAAGGCAAGGTCAGGTCGGCGTCACAGACGTCGGCAAGGATTTTTCGCGAGTTGGGACCGGCCAGGATCTGCGTGGAGAATTCGTCCGTCCGGTCGATCAGCTTGAACGCCGCATCCCCGGGCATGTGCGATTTCAGCCATTCGAAGTCATGCCACTGTGCCACCGCCGCGGTGATCAGCGTCATGGACTCCTCGCCATGGCGCACCACCGACATTTCGGTGACGATGCGGCCCTTGTCATCGGAGAAATAGACGAGGCCGATGCGGCCGGGCTTCGGCACCAGGCCGGTCACCTGCCGGCTCAGCCATTCGGCGGCACCAGGGCCTTCGAGATTGAAGCGCGAGAAGCCGGGCAGGTCGAGGATGCCGGCAGCGTCGCGGACAGCCAGGCACTCTTCGCGCACGCGCTGCTGCCAAGGCCCGTCGCGGCGGAAGGTCAGCGTGGCTTCCTCGGAGACGTCGTCGCCGTCCCGCGCGTACCAGGTGGCGCGTTCCCAGCCATTGTAGGCGTCGAAACGGGCACCCAGCGCCTTGATGCGATCGTGGATCGGCGACAGTTTCCTGTCACGTCCTTCCGGCCAGGCATGGCGCGGGAACTGGATGGCGTATTCGTTGCCATAGATCTCCATGCCCTTGGCCACGCAATAGTCCGGCGCGGAAGCAAAGGAGGTGAAGCGGCGCGGATCGCACGACCACATGTCCCATTCGGTCTGGCCTTGCGTCACCCATTCGGCCAGCACCTTGCCGGCACCGCCGCCCTGGGCGATGCCGAAAGTGAAGACGCAAGCCTCGAAGGCGTTGGGAACGCCGGGCATCGGCCCGATCAGCGGATTGCCATCCGGCGCATAAGGGATCGGGCCGTTGATGACCTTGGAGAGGCCGGCGGTGCCGAGGATCGGCACACGGGCGACGGCGTCGGCCAGGTAATGTTCCAGCCGGTCGAGGTCGTCGGGGAAGAGCTGGAAGGAAAAGTCGTCCGGCATGGGGTCGTTGTGGGTGGCCCAATGCGCGCGGCAATTGCGCTCATAGGGGCCGAGATTCATGCCCGCCTTTTCCTGGCGCAGATAATAGGAAGTATCGACGTCGCGCAGCAGCGGCAGCTTCTTGCCCTGTCCCTTCGACCAGGCGGCGAGTTCGGGGATTTCCTCGAACAAAATGTACTGGTGGCTCATCACCATCATCGGCACTTCGCGGCCGAACATCCTGCCGACTTCGGCGGCACGGTAGCCGGCTGCATTGACGACGATCTCGCAGCGGATCTCGCCTTGCGGTGTCTCGACCACCCACTCGTCCTTTTCGCGGCGCACGCCTGTCACGGGGCAGAACCGGATGATTTTCGCACCCATGTCGCGCGCGCCCTTGGCCAGCGCCTGCGTCAGCTGTGCCGGGTCGATGTCGCCGTCGCTCGGATCGTACAGCGCGCCCTTCAACTCATGCGTTTCGAGGAAGGGGTAGCGGCGCTTGATCTCGTCGAGCCCGATCACGTCTATGTCCATGCCTTGGTAACGGCCCATGCCCTTGGCGCGCTGGAATTCCTGGATGCGTTCCTTTGTGTGGGCGAGCCTGAGCGAGCCGGTGACATGGTAGTTCATGGGATAGTCGACGGCGTCGGCCAGGCCGCGATAGAGCTCGGTCGAATAGCGCTGCATGTTCATCAGCGACCAGGAGGAGGAGAAGGTGGGCACATTGCCGGCCGCATGCCAGGTCGAGCCGGAGGTCAGCTCGTTCTTTTCCAGGAGCACGCAGTCGGTCCAGCCGGCCTTGGCCAGGTGATAGAGCGACGAGGTGCCGACAACGCCACCTCCGATGATCACCACGCGCGCCGTGCTCGGCAAACCCGCCATGTTCTTCTCCCAATCTTCAAGCGCGCCGCGCTTCTTTTGCTTTATGGATGCATGTCGTCGGCGACATGCATCAATAGACCGGTGGCGACACCACCCAGATGACAACCGCCGGTTCGCTGCCTGGATTGCGCCAGCGGTAAGGCTTGCCTTCGAAGCGGAAGGAGTCGCCTTCGCCAAGCCGGTGCCAGACGCCCGCAATCTCGATGTCGAACTGCCCGGACGCGATGTATCCGGCCTCCTCGGTCGGCCGGCGGGCCTCGTTCTTCAACTCCGCGCCCGGCGCGAAGACAGACCGCACCATCTCGAAGGTACCACCGAGGTCCGGTGACAGAAGCTCCTCCACGAGGCCGGATTCGCTGGTGCCAAGCGTGCGGCGCTTGCCGGCGCGTACCACGACGCCGCGCTCGCTTTCCACGGGCACGTCATGGCTGAAGAAGAGGCTGATCGGCACGCCGAACAACTCGGCGAAGGCCCTGAGGTCGCTGAGCGACGGCGTCGACAGGCCGCGCTCGACCTGGCTGACCCAACCGACCGAACGGCCCAGCTTCAGCGCGATCTCGGCCAGCGTAAGCCCGCGCACCCGGCGCAACGCCCTGATGTCGCCGGCCAGCACTCGTTCGCCAGGTCCCTGCAATGTTCGTGCGGTAGGGGAGGCCAAATCGCTCACTTCATGAAAATTTTCAGGCGAATTTCATGAGAAATGAAGCCCATGAAAAAATCAAGTAGATTTTCACCAATGCTCAAGATTTGCTTGCAGGATTTTGACGGTTCATGCAAAGCCTCCGCCGCGAGCGGCGAGTGGGGACGTCCGATCGAGAACACGGCTAAGGGACGGCCCATGCTGGAAAAGAAGGCTCGAATCGCGGTTGACGCCGAAATCGTCGACGATGCGATCATGTCGCGCCGTTCGGTGCGCGCATTTCTGCCCGACATGATCGACGACGAGACGATCCGTGGCATACTGACTGTTGCGGCGCGCGCTCCTTCCGGCACCAACATGCAGCCGTGGCGCGTCTACGTTACCAAGGGCGGGAGCAAGCAGCGGATCACGGATGCCATCATGAATTCCGGAATCCGCGCGGAAAAAGCCGACTGGGACGAATATCGCTATTATCCCACCCAGTTCTTCGAGCCTTATCTCACCCGCCGCCGTGCCAACGGGTTCGGCCTGTACGGCGCGCTCGGCATAGGCCGTAGGGAAGTCGACAAGATGCGCGCCCAGCACGACCGCAACTTCGTTTTCTTCGACGCGCCGGTCGGTATGATCTTCACCATTGACCGCCGGCTCAACCAGGGTTCGTGGATCGATTACGGCATGTTCCTGCAAAACATCATGGTCGCGGCGCGGGGCAGGGGTCTGCATACCTGTCCGCAAGCGGCCTTCGCGCCCTATCACCGGCAGATCCGGCCGGTGCTCGGCATTCCCGACGAGGAGATCGTCGTCTGCGGCATGGCGCTCGGCTATGAAGACACATCCAAGCCCGAGAACGCCTTCCGCACCGAGCGTGAGCCGCTCGTTGAATGGGTGACGTTCAGCGAATAGGCTGCATCCGGCGCAAGCCGCTATTCCGTATTCATGTGGGCGCCGTGGCCACTGACATGGGCGCCGTCCTGCGGCGTCAGCTTGAGATAGGCTGATAGTGCGCAGAGCGTGATGACGCCTTCGATCACGAACAGGATCCGGAAGTCGCTGGCGACGGCCGGCCCGCCGCCGGCGAGAAACGACAGCATCGCAGCCGCCAGGCCGACGCTGATGGCGACCGCCAGTTGCCACAGGATATAGTAGAGCGCGCTGAAGCGGGCGAGCTGTTCGGGCGCGATGTCGGAATAGGCGAGGTTGCCGGTTGAGGCCCATTGCACCGAGCGGAAGACGCCGAAGACGAAGATGTAGGTGAGCGTGATCCAGACCGGGGTCGTTGCCTGCACCAAGGCGAAGCCCGCGACCATGGCGGCAACCACGGGCGTGTTCAAGACCAGCACGCGGCGAAAACCGAAACGGTTGAGGAGGCGTGGCATGAAGATGCGCATACCCACCGAACCGACCGCCGCCACGAAGGTCAGCGATCCTGCCTGCACCGCGCTCATGCCGAAGCCGAGCTGGAACATCAGCGGCAGCAGGAAGACGACGGAGCTGAGACCGATCGTGTCAAGGCCGCCGCCAGTAAGAAACGAGATGCGGAAGGTGCGGATGCGCAGGAGCTTGAGATCGAGCAGCGGATTGCGCACGCGCAGGCAGTAGAAGGAGGCGGCCGTCAGGATGATGAGCGCCAGCGCAAGCTCGGCCGCGATCATGCCGCCGGCGGCGTCTTTCGCCGCCAGCGAGTCCATGCCGAAGACCAGCAGCACCATGCCGCTGCCGACCAGCAAAAAGCCTGGAAAATCGAACCGCGTGCGCACCGGCTTGGTCATTGTCGGGAACAGCGAGGCGGCAAGAATTGCGGCCGCGAGCGCGAACGGCACGTTGATGAAGAAGATCCAGCGCCAGGAGATGTAGGTGGTCAGCGCGCCGCCGACGAGCGGACCGACCAGCGGTCCGGACTGGCCGGCCAGCGAGATGTACATGTTGATCTTCAAGGTCCGGCTGCGCGGGAAGGTCGACAGGATGACGACCTGGCCGAGCGTTCCCATCAGCGCGCCGCCGAAGCCCTGCAGCGCGCGGGCGCTAACCAGCATCCAGAGGTCGTTCGAGAGCCC
This sequence comes from Mesorhizobium sp. CO1-1-7, assembly GCF_020164885.1. Taxonomy (NCBI): domain Bacteria; kingdom Pseudomonadati; phylum Pseudomonadota; class Alphaproteobacteria; order Hyphomicrobiales; family Phyllobacteriaceae; genus Mesorhizobium; species Mesorhizobium sp. CO1-1-7. Next base: position 476,319 of record NZ_JAIUHA010000003.1, on the reverse strand, counting down.
GCACATGGCCGAAGAAGCGGCAAATACCAGCAAGGCAAAGCAATAGACGTTGCGCAGGCCGAAACGGTCGGCCGCCCAGCCGCCGAGCGGCATCGAGATGATCAGGCTGGCGACGTAGACCGTAATCAGCAGGCCAAGCTGGCTTGGCGGACGGCCAAGGCTTTCGCTGATGCCCGGCAGCGCCGTCACCACGACATTCTGGTCGAGGCTGGTCATGAACACGCCGCAGGCGACCGTCAGCGGCAGCAGGAGCACGGCTCTGGCCGGCACATCGGCGCGATCGGTAGCGCCGGTGGATAGTTCAGCGGTCATGGGGATGTTCGAACCAAATATGCCGACTCTAAACCGGGATTTTCACCCCTCGGGCCGGTTGGACGACCACGTTTTCCACCTTGGGCGCCTTCGGCGGGATTCTCTAGCGGCAGAACCAGCCGGCATTGAGGCCAGAGGCCGCGGCTCTAAGACCGCATGCCTACTGCACCTCGTAACCGACTTCCTCGCTGGCGTGGCAGAGCGCCTTCCAGAACGAGCGCGCGAAGGAGCGAAAGACATAGATGTCGAACTGGTCGGTGCCGGTGCGCTGGATCTGGGCGAAGACATCGTGATGCGTTGTCGAGCGGCCGGCGCCGACCGGAAAGGCAAGCAGGGCGAAGTCGATGGCGAAGAATTTCGACAGCACCCATTCGGCTTTCGGCCCGGCAATGCGGATCGCGGTGCGGCCATGCGACAGGTCCGTCACCGTGCCGATGGCCGGCGTCACCGCCTTGGTCAATGCCAGGGCCAGTCCTTCGGCTTCATCGGTCACCGTGAATTTTCCCGGCGCGAAGCCGAATACCGCTTTCACGCCGTCGCTCGAGCCGCCGCCTGCGCCATCGGGCAGAGCAAGCCCGGTGACGGTGCGGATGGCCTCCATCAGTTTCTTCTCCTCGCCTGGCCATGCCGCGAGTTGCACGATCGAGCCCGGCCTGGTTTCGGTGAGCAGGATCTCGACGCCATGTTCGAAATTGCCGTGCGAGCCGACATGGAACTCCGGCTCGAGGGGCGATTGACGCTCAGCCATGCATGCGGGTCCCTTCCGGATCGTAGAAGTGGTTGGAGACGATCTCCACGGGCCCGAAGCGGTTGCGCAAGGGATCGGAGACATGCGCACGCGTGCCGTGCCTGGCCTTGCCGCCCTTGACCAGCGCCAGCGCGATATGCTTGCCGAGCGCCGGCGAATAGCAGCAGGCGGTGATGTGCCCGATCGAGCCGTGCGGATTGGCTTCGTCGACGTCCTCGACAATGTGCGCGCCGCCATTGAGCGGCCGGTTGTCGAGCGCGATCAGGCCGACCAGTTCCAGCCGCTCGGAAGCGACGAGACCTTCCCGATCCATCATCGCGGAGCCGATGAACGGCTTCTTCTTCGACAGCATCCAGTCGAGATGCAGGTCGCGCGCCGTGGTGCGGCCATCAATCTCGGCGCCGGTGACGTGGCCTTTTTCGATGCGCATCGTGCCCAGCGCCTCGAGGCCGTAGGTGACCAGCCCGAACGGCTTGCCGGCCTCGACCAGCGCTTCCCAGACATGGGTGCCATGGCCGGCGCCGGAATAGACCTCGAAGGCCATTTCGCCGGAGAAGGAAAGCCGGCAAATCATAACCGGAACGCCTGCGATCTCGCCGTGCACGATGCCCATGAAGGGCAAGGTGGCGTTGTCCACGGCAGTGCCGGTGACGCAGGCTGCCAAAATCTGCCGCGCTTTCGGGCCGCCGATGGCGGCTCCCGCCCATTCGTCGGTCACCGAGGTGACGTGGACCTTGAGTTCCGGCCAGATCACGTCGAGGAAATATTCCAGATGCTGCATCACCTTGCCGGCATTGGCCGTGGTGGTGGTCATCAAGAAATCCTGTTCGCCCAGCCGCCAGGTGGTGCCGTCGTCGAAGGCAAAACCGTCCTCGCGCAGCATCAGCCCGTAGCGTGCCTTGCCGACGGCGAGCGTCGAAAACATGTTGGTGTAGACACGGTCGAGGAACGCCGCGGCGTCGGGACCCTGCACGGCGATCTTGCCCAGCGTCGAGACATCGACGATTCCCGCGCTTTCGCGCGTCGCCTTGGCTTCGCGCACATAGGCCTGTTCGACGGTTTCGCCCGAAAGCCCGTAGATCATCGGCCGGTACCAGAGGCCGGCGGAGTACATGGTCGCGCCATTGTCGACATGCCAGTCATGCATCGGGCTCAGCCGCTCGGGCTTGAGATCGCCGAAGCGCTCCGCTGCCAGCGAGCCGATCGACACCGGCGCGAAAGGTGGCCGGAAACGGGTGGTGCCGACTTCCGGGATCGGTTTGCCCAGCGCTTCCGCCATGATGGCGAGGCCGGGGACGTTGGAGCTCTTGCCCTGGTCGGTGGCCATGCCGAGTGTGGTGTAGCGCTTCAGGTGCTCGACAGAGACGAAGCCTTCGCGATGCGCCAGGCGGACATCCTCCGCCGTGACGTCGTGCTGGAAGTCGACGAAGCTCTTGCCGCTGCCCTTGACTTCGAACACAGGCGCGGGATCTGGATCTCCGGGAGCTGCCTCGACAGTGGGCAGTGCCGTCGGCGTGGCGGTGCCGCCACTCGCGGCAAGGCCTGCGGCGCGCCCTTCGGCGATTGCCTCTCCCGTCGAAAAGCTGCCGGTGAACGCGCCGGCGCCGATCCAGCTTTGCGTCGGCTTGGGCGGCAGGAAGGCCTGCCGGGCCGCGTTCCATTCAGCCTTGGCGCCGGCCTGGCTGGCCAGATGGATGGTCGGCGACCAGCCGCCGGACATCAACAGGCAATCGGCATGGATGCTGCGCGCGTCGCCGCTCAGCGCGCCCGCGACCATGTCGAAGCGCTGAACCTTGAGGCCGGACAAGGCTTTGCCGCCTTCCGTGGCGACCACCGCATGGCCGGAAAGCAGTTCCGCCTCGGCTTCGCCGGCCAGGGCGCCCATCTCGGCGGATGGCTGCGGGCGCACGTCGACGATGGCAACGATCGCCGCACCCGCCTGCTTCAGCGCCAGCGCCGAGCGATAGGCGCTGTCATTGTTGGTGAACAGCACGATCCGCTGCCCCGGCAGCACGCCGAATTCGTTGGCGTAGCGCTCCGCCGCATGCGCCAGCATCACGCCGGGCCGGTCATTGCCGGGAAACACCAGCGGCCTTTCGAAGGCGCCGGTGGCCAGCACGACGGATCCGGCGCGGATCGCCCAGTAGCGATGGCGCGGCTCCCCCTTGGCGGGCTGCGCCTTGTGATCGCTGACCCGCTCGAGCGCGGCAAGCGTATTGTTGTCGTAGTAGCCCCAGACGGTGGTGCGCGGCAGAAGCCGGACATTGTCTCGCGCCCCAAGCTGGGCCACGGTGCGCCGCACCCAATCAGCGGCGGGTGCGCCATCGATGGTCTCGCCGGACCAGTTGGCCGAACCGCCGAAGCGCGGCTCGAGATCGGCCAGGATGACGCGGGCGCCCTGATCGGCGGCTGCCTTGGCGGCTATCAGGCCGGCCGGTCCGGAGCCGACCACAAGCACGTCGCAAAAGGCGTTCATGCGCTCGTAGCGGGCCGGGTCCTTCGCCGATCCGGCGCTGCCGAGGCCGGCGGCGCGGCGGATGAAATGCTCGCAGAACATCCAGAAGCGCGTGCCTTTCAGCGGGCCGACAACCGGTCCCATGAAGGTCTTGTAGTAAAACCCGGCCGACAGCAGTTTTCCGCCGAGCTGGTTGACGGCATGGATGTCGAAGGCAAGCGAGGGGAAACGGTTCTGGCTGACGGCGACCAGCCCGTCATGGATCTCGACCATGGTCGCCGGGATGTTGGGTTCGCGCACTTCGCCCTTCAGCACCGTGACCAGCGCGTTGGGCTCCTCGACGCCCGCGCTCAGCAGGCCGCGCGGCCGATGGTATTTGAAAGAACGCCCGAACAGGGTGACGCCATTGGCCAGCAGCGCGGACGCCAGCGTGTCGCCGCCATGCCCGGTATAGGCAACGCCGTCGAAGGTGAAGCGGATCGTCTTCAGCCGGTCTATGCGGCCGCCGGTATCGGTGCGGCGCGGGCTCATGGCTTGTCCTCCGCCTTGCGGCGCGCGGCCGAGCCGTGGTCGCCGCGCGCGAAGGCGACGCTGGAAATCTCGTGCGTCAGCGTGTTGCGCACGACCCTGAGATGCGCGCGGCAGCCGCCGGAATGCTGCCAGATCTCGTTGTGGTCGCCGGCCGGGTTCAGCCGGTCGTAGACATAGGCATTCCAGGCCTCGAAATTCTGCGAGGCGGGGTCGGGACGTTCGCGGTTGCCGTCACCCTGATAGGTGAACTCAATGACATCGCGCGGGCCGCAATAGGGGCAAGTGATCAGCACGGAATGATCCTAATGAAGCCTTGTCTAGTGGAGCCTCGGGTTTGCACCCTGGCCCTTGTCGTCGATCACCAGCCCGCGATGAAAGCGGTCCAGCGTGAAGGGGGCGTTGAAATCGTGAGGCTGATCCTTGGCGATCGTCCAGGCAAAGCACCAGCCGGAAGCGGGCGTCGCCTTGAAGCCGCCATAGCACCAGCCGCAATTGAGATACATGCCGGGCAGGGGGCCCATGGTGATGATCGGCGAGCCGTCCATCGACATGTCGCAGACGCCGCCCCAGGAGCGCAGCATGCGCACACGCGCAAGGCCCGGGAAAAGGGCCAGCATCTCGCTCATCACCTCGTCGACGATGGGCAGGTTGCCGCGCTGGGCGTAGCTGTTGTAGCCGTCGATGTCGCCGCCATAGACAAGGCCGCCCTTGTCGGACTGCGACATGTAGAAATGGCCCATGCCGAAGGTCACGACCGTGTCGATGAAGGGTTTCAGCGATTCGGTGACGAAGGCCTGCAGCACATGGCTTTCGATTGGCATCGTCTCGACGCCGGCCAGTTGCATGACCCGTCCGGTGCTGCCAGCCACCGCGACCGCTACCTTCTTGGCCCTGATATCGCCGCGCGAGGTGGCAACGCCGGTAACCCGGTCGCCGTCGCGCAGGAAGCCGGTGACCTCGCAATTCTCGATGATGTCGACGCCGCGCCGGTCGGCGCCGCGCGCATAGCCCCACGCGACAGCGTCGTGCCGGGCGGTGCCGGCCCGCCGCTGCATCAGGCCGCCGACCACGGGAAAGCGTGCACCGTCGGAGATGTCGAGCGCCGGGATCAGGCGCTTGATCTCGGCTGGTGTCATCAATTCCGCATCGACGCCGAGATGGCGCATCGCGTTGCCGCGTCTTGCGTAGTCGTCGAACTGAGCCGGCGTGTGCGCCAGGTTCAGGCAGCCGCGCTGCGAGAACATGACGTTGTAATTGAGCTCGTGCGACAGGTTTTCCCACAGCTTCATCGAATGTTCGTAGAAGCGGGTGTTGGCGGGCAGCAGGTAATTCGAACGAACGGCCGTGGTGTTGCGGCCGACATTGCCGGAGCCCAGCCAGCCTTTCTCCAGCACCGCGACATTGGTGATGCCGTGTTCCTTGGCCAGATAGTAGGCGGTCGCCAGTCCATGCCCGCCGCCGCCGATGATGATGACGTCGTAGGATGCCTTCGGATCCGGCTTGCGCCAGGCCGGCTTCCAATCCTTGTTTCCCTTGAGCGCGTTCGCGAGCAGCGAAAGGGCCGAGTACTCTGCCATGTGTATGATGTCCGTTGCGGGCGATGCGGCAGACTATAGAGCAGGGGCTGATACAAAGCCAATATTGCGCCATCGCCTTTCGACTGGCCGACGCTCGATGAGCGCGATCGTCGCGGTGACTTGCCCCATGATATGGCCGTCTTTATCAAGGACAGGCTTTTGAATGCCTTTGCCGTCCGCGAGTCGCCAATCCATCATGTTTTTTCGATTGCTTCGCCTCATCCTGGTCCTGGCGCTTGTCGTTTCGGCGCCGCTGTCGTTCGAGGCGGCGGCGCAAGGCGTTGGCCAGGCGCCCGCCGGACTGGTCGCCGACCAGCAGAAAATCATCCAGGGCCTGACGACCAAGGCCGACAATTTCGAGAAGCAGATACAGCAGGATGGCGAGGACGACAGCAACCTTGTGGACATCCGCCTCCAACTTGAGGAATTGTCACGGCAATCGCTGGCCAGCGCGCTGGCGTTCCGCACACGCCTGGGCGAAATCAACAGCAGGCTCGAACAGCTCGGGCCGCCACCCGCCGCCGGCCAACCGGCTGAGCCCGACATCGTCAGCGCCGAACGCGAGGGGCTGACGTCCGAAAAGGCCGAGATCAACGCGGTCATTGCGCAAGCTCAATCCTTGTCGATCCGCATCAGCGGGCTGATCGACAAGATCGGCAACATGCGCAGCGCGCTGTTCCGCAATCTTTTGACCAAGCGCTACGTGCTCTCGGACGCGCTGAGCCCGCAGGTGTTTTCCGACGCGCGCGACGAGTTCGGCAATTTCTACAAGGCGGTGTCGTCCTGGCTGAGCTTCGCCATCAAGTTCAAGTTTCAGGCTATCCTGGCCGCCACCTTCGTGGCGCTCGGCCTGGCGCTGGTGCTGCTGGTCGGCGGGAGGCGCCTGTTCGGGCGGGTGTTCGAGGCCGATCCGGCCAATGAGGACCCATCCTATCTCAGCCGCCTGTCCGTGGCCTTCTGGTCGACCTTGCTGCCGACGCTGGCTGTCGCCGCCTTTCTCGGCTCGACGATCTTCTTTTTCAATTATTACAACGTGCTGCGCGGCGATATTGGCCTCTTCCTCAATGCGTTGGCCACGGTCATCGGCGTGGTGTTCTGTGTCAATCGGCTGACCAACGCTGCACTCGAGCCGCGTTTGCCCAACTGGCGGCTCATCCCCGTCGAAACCGGGCCGGCGCGCTGGCTGGTCCGGCTGACCACCGCCATGGCCGTGGTCATCAGCTTCAACACCTTCCTGTCGGTCGTGAACGACAAGATGGGGTCGCCGCTGTCGCTGACCATCGCGCGCAGTTTCGTGGCCACCATCATCGTCGGCGTCATCCTGATCCTCATGGCGATGCTGAGGCCGTTCAGGGCGCGTGACGGAAGCTGGCGCCCGTGGCCGGCCTGGCTGCGCTACACCTCGCTCGGGCTGGGGCTTTTCACCATCATCGCGGCGCTGCTCGGTTATATCGGCCTTGCCCTGTTCGTCTCGCTGCAAGTCGTGGTCACCGGCACCGCGCTGATAACGGCCTATATCGGCTTCCTGTCGGCGCAGGCGATCGGCGAGGAGGGCGCTTTCGCCAACACCTCGGTCGGGCGTTGGCTGTCGGCCAATTCCAGCTATGAAGATACCGCACTCGACCAGCTCGGTCTTGTCGTCAGCATCGCCATCAACGTGATGATCGTGCTGGTGTTTCTGCCGTTGATCCTTTTGATGTGGGGCTTCCAGCCCGGCGATATCGAGGCGTGGGCGTACAAGCTCGCAACCGGAATCAATATCGGTTCGGTGACCATTTCGGTCACTGGCATCCTGTCGGGCATCGTCGTCTTCGTCATCGGCTATTTCCTGACGCGCTGGTTCCAGGGCTGGCTCGACGGCTCGGTCATGGCGCGCGGCAAGGTCGACACCGGAGTGCGCAACTCGATCCGGCTGGCGGTCGGCTATGCCGGCGTTGCGCTCGCCGCGCTGGTCGGCATCTCTGCGGCCGGCATCGATCTTTCCAGCCTGGCGCTGGTCGCCGGTGCTCTTTCCCTCGGTATCGGCTTTGGCCTGCAGAATGTGGTGTCGAATTTCGTCTCCGGCCTGATCCTTCTGGCCGAACGGCCGTTCAAGGTCGGCGACTGGATCGTGGCCGGCGAGATCAGCGGCACGGTCAAGAAAATCAGCGTGCGTGCCACGGAGATCGAGACTTTCCAGCGGCAGTCGGTGATCCTGCCCAATTCGAACCTGATCAACAACGCCGTCGGCAACTGGACGCACCGCAACAAGCTCGGCCGCATCGACATCAAGGTGGGCGTCGCCTATGGCAGCGACGTCAAGCAGGTCCACGCGGTGCTGCTGGATATCGCGCGCAGCCATCCGCTGGTGCTGAAGAACCCCGAGCCTTTCGTCTTGTTTTCCAATTTTGGACCCGCCGCGCTCGAATTCGAGATCCGCGTGTTCCTGGCCGATGTGATGAACGGCAACATCGTGCAGAACGACGTCCGCTTCACCGTGCTGGAAAGATTCGACGACCAGCACATCGAAATCCCGTCCACGCCGCGCGCGGTTGTCGAGGCCAAGAAGCACGTGGCATGGCCGACCGACGACGACAAGATCGAGGCCGATTTCGCCGAACGGGAAGAGGCCAAGGCGCAAGCCGAGGCAGACGCAAAGCGTCAGGCCAAATCAAGCCGCAAGACACGCAAGCCAGATCCGGATTAGATTGGAGATTGCATGTCGGCATGCCAATTGCGGCATGAATGCGGCATTCAGTTGCGGTTCAGCTTCCATCTCATATAAGCTCCCATGCAAAGGCGAGAATGCCTTGTGGAAATGCAACAGAGGCGGTGGGAACACCGATATTGCAAATGTGGAAGTCTCTCGTCGCTGCCGTGGCCTTGCTCGCCGTGAGCGGCTCGGCCCATGCCGCCAGCGCGGTCAACAAGGACGCCGAGACGCGCACGCTGGTCGTGACCGAGGGCGGCAGCAAGACCGAGCTTGCGCTGGCCGGCGGTGAAACCGTCGAGTTCTGCCAGAGCGGCTGTTTTGTCACCTTGCCTAATGGCGACCTTGAAGCCCTGACCGGTTCGGAAACCGTCGAGATTTCAGGCGGCGTCGCCCGCATCAAGTAATCTCGGTGTGATGATTGGAAAGGCCGGGCGTTTGCTCGGCCTTTTATTGTTTCCGGTAGCTATTGTTTAACAATGACGATGGAAATACCGCGGCGGCAGCCCTTTGCAACCGTACGTTTTAATGTTCGCTAGGCGATCCCCCGCTATACCAGCATCAAGACGCCGAAACACGGCGCCCAACGGGTTCCGGTTTCCGGATCAGATGCTGGCAGGGCAGGACGGGCATGGACGCGCGGTCGGACAGGAACGCAATACCGCTTGCGGTCGATCTCGACGGCACGCTGATCGCGACGGACCTTTTGTGGGAAGGATTGTTCATCCTCCTCAAGAAGAACCCGCTCTATTTCTTCCTGGTGCCTTTCTGGGCGGCCGGCGGACCGGCGAGGCTGAAGCAGGCGATCGCCCAACGCATCGACATCGACCCCGCCACGCTGCCCTATCGGGCGCCCCTGCTCGACCGACTCCGCACCGAGCACGCCGAAGGCCGCAAACTCGTGCTGGCCACCGGCACGCCGCGCAAGTTCGCCGACGCCATTGCTGTCCATCTCGGCATTTTCGACCGGGTACTGGCCACCGAGGGTCTCGACAATCTCACTTCGGGAAAGAAGCGAGCCTCGCTCCTTGCGGCCTATGGCGATGCCGGTTTCGACTATGCCGGCAACAGCCGCCATGACCTCCAGGTCTTCGACGCGGCACGCAGCGCGATCGTAGTGGCCCCGGACCGTCATGCCGCGCGCTGGCAGGCGGCGCATGGCGCCGAAACGATGCCGGCGCCCAAGCCGACGTTGCGGACCATCGTCAAGATGCTGCGCGTCCACCAGTGGCTGAAGAATTCGCTGATCGCCGTGCCGATGATGCTGTCGCACGAATATTTCAATTCCAACATGATCTGGGAATGCCTGCTGGCGTTCATCGCGTTCAGCGCGGTGGCGTCGGCGATCTATATCCTCAATGATTTCTTCGACCTTGCGCTCGACCGCAAGCATCTGACCAAGCGCAACAGGCCGTTCGCCAGCGGTGCGCTGTCTATTCCGTTCGGCCTTGGCGCAATCGCGGTGCTGCTGGCGGTCGGCGTCGGCACCGGGCTGTTCTTGTCGCCTGAATTCCTGGCTGTGCTCGGCGGCTACATGGTCGTTACCACGGCCTATTCGCTGTCGTTCAAGCGCATGCTTCTGGTCGACGTGCTGACGCTTGCCGGCCTCTACACCATTCGTGTGCTGGCCGGCGCGGCCGCCACAGGCGTCGACGTCTCGTTCTGGCTGCTCGCCTTCTCGATCTTCTTCTTCCTGTCGCTGGCACTGGTGAAGCGCTTTGTCGAATTGCGCACCACGGCCATTCCGCCCGGCGAACGCATTGCCGGCCGCGGCTATCGCACCGAAGACCAGGAGATTGTCGCCCAGGCCGGCATGGCTTCGGCGTTCTCCTCGGCGCTGGTGCTGGCGCTCTACATGGACAGCGTCGCGGTGCGCGAACTCTATCCGCATCCCTGGCTGATCTGGCCGCTGGCGCCGATCGTGCTTTATCTCACCATGCGTGTCTGGATCCTGGCGCGCCGCGACGAAATGCACGACGACCCGGTCGTCTTCATCATTCGCGACTGGCGCAGCCAGATCGTGGTGGCGATCGGCGCGGTGCTGCTGGTCATCGGAGGCTGGTAGGCATGGCGGAACGCTTCCAGAGCTTTGGCCTTGCCACGCCGCCAGCGGCAAGGGCGATCCACGCCGATGACGCCATTGCGCTGCTGAAGGGCGGCCAGGCCAGGCAAGCGTCGCTGCTTGCCTATGGCAATGGCCGATCCTACGGCGATTCCTGCCAGAACCAGCTCGGCACCGTCATCGACATGCGACCCCTGAACCGCATTCGCGGCTTCAACGCCGAGAGCGGTCTGCTCGAAGCGGATGCCGGGGTGCTGCTCGCGGATGTCATTGCACATGCCGCGCCTCACGGCTTCTTCCCGGCGGTGGTGCCCGGCACACAATTCGTCACGCTCGGCGGCGCCATTGCCAACGATGTCCATGGCAAGAACCATCACCGGCGCGGTACGTTCGGTTGCCATGTGGAAAGTTTCACGCTCCTTCGGTCGGATGGACACAGCTATCGCTGCTCTGCGACCGACAATCCGCGCCTGTTTCGGGCGACCATCGGTGGCATGGGGCTCACCGGCCTGATCCTGTCGGCTTCGATCCGGCTGATGCGGATTCCGTCGCTCGATATCGTGGAAGAGACGACGCGGTTTCGCGACCTCCGCGAGTATTTCGACCTTGCCGAAGCGGCGGACCAGGCCAATGAATATGCCGTCGCCTGGATCGACCAGCTCGCCGGTGGCCGCAACAGCGGACGGGGGCTGCTGTTTACGGGCAACCACGCCGAGCACGGCTCGCACGCGGCCGCGCGTGCGAGCGCGAAATTCTCCGTTCCGCTCCAGCCGCCTTTCAACGTGCTCAGCCGGCCGTTCCTGACCGCCTTCAACGCCGCCTACAGGTGGAAAAAGGGGCAGGCCAAGGTGCCGCGCCAGGTCGAATACCAGGGCTTCTTCTTCCCTCTCGACGGTGTGCGCGACTGGAACAGGCTCTATGGACCGAAGGGGCTGTTCCAGCATCAGAGCGTGGTCCCGGAAGGGGCCGCGCGCGCAATCGTGCCGGCACTGCTCGCGGCGGCCAGGCAGGCCGGGCAGGGGTCGTTCCTCACCGTCTTGAAGCGCTTCGGTGGGGTCCGCTCGCCGGCGCTGCTGTCGTTCCCTCGTCCGGGTTACACGCTGACGCTGGACTTCCCCAACAGGGGAGCGGCGACACTTGCCCTGCTCGGCGAACTCGACCGCATGACGATCGCGGCTGGTGGGGCGGTCAACCCTTACAAGGATGCGCGCATGAGTGCTGCAACCTTCGTTGCTTCGTTCCCAGAGTGGCCGAGGCTGGAAGCGCTGCGCGATCCCGCCTTCATGTCCGACTTCTGGGCGCGCACGGCCGGGATTGTCGACCCGCGGCGGCGCGATGCAGAGGCAGCCGAATAGGTAAACTTAGAATGAATCGTGGTTTACGAAAGTTTAACATCCAGATTTACCCAAAAATGTCTTGTGGGTTCACGAAATCTTTTCAGATTTGTATTAGCTGATATCACAGGGTGGCGGGCTACATGAAATATATCGTCTTCATTTTGTTTACGGTCATGACAAATGCCGCTGCGCAGCTGATGCTGAAGCAAGGCATGATGTCGCTCGGACCGATTTCATTCGAGGGCACCAATCCGCTGATCAAGCTGTTGCAGATCGTCTTCAGCCCCTGGGTCTTCCTTGGCCTGTGCACCTTCGTCATTTCGATGGCCTCGCACCTCTACGTGCTTTCCAAGGTCGAGCTTTCCTTCGCCTATCCGTTTCTGAGCCTGGCTTATGTCGCGGTCGCGATCTTTGCCTATTTCGTCTTCCGAGAAGACCTGAATGGCTGGCGCATCGCCGGCATTGCCTGCATCTGCGTCGGCACGGTGCTGATCGCGCAAAGTGGGCGAGGGCATGAAGATCAGAGCGCTTCCATCACGCCCGACAAGATACAAGCAAACGAGATCGTTCGATGAGACATGTGATTTTCGGGGGTGACGGCTTTGTTGGCCGTCACCTGGCGCCGAAGCTTGTGGCCGACGGTGAAGAGGTTATCGTCGCCGACATCGTCAGGAGCGACCTTGCGCATTACCGCGCTGTCCGCTTCATCAAGTGCGACGTCACCGACCAAGGCTCGGTTGCCGCGGTCGGGCTGAAGGCTGACGACATGGTCTACAATTTGTCGGCCAAGATGCTGTCGCCGATCCAGGTGCGGGCGAAGCGGCACGACTTCTTCTTCCCGGTCAACTTCCACGGCACCGAACACATCCTGCAGGCCATGGACAAGGCTGGTGCCCGCAGGCTCGTTCACTATACGACCGACATGATCTATGGTCACACCGTCACCCAGCCGATGACCGAGGAGCACCCGGTCGCGCCGCTCGGCGAATATGGCTGGTCGAAGCAGAAGACCGAGGAACTGGCCGGCGAATGGCGCAAGCGCGGCATGTCGATCTCGCTGTTTCGCCCGCGCCTGATCATCGGGCCCGGCCGCCTCGGCATCCTCGAAAAGCTGTTCAAGCTGATCGACTGGAACTTTCCCGTGCCGATGATCGGTTCGGGCCGCAACCCTTATCAGTTCATCTCGGTGTTCGACTGCGCCGAGGCGGCGCGCGCGGCGTGGAAGGCCGGTGTGCCCAACGAGGCCTATAATCTCGGGTCGCTCAATCCGCCGCCGGTGAAGAAATTGCTTGGCGACCTGATCCGGCATGCCGGCTCGAAGTCGATCCTGCTGCCTACCCCTGGCTGGGCGGTCAAGCGCACGCTCGACCTGCTCGACCTCTTCAACATGCCGATCATGGATCCGGAGCAATATCTGATCGCCGACGAGGACTGTGTGCTCGACGTGTCCAAGGCCGAGCGGCAGCTCGGCTGGGTGCCGCAATACCGCGACGAGGACATGCTGATCGCCGCCTACAGCGAATACCGCGCCAAGAAGGCCGGGCCCGCCGTCGCCACCAAACATGTCCCCGCCGAATAGGGGCGCGCCGAACAGTTTATTGCGCTCGACGCCAGCCGCGGGCGCGAACAGGAGATTGAAATGACCGTCATGGCCAAGCCGGAACAGACGAATACGCGCACCCTGGTCAGCGCGCCGACACTGTCGCCCGCCACCACCGCCAAGCCCGACCTGATCAGCGTCGAGCAGGCCAAGGCGATGGATGTCGCAGGGATGACCGACCTGTTCAAGGCGCATCTCAACCCCGGCCAGCTGCATTTCATGAAGCTGCTCGGCTTCCACAAGATCAAGATCGAACGTGCAGAGGGCATGTTCTACATCGACCAGAACGGCCGCAAGATCCTCGATTTCTTCGGCGGCTTCGGGTCGCTGGCCTTTGGCCACAATCATCCGCGCATTCTGGAAGTGCGCAAGAAATTCCAGGAGGAGAAGCGGCAGGAAATCGCCATCGCGTTCATGTCGCAATATGCCGCCGCGTTGGCGCACAACATCGCCAAATGTTCGCCTGGCGATCTCGACATGGTGTTTTTGGGCTCGTCGGGCTCGGAAGCGATGGAAGCGGCGGTGAAGCTTGCCGAGCGTGCCGCCGGCCCGAAGCGGCCGAAAATCGTCTATGCCGAGAATTCATTCCACGGCAAGACCAAGGGTGTGCTGGGCATCACCGACGGCCAGCTCTACCGCGCCGACTTCAGGATGGCCGACAACACGGTGCGCATTCCCTTTGCCGATATCGAGGCCGTCGAGCGCCTGTTCCGCTCCGATCCGGAGATCGGCGTCATCGTGCTGGAAACCATCCAGGGCGGCGGTGGCATCATTCAGGCGCCGACTGAATACTGGCAGAAGCTGCGGGCGCTGTGCGACCAGTATGGCGTGCTGTGGGTCGCCGACGAAGTGCAGTGCGGCTATGGCCGCTCGGGCCGCTTCTATGCCTTCGAGCATCATGGCGTCGTGCCCGATGTGACGGCACTGGCCAAATCGCTGGGTGCCGGCAAGGCCGCTGTCGGCGCGATGATTGCGCGCCGCGAAATCTACATGAAGGCCTACGGCACGCCGAAGACGGCGATGATCCATGCCATGGCCACTTTCGGCGGCATGGGCGAGGCGTGTGCCACGGCGATCGAGGGCATCAACGTGCTTTACGACGAGGGGCTGATCGACAACGCCGCCGTCACCGGCGAGTACCTGCTGCAGCGGCTGCAGGCACTCAGGGAAAAATACCCGAAGATCATCAAGGACGTGCGCGGCAAGGGTTTCATGGTGGGGCTGGAGTTCCACGACTTCTCGCAGACCTTGCCGATGGTGCTGCGCCCCATCGTCAGCGTGCTCGACGACAAGCTGAAGGGCTCGCTGTCCGGTTTCGTCGGCGCGCTGCTGCTGCGCGACTACGACGTGCTCGTCGCCTTCACCGAATACAACCGCAATGTCATCCGGCTCGAGCCGCCGCTGATCTGCCAGCGCGAGCATGTCGACCGCTTCGTCGATGCCTTCGACAGTCTCTTGTCGCGCGGCATCGTGGCGATCGTGAAGGATTTCGTCAAAAGCCAAGTCCGTTGAAACGAACGTTCGCCGAGAAGACATGCTGACCAAGTCGCCCGCTCCGCAAAGTCCACTCGACCGGCTCGCCGAGGCTGGTCTGGATTGGGGCGAGGGGACCTATGCGCGGCTGGCGGCTCCGATCGGTGCGGCTGCCTTCGCCCTCTATATGCTTTTGACGGCGTTCACGGCCTGGGTGATGCCCGACGCCAACTGGGACATGCTGCCCTATCTCGCCATATCGGAGGAGGGCACCTACCCCGATGCGCAGGCACTGCATGATTATGCCTACAGCACCGTCAAATCGAGTGTCTCGGCGGCCGACTACAAGGCGCTGACCGACGATGGCGGCGGCTTCCGCAGCCACATGGCGCAGAACGCCGCCGATTTCCATTCGTTGCTCGGCATGTACCGGATCAAGTTCCTCTATGCCGAAATCCTGTCGACGCTGAGTTCCGTCATCTCGCCAGTCGAAGCGATGCGGCTGGTGCAGGTGTTCTCGGTCCTGCTGTTCGGCGCGATCACGCTGCTCTGGCTGCGCGCGGAAAAGGCACTGGCGTTGGCACCGGTGGTCGGCGCGGTGCTGATCATGGCCGATTTCGGCGACGCCGCGCGCGCTTCGACACCGGACCTGCTTACCTCGGCGTTGTTGCTAGGCGGTCTCTTCGCTTATGTCCGAGGCCGCGAGGTAGCGACGGCGATCCTGCTCTTCCTCGCCTTCATGGTGCGGCCGGACAACATAGTTTTCCTTGCCGTTTTCGCTGTGCTGCTGGTCCTGTTCCGGCAGAAGGGCTGGGGCGTGCTGGTCGGTTTTGCTGCTTCGCTCGCCGCGTATTTCGCCATTTCGCACTGGGCCCATCATCCCGGGTGGTGGCCGCATCTGTGGTTTTCCAGCATCGGGCAGCACTACAATATGGACGGGTTCGAGCCGGCTTTTTCCGTCATCGCCTATCTCCGGGCGTTTGCCGCCTCGCTGCTGCGCGCCGTCAACCTGAACAGCTGGGTCGGGGTCTCGGTTCTGGCGCTGGCCGGGTGGTTTGCGGCCGACCGCGCCGGCTTCAGGCTCGGCCGCCGCGCGGGCATTCTGTTTGCTGCGCTGGTGCTCGGTGCGCTCGCCAAATTCAGCGTCTTCCCGATCCACGACACGCGCATTTATTTCCCGCATCTGATCCCGCCATTCCTGCTGCTGGCACCGCCCTTAATGGCGTTGTGGGCGGCGGTCACCGGCCAGCACCGCGCCGCCCTGCACGTCATACCAGGAGACAAATCATGAGTTCAGTTTCCAACCTGGCGCGCATTGCCCTGTCG
Organism: Mesorhizobium sp. CO1-1-7; assembly: GCF_020164885.1. NCBI lineage: Bacteria > Pseudomonadati > Pseudomonadota > Alphaproteobacteria > Hyphomicrobiales > Phyllobacteriaceae > Mesorhizobium > Mesorhizobium sp. CO1-1-7. The sequence continues at coordinate 460,209 of NZ_JAIUHA010000003.1, read as the reverse complement.
CTCGGGCTTCCCGCCGGCCTGCTCGATCGCGGGCCGTCGCTGCGCGGCACCAAGTTCCTCGCCAAGGCGGCGCTGAAGGCACGCTTCAGTGATAGCGGCCGGCCATTCCAGATGGTCAATGTCGGCGCCTGCGATGGCGCGCTGTTCGATGACGTGACGCCTTGGCTGCACCGCATTCCAAAGGCCCGCGCCATGCTGGTCGAGCCGATCCCGTACAACCAGAAACGGCTGCGCGCCAATTACCCCGACACGGACCGCTTCGTCATCGAACCCGTCGCGGTGACGAGAACTAAAGGCACGATCACCGTCCACACCTTTGACGCTGCCGCACTCGAAGCCGGCACGCTGCCGATCGAGTTCATCGGCTGCTCGTCGGTGACCGACACCAACCTGATGTCGGGCAAGAATGCCTGGGGCGAGGCCGACGCCAATTTCAACAAGTTCGCGCCGCATCTGAAAGACATCGAGGTGCCGTCGGAGACCTTGCAGACATTGCTCGACCGCAACGGCATCACCCATATCGACGCCTTCCTCGTCGATTGTGAAGGCGCCGACTGGATCGTGTTCGAGCAGATCGACCTCAAGCGCTATCGTCCCGGCATGATCAAGGTCGAGGTTGGTGCGCTGCCCGCGCCGGAGATCGGACAGGTCGTGGTCAAGCTGAAGACGGCGGGCTATCAGGTCGGCTTCCAGGCCGAGGACGTCTGGGCTTTCGCCTGACGGGTAGATGTTTTTCCTGATTTGGGGAGGGGTCGCGCGGCATCTGTGGCGTGTCGCAAACAGGCGGTAGCGCCGTCCCCGTCGCCTGCATATTGTGCGCCGATCAGACGGGCGCCGACGCCGCCCGCAACAGCATTCTGGAGTCGCGGGCAATGGCAGAGTTTCCGAAAAAGGCGAAGGTCGTCATCATTGGCCTCGGCGGCATTGTCGGCGCATCGATCGCCCATCATCTGATCGAGCGCGGCTGGGACGACATTGTCGGCATCGACAAATCAGGCATCCCGACCGATATCGGCTCGACCGCTCACGCTTCCGACTTTTGCTACACCACCAGCCACGATTTCCTGTCCTGCTGGACGACGCTCTATTCCATCGATTTCTACGAGAAGATGGGCCATTACGCGCGCGTCGGCGGCCTCGAGGTCGCCCGTGTCGGCGACAACGGACGCATGGACGAGATCAAACGCAAGATCGCCTCGGCCAAGGCGTTCGGCACACGCGCCCGTTTGATCGATCCCGCCGAGATCAAGGAAAAATTCCCGCTCATCGAACAGGATCTGGTGCAGGGCGGCCTATGGGATCCGGATGCCGGCCTCGTCATTCCGCGCTCGCAGACCGTTGCCGGCAAGCTGGTCGACCAGGCGGAAGCGTCCGGCAAGCTCAAATCCTTCGCCAACACGCCGGCGAAGTCGCTCGTCGTCAAGGACGGCCGCATCAGTGCCGTGGTGACCGACCGCGGCACGATCGAGGCCGACTATGTCATCGTCTGCGCCGGCATCTGGGGCCGGCTGATCGCCGAGATGGTCGGCGAGGACCTGCCGGTCATGCCGATCGACCATCCGCTGACCTTCTTCGGCCCTTATACCGAGTTCGCCGGCACCGGCAAGGAGATCGGTTGGCCTCTGCTGCGCGACCAGGGCAACTCGGCTTATATGCGCGACACCGGCGACCCCAAGACCGCCGAGGGCGGCCAGATCGAATGGGGTTACTACGAAGAGACCAATCCGCGCCTCTGCCATCCGCGCGACCTGCTGGAGAAGGACCAGGCACGACTGTCGCCGTCGCAGCGCGATCTCGACATGGAGCAGATCCTGGCGCCGCTCGAGCGCGCCATGGAACTGACGCCGATCCTGGGCGAGCTCGGCTATAACGAAAGCCATTCCTTCAACGGCCTGCTGCAGGTGACGGCCGATGGCGGCCCGTCCATGGGCGAGAGCCAGAAGGTGAGGGGCCTGTGGTACGCCGTCGCCATCTGGGTCAAGGACGGCCCCGGCATGGGCAAGCTGATCGCCGACTGGATGACGGATGGCCGCACCGCGATCGACCACCACGCCATCGACTATGCGCGCTTCTATCCGCACCAGACCAAGGAACAATTCATCTGGGATCGCTGCACCGAGACGGCGATGAAGGTCTACAATCCGGCGGTGCATCCGCGCGAACCCTTCTCCAAGGCCCGCAACATCAGGCGCTCGCCGTTCTGGGAGCGTGAAAAGGAACTCGGCGGTTATTTCATGGAGCTGGGCGGCTGGGAGCGTGCGCACGGCTATGCCGCCAACGAGCATCTGCTTGAGAAGTATGGAAACCGCGTGCCGGTGCGCGAGAACGAATGGGACAACCGCCATTTCTGGCGCGTCTCGAACGCCGAGCATCTGGCGATGAGCGAGGATTGCGGCATCGTCAACCTCTCGCATTTCTCGATGTATGACATCGAAGGACCCGACCATGTCGCGCTGCTGGAATGGCTGTGCGCGGCCAAGATCGGCGGCGACAACAACATCGGCAAGGGCATCTACACCCACTTCCTCGATGAGCAAGGCATGGTGCGCGCCGACTTCACGGTGATCCGCATGGCCGACCGCTGTCGGCTGATCGACGGCGCCGACGCCGGGCCGCGCGACTACCAGTACATGCGCCGCACGGCCCAGGACAAAGGGTTCGACGTCACCATCACCGACGTGACCGAGAAGTACGTCACCATCGGCATCTGGGGGCCGAATGCCCGCACGACGTTGCAAAAGGTGGTCGAGAACCCGGATGGGCTTTCGCCGGAGAATTTTCCGTTCGCGGCGATCAAGCCGGTCCGGATCGGCGGCAAGGATGTCACGGCGTTCCGTATCTCCTATGTCGGCGAGCAGGGCTGGGAACTGCATATGCGCTACGAGGATGGTCTCGCCGTCTGGGACGCGCTGCGCTCGACCGGTGTCATGCCATTCGGCGTCGAGACCTACGCCAATACGCGCCGCATGGAGAAGAGCCTGCGGCTGCAGAACGCCGACCTCTTGACCGAGTATAATCTGCTGGAAGCCGATCTCGCCCGCCCGAAGGTCAAGGAGAACGATTTCTGCGGCAAGGCCAAGCACTTGGAGTATCGTGAGCGCGCGCACCAGCCGGCGATGCTATGCACGCTGGTGATGACCGAGAACAGGGATTCCAGTGGTGTCGCCCGCTATCCCGTCGGCATCATGCCGGTGATGGACCCCGAGAGCGGGGAAACACTGGTCGACGAACTCGGCCGCCGCTCCTTCACGACATCGGTCGCCTATGGCCCGACGATCGGCAAGAACATCGCGCTCGCCTATCTGCCCTGGGCCTATGCCCAGGAAGGCCGTAAGCTCAAGGTCGAGTATTTCGGCGAGACCTATCCGGTCGAGGTCGCCAGTGTCGGCTACAAGCCGCTTTACGACCCGGAGAATCTCAAGCCGCGGAGCTGAGCCTTCGCCAAGAATTTCGCGCGTGTTCGGATGAGCCCGGCCCAGGTCGGGCTTTTCTCTTTTTCAGCTGTCGATTCTGGCTTACCCTCGCGGCATGTCTGGTTTTGGCACTGCAAGACATCTGCTTTCGAGCGTCGTCGCGCTGGCGCTGACGCTCTGGCCGACGACAATGTCTCGCGCAGACGAGCCGGTGGATGTCGAACTGGTGCTGGCGGTGGACGTGTCGCTGTCGATGTCGGCCGACGAGCTCGAGATCCAGCGTCATGGCTACGGGGCGGCGCTGACGCACGACAATGTGCTGCAGGCGATTACCGATGGCGCCTATGGCAAGATCGCCGTCACCTATGTCGAATGGGCCGGCACCAACTGGCAACGCGTCATCGTGCCGTGGACAGCGATCGCGACCCGGGCCGATGCGGAGCGGGTGGTGGCGCAATTGTCGGCTCAGCCGCCCAACAGCGCGCGGCGCACCTCGATCTCCGGCGCGCTGGAGTTCGGCAGCGACCTTTTCGCCGAAAGCGGCTACCAGGGAACCAAGCGCGTCATCGACATTTCGGGCGACGGGCCAAACAACCAGGGCGCGCCGGTCAATCTCGCCCGCGACGGGGTGGTCAGGCAAGGCATAGTCATCAACGGCCTGCCGCTGATGACCCGAGGCGGCTTTTCCGGCGTCTATGACGTCAACGATCTCGATCGCTACTACAGCGACTGCGTCATCGGCGGTCCCGGCGCCTTCATGATCCCGGTCAACGACTGGACGCAATTTCCCGAAGCCATCCGCCGCAAGCTGGTGCTGGAGCTCGCCGGCCCGGCGTCACGGCAATGGGCGGCGGAGGAGGCGGATCACCCGCCAGTGGTGCTGGCCCAGGACAAACCCGCCGCCGACTGCCAGGTCGGCGAGAAAATGTGGCGCAACCGCAACTGGATGCCCGACGCCAGATAGCGCTATCCCAAACCGGATTGCCGGCTGCTTTGCGCGCAAACACGGTCCTGTTGATTGACAAGCCCATCGGCCTCTGTGAACAATTTCCCGCAGAAAAACAAAAGGGGAACCGATATGAACAGAATAACCGTCCTTGCCGCGACATTGACACTTGCCACAGGCTTGTCCGCGCCGGCGATGGCCGCCACATCGCTCACCATCGGCATCAGCGGATGGACCGGATTCGCGCCGCTGACACTCGCCAAGCAGGCAGGGCTGTTCGAGAAGCATGGGCTCGATGTGACCTTGAAGAAGGTGCCGCAGGCCAGCCGTCCGCTCGCCATCGCCAGCGGCGACCTACAATGCGCCGCCACCACGGTCGAGACGTGGCTGGTCTGGAACGCCAGCGGGGTGACCACCAAGCAGATTTTCCAGCTCGACAAATCCTATGGCGCCGACGGCATTGTGGTGCGCAACGACATCAAGACAGTCGCCGATCTCAAGGGCAAGACCGTCGCTTCCTCGGCGCCTGGAACGTCGCCCTACTTCCTGCTGGCTTGGGTGCTGAACAAGAACGGCATGTCGACCAAGGATGTCACGGTCGTCAATCTCGAACCCGACGCGGCGGCGCAAGCCTTCCTCGCCGGCCAGAACGATGCGGCCGTCACCTACGAGCCCTTCATCTCGGCCGTGCGCGACAAGGCCGACCAGGGCCATATCCTGGCGACCACGCTCGACTATCCAATGGTTCTCGACACGGTCGGCTGCACGCCCGAATTCCTCAAGGCCAATCCCGACGCCGCCAAGGCGCTTGCCGACAGCTATTTCGACGCCCTCGACATGATCAAGAAGGAGCCGCAGAAATCCTATGAGATCATGGGCGCCGACGTGAAACAGTCGGCCAAGGAATTCGAGGATTCGGCAAAGTACCTGAAATGGGCCGACAAGGCCGAGAACAAGCAGTTCTTCACCAAGGAATTCCAGGACTTTTCCAAGACCGCCGGCGATCTGCTGCTGCAGATGGGGCTGATCAAGGAGGCACCCGACGTCGCCACTCTGGCCGACACCAGCGCCGTGGCGAATTGACGGTTCAACCCTTGGGCACCGTGCGGTGGCGCAGAGCGCCGCCGCCTTGCCGCTGACAAAGGACGAAGATGCGCCCATTGCATCCTGTCTCTCCGAGCCTGCGAAGCGTGCTCGGTATCTCCTTCTTCGTGCTGTTCGTGGCCTTCTGGGCCTGGATCACGCTTGGCGGCCACGTCAACCGCATCTTCCTCGCCGATCCGCTGTCGATGCTGCGAGATGGCTGGCGGCTGCTGGTCGAGGATCGTTTCTGGCTCGACATACTGATCACCATCTGGCGGGTCTTCGGCGGCTTTGTACTGGCCTCCGTCGTCGCGGTGCCGCTCGGCATCGCCATGGGCGCCTGGAAGCCGGTGGAAGCGTTTCTGGAGCCCTTCGTCTCCTTCGCCCGCTATCTGCCGGCGTCGGCCTTCATTCCGCTGCTCATCCTTTGGGCCGGCATTGGCGAGCTGGAAAAACTGCTCGTCATCTTCGTCGGCTCGGTGTTCCAGATCATCCTGATCATTGCCGTCAAGGTTGGGGCCACGCGGCGCGATCTGGTCGAGGCCGCTTATACGCTGGGCTCGACCAACAATGGCATCGTCAGGCGGGTCATCATGCCGGCCAATGCGCCCGAGATCGCCGAGACGCTACGGCTGGTGCTCGGCTGGGCATGGACCTATGTCATCGTGGCCGAATTGATCGGCTCATCGTCGGGCATCGGTTACATGATCATCAACAGCCAGTCGCGGCTGGCGACCGGGCAGATCATCTTCGGCATCATCGTCATCGGCCTGATCGGGCTGTTGTCCGATTTTGCATTCAAGGCGTTCAACCGCTGGCTCTTTCCATGGAGCCTGGCGTGAGCAAGCTTCTTATCGAGGGTGTCTCGCGAACCTTTGCCGGCGTGCGGGGTGGAGAACCCGTCAAGGCGCTGATGCCAATCGACCTGGCGGTGGCGGCCAACGACTTCATCACCGTTTTGGGACCGTCCGGTTGCGGAAAGTCGACACTGTTGAGGATCGTCGCCGGCTTGGAGGCGCCAAGCGAAGGCCGCGTTCGGCTAGACGGCAAGACGGTGACGCGGCCCGGGCCGGACCGCGGTATGGTCTTCCAGTCCTACACGCTGTTTCCATGGCTGACGGTCGCCGAAAACATCGGCTTCGGCCTGCGCGAACGGGGGATGGCCGAAAAGGAGCGGGACGACATTGTCGCCTCCTATGTCGATCTCGTCGGGCTGAAGGGGTTCGAGAACCATTGGCCGAAACAGCTTTCAGGGGGCATGCAGCAGCGCACGGCGATTGCCCGGGCGCTAGCCAACGATCCCGAAATCCTGTTGCTGGACGAGCCGTTCGGGGCGCTGGACAACCAGACACGCGGGCTGATGCAGGAATTGCTGCTCGGCATATGGGAACGGCGCAAGAAAACGGTGCTGTTCGTCACCCACGACATTGAGGAGGCGATCTTCATGGCCTCGCGCGTGATCGTGATGACGGCGCGGCCCGGCCGCATCAAGTCGGATGTCTCCATCGACCTGCCGCATCCCAGGCACTATACGCTGAAGACCAGTGCCGAATTCTCGGCGTTGAAGGCGCGGCTGACCGAGGACATCCGCGTCGAGGCGATGCGGACGGCGCAAGTGCGGTCGGCCGAGACCTGATCGGGATCAGGCCGCCAGCAATTGCTTGCGGTCGACGCGTTCCTGCTGCGGCGAGCGGGCGTAGAGCTCGCGGTAACATTTCGAGAAATGCGAGGCCGAGACGAAGCCGCAGGCGACCGCCACCTCGACCACCGGCAGCGACGATTGGATCAAGAGATGCCGGGCGCGGTCGAGGCGGATTTCGAGGTAGTAACGGGCAGGCGACCGTCCCATCTCGGTGCGGAACAGGCGCTCGATCTGGCGACGCGACAGGTCGACATGGTCGGCGATCTCGATCAGCGACAGCGGCTCGGACAGATTGGCCTCCATCAGCTCGATGATGGTCAGCACTTTCGAGTTCTGCACGCCGAGGCGGGCGCGCAGCGGCAGGCGCTGGCGGTCGGTCGGACTGCGCACACGATCGGTCAGCACCTGCTCGCACACGCGGTTGACGAGGTTCTCGTCGAAATCGTCGCCGATCAGCTTCAGCATCATGTCGAGCGCGGCGGTGCCGCCGGCGCAGGTGTAGATGTTCTGGTCGATCTCGAACAGGTCGGCAAAGACATTGGCCTTCGGGAACGCTTCGGAAAAACCGGGCAGGTTTTCCCAATGGATGGCACAGCGCTTGTTGGACAGGAGCCCGGCGGCGGCGAGGATATGTGCACCGGTGCACAGGCCGCCGACGGCGACGCCGCGATTGTATTCCTCGCGCAGCCAGGCAAAGGCGGACTTGTTCTGGTAGCGCTCGACATTGGTGCCGCTGCAGACGATGGCCATATTCGGGCGATCCGGCCCCGCCATCTTCTTGCGTTCCTCCTCCAGCGAGGTGTTGACCGCACACTCGACGCCGTTCGAGGCGCGCACCGGCTTGCCGTCGATGCTGGCGAGGCGCCAGCGATAGGCCTCGTAGCCGAGCATCCGATTGGCCGAGCGCAGCGGGTCGAGCGCTGTCGCAAAAGCGATCATGGTGAAATCGGGGATAAGGAAGAACACAAACGATCGCTTGATCGGATGCTTGACGGCGTTCACGGGGAACCTCATCTGGCCATGACGCGAACAGGATGTCGCGAATAGCATAGCGTCATCAGGAAAAACCATTCCTGTCAATCGTCTAGACGGCTTTGGGAAGATTAAATTTGCGACATGGGTCGCAAATGGGCAATCGCCGCGCGGTGCTGCTCGAACCAGGCCACCGTCAGGTTGTGAAAGGCGATGGAAGCGCAACAAAATAAACGCCGCCTCGGCGGACCGAGGCGGCGGCAGTCAACCCTGAAGCCGCGGCAGGGGCGCGGCTCTGGAGGTGTCTTGTATTTTCGATTTCTACGCAGTTCCGGCCGGGAAAATACGGTTTTCCTGGAACCGCGCTCGCTCAGGCGACGAAGCCGAGACGTGCCGCGGCCATGGCGCCGGTCTGGCCGGGCATGGTGTTGGCAAGACGCTGACGCTCGAGAGCGGTGGTCAGGTTCATTTCGCGGCGGGCGAAGAGGCGGGCAAAAAGCTTCATGATCATCTCCAATCGGTTGCTCGCGCGTCGGCCCGAAAATCGAATTGATTTTCGGAAAGCACGATGCGCAGACTCAAAGTGTTAGAGCGTACTTTGTGCGTCCAATAGGACGCACGTCGCTCTAAACGGGTCGCCTCCGCTTGATGGAATGGGGCAGCTCGTTTGCTGACGGTGATATAGGCTTGTGTGAGCAGGAACTAAATCGCAAAAGCGAAGCGCTTGATATGAAAAGCGACACCAGATGCGACAAATTTTGGCAAGCTACGAGCAAGATGCCTAGGATTTATGAATTTTTACAGCGGGTTAATCAAAAAATCGAGCTGCTATGCGGCTTGCTCATATGCGCCATGCAGCGGCGGCATGGCTCATGAATTCGTTTGAATACAAATAAAATAGAGAAGGCCTGCCGGGCGGGCTGCGCGGCAGGCCTTCAGCACGGGGTACACACGATTTACTTTGCTCCAGCCCAGGATCCGACGCCGCTGCGAATGCCGGTCTTGGCGTCGGAAGCTTCCGGCCAGCCGATATCCTTCTGCAGCTCGATCGGCAGTGAACGGATGGCGCGTTCGGTCTGGTAGCGGGCGCGGGCCGCGTTGAATTCGGTCGCGATGCGGCCGAGGGACGATAGGATAGACATTTCGATCTCCTTTGCTACGGCACGGCAGGCGCCGGCAATGCGTTACGTCAGGTCTGTTTCAGCTTCATTTCACGTCGAATGCAGGTCTGCGCCGTGGTCGTTTCGTGGCCGCTTTTGGCAGCATGCTGCTTCGATGGAGTTGACTATGCTCCCGGTCTGATGTTCAATCAAACGAAATGGAATGATGTTTTGTATCAGAAAAATTGAAGGTCGATCGTCATGAACGCCCCACTCAATCACCCGCTGCCGCTGCTCGACCTCGACGTTTTGCGCACCTTCGTGGCGATTGCCGAGACCGGCAGCTTCACCACCGCGGCCAATGCGGTGTTTCGGACGCCGTCGGCCGTCTCCATGCAGATCAAGAAGCTGGAGGATATTCTCGGCCGCTCGGTGTTCGCGCGCGACGCGCGTTCGGTGACGCTGACCACGGACGGCGAAATGCTGCTCGGCTATGCCCGGCGGCTTTTGTCGATCAACCGCGAGGTGGTGTCGAAGTTCATCATCCCCGATATTGTCGGGGTGGTGCGGCTCGGCTCACCTGACGACTATGGCGAGCGCGTGCTGCCGCATGTGTTGAAGCGTTTCGCGCAGTCGCATCCCTCGATCGCCGTCGACGTCACCATCGACCAGAGCAGCAATCTGCGCCGGCGCATGGATGACCGGGCGCTCGACATCACGCTGTTGACCAATTCGTACAAGACCAGCGCGCTCGGCGCCGAGGTGCTGTTGACCGAGCCGATCGTGTGGGCCGGCGCCAAGGGCGGCTGCGCGCATCTGCGCGAACCGCTGCCGGTTTCGCTTTGGGAAGAGGGCTGTGCCTGGCGGGCCGGCGCGCTCGAGGCATTGGGCCGCGAGGGCCGCAACTATCGCGTCGCTTATATGAGTGCCCATACCGCAGGCCAGCGCGCCGCGATCATGGCCGACCTCGCGGTCGCGCCGCTGCCGAGATCGTTCCTGGGTAACGACATGGTCGAACTCTGCCCTAAGGACGGAATGCCCGATATCGGCACTTACAATCTTGCCATGGTGGTGGCGCCGGACGCCAGCGCGCCGGTCAAGGCCGTCGCCGACCACATCCGCGCGACCTTCGAAGTGTTCAGGGAAACCGGCAAGTTCTGATCGATGTCGTGGGGCCGAGTTTCAATGCTCGGCGATCTCGTCACGTTCGCCGAGCCGATTGATCGTCTGGCCGAAATGGTTGGTGTGCTGGGATGAAGCTTTGGTCGACGACTTGACCGTTTCCCTTTCAGCCCGAGTGTAGGCGTCGTCCGTGAGAAACGCGACGATGTGCTGACGCGCGCGCCGCGCTTCCGGCATGTCAATCAGCGGCCAGACGTGGAACATGCCTTCCTCGTAGATCAGCTCCACCTCGACACCGGCGGCGCTGGCTTTTTGTGCAAAGATGAGATTGTCGGGCGTGAGAAGATCGCGGGAGCCCGTCAGGAGCAGTGTCTTCGGCAATACCGACAGATCGCCATAGACCGGGCTGATACGCCAGTCTGTCGGATCCAATCCGGCACTATAGAGCCGGATTGCCTCACGCCCGCCGGCGATGCCCAACCATGGATCATTCCGCTCCGCCTCAAACACTTCGGGGTTCGCGAGCGAGACGTCGAGGCCGGGTGAAATCAGCACATGGCGCGACGGCACCGGCAAACCCTCGTCCGCCGCCATCATGGTCAGCACCACGGCCATGTTGCCGCCGGCGGAATCGCCCATGAAGACGATATCTTCCGCCTCTGTCTCATCGAGCATCTGGCGGTAGACAGCGCCGACCATGCCGAACATGGCGTGGAAATCGTGTTCCGGGGCGATGGGGTAGATCGGCACGGTGATGCCGTAGCCCAGCCGGTCGGCCATGTCGGCGATCAGATACCAGTGATAGGGCGTGATCTCAAAGACATAAGCGCCGCCATGCAGGTAGAGTATCCGCTTGTGCTCTCCGGCCTTGGGGGCGATTTCGTAGACCGGAAAACCGTCCACGCTGCGCGTCTGGATTTCGAAACGCTGATGCAGCGCGGCCGGCGGATGGTGATCCTCCGTCTTGCGCGCGGCGACGATCCAGCGCTGCAGGTTTTCCGGGCTGGAAAAGGCTTGCTTGCGGCTGTGCCTGAGCACGAAGGACACAACGTGGCTTTTCAAACTTGGCATGCGAATACACGAACTTCGGCTGCAGCCGACTAAGAGAACTCCCCCTTGTAACGAAGATCGTGCCTTGGCCGAGAATGTCAAGATTTACGGCGTGCCCACACGCTGGTGTGATCCGCGCGTCGTCGGCGCCGCGGCAAAAGTGCCGTGCGCAATCGGTTGCTGGTGGCCATCGGGGATGTGTGGGATCCCCGGTGGACGCCGAGCAATTTGTATTTGTCGGCGAACGTCGTCACCGCGTGGAGCCTAGCAGCAGCGAGGCGAGTGTGGCCTGCGGATCGTTCGGCGGCGATGCCGGCCAGCCGATGTCCTTCTGGACATGGGCCGGCAAGCTGTTCAGCGCGCGGATCGATTTGTTCCTGGCGTGGGCTTGCCTGATGGCCACACCCAAGCGGCCGAAATTTTCGAACATCGACATTTTCATCTCCCCTGAAGAACGGCGATGGCCAAGGACTGTCCTCAGCCGCCGTTCGATGTGCGGGTAAATGCGCTGTGCATGTATCTGCTGGATTTCGCGAAAACAGCGTTTCGGTTTCCGGATCTGACGATCCGGAAACATTTGCATACAAATAAATCGAGGGAGTGGCCGGCGCGTCTATTCGCGGCTGCGCCGAGCAGCATGACCTTCGCGGGAGCGTCGGCGCGGTGCTGCATCTCCGGCGATGCCATCCTCGCTCACCGTCTTGCGCGGCGGCAGCTTCACCGCCGCCGCCAGTTTCGGGAACGGGTCGACCTTGTTGGGCAGCGCCATGGCGTAGACGAAGTGCTCCTGGAATTTCGGCTCGAGCGCCGTCTCGATCTTTTCGATCTGGCTCACCGTCTCCTCGATCTCGCGGCGATAGCCGCGATTGAGCAGCGCCATGCGAGCACCCGCGCCGGCGGCGTTGCCCACGGCCGAGACCTTGTCGAGGTCGCAATCGGGGATGAGACCTAGCACCATGGCGTATTTCGGATCGATGAAGGAGCCGAAGGCACCGGCGAAGTGGATGCGGTCGACATGCTCGGTGTTCTGTTTTTCCATCAACAGCTTGGTGCCGGCATAGAGCGCCGCCTTGGCCAACTGAATGGCACGCACGTCTGTCTGGGTGATGGTGATCTTGGGTTCGCCTTCCTTCAGCACGTAGGAGAAGGTGCGGCCGTTGGCAACGACGCGCGGCGAGCGCGCGGCAAGCGATCCGTCGACGACGCCATCCTCGGAGATGACGCCGGCGAGATACATTTCGGCGACGATCTCGATGATGCCGGAGCCGCAGATGCCGGTGACGCCGGTCGCCTGCACGCTGTCGAGGAAGCCGGGCTCGTCGGACCACAGTTCCGAGCCGATGACGCGGTATTTCGGCTCCAGCGTGTCTGGATCGATGCGCACGCGCTCGATGGCGCCGGGCGCGGCCCGCTGGCCACCGGAGATTTCGGCGCCTTCGAAGGCCGGACCGGTCGGCGAGGAGGCAGCGACGACCCGTGTGCGGTTTCCGAGTACGATCTCGGCATTGGTGCCGACGTCCACGATCAGCATCATTTCGTCCTGGCGGTGCGGACCTTCGGACAGGGTCACGGCCGCCGCGTCGGCGCCGACATGGCCGGCGATGCAAGGCAGCATGTAGAGCCGTGCGCCCTGGTTGAGCTTCAGCCCGATGTCGGAGGCCTTGATGCGAACGGCGCCCGACACGGCAAGCGCGAAGGGCGCGCCGCCGAGTTCGGTCGGATCGATGCCGAGGAACAGGTGATGCATGATCGGATTGCCGACGAAGACGGAATCCAGGATGTCGTTGCGCTGGACATTGCCTTCCGCGCAAACCTTATCGACGAGGCCGGAGATTGCCTCGCGGACAGCAACCGTCATGCCTTCGCGGCCATCCGGGTTCATCATCACATAGGAGACGCGGCTCATCAGATCCTCGCCGAAGCGGATCTGCGGGTTCGACGTTCCGGACGAGGCGGCGACCCGGCCCGACAGCAGCGACACCAGATGCATGGCGATGGTGGTCGAGCCGATGTCGCAGGCCAGGCCATAGGCCTCGTTCTTGAGGCCCGGCCACAGCGCGATGACGCGCGCTGTCTCGGTGTCCGTATCCTTGTAGATGGCGGCGGTCGCCGTCCAGTTGCCCTTGCGCAAAATACCTTGCACTTGCGGCAGCAGATAAAAATCGAAGTCCAGGCTTTTGAGGTTCCAGTCCTTCATCAGGGCGATCTTCAGGCGGTCGAGATCGCCAAGCGGCTTGTGCATGTCTGGTTCTTCGATCTCGACGTAGCACATGCGGATCGCGGAATCGCGGGCGATGACCCTGGTGTCGGCATCCTTGCGGATGGTCTGGGCGTTGATGACAGTGTCCTGCGGCACGTCGATGACGAGATCGCCGAGTATCTGGGCGGAGCAGGAGAGGCGGCGCCGTTCGGGCAGGCCGCGCACACGTTCATAGCGCTCTTCCTTGGGGCCTTTGGGCGATATGTGGTCGTTTGAGGAGGTGATCTTGTGCTTGGCGAAATTGCCTTCCTGCACCTCGATCTGGCAGCGCCCGCAAGTGGCGCGTCCGCCGCACACGCTCTCGACATAGACGCCGAGCTGGCGCGCGGCGTCGAGCACGGGCGTGCCGACAGGGAACCGCCCGCGCTTGCCTGACGGCATGAACAGCACGAGCGGATCGGTTATGTTTGCAGGCGAATTCACGATTGCGCGCTTATCCCCGGCCCATGCGGGCTTCACGGCCACCGCGTCGGCGGCCGCCATTGCCGCCGCCTTCGCCCGGCGCATTGACCGCTGTCGGCGCCGCCACCGCGTGGCCGCCTTCGGCCGGCTTGTAATCCTTGTAGGTCTTGATCCATTTGGTGCAGTTCTCGTCGGTGCCGTTCAGCACGTTGGCGCCGCGCACCGCTTCCATTTCCTGCGGGCGCACCGGGTTCATGATCGCCGAGGTCATGCCGGCGCCGATCACCATCGGGATGAAGGCGGCGTTGATGCCATGGCGGTGCGGCAGGCCGAAGGAGATGTTGGAGAGGCCGCAGGTGGTGTTGACCTTGAGCTCTTCGCGGAGCCGACGCAGCAGGGCGAACACCTGGCGGCCGGCATCGCCCAGCGCGCCGATCGGCATCACCAGCGGATCGACTACGACGTCATGCGCCGGGATGCCGAAATCGGCGCAGCGCTGCACGATCTTCTTGGCGACGGCAAAGCGCACGTCCGGATCCATCGAAATGCCGGTCTCGTCGTTGGAGATGGCGACGACCGGCACATTGTATTTCTTGATCAGCGGCAGGATGGCCTCGAGCTTTTCCTCCTCGCCGGTGACGGAATTGACCAACGGGCGGCCCTTGGCGACTTTCAGCGCGGCTTCGATCGCGGCGGTGACGGAACTGTCGATCGACAGCGGCAGATCGACCAGGCCCTGGACGATCTCCAGCGTCTGCACCAGAAGGCCAGGTTCGGTTTCGTTCGGGTTGACCGAGGTGACGCCGGCATTGACGTCGAGCATGGTGGCGCCGCAGGCGGCCTGCTCCAGCGCGTCCTTGATGACGGTCTCGAAATTGCCAACCACCATCTCGGCGGCGAGCTTCTTGCGGCCGGTCGGGTTGATGCGTTCGCCAATCACGCAGAAAGGCTGGTCGAAGCCGATGATGATTTCTCGTGTCGCCGAGGCGACGATGGTCCGGGTCATGAAATCTCTCCGTCGTGATATAAAGAGTTCTTTATATCGTTATCTCTTGTCGATCAAGCGAATGGTCGCTCTCCGCGGAAGTCAATGCGCGGTCTTCACCATGTCCACCTGGGTTTCGGTAATGTCGTCGTGCAGGATGCGGTCCAGCCGGTCGGCAACCATCTGGTCGTCGCGGCGGATCTCGCGTTTCCACGGCTGGCGGCCCTTCAGCACGCCCGATTCATCGACGATCTCGGCGACATATTCCTCCTGGCGATAGGCCATCACATGGATGCCGGAGACACCGGGAATTTCCTTCACCTCGTTGATGATGTCGGTGCAGAGCTGCTTGCCTTCCTTCTTCTGGTCCTGGGCGCCTTCCAGCCGCTTGATGATAGCGTCAGGGATATGGATGCCCGGCACGTTGGAGCGGATCCATTTTGCCGTCTTGGCGGAAGCGAGAGGGCCGACGCCACACAGGATGAACACTTTCTCGGTGTGGCCGAGATCACGTGCCTTCTGCATGAAGGTCTTGAACATCGGCACGTCGAAGCAATACTGCGTCTGCACGAACTGCGCGCCGGCGGCGATCTTCTTGCCGAGATGGATCGGGCGAAAGTCGAAAGGCGGCGCGAACGGATTGACGGCAGCGCCCAGGAACAGCTGCGGCGGCGTCGTCAGCTTGCGGCCGGACAGAAACTTGCCGTTGTCTCGCATGATGCGGCAAGTTTCCAACAGCGACATGGAATCGAGGTCGAACACCGGCTTGGCGCCCGGCTGGTCCCCGGCCTGCACGCCGTCGCCGGTCAGGCACAGCATGTTGGCGACGCCCATCGCGGCGCCGCCCAGCACGTCGCCCTGGATGGCGATGCGGTTCTTGTCGCGGCAGGCGATCTGCATGATCGGGGCGTAGCCCATGCGGGTCAGAAGTGCACAGATGCCGACCGACGACATATGGCAATTGGCGCCGGACGCATCGACGGCGTTGATGGCGTCGACCCAGCCGTCGAAGATCTTCGCACGGTTGTAGACATCCTCCGGATCGGCGCTGTCGGGCGGGTTCAGTTCGGTCGTCACCGCAAACTCGCCGCGCCTGAGCACGCGCTCCAGCCGGCCGCGCGAGGTGTGGCCGGGCAGGGGATCGAGCGGCAAATGGATGCCGGCCGGATTTTCGTCGAGCTGGCGGCCGGTCACGCGGAGGCTCCGGTCTTCGCGGCAGCGGCGGCTTCACGGGCTGCCGCGGCCTGCGCGGTCACCCGCAGCCAGGCAGAGGTTTCGCGCAACGACTGGTCGACCGGCTTCTGCACGGTGAGGATCCTGTCGGAGTTGACCATGTTCTGCGAACCTTCCCAGGCCTTGACCCAGACGCAGGGCATATCGGGTTCGACCTCGCAATTGCCGTTGGCGCGCACGCCGCCGCAAGGGCCGTTGCGCAACTGCTTGGGGCAGTTCATCGGGCAAGACATGCCGGTCGAGGACAGGATGCACTGACCGCACATGCGGCAGTCGAACATGAAGCCTTTTACGCGCTTTTCGACGAACTTGATTGGAGCCTCGACGCGGCCATAGCCGATACCCTTCCACAACGGGTGCAGCAGCAAGAAGGTGTCGGCGAAGCGGGCGTAGAACCATTCGAGCAAGCGCGAATGCCTGATCGACCACAGCCGTATCGCGAAGGAGCGCTGTACGCGCCGCTGCGGCGAGACATCGGCCGGCTTGTAGTCGGACTTCGGCGCCGCCTTCTTGACCTGAGTGGCCTGCGTAATGGCCACGCCTTCCTTGCTGACGGGAGTGGTTTCAGACATTTTCTTTGCCGCCGGCCTTGACCAGAGCGACCAGCCGCTCGCGGTCATATTTCGCGTCGATCTCGTTGAAGGCCTTTTCGACCTCGGCTTCGAGATCGTTACCGACCGGAACTGGATCAGCCTTGCGCCATTCGGCCAGATAGTCGTCCGTGCCGCCGGCGCCGGTGCGCATGGCGCACATGTCGATCGCCTCGGTGAAGCGCAACGGCAGTTCGCGCTTGGCGTTCTGCCGGCCCTTCCTGACGATGACCTGGGCAGGAATGTCGCGCCAGTAGACGACGATAAGATCGGCCATGAATTCTCGCTCCTCGATCCCCGAGCATTGCCGCAAGCGCAGTGGGCCCGCTTGTTATGGGACGACGCGCGCGCATTCAAAAGCGACGCATTTGGATGTCGTAAAATGAAAGGTGCGTTTATTCGTTTGCGACCCATGCCGCGACGGGGTCACTGCAGCGGTAATGGCGGCGGAATTTGCGCTGTTCCGGACACTGGATACGTTACCAAATGCCGGTTCTCAGCCCTGTCCAGACGTAGAACCAGATCGTCGGGTGGTACCACTGCTTCGATGGCAGCCCTGGATCGAACGTTGCAAGTTTTCCGGCCAGCGCGTCGCTGACCGCCTCGACGCAGATGTCGCGCGAAAACGCCGCCTGGCGCAGCGCATAGCTTGAGATGGTGTCACCTTGTTTCGGCTCGCCGCGCACCTGCTTCAGCACGCCACCAGTGTCGACGCCCGCATCGACCAGATGGACGGTGGTGCCGAAATTCTGCGGATCGCCTGACGTCAACGCCCAATAGCCGCCATTCATGCCGCGATATTTCGGGGTGATGCCGGCATGATAGTTGAGCACCGGACACGGCATTTTGGCCAGCATCTCCCTGGAAATCAGCCGGCAGCCGTTCAGCAGCACGACGCCGGGCTTGATCGTCTCGATTGCCTGCAGACATTCCGGCCCGTTGGCGGATGCCACATGGATGATGACCTGGCCTTGCCGCGGTTCCGTTTCAAGCTTCTCCTCGGCAATCAACCGGGCGGCGTGTTTGACATTAAGCCGTTTGCCGAGCCTGCTCAGCACCATAGTGCCGAGCTGGCCGATGGCAGAGATCCAGCCCTGGCGTCGGGCGCGGCCGCGCAGCAATTGCTTTTTAGATTCAGGGATTTCGAGGACGACGCTGACAGGGCCGACGCGGTCGGCGAGGTCGTTGATCATGGCCCAGACATGCGCGCCGCCACCGGTGACGACCACAATAGGTCGCGGATTTGGTTGCGACGCTGCCATTGATCTTTCCGTGCTCCAGGGACCGGCCGATGTGGCCGGACCTTAGGGCGGGCGGGTTAATCCTTGGTATGCCGGAAGCCTTACCAACCCATGAAGACCCCGGTCAGCGCATGAAGACCCGGTCAGCGCTTGAACTCCATGATGTCGAGCTTCGATTCATAATAGGGCGCGGGGAACTCGATGCGCCATTCCTTGGCGCTGTTTCGGAAGGCGTAACCGACCTGGTCGGTTTGCGGGCCGCTGCCATAGGGCTTTGCCCGATCGTCGTTGACGGAGCCGGAGCCAAGATAGATCGAGCGCTTGTCGCCGTCGTCGAAGAAGCGGCCCTGGGTGCGCTGAGAACCGCTGATCTTTTCCAGCCGCCAGCCGGAGCCATCATCGGTGACCCTGCATTTGAACCAGCCATAGACAACGAGCGGGCTCAGTCCGCCGGCCTTGATCGTGCGGCACCGCCAGTTGCCCGTGAGATCCTTGTCGGAGAAGGCGACCAGCGGCTTGGCCAACAGCGTGTCGAGCTGCTTGAGCTCGGCGGGGTTGCCCGCCTTTGCTTCGGCGAGCGCCCCCTTGCGGGTGTCGCCATATTTGTCGAGCCGCGCCTTATCGGCAGGCGTGATCAGTTTTTGCACTTGTCCGTCGGCAAGGGCGGGCAAAGTACAGCAGAGGAGACCAAGGGCGGCGATCAATGAGCGAAGGATCATCAAAGAATTCCCTGTTTTGTCTGGAACGGCGCTGCCGCCGCCTGGCGCATAACTTACCGGGTCGCTGGCGCCTGTCATCCGTGCTTAACAGCGTCTCGGTCAAAACTCATGGTGTGACGCATGCGAATCTTGCTTACGGGATCGTCGGGTTGGCTGGGCAGCGCGCTGGCGCCACTCCTGCGTGAGCTTGGACATGACGTGACCGGCCTCGATCCCGTTCCATCGGCCGAAACGCGGATCGTCGGTTCGATTGCCGACCGTGACCTCGTCATGCGTGCCGTCGGAGAAAACCGGATAGAGGCCATTATTCACAGCGGCGCGCTGCACAAGCCCAACATAGACAGCCACGCCAACAGCGATTTCATCGCGGCCAACGTGCAAGGCACGCTAAACCTGCTCGACGCGGCGGTGGCGGCCAATGTGCAACGCTTCGTCTTCACGTCAACGACCTCGCTGATGATCTCGCAGGCGATACGCGACGGCTTCAAGGGCGGTGCGCGCAAGGCGGCGTGGCTGACGGAAGCGATGTCGCCCGAGCCGCGCAACATCTATGGCGTCACCAAGCTATCCGCCGAGCATCTCTGCCGTCTCTACCACCTCCAGCACGGCCTGCCGGTGGTGGTGCTGCGCACGGCACGTTTCTTCCCCGAGGCCGACGACATGGCGCATGCCATCGAGCAGTCGGACGCCAACACCAAGGCGAACGAACTGCTGTTTCGGCGGCTGATGGTAGAGGACGCGGCGCAGGCGCATGTCGCCGCCTTGGAGAAGGCACCGGAGCTCGGCTTCGACACCTTCATCATCTGTGCGCCGACGCCGTTCCAACCCGAAGATTGCGAGGCGTTGATCAGGGACGCGCCGTCCGTGGTGGCGCGGTATTTTCCTGAATTTCCCGCTCTCTACGCGAGGAAGGGCTGGACGATGTTTTCCTCGATCGACCGGATCTATGACGCGTCGCGGGCGAGGGACAGGCTGGGTTTTGCCTGCAGGACGAGCTTTGCCGACGTGCTGGCGGCGCTGGCAGCCGAAGACCCGGCCTGAAGCCGTCAGGCGTTCGCGGCCGCCCGCGCCAGGCCTGGCGTCAGGTCGCCAAAACCGGTGGAGCGGCGCTCATAGGCGAGGCCGAGCAGGGCGGCGGCCTTTTCCGCGACCTTGTCGAGCTCCGGATCATCGGTCTGCGCCAGATAGATCAGCTTCTCGTAATTGCCGAAATAGTCCTTGATCAGCTCCGGGTGCTTATCCAGCCCGAGCGGCTTCATGAAGAAGGCATCGAACTGGCGGCACAGGAAGTCCGTCATGTAGAAGGACATCATGTCGTCGTCGGCGACCTTCCCATAGGCGTCCATGCCTTGATAGAACGCGAAGCAATGCGGGCCGGCCATGCGTTCGACGCCATGCTTCTCCAACACGCGGTCAAGCAGGCCGCCAGTGCCGCAATCGGCATAGCCGACGAAGATGTGTTCATAGCCTTCCGCCCTGGCCTTCTCGATCGCCTTTTCCATGGCCGGCGCGATGCGGTCGGGATGGAAATGAAACTCCGCCGGCAAACACGTCAATTCGAGGTGATCCAGCCCGAGCTGTTCCTTGACGGCCAACACCTCGCGCGCAATCATCCCGCAGGCGATGACGAGCAGCCTGTCTGTCTGATTCGGTTTTGTTTTTTTCGTCTTGACCAAGTCGAGCCGGCTTTTCGCTGTGGGGCTAATTTATCTGTCGAGGGAGACACCGTCCATGAAACTGCTACGCATAGCGCCGATGGCTATCCTTGCCTGCGCTCTTGCACTTACGGCCTGCGCCAACACCGTTCGGGGTGTCGGCAAGGATGTCAAATCGACGGCGAGGGCGGTCAAAGACACCGTCGCCAATTGATCGGCGGCCGTCCCTCATCTGGGGACAAAAAAGCCGCGCTGCAAGGCGCGGCTTCTTTTCGTCGCCCTGATGCCTTGGATCAGGCCGAAGCACGCACGTTGTGCTTGCGCTTCATGAAATCCTTGGCGGTCTCGACCGCTACCGCCGCGTCGCGGCAATAAGCGTCGGCGCCGACGGCCTTGCCGAATTCCTCGTTGAGCGGCGCGCCGCCGACCAGCACGACGTAGTCGTCGCGAATGCCCTTTTCCTTCATCGTGTCGATGACGACCTTCATGTAGGGCATGGTGGTGGTGAGCAGTGCTGACATGCCGATGATGTCGGGCTGGTGCTTTTCAATCGCGTCGAGATACTTTTCGACCGCGTTGTTGATGCCGAGATCGATGACGTCGAAGCCAGCACCCTCCATCATCATGCCGACGAGGTTCTTGCCGATGTCGTGGATGTCGCCCTTGACGGTGCCGATCACCATCTTGCCCTGTTTCGGCGCGCCGGTGGCGGCGAGCAGCGGACGCAGGATGAACATGCCGGCCTTCATGGCGTTGGCGGACAACAGCACTTCCGGCACGAACAGGATGCCGTCGCGAAAATCCTCGCCGACGATACGCATGCCTTCGACCAGCGCCTCGGTAAGCACCTTGTAGGGCGCCCAGCCGCGCTCGAGGAGGATGTTGGTGCCTTCCTCGATCTCTTCCTTCAGCCCGTCATAGAGATCGTCGTGCATCTGCTGCACCAGCTCGTCGTCGGAAAGCTCGGAAAGGATGATCTCGTCGTCGGACATTTTTATCCAGCTCCTCACGGCATCGCGACTGTGTCGCAAGGCACAAAATAATGGTGTTCATACCTAACCCGCAACGGGCGGGTATCCATAGCTGATTTGCGACTTCCCGCAAAAGGAAAGCGACTGGAAAATCTATCGGTTTTCTTGTCGATTTTGCGACAGGCGTTGGCGCGGACGGGCCGTTTCGAATAGGGTGCATGGCTACGATCCGGGCAAAGCCGCGTCATGCGGCCGCAACGGTTACGGACCAGCCATAGTCAGGCGGGCCATATTCAGGGAAGAGCGATCATGAGTGAACACGCGGCAGTCGACCAGGAAGCGTCAAACGCGCGGCGTGGGCGCGGCGCCAGTGGCGGAGCGGCGGCCAGGCGTGCGGCGCGCTCAGGCGGCGGCCCCGGCACCCAGCTCACCTATATCAAGCGCAAGATCAACGTCTACGAGGTGCTGAACGAGGAAGGCCTGGCGCTGATCGAGAAGAACACCGACACGGTGCTGGAAGAGATCGGCATCATTTTTCGTGATGACGCCGAAGCACTGCAGCTCTGGAAAGAGGCCGGCGCCGACGTCAAGGGCGAGCGCGTGCATTTTCCCAAGGGGCTCTGCCGTTCGCTCTTGAAGACCGCGCCGCCCATCTACACCCAGCATGCCCGCAATTCAGAACGCTCGGTGCAGATCGGCGGCAATGCGACGGTGTTCGCGCCGGTCTATGGTCCGCCCTTCGTGCGCGATCTCGACGGCGTCAGGCGCTACGCGACGATCGAGGATTTCCAGAATTTCGTGAAGCTTGCCTATATGGCGCCGTCGATCCACCATTCGGGCGGCACGGTGTGCGAGCCGGTCGACGTGCCGGTCAACAAGCGTCATCTCGACATGGTCTACGCGCACATCAAATATTCCGACAAGCCGTTCATGGGTTCGGTGACCGCACCGGAGCGCGCCGAGGACACGGTGGCGATGGCCAAGCTCGTCTTCGGCGACGACTTCGTCGAGAACAACACGGTGCTGACCAGCCTGATCAACGCCAACTCGCCGATGGTGTTCGACGAGACCATGCTTGGCGCCCTGAAGGTCTATTCGCGTCATAACCAGGCCTGCATCGTCACGCCGTTCATCCTGGCCGGCGCGATGAGCCCGGTGACGGTCGCCGGCACGCTGACGCAGGTCCTGGCCGAAGTGCTGGCCGGCGCCTCGTTCACGCAGCTGATCCGTCCGGGCGCGCCGGTGCTGTTCGGCACCTTCGCCTCGTCGATCTCGATGCAGTCGGGCGCGCCGACCTTCGGCACACCGGAGCCGTCGCTGGTCTCCTATGGCGCTGCCCAACTCGCCCGCCGGCTCGGCTTGCCGTTCCGTACCGGGGGCTCGCTCTGTGCTTCGAAAGTTCCGGACGCACAGGCAGCCTATGAGAGCGCCAACACGCTGAACTCGACCATTCTCGCCGGCACCAATTTCGTCCTGCATTCGGCAGGCTGGCTCGAAGGCGGGCTGGCCTCCTGCTACGAAAAATTCATGATGGATATCGACCAGCTCGGCATGACCCAGAAATTCTCCGAGGGCGTCGACCTGTCGGAGAACGGCCAGGCGATGGACGCCATCCGCCAGGTCGGCCCGGGCAGCCACTATCTCGGCTGCGACCATACCCAGGCCAATTTCCAGACCGCCTTCTACCGCTCGTCGATCGCCGACAACAACTCCTACGAGCAGTGGCTGGCCGAGGGCCAGAAGACCGCACCGCAGCGCGCCAACGATCTGGCGCGGCGCTGGCTGGAGGCTTACGAAGCGCCGCACCTTGATGAAGGCATCGATGAAGCCCTGAAGGATTTCATCGCCAAGAAGAAGGGGTCGATGCCCGACGCCTTCACCTGAAAGGAGCCCGAGTCAGGCGGGGCTAAAGTCGCCAACATCATCCACAAGGAAGTCTGGCGGAGCGCCTTCTCCGATCCGGACAAGAAGGGATGATTGCGTGCGCGGTATGATCGAGGAGATCACGGCCGCGCTTGGCGCCAACGGCCTCATCCTGCGTGGCGGCTTTCTCTTTCCCGATGACGAGGGTGGCCCTGATGGCGCCTCGGGTGAGCCGGCAAAGTCTGTCCTGCTGGTAGGGCAGGCGGGCGCCGCGCCTTGGCCGCATTTCCTGCGCTGGCGGGGCCAGCAGCCACAGGCGATCGCCGATCCGCTCGACACCTGGTCGCGGGAGGTCATCGGCGAGGTGGCGCAAGAGTTTGGTGCCCGCGTCGTTTCGCCGTCGGACAAACCTTACCTGCCGTTCCAGCAATGGGCTGTTCGGGCGGAAGGGCTGAGGCCGTCGCCGCTCGGGATCCTCATGCATCCGCAATACGGGCTTTGGCATGCTTATCGCGGCGCGCTGCTGTTCGAGGACGAGATAACGCTTCCGGAATTTCGGGAGACGATCCATCTTTGCGACACCTGCGTCGACAAACCTTGTCTGAAATCCTGTCCGGTCGCCGCTTATTCGACGGATGGTTTCGCCTACCAGGCCTGCCTCGCGCATGTGCGGGGGGCGAATGGCGAGCCGTGCCGGGCCGGTGGTTGTCTTGACCGCAATGCCTGCCCCTATGGCGCGCAGTTTCGCTATCCGCCGGAGGTCCAGGCCTTCCACATGGCTGCGTTCGCTGGTCCTTAGCGCATCACGCGATCCCGCACGAAATGTTGACCGCCGGGCTCAGGGAACGCCTTGCCGTGGCGGCTTGCGCGGATATGTATCGCGCATCTGGCAAACGGAGCACGCAATGATGAAGCAGGACCTTCACATCAAGACCCGTGACGGTGTGGCGAAGGCAGGCCTGTTCCGCTCGGCCAAGGTTTCTTCAGCCAAGGCTGGCGTCATTCTCTACCAGGACGCCTTCGGTCCGCGCCCGGCGCTTGACCTGATGGCGGAACGGCTGGCGGGCGAGGGCTATGCGGTGCTGGTGCCCGATCTCTTCTACCGCGATGCTCCTTATGGCCCGTTCGACGCCAAGACCGCTTTTGTCGAAGAAAGGACCAGGGCGCCGCTGATGGCGCTGGTCACCGGCACGACGCAGGAAATGACCATCAGCGACAGCGCCGCCTTTGTCGACGCGCTCGCCGGCGAAGGCGTCACGGGACCGATCGGCACGGTCGGCTATTGCATGGGCGGGGCGCGGGCGCTCAACGCGGCCGCGACCTACCCCGACAGGATCAAGGCCGCCGCCAGTTTCCATGGCGGCAACCTCGCCAGCGATGCCGCCGACAGCCCGCACCGCAAGGCGGCCTCCATCAAGGCGCGTGTGTATGTCGGCATGGCGGGCGTCGACCGGAGTTTCCCACCGGAGCAGTCGACCAAGCTGGCCGAGGCGCTGAGGACGGCGGGAGTCGACTATCTGCTGGAGAATTATGTCGGCATGGCGCATGGCTGGTGCGTGCCCGACCACAGTGTCTACGACGAAGGGGGAGCCGAGCGTCACTGGAAACGGCTGACGGCGCTGTTTGCCGAGACACTGACCTGAGTCTCGCGCGGCTATTCCCGCCTGTTGGCTGCCCGATCCGTTCGCGGTATCAGGGCGGTCTCGCTGAATGAGCGGGAGCCGCGCGGGAACGATCAACCTGATGCAATCCTATGATGTCGTGATCATCGGCGCCGGCGCCGCCGGAATGATGTGCGCCGTGGAAGCCGCCAAGCGCGGCCGTTCGGTGCTGATCCTCGATCACGCGGCGGCACCTGGCGAAAAGATCCGCATCTCCGGCGGCGGCCGGTGCAATTTCACCAACATTCATGCGAGCCCGAAGAATTTCATCTCGAGGAATCCGCATTTCTGCATCTCGGCGCTCAGCCGCTATACGCAGCGCGACTTCATTGCGCTGGTCGAACGCCACGGCATTGCCTATCACGAGAAGACATTGGGGCAGCTGTTCTGCGACGGCTCGGCGCGCCAGATCATCGATATGCTGGTCTCGGAAATGCGGGGCAGGGGCGCCGAGCTGGTATTGTCGACCCGCGTCGAGGCTATCGGTAGAACCGAGGAAGGGTTTGAACTCGCCCTCTCCACGGGCTCGGTTTCCTGCCAGTCCCTGGTCGTGGCCTGTGGCGGCAAGTCGATCCCCAAGATGGGCGCGACGGGCTTCGGCTACGAGCTTGCCGAACGGTTTGGCCTTGCCGTCGTCGAAACACGGCCTGCCCTGGTGCCGCTGACCTTCGACGCAAAAACGCTTGAGCGGCTTTCGCCCCTGGCCGGAAACGCGGTCGACGCCGAGATTGCCTGCGGCAGGACGCGGTTTTCCGAGGCGATGCTGTTCACGCATCGCGGCGTCAGCGGGCCATCCATCCTGCAGATATCCTCCTATTGGCGCGAGGGCGATGAGATCCGCATCGCCATGCTGCCGGGCACGGATGTGGCTGAACTCATCCGCGCTGCCAGGCGTGGCAATGGCCGGCAAGCGGTGCAGACCGTGCTGGCAAATCATTTGCCGAAACGACTGGCTCAGGCGATAGCCGAGCAAACCGGGCTGGACGGCAACCTCGCCGATCTTTCCGAGGCTCAGATCAAAACCGTCGAGGCTGCGGTCAACGACTGGCGCATCAAGCCAGCCGGTTCGGAGGGCTACCGGACGGCCGAAGTGACGCTCGGCGGGGTAGACACCAACGGCCTCGACCAGAAGACGATGCAGGCGAAGCTGGTGCCGGGCCTGTTCTTCATCGGCGAGGTCGTCGACGTCACCGGCTGGCTCGGCGGCTATAATTTCCAATGGGCGTGGTCGTCGGGCTGGGCGGCGGGCCAGGCGTGTTGACATTCAGGTGAGGCCGGCCTGCCCTCACTCGGTACGCCCTGGACGCAAACGCCCAAATTCGAGAAAAATCTTTCCATCACCCCAAGGATTAGCCATTAGCCTTCGTCCAACAGGCAAATGATGGCGATGATACTGGATGAGAGCGAAGCCTCCGACGCCGAACTGATCGGGCGGGCGAAGGGCGGAGACAGGGGGGCCTTCGGCAAATTGCTGGAGCGTCACTATGACTTCGTCTATCGCGTCGCCTATCGCTGGTGCGGCAGGAAGGCCGATGCCGAAGACATCGCCCAGGAAGTCTGTGTCAGGCTGGGCAAGGCGATCCGCGATTATCGCGGCAGCGGCGCGTTCACGACATGGCTCTACACCATGACGATGAACGCCGCGCGCGACACGATGCGCAAGACCCAGCGCGAGACGGTCAAGACCGAGGCCTATGGCGTCCATGCGCTGATTTCGGGCGAAGGCCCGGCCGAGGGTGAAGACCCGACCGAGGCGTTGTGGGCGGCGGTGCGGCAATTGCCGGACAAGCAGCGCGATGCCGTGATGCTTGTCCATGGCGAAGGCTTGAGCCACGCGGCCGCCGCCGAGGCGATGGCGATCTCGGAGACGACGGTTTCCTGGCACATCCATGAAGCGAAGAAACGGCTGAAGACGTTGATGCGTTCAGCCGGGGAAGTGTGACCATGGTCGACGACAACGAACTCAGAAAGCTGCGCAATGCAGCGGTACCGGCGCCGGGCGAGAGCGCGAAGGCACGCGCCTTCGAAGCTGCCCTGCGCGCCTATGATCAGGAAAATATTTCCGCCGTCACCCAAGGATCGGTTGGCGGCCTTCGTCTCACGGAGCGAGCACAAAAGCTCTGGAGCGAGATCATGCAAAAGAAACTCATTGCCACGCCGGCCCTTGCCGGGCTCGTCGCCCTGCCGATCGCTGGGTACGCCACCTTCCATTTGCTGAGGGAACAGCCGTCGCCGTTCGGCGGCGACGAGAAGATCACCGAGACGCTGGCCGACAAGCCGGCGACGCAGAAGCCAACCGTCGCCGAGCCGAAACAGGCTCCCACGGCGCTGGAGAAGGACAAGAAGGCAGACTTGGATGTGGAAAGCCGCGACGCCAGCAATGCTCTTGCGCCGGCCGCACCACCGAACTCCGAATCGGGTGCCGCCGGTGGCGCAGCACAACCGAGCGCGCCGGTGAGCCCCACTGTATCGTCGAGGTTTGACCTAAAGACCTACAGCGGCAAGAAGGTGGAGTATGGGACTTTGCCAACCTCCAGGCCGGCCCCCGCACCCAGTGGTGAGGTTTCACGGGAGAGTGCCGGCCTCATGCCAAACGCGCCTAATGCCGCGCGGGCCAATCGCGTCCAGCGAGCCGAGCCCAAGCTTATGGCCCCGCAGCAGCCGGCGGCCATCCCGGCCGACCAGATCGCGCCGCAGGAGGAAAACCGCGATCGCGTCCAGGATTTCAAGACCAATCCCGTGCATGCGGCACTGCAAGACCCGGTCTCGACCTTCTCGATCGATGTCGACACCGCGTCCTATTCCTTCGTGCGCGGCTCGCTGAAGCAGGGCTACCTGCCGCAAGCCGACGCGGTCCGCGTCGAGGAGATGATCAATTACTTCCCTTATGACTGGAAGGGGCCGGAATCGGCCTCAACGCCGTTCAACTCGACCGTCAGCGTCATGCCGACGCCGTGGAACGCGCACACCAAGCTGATGCACGTCGCCATCAAGGGTTTCGACATCAAGCCGACCGAGCAGCCGAAGGCCAATCTGGTCTTCCTGATCGACGTGTCGGGCTCGATGGACGAACCGGACAAGCTGCCGCTGCTCAAGTCGGCGTTCCGGCTGCTGGTCAGCAAGCTGAAGGCCGACGACACCATCTCGATCGTCACCTATGCGGGCGATGCCGGCACCGTGCTGATGCCGACAAAGGTTGCCGAGAAGGACAAGATCCTCAATGCCATCGACAATCTGCAGCCCGGTGGCTCGACGGCAGGCGAGGCCGGCATCAAGGAAGCCTACAAGCTTGCCCAGCAGTCCTTCATCAAGGATGGCGTCAACCGAGTGATGCTTGCCACTGACGGCGACTTCAATGTCGGCCAGACCGATGATGACGACCTGAAGCGGCTGATCGAGAGCGAACGCAAGACCGGCGTGTTCCTGTCGGTGTTCGGCTTCGGCCGCGGCAATCTGAACGATGAAATGATGCAGACCATTGCCCAGAACGGCAACGGCACCGCCGCCTATATCGACACGCTGGCCGAGGCCGAGAAGGTGCTGGTCGAAGATGCCTCCTCGACGCTGTTCACCATCGCCAAGGACGTCAAGATCCAGGTCGAGTTCAACCCGGACAAGGTGTCGGAATACCGGCTGATTGGCTACGAGACCCGGGCGCTCAACCGCGAGGATTTCAACAATGACCGCGTCGATGCCGGCGATATCGGCTCGGGCCGTTCGGTCACCGCGATCTACGAGGTCACGCCCAAAGGCGGTGGCGGCGAGCAGATCGATCCGCTGCGCTACGGCCAGGCGACAGTCAACAATGGTGGCGTCGCCAATGCGGACGAATATGCCTTCGTCAAGATCCGCTACAAGCTGCCCAACGAGGACGTCTCGAAGCTGATCACCTCGCCGGTGACCTCGGCCAACGAGATCGGGTCCTTCGATCAGGCGAGTACCGACCAGCGTTTCTCCGTCGCCGTCGCGGCCTTCGGCCAGAAGCTGCGCGACGAGGATGCGACCGCGAAGTTCGGTTACGACAAGATCATGGAGATTGCCACTGCCGCCCGAGGAGCCGACCCGTTTGGGTACAGGTCCGAGTTCCTTTCGCTTGTGCGCCTTGCCTCGGCGCTGGGCGGCAACCGGTAGTGGCGATGACAGCCGGTTTCTTTCAGATGATGGGATCGTTCTGATAACCGGCCGACGGGCGCTGAGGCAGGCCGGCGAGGGATCTTTGCCCTTGCCGGCCTTTTTTCGGATCTGTCGATATTCAGGTGAGACCGGCCTGCAAACAGTGGCTCCTGCGCTTCCGGCGCTCACGTACTTAAGTACGCTCCGCTCCGGTTCTCGGAAGTCACTGTTTTCGGCTCGGCCTGACCTGAATCTCAACCGATCCAGGAGCAACGCGCAGGATCGTTAAATTGCTCGGCATTTCCGGTACCGGATCGCAATTTCCTCTCGCTACACCGGTCATGTCTAAGGCTTGAGGGAGCCGGAATTGAAAATCACAACCATCGCAAACCCGACTCCGCCGGCACGGGACGCTTCGGCGGGTTTATCAGCCCCGTCAGCCGAATCCAGACGCATCAGCGACGATGTCGCGCAGGCGCGCCACACCGCCATGTCGGCGCTGACCAATGACCGTTTCCGCGCCATGCTGGAGCAGATTTCCGATCCGAGCGCATCCAGTGCGCTGGCAACAATGCGCGGCGACAACGTGGTCGATTTCCAGTCGGCGCAGTCAAGCTACGCCGACAACAGCGAATAACCGCAAAAAGAAATCGCCTCAGGCGCGGCTGCGCCGCCGCTCGCGGCGCGCTTCGCTGGTCTCGGTGGTGTTTGCCGTCGCCACCTTGTTGCGCATCGGGCCAATGCGCTCGACGATTTTTTCGACGGTCGGGCGATCCGCCCTGGTGTGGGCGTCGAGCGCCTTGCGCATCGCGGCCAGATGCTGGAACGAGGTGCCGCAGCAGCCACCGATGATCTTGGCTCCGCCATCCACGGCGAGCCGGACATAATCGGCCATCAGTTCCGGCGTGCCGGAATAGTGGATCTCGGTGCCACGGAATTCGGGAATGCCGCAATTGCCTTTGACGATGACAGTCGCCTCCGGCTTGGCCTCGGTCATGTCGAGCAGCGAGGCCAGGATGTCGGAAGCGCCGACGCCGCAATTGGCGCCAACCCCGAGCGGCGCTTGCGACAGGCCGTCGGCGACGCCGTGGATGTCTTTCGGCAGCAGGCCCATCATGGTGCGGCCGGCGGTGTCGAACGAGCCGGTATAGGTGTAGGGCAGGCCGACGCGGATGGCGGCTTCGGCCGCCGCGCGGATCTCGTCGGGAGCCGACATCGTCTCGATCCAGGCGACTTCGGCGCCACCTTCCTTGAGACCCTCGATCTGCTCGGCAAAGGCGTCGACCGCTTCGTCATAGGTCATGGCGCCAAGCGGCACCAGCAATTCCCCTGTCGGACCGACCGAGCCGGCGACGATCACCTTGCGGCCGGCCTTGTCGGCGACAGCGCGGGCGATCTCGGCCGCGCGCTTGTTCAGCGCATGCACGCGGTCCTGCGCATGGTGCAGTTTCAGCCGGTGGCGGGTGCCGCCGAACGAGTTGGTCAGGATGATGTCGGCGCCGGCGTCGACGAAATTCTGGTGCAGGCTGGTGATGGTGTCGGGCGCGGTTTCGTTCAGCAGTTCCGGCGCCTCGCCGGCCTCCAGACCCATGGCGAACAAATTGGTGCCCGTGGCGCCATCGGCCAGCAGCACACCCTTTTCAGCCAGCAGCGCATCGATCGGATTGCTCGTCGTCATCGGATTGGCTTTCGTGTCCTGGAATTCGAACCGTGTCTTGGAATTCGAACATGTCTGGGAATTCGAATAAGGATATAAAGAAGTCTTTATGTCCAGTCAATGAAAATGCGGTGCTGAGCGCTCAGGCAGAGCCTGATGCGAACGACATGCCGGCCAGGTTGCGCGCGAAGGCGGCCGCTTCGTGCGGATTGATGTCGGCGGCGCGGATCAGATTGTCGAAATGTTGGGTCAGGGCCTGGACCGGCTGGGTGGCGTTCAGCACCACATACATGTCGCCGACATAGATCGCCGCGCGATAGGGGCCGAATATGGTCAGCGGGATCGAATAGCGCATGCGGCCATCATAAAGGAACAGGCGGAAGGTCGGGTAGAGGTCGTCGAGCAGCGTCGCCATATGGGCAAGCTGCTGCTGGCGGTCGGCCGCCGGGAAACGGTCCCACACACCGAGGCCGCGGGCGAAGATCTCCAGCGTGTGGCGCGGCATGCAGACTTCCATGTCGGTTTCCGGCCGCCGGTTGTACTCGATGCGGTATTGCGTTTCGCTGGCCTGCGCCAGTCGGCTCCTGTTGGTGATGTTGGCTTCGTAGTCGACGAGCGCGTGGGTGCGCAGGAGATCGGGAATGCCAGCCGGCACATAGCGGATCTTCGTGCCCGCCGCTTCCGCGAACCATTTGGCGAGCAGCGTGCGGTCGAAACCGTCGGGCGCTTCCTCGATCTCCAGGCTCTCGCGGATTTCGCCGGTCACGCCCTCGTCCTGGCTAAGACCAAGCAGCCAGTCTAGCGACACTTTGAATTCGGCGGCGATGTTGAGCAAGGTTTCGGCGCGCGGCAGGCGGGTCGAGGCACCTGACATCAGTTGCGACAGCGCCGACCTGTCGATGCCGACTGCTGACGCGAAAGCCGATTGGTTGAGGTCGGAGCGTGTCAGGAGGAGCTTCAGACGCTCCCGGAAGATTGCCGACAGGTCGCGCTTGTCCATCATCTCACTCCTTGCATCGGGAGGAAAATTTTTCGCCGAAGCGGCCGAAGAAGCGCTTCAGGCGTAAACGAATCCCTAAGACTGTTTACAATGTATAACATATGCAGCCAAGAATGCGCAGACGCAACATTTTGTGCGCTTTGTCGCGTTGAGTGGAATCATATCTCCTGACACAATGCTGTCAGGAGCCGGTTGGGGTTCCGGCGACTGAGGACAGTGGTCGATAGCATGACTGGCAAGAGCATCCGTCGAAGCAGCAGATCGGCCATCGAATGGCCGACCGTGGTTCTCGCTTTCTTCTGCTACGGCACATGGTTGGCCGCCGGCTTCTTCCTCTGGCCGTCATATCCCATAGCTGCACTGATCGTCATGGCCGTCACGCTGGCTTTGCAATCCTCTATCATGCACGAGGTGCTGCATGGTCACCCGACCCGCAACGGCCTCGTCAATGAAGCTTTCGTCTTCCTGCCGATCGGCCTTGCCTGGCCGTTCCGCCGTTTCAAGACCATTCACCTGCGCCACCACGCGGACGAGCGGCTGACCGATCCGCTCGACGATCCCGAGAGCTATTACCAGGCGCTCTGGATGCACGAAGAAATGCCGCCGCTGATGAAATTCGTGCTGAAGGTCAACAACACCATGGCCGGTCGCCTCGTCCTGGGGCCATGGCTGTCCTGCATCGGCTTCTTCATCGATGACGCCAAGCACGTGATTGCCGGAGACAAGGCGATCCGCAAGGCCTGGCTGCTGCATGCGATAGGCCTTGCCGTGGTGCTGCCGGTCGTGCAGTTCGGCTTCGGCATGCCGGTTTGGCTCTATGTGCTGGTGCCGGTCTGGCTCGGCCAGTCGCTGATCTCGATCCGCACCTATGCCGAGCACCAGTGGTCGGAGCATCCGGAAGGCCGCACGGTGATTGTCGAGCGCTCACCGCTGTCGTTCCTGTTCCTCAACAACAATCTGCACTTCGTCCATCACAAGAGCCCGACCATCGCCTGGTACCGGCTGCCGAAGCTGTTTCGTGACCGGCGTGAGGAATGGCTGCGGATGAACAATGGCTATGCCTATCCGAACTATTTCGCGCTGCTCAGATCCTATGCTTTCAAGGCCAAGGAGCCGATCGTGCATCCGGTTCTGCGGCGCGCGCCCGAGCCGGGCAGGGCGTTCAAGCCGCGCGTCAGGGCGCGCAGCATCAGTGGGCTTGGCAGCGCGCCGGTTCCCGCCGAACCGCCCAAGGAATAGTATCCGCGTGTAGAGTGGATAACGTGTCGGCCAATTCTGATTGGGCGCCGCGTTTTTGCGATCCTTTGTCCCGGCATGGTGGTTTGATATCGGCATGAGCGAATTGATTGCGGCGTTGCCAATGTATGACTGGCCGGAGGCGCGCGACGAGGTCGACGCGCAATGGGCGTCGTTGCGCGATTCATTCCGGCGAAGGGGCATCGATGCGCCGCAATCCATCGTGCGCCGCAATGGCGACCTGCCGCCGGTGCCGGGCGGCATTCGGGACGGTGAAGGTAAACTCGTCGCGCCCGATCCGGTGACGCTGCCGCCGGACGAACTCGATTTCCACAAGCTCTGGATGCATCCGGCGCTGCTGTTCGCGCAGACCTGCTGGGGGCCGATGGAACTCGGTCTGTCCCGGCATGTGCAGGTGGTCGGTCAGCCAAGCTATGACGCTTATGAAGGCGGGCAGGGCGAACTTTATTCGAGCGCGCTGGTGATGCGGTCGGGCGAGGGGCCGGAGGTTCGGTCGCCCACCGATGGCAAGGCCTTGCTGCCGCTCGATCTCATCCGGGGCAGGCGCTTCACCTTCAACAGCCTCGATTCCATGTCGGGCATCATCGCGCTGACGCGCGACCTGAAAGCGGCCGGCGAAAAGCTGGACATATTTTCATCGCACAGCGAAAGCGGCGGCCATCGCGACTCGATCGTGACGGTCGCCG
This sequence comes from Mesorhizobium sp. CO1-1-7, assembly GCF_020164885.1. NCBI lineage: Bacteria > Pseudomonadati > Pseudomonadota > Alphaproteobacteria > Hyphomicrobiales > Phyllobacteriaceae > Mesorhizobium > Mesorhizobium sp. CO1-1-7. The sequence goes on along the minus strand of NZ_JAIUHA010000003.1, from coordinate 426,588 downwards.
AAGGCAAAGCGGACGTCGCCGCGATCGATTGCGAAAGCTGGGCGCTGGCACGGCGTTTCGAGCCGGCGGCGCGCAAGATCGTGATCGTCGGCTGGACGGCGCGACGCAAAGGCTTGCCCTACATCACCGCCAGGACGACGCCGGAAAAGACCGTGCGCGCGATGCGCGAAGCGCTTGCCGGGCTAGCCGAGCAGCCTCGAATCCAACGGGTAGGTTGAAAGCTTTTCGTTGCCGGTGTCGGTGATCAGGATCTGTTCCTCGATCTTGACACCCTCACGCCCGCCAAGCCGGCCGATATAGCTCTCCACACACAGCACCATGCCCGGTTCCAGCACGCCGTCGGGTGTGTCGGATGTCCAGTCGCTGGCATGCGGCAAGGTCGGATATTCGTCGGCCAGTCCGACGCCGTGGTAGAGTACGCCGTAGCGGGTTGGGAAGCAGTCTCCAGGCGGTACAGCCGAGCGTTCGACCAGTTCGTGAAACGAGACGCCGGGCTGCATCAAAGCGGTGTTGTACTCGATCTGGTCGGCGGCGATGCGGAACAGGTCGCGCTGTTCGTTGGTCGGCTTTGTATCGCCACAGAGCCAGGTGCGCGAGAGATCGGCGCAGAAGCCGTAAGGGCCGATCAGATCGGTATCGAAGGCGACGAGATCGCCGGCCTCCATGATCCGCGACGAGCATTCCTGGAACCACGGATTGGTGCGCGGTCCCGACGTCAGCAGCCGCGTCTCGATCCATTCGCCGCCGCGCGCGATGTTGCCGCGATGGAGTTGCGCCCACAATTCGTTTTCGGAGATACCAGGCTTGAGCGCCTGTTCCATCTCGCCCATCGCCGCCTCGCAAGCGACGATGGCGCGGCGCATGGCAAGGATTTCATCCGGCGATTTGATCAGCCGCGCGTTTTCCATCACCGCCTCGCCATTGCCGATGGAAATGCCGAGGCGGTGGAGTTCTTCAACGCCTTCCGGATTGATGTGATCGACGGCGATGCGGTTGTGGCCGCCGCCATGCTCCCTGATCAAATCGGTGATACCGGCGGCCCAACGGCGGACTTTCTGCTCGGTCAGCTCGCCGCCATAGAGATACATCCACGACACGGCCGGCCGCACTTCGTCGACGATGCCGGAATGGTCGGACAGGTGCTCGCAGGAAAAGTAGTCGAACAGCACCACCGGCCCGTCGGTGGCGACGAAGCAATGCCGCGTCGGATTGTGCGCGACCCAGAGCTGCATGTTGGTCGAGTCGGTCGCATAGCGGATGTTGACGGGATCATAGAGCAAGGCGCCGGCGTAGCCGCGGCGCTTCAGCTCGGCGCGGATGCGCTCGAGCCGGTATTTTCGCATTGTCGGCAGGTCGGGCGCGCTAACACCCGCCGCCGCCCATTCCGCTTCGGCTTGCGCGCCATAGCCCAGCACATGCTGGTTGAGCGAAGCCGCCTTCTCGCGGGAGGCGTCGCGCAGCGCCTCGATCGAGCCTGATACAAACGGCATGATCTTGCGGTGTCGGCCGAAGCTTCCCTTTGGCGCCCCGCTGTCCATCCCGTCCTCAGGTCCGCATCTTCTCGCCGCTTGGGTCGAAGGGTGCCTCGACATTGATGCGGGCCGGACGCCGAGACCCAAGAATCTCGATCTCGAACAGCCCCGCGCTTTCATCCTCGGCAAGGGCGGCCGGCACATAGCCTTGCGCCATCGACTTTTGCACGTAGTGCGCATAGCCGCCCGATGTCACCCAGCCGACCACGCGCCAGTCGCCGTCGACGATGCCGCGCACGGCCGACGCGCCTTCGGCGGCCTTCGAGCCACGTATTTCCTTGCCTGACGTGTCGAAGCGCGGCGCGCCGTAGCCATGCGGCTTTTCAACCGTGCCGTAATCCTTGTCGACCTTGGCCCAGATCGGCTCGTCGCCCATCACGTCGGCATCGGCGGCGTCGACGATGAAGGAGACGCGACGCAGCTTCGGCCCTTGCGCCTGTTCCTTGGCGGCGGCTTCACGGCCGATGAAGTCGTTCTTCTCGAGCTTGATGAAGCGGTCCATGGAGCCTTCGAACGGCCCGTAGATCGGCCGCAACTCGCGGAACCAGGTCGGGAAATTCTTTTCCAGGCGCATCGACAGCAAGGCGCGCATGCCGAAATCGACGATCCCGAATTCCTCGCCAGCGTCCTTGATCGCCTTGTAGACAAGGCGCTCATAGGCTGGCGCCATCCAGATCTCGTAGCCGAGGTCACCGGTATAGGTAATGCGGTTGACCAGGCAGGGCGCGCCGCCGACCGCCATTTCGCGGAAATCCATGAAGCGGAACGCCTTGGTCGAGATGTCGACATCGACCAGCTTCTGCAGGAGGTCGCGCGATTTCGGGCCGGCGATCGACAGGCCGACCAGTGTCTGGTCGAAACGGTGGATGCGCACCGAACCATCCTTGGGCAGGTGCTTTTCGAACCAGCGCATGTGGTATTTCTGCGCTGCCGACGAGCCCCAGATCATGAAGCGGTCTTCACCGGCCTTGGCGATGGTAAAGTCGCCGATCAGCTTGCCGAACTCGTTGATCATCGGTGTCAGCACGATGCGGCCGGTCTTCGGCATGCGGTTGGTCATCAGCCGGTTGAGGAACTCTTCCGCGCCCGGCCCCGACACTTCGTATTTGGCGAAGTTGGCGATCTCGGTGACGCCGACGCGCTCGCGCGTGGCGCGCACTTCCTCACCGATCGGTCCAAAGTCGTTGGAGCGGTGGAAGGAGACGACGTCTTTCGGCTCGCTGCCCTTAGGCGCGAACCAGAGCGGGGTTTCGAGACCCCAAGAGTCGCCCATCACGGCATTGTTGGCGAGCATGGTGTCGTAGAGCGGCGTCGTCTGCGCCGGGCGGGCAGCCGGCAGTTCCTCGTTGGGGAAGCGGATCGAGAAGCGGCGCGAATAGTTTTCGCGCACCTTGGCGTTGGTGTAGCGCAGCCCAGCCCATTCGCCGAAGCGGGCGACATCCATGCCCCAGACGTCGAAGCCCGGATCGCCATGCACCATCCAGTTGGACAACGCCAGGCCGACGCCGCCGCCCTGGCTGAAGCCGGCCATGACGGCGCAGGCGCACCAGAAATTGGTCAGGCCCTGCACCGGGCCGACCAGCGGATTGCCGTCGAGCGCGAAGGTGAAGGGGCCGTTGATGATCTGCTTGATGCCGGCCTTTTCGATGCCGGGGAAATGCTTGAAGCCGATTTCCAGCGACGGCGCGATGCGGTCGAGATCGGGCGGCAGCAGTTCATGGCCGAAGTCCCACGGCGTGTTGACCGGCGACCACGGCTTGCAGGCCTTTTCATAGGTGCCGAGCAGGATGCCGTTGCGCTCCTGGCGGGTGTAGATCTCGCCCTTGAAGTCGAGCACACCGATCATTTCGCGGCCGGTCGACTTGTTGAACTCCTCGACCTCCGGCATCGGCTCGGTCAAGAGATACATGTGCTCCATGGCCAGCACCGGCAGCTCGACGCCGACCATGCGGCCGATCTCGCGCGCCCACAGGCCGCCGCAGTTGACGACATGTTCGGCGTGAACCGTGCCTTGTTCGGTGACGACGTTCCAGGTGCCGTCCGGCTGCTGTGTCAGGTCGACGACGCGGTTGCGCAGCACGATTTCGGCGCCGAGTTTTTTGGCCGCCTTGGAATAGGCAATGGTGGTGCCGGAGGGGTCGAGATGGCCTTCGACCGGATCCCACATGGCGCCGACGAAATTGGTCTCGTCCATCAGCGGGAACATCGCCTTGGCCTCGGACGGCGTGATCAGTTCGGTGTCCATGCCGAGATAGCGGCCTTTGGCGTGGGCAAGGCGCAGGAAGTCCATACGCTCGGGCGTATCGGCCAACATCACGCCGCCGGTCAGGTGCAGCGAGCAGGACTGGCCCGAAATCTCCTCGATCTCCTTGTAAAGCTGGACCGTATAGGCCTGCAGCTTGGCGACGTTCGGATCGCCGTTCAGCGTGTGGAAGCCGCCGGCCGCATGCCAGGACGAGCCGGAGGTGAGCTCCGAGCGCTCGATCAGCATGATGTCAGTCCAGCCGGCCTTGGCCAGGTGGTAGAGCACCGAGCAGCCGACGACGCCGCCGCCAATGACAACCGCTTTTGCATGGGATTTCATGAGGATACGTCCGTTTTTGAAGAGATTGAATCGGAGGAATGGGACACGAAGACAAAGCGGAGGTCGGATACAGCGATGTTTTCGATCAGCTTGCCGTCAAGCGCGGCAAGGATGGTTTCACAGACGGAAGTGCGATGTTTCACGACGTCATGGCTCCAAAGGCGCAGGATCGAATAGCCCTGAGCGCGCATGAAGTCGTCGCGGCGGCGGTCATAGGGACTGTCCGCATGCTGGTGTCCGTCGACTTCGACAACAAGCCATTTTTCGCGGCAGGCGAAGTCAGCGTAGTAGGGTTCGATAGAGAACTGTCGCGTGAACTTGTAGCCGCCAAGCTTGCGGGCTTTTAGTTCGAGCCAAAGCAGTGCTTCCGCTTGATTGTCGCCTTGCCTGAGTTTTCTGGCTCTTTGGGTTGTGCCTGTTTTTCGGCGACTGCGCGTTTGAGGAGCGCCTTCCCCCACTCCGTCGCTGCTTCGCAGCGCCACCTCTCCCCCCTCCGGAGGGAGAGGAAGGGAGCCAACTGGGCTAGGCTCGCGCTTTTCCTCTCCCCCGTCGATCGGGGGAGAGGTGTCGAGCGAAGCTCGACGGAGTGGGGGTCGACTATTCATCGAATCCATACGAATGATCGGCTCATCAAAACGAACACTGCCGCTCAAAAATCGGTCGGCGCGCCGCCTTCGGCTGTGCGCTTCGCAACAAAGGCGTTGAGCTCCTCACGGATGGCGGGATCCATGTAAGGTTCGTCATAGGACGCCAGCCGCTCCTTCCACACCTTGTTGGCCTTTTCCATTGCCGTTGGCGAGCCGGCTTCCGCCCAGGTCTCGAAATTGCGCCAGTCCGAAAGGATGGGCGAATAAAACGCGGTCTTGTAGCGGTCCTGCGTGTGCTGGGTGCCGAAGAAGTGGCCGCCGGGGCCGACCGACTGGATGGCGTCGAAGCCGAGCGCTTCATCGGAAAGGTCAAGCGGGGTCAGGAATTCGGCCACCATCTGCAACAGGTCGATATCCAGAATGGTCTTTTCGTAGGAGCAGCGCAGGCCGCCTTCCAGCCAGCCGGCCGCATGCATCATCAGGTTGCCGCCGCCCTGGACGGCGCCCCACAGCGAGAACACGCTTTCATAGGCTGCCTGCGCATCGACGGTGTTGGCGGCGCAGGTGTTGGAGGTGCGGTAGGGGATGTTGTAGCGGCGGGCCAGCTGGCCCCCGACGAGCTGTGCCTTCATGTATTCGGGCGTGCCGAAGGCCGGCGAACCGGACTTCATGTCGACGTTAGAGGTGAAGCCGCCATAGCCGACCGGCGCGCCCTTCCTGACCATCTGGGCGAAGGCAATGCCGGACAGCGCCTCGGCATTCTGCTGCACCAGCGCGCCGGCGATGGTGACGGGCGCCATGGCGCCCGAGAGGGTGAAGGGCGTGACGATGACGACCTGGCCCTTGCTCGACATCTGGATGATGCCTTCCATCATCGGCACGTCGAGCTTGAGCGGCGAATTGGTGTTGATGATGGTGAAGACGGACGGTTCCGCGAGCAATTGCTCATGGCTGATGCCGCGCGCGATGCGGGTGATCTCGATGCCGTCGACATTGCGCTCCTTGCCGAGCGAATAGATGTGGAACACCTTGTCGGTCAGCGTGGCGAGGTCGCGGATGCATTCGAGATGGCGCACCGACGGGTGGATGTCAGTCGGCTCGACCGGATAGCCGCCCGTGCAATTCAGGATGTTGTGCATCTGCGCCAGCCGCAGGAAATTGCGATAATCCTGCTGGTTGCCGGGCCGGCGGCCACGATCGATGTCGGAGCAATTGGGCGCCGAGGCCATCATCGAGATGATCAGATTGTCACCGCCAAAGCGCACATTGTGCTCGGGGTTGCGGGCATGGATGGTGAATTCGGACGGGCAGTTCGACACCAGCTCCAGGATCATGTCGCTGTCGAAGCGCACGCGCTCCGAGCCCTCGCGTACGTCGGCGCCGTGAGCCTTCATGATGCTGCGGGCTTCGTCGTGCAGGACGTCTACGCCAATCTCGCGCAACACCCGCAAGGAGGCGAGGTGGATCGATTCCAGCTCGTCCTCGGACACCAGCTTGGTCGGCGTCAGCGGATTTTTCAGTTGGCGGAAAGCCGGCTGCTCGAACGCGGCCGAGCCACCGGCGCGCTTGCCGGCGCGACCGCCGCGGCGGGCACGGTCGGGCGCCAATGCCGGTTCTGAGGGTTGTAGGGCGGCGGTCATGATGGTCCTCGTAGGATGCGATAACGGGCGGCATAATGGACCGGCGCCCCTCCGGCCATTGCGGAGGCGGCGACCACTAGAGCGAGGGAAGCGACATGCCGGAACGGCAGCCAGGTGGCCGCGACTCCGCCCTGGCCACGCCGGCGCGCCGGCAGGCGTCTGAGTGAGGCCGTCGGATGGTGCAGATTTAAAGAGGCGTTACAGTACCGTCTTTTACTTCTGACATACTTGCGCGTTGAACTGTTTTTGGAGGGACGCCATGCCTGACGTCGTCAAAGTGCGTGCCGCGACAAACAACGAAGTCGCGTTCCTTTCCTGGGATCTTGACGGGATGATCCCAGGCTGCCTCGGTTTCGAGATCGTGCGCCTCTATCCCGATACAGGCGAGGAGCGTTGCCTTGCGTCCTGGGTGCCCTTCAAGGGTCAGCGCAATCCCCGATGGATTCCTCAGGATACCGGTGTCTGGCCGGTGCAGAAGACATTCTGGCGCGATCTGACTGTCAGGCGCCGCCGCGACAGCATAGGCGTCAGGCCGGACGGCGAAATGATCGCCTACCGCGTGCGTCCCGTTGGCGACATGAAGGCGGGCCTCGATCCCGTGCCGGTGCGCCCCGATCAGGTCGTCGACGGCAAACCCGCCTATACCGGACCGGCGCGGCCCCTTGGCTATCTTGGGCAGGGCGCGGTCAGTCCGCCAATCTTCCTGGGCCAAATGTTCGGCAAGGCACGCGTTGCCTTCACCAACGGCGTGCTTTCGACGCAATGGATGTCGCATGCGCTGGCGGAAGCCGGCATCAAGGTCGGCCAGCGCGACAAGATCAGGGCGGTGCTGCAAGACCCGACCAGCAAGATCCGCGCCTATCTGCATGGCGACGTGCCTGACGTGCTGACCAGCCTGTTGAAACGGGCCAAGGCCGAAGGCGGTACGGTCAGGCTTGCGCTCTATGAGCTCGGCGACGACGAATTGTGCGACGCCATCATCGCGGCCAGGGATGTAGTCGAAGTCATCCTCTCCAATTCGGGCAGGGATGACCAGACCAAGGCCTGGGATGCCGGCAACGCACCCTACAGGAAGCGTTTGCACGATGCGGGCGTCGTGGTGACGGACCGCCTGTTCAACAACAACCATATCGGCCACAACAAGTTCGCCGTCTACCGCGACATCCAGGGCAACCCGCAAGCGGTCATGACCGGCAGTACCAACTGGACGTCGACCGGCATATGCGGCCAGTCCAACAACGCTTTTGTCCGCGACGATCCGGCGATGGCGGAGGTGTTCGACGGCTATTGGGAACGCATGAAAGCCGATGGGTTTCCGCCACCGGCTTCGGAAAGTGCTGCCGGCCACGTCGCGCAGACGCAGGGCGTGCCGTTCCGCAAGGAGAACCACATGCCAAACCCGCTCAACGGCGCCTCGGCGGTGTTGGACGGCATGACGGTGTGGTTTTCGCCCAACGACCCGAACCGCAACAAGAAGGACATTTCGGTACGTCCGGTCGACCTCCAGGACGTCTTTGCCCGCATCAAAGCGGCGAAGCGGGCCGTACTGTTCCTGGTGTTCAACCCTTCGCTGCTCGGCGAAAATTCGATCGTAGACCAAGCGGTTGCGGCGGCGAAAGCCGATCCGAACCTCATCGTGCAGGGCGCGATCAGCGACGAAACGGCCATGCCCAACTATGTCGCTCCCACCAAGGATCCGGTCACCCACAAGTCGAACAAGGACGGCAAGTCGCCCTTTGTTTATCCGGAGAAGGTCTGGGAGGCCCCGAATGTCTCCATTGTACGGGCGGCGAACCTGACCGGGGCCACGATCGCGACGGATTTCCAGGCCGAAGTGCTCACCGTCGGCCACGCGATCGTGCACGACAAGATTGTTATCATCGATCCGATGGAGGACAACGCCACCGTCATTACCGGCAGCCATAACCTCGGTTACAAGGCGTCCTACGAAAACGACGAGAATTTGGTCATCGTGGAAGGCGACAAGACCTTTGCCGCGGCCTATGCCGTGCACATGCTCGACGTCTTCGACCACTACAAGTTCCGGGCCTGGCGCAGGACGATCGGCAAGGGGCCTTCCGACGCTGACGGGATTGCCATCGACGACAAGTGGCTGAAGCCCTATGCGGACGGCAAGAAAGGCGCAATCGCCCGCTACTTCCCGTAGCCGTCGCGTTCTGCATCCAAGTTCATTCGGGACCGATTGGCGTCGGCCGGTCGGTCGATTTCCTTGGTGCAAGCGGATCTCCGGTTCGGCTCTTCCTTTCCTCTGGTCGAACCAGTAGCTAGTCGTGCTTGCTGGCCGATGGCCGCATTGACATGGATGACGGCATGGTCGCGACCGGCTCGAGCGAAGGCGAAGCGGGAACGCAATGGGCGGCGCTCGCGGGCGTCACCGCCGCATTAGCCATGTTCGGAGCGGCGCAAGGGTTGAGCTCGCCGCTGTTCACGCTCCTGATGCAGAAGCAAGGCATGTCGCCCGCCCTGATCGGCTTGTCGGCGGCGATGATGCCGGTTGGCCTGATTCTTTCGGCCTCTTTCGTGCCGGCTGCCGTGCGGCTGGTCGGGGCGCGAAACCTGGCGGTTGGCTGCTCGCTGATTGGGGCGATGTGCTTCCTGGCCATCTTCTGTCTGCAAGACTGGGTTGCCTGGTACGTCATCCGATTCATCATCGGCATCGTCATCAACCCGCTCTATGTGCTGGGCGAAGTCTGGGCGCTGTCGCTGGCGCCGCCGTCGCGGCGCGGGCGAGTGATGGGCGTGTTCAACACACTGATGGGCGCCGGCTATGCCGCCGGCCCCTTTACGCTCACTCTGGTCGGTATCGAGGGCTGGGCACCTTTCAGTGTCGGCATTGGCGGGTTTGTGCTTTGCGCCGTCATTTTGCGCCTTGTCTCCTCGAAGCTCGCCGGTTTCGAAGATGACGGCCAGCCTGCCGGCAGCTTTGTCGGTTTTGCCCGGTTGGCGCCGGCGCTGCTGCTGGCGGTGCTGGTCTCGGCCGCCGTCCAGCAAAGCACCTATGCCCTGGTTCCCGTGTTTGGGGCCGGCTATGGCTTGCCGGAGGCGGTGCTCGCCGCGCTGGTGATGTCGCTGTCGCTGGGCAACATCCTTCTGCAGATCCCGCTCGGCCTGCTCGCCGAACGCTTCGGTGGCCGACCGATGATCCTGGCCTGCGCGGTGGCGACGACCGTTTGCGCTGTTCTGCTCCCGCTGCTGATTACCACACCGCTGATCTGGGGCGTGCTTCTGGTGATGGGCGCGGTGGGCTACGGTGTCTATACGATGGCGCTGGTCGAACTCGGCAGCCGCTTCAGGGGTTCGCTGCTGGTCACCGGCAATGCGGCGTTCGCCTTGCTATGGGGTGTCGGCGGTATCGTTGGTCCGCCGGGCGCGGGCCTGCTGATGCAGGCGATCGGGCCGGTGGGTTTGCCAACCGTGATCATTGGCCTCGACGCTTTGCTGGTCGCGTTCGCGCTTTATAGATCGGCCAACCGCGGAGGGTCCTGACAGGGTCTGGCTGGAGCCGGGCATCCGTCCGGGCCGCGGGGCTTACCGCCGCCGGGCCGAACCGCTAAGTCTGCAACCGCGACAGCGTTATGGATCATGGACCTGGTGGATACGAGAAGCGACGAGACGATGCAATGGGCAGCGATCACCGGTGTGATCGCGACCGTGTCCGTTTTCGCCATCGCGCAGGGCCTGTCCTATCCGCTGCTGAGCTTCATCCTGCAGCGCCAGGGTGTCTCGCCCGCGATGATCGGCCTGTCGGCGGCGATGACGCCGATCGGGTTCATCGTCTCGTCGCCAATTATTCCAGCGCTGGCGAGGCGGTTCGGAGCAGGGCGCACGGCTCTGACTTGCGCGGCGCTTTCGGCTGTCGTGCTGGCGCTGATCGGCTGGACGCAGAACGTCTATCTCTGGTTTCCGCTGCGCTTGCTGATCGGCGTCGTGACCAACCCGCTCTATGTGCTCAGCGAAATCTGGGTAATCGCGCTGGCGCCGCCGGCCCGGCGCGGCCGCATCATGGGCCTCTATTCGACGATCATTTCCGCCGGCTTCGCGACCGGTCCGCTTTGTCTGCTCGCCGTTGGCACAGAAGGCTGGCCGCCGTTCCTTGTCGGCATTGGCGCCTTCGTGCTCTGCGGCATCTGCCTGGCGTCGGTTCTGCCACGGCTGCCCAGAGTAGACGAGGCCGGGCATCAGGTTTCGGTGATGGGTTTCATGCCGCTCGCCTGGCTGCTTCTGTCGGCGGTGGTCGTAGCCGCGGGCTTCGAGCAGGCGGTGCTGGCGCTGCTGCCCGTCTACGGCACGCATTATGGCATCGCGGAGGCTCGCATGTCGGCGCTGCTATCGGTCATGATCGCCGGCAACATCGCCATGCAGGTTCCGCTTGGCCTGCTGGCCGAGCGGCTGACGGCCCGTTTCGTGCGCTTCATCTGCGTCCTGCTGACGCTGTTTGGCTGCGTGCTTTTGCCGATGCTGATCGAAACGCCGCTGATCTGGCCTTGCGTCTTCGTCTGGGGAGCTGTGTCCTACGGCATCTACACGATGTCCATCATCGAACTTGGCGAGCGCTTCACCGGTTCGGCGCTGGTTGCCGGCAATGCGGCATTCTCCCTGATGTGGGGTGTCGGCGGCATTGTCGTCCCGCCGCTAGCGGGCGGCATAATGGATGTGACCGGTGCGAGCGGCCTGCCGCTGACGCTCGGCGCGATCTGCGCCGCGCTTGCGTTGGCGACGATCATCCGTCGGCGGGTGCGGTGAAGCAACGCCGCAAGGGCCGCGAAAGGCCGTATCGCACCTTGAATGTCAGCGCCGCCAACGCAATGTAGGCGAAGCCGTTCAAAATCCCGGAGACCTGCATGACCGCTTCGACAACCAGAGCCCAGCCCTTTCAGAAGACCGGCGATCCGTTCCTCTGGCTGGAGGACAGGACAAGCAAGGAATCGCTCGACTGGGTGCATCGCCAGAACGAGGTCACGGTGGCGGAATTGCAGGGCGATCCATCCTATCAGGCGTCGTTCCAGACGGCGCTCGACCTGATGACGGCCGAGGACAATATCGCGGTTGGCGCGGCGATCGCCGGTCATGTCTACAATTTCTGGCAGGACAAGACCAATGCGCTCGGGCTGTGGCGCCGCACGACGGTCGCTTCCTACAAGACCGACAAGCCCGACTGGGAGACGATCATCGACTTCGACCAACTGGCTACGAAGGAGGGGATAAAATGGGTGTTCGGCGGCGCCGTCAGGCTCTACCCCGATTTCAACCGCTGCCTGGTCTCGATGTCGCCCGATGGCGGTGACGCCAGCGCGATGCGCGAGTTCGACATCGCGGCCAAGTCCTTCGTGGAAGACGGTTTTCACGCGCCGGCCTCGAAATCGGGCTTCGGCTGGCTGGACGAGGATACGGTCATCGTCTCGGCCGCTTTCGAAGAGGCCGACAAGACAGAGTCCGGATATCCGCGTGTGGTCAAGCTCTGGAAGCGGGGCACGAGGCTGGAAGAGGCGACCCCGATCTTCGAGGGAGAGATCGAGGATCTTGCTGTTGGCGCCGGTGTCGAGTTCGACGGCGAGAAGCGTCACCTGTTTCTGGCGCGGACACTCAATTTCTTTGCATCGCACAGTTTCCTGCGGCTGCCTTCGGGCGAGAACCGCCGTATCCCGCTGCCCGACGACGTCACCGACACCTCGCTCTTTAGGGATCAACTGGTGTTCGGGGTGCGCACACCATGGACGGCGCCGGACGGCACCGCATGCCAGCCGGACGGGCTTTACTCCTTCGACTTCGCGCATTGGATCGAAAACGGCGATTTTGGCGCCATCGAAACCTTGTTGGCGCCGGCGCACCGGGTTTCCATTGCCGGGCTCGCCAGAACGCAGGACCGCCTGTTCATCAGCTTGATGGACAATGTGCGCGGCAAGGTTCTCGTCTGCGAGCGCGAGCGCGGTGCCTGGTCGCTGAAACCCCTCGTGCTGCCTGAAAACGGCACTGTCGGCATCAGCCATGCCGAGCATTTCGGCTCCACCGTCTCCTTTTCCTTCACCGATTTCCTGACGCCAAGCTCGATCATCTGGTCCGATGACAATGGCGAGACGCTGGCGACCGTGAAATCGCAGCCAGCCCGCTTCGATGCCTCGCCGCTGATCTCGGAGCAGTTCGAGGCGCGCTCGAAGGACGGCACGATGATCCCTTATTTCGTCGTCAGGCGGCGCGACCAGAACGGTCCGGTACCGACATTACTCTACGGCTATGGCGGTTTCGAAGTGCCGCTGTTGCCCGGCTATGCCGGCGTGCGCGGCAGGCTGTGGCTGGAGAAAGGCAATGCCTATGTGCAGGCCTGCATTCGCGGCGGCGGCGAGTTCGGACCGGCCTGGCACCAGGCGGCGCTGAAAGGCAAGCGCCAGAACGGCTTCGACGACTTCTCGGCGGTGGCCGAAGATGTCGTCAGGCGCGGTATTGCCACGGCTCAATCGCTCGGCATCCAAGGCGGCTCCAATGGCGGCCTGCTGACCGGCGCTTCCCTGACGCAGCATCCCGAGCTTTTCGGCGCCGTCATCATCGAGGTGCCGCTGCTCGACATGCTGCGCTACACCGAATTGCCGCCGGGCGCTTCGTGGATGGCCGAATATGGCGATCCGTCGAAGCCGGAAGACGCCAAGTGGCTTTCCGCCTATTCGCCCTATCAACATGTCAAGGCCGATGCCGCCTATCCGCCGGTGCTCTTGACGACCTCGACCGCCGACGACCGGGTCCATCCCGGCCATGCGCGCAAGATGGCGGCCCGCCTGCAGGAGGCAGGACACGGCAGGACGCTGTTCTTCGAGGAGACCGAGGGCGGACATGGCGGGCGCGGCGACCGCCGGCCGCAGGCGGCGCAGACGGCGATGAAGTATGTCTTCCTGCAGCGGGCACTGGGCGGAAAAGCCTGACCTCATTCCATGGCACCCCTGAGCAAAGGGTGGTTCACCTCGACCGCCCTTTGCTCTAAGGTACCTTCATGGCTCTCGCTAGACTATCAGCTCGCGCATTCCGGGTCGCGGTGACACCGTCGTCACGCACGCTGCGCGCCGAGCTTTTGCGGCTGTGCGCCCGCATCGGCTATTCGCCGCCTGCCGTCCTCTGACGAATTCGCCCCGGCACCGCCGGAATGATTTCAGAGGAAAGACCAGATCAATGACCTATCAGAATTATTCGCTGAAGCAGCTTCAGCAGATCGACGCCGCGCATCACCTGCATCCCTTCACCGATCATAAGGAGCTGCGTGAGGCAGGCGCCCGCGTCATCACCCGCGCCAATGGCCCGTTCATCTACGATTCCGAAGGGACGGAACTGCTGGACGGTATGGCCGGCCTGTGGTGCGTCAATATCGGCTACGGCCGCGACGAGCTGGCCGAGGCCGCCTATGCACAGATGAAGGAACTGCCTTACTACAATTCCTTCTTCAGATGCTCCACGCCGACGCCGGTGCTGTTGTCGAAGAAGCTGGCCGAGATCGCACCACGCAACGTGAACCAGGTGTTTTACGGCTCGTCCGGTTCGGAGGCCAACGACACCGCCTTGCGCCTGGTGCGCCATTACTGGGTGCTTGAGGGTAAGCCGGAGAAGAACCGCGTCATCTCGCGCAAGATGGCCTATCACGGCTCGACCATTGCCGGCACTTCGCTCGGTGGCATGGATGCCATGCACAAGCAGCTCAACGGTGCGGTGCCCAACATCGTCCATGTGATGATGCCCTATGCCTACGAGCTGGCTCTGCCGGGCGAAAGCGACCACGATTTCGGCCTGCGCGCGGCAAAGTCCGTCGAGGACGCCATCCTCGAGGCCGGCGTCGACAAGGTCGCGGCCTTCATCGGCGAGCCGGTGATGGGCGCTGGCGGCGTCAAGATACCGCCGACGAGCTACTGGCCCGAAGTGCAGCGCATCTGCCGCAAATACGATGTGCTTTTGATGCTGGACGAGGTCATTACCGGCTATGGCCGCACAGGTGAGTGGTTCGCGGCGCAGACCTTCGGCATCGAGGCGGACACCATCACCACGGCCAAGGCGCTGACCTCGGGCTATCAGCCTCTTTCGGCGCTGCTGGTTGGCGACCGCATTGCCTCGACGCTGGTCGAGAAGGGCGGCGAGTTCAACCATGGCTACACCTATTCGGGGCACCCGGTGGCTTGCGCCGTGGCCTTGAAGAACCTGGAGATCATCGAGAGGGAAGGGCTGGTCGACCGTGTCAGGAACGACACCGGACCTTATTTCGCTAGCGCGTTGCAGGAGCGTATTGCCGGGCATGATCTGGTCGGCGAGGTGCGCTCGATCGGCCTGATGGGCGCGATCGAGATCGTCAAGGACAAGGCGACGAAGGAGCGCTTCCTGCCGTCGGGGAGTGCCGCGGTGACGGTGCGCGACCACGCGATCGCCAACGGCATGATGCTGCGCGCCACCGGCGACACGATGATCCTGTCGCCGCCGCTGATCTGGACCCGCGATACGATCGACATGGCTTGCGAGCGCATCGGCAAGGCGCTCGACCTGGCACAGGCGGACCTGCGCAAGCGATAGGAGCAAACCTCGATTGGGCGTTTTTGCGAAGAAACGCCCAATCCCGGAAATATGCGCTATGAGCGGGAACGAATTTCGCCTTCGGCGCGTAATGTAAGGGGCGGCCGATCCGGCCGCGACAGGGGATTGCCCACATGAGAAAGACCGGCAAAAGCCGACGCGTGCAAGAGGCGGCCAGCCTTGGCGCGGACCTGATGCTGGCGCCGCTGGTGGTGATGATGCGGCTGCCGCTGATGGCCATGGAGGCGCGAAGCGGCGAGCCCTGGAGCGCGGAGACGGCAATGGCTGTCAGCGAGAAGACCGTCGCCATGGCCGAGGGCGCGCTTGCGGCGCAAATGTCTTTCCTGCAATCGGCGTCACGTTTCTGGCCGGAGGTTCTCTCGGGTCGAACGCCGTCGCTGTTCAACGGCGTCGCGGCCGAACGGTCGATCAGCGCAGCGCTGAAGCCGGCCGGCCGCGCGGTGAGGGCAAATTTTCGCCGCCTTTCCACAAAGGGTTGAGGCGGAAGCCCCGGAACTTTTTTGCGCATCGTCGAAGTCTTGCGCTAGAACCAATCGGCATACACGCCGATGGGGAACAACATGGCCGGACAACCGCTCAACCAACCGGCTGAAATTCCAGCCGAACTCGATCGCTGGAACTGGGGCGCCTTCTTCCTCAACTGGATTTGGGGCATCGGCAACAGCACCTTCATCGCGCTGCTGGCGCTGATCCCCGTCGTCAACCTCATCATGATCTTCGTGCTCGGCGCGCGCGGCAGCCGCTGGGCTTGGCAAAACCGGGCTTGGCGCGACGCCGAGCAGTTCCGCAAGACGCAGCGCAATTGGGCGATTGCCGGCCTTGCCGTATGGGTGGTCAGTATCGGCGGTTGTGCGACGATGGTCGGCAGCATCCCTTTCGTGCTCAAAGGCAGCGACGCCTACCGCATGACCATGGACGCCGTCCGCACCGATGTTCGGGTCAAGGCCGCCATCGGCGACGATTTGGCCGACAATTTCTGGGTCGGCGGTCATCTCAACGTCAATGCAAATGGCGCGGGCGACGCCCAGTTCAGCATTCCCGTCCACGGCGCCAAGGGCAAGGGCACCGTATATTCCCATCTGGTTCGCAATGCCGGCACATGGAGCACGCGCCTGCTCGTGGTCCGCGTCGACGGCGTCGATGCACCGATCGTGCTGACCAATGAAGACCATGTGCCGATCCCGGGTGCGGCGATCGGAATATAGACGGATCGTCGGTAATAAAGGGGCCGGAAATGCAAAAACCGCGCCCCATCGGGAACGCGGCTTTGCCAGATACGCATGGCGTTTCGCTACCAAGACACTTGCGAAACTTACGGGCTCCGGTACGCGAGACCTGATCCGGAGCGCCGGGCGGATGCGATATGTCCGCCTCGCAATCTGTTTTACAGGGACATCGTTACCGCGGAGTTATCGAGAGCTTAAGCAAATCTAAATTTGCGGCCTTGGTCTGGAAGAACCCGAAAAAACTAGACTAAATCCGCTGTTTACGCCGAGTTGCCGCGCAGAAAATTTATTATGCCGGAGAAATCGGCGCCGCCATGGCCCTGGGCGTTGAAAAGGGCATAGAGCTGCGCCGCTTCTGCGCCAAGCGGTGTCACCGCGCCCGCGCCAAGCGCTGCTTCCTGCGACAATTTCAGGTCTTTCAGCATAAGAGCCGCCGCAAATCCGGGCTTGTAATCCCTGTTGGCGGGCGAAGTGGGAACCGGGCCAGGCACGGGGCAATAGGTGGTCAGCGACCAGCACTGGCCCGACGAGGTCGAGGCGACGTCGAACAGCGCCTGATGCGACAGGCCGAGTTTTTCCGCCAGCACGAACGCCTCGGCGACGCCGATCATCGAAATGCCGAGGATCATGTTGTTGCAGATCTTCGCCGCCTGTCCGGCGCCGTCACCGCCGCAATGGACGATGCGGCCGGCCATCGGCTTCAGGATCGGCTCGGCGGCCGAGAAAGCATCGTCGGCTCCCCCAGCCATGAAGGTCAATGTACCGGCCGTGGCACCACCGGTGCCGCCCGAAACCGGCGCGTCGATGGACAGCAGGCCGTGCTTTGCTGCAATCGTATGCGCCTTGCGCGCCGATTCGACGTCGATCGTCGAGGAATCGATGAACAGCGCGCCGTTCCTGGCCTTGGGAGCAATGTCCCCATAGACCGACAGCACGTGCTTGCCGGCCGGCAGCATGGTGATGACCACGTCGGCATCCTTCACCGCCGCGAGCGCATTGGCCATAACGACGACGCCATGTTCGCGCGCGACCGCGAGGTTTTCCGGCATCAGGTCGAAACCGTGCACGGCATGCCCAGCCTTGACCAGGTTTGCGGCCATCGGATTGCCCATATTGCCGAGGCCGATGAAGGCGATCGTCGTCATAGTCTCTCTCCCGGAGTTTGCTGGCGTCAGCGGCCGATCAGGGCGCGCGCGATGATGACGCGCATGATTTCGTTGGTGCCTTCGAGGATCTGGTGCACCCTGAGATCGCGCACCAGCTTCTCGATGCCGTAATCATGCAGGTAGCCGTAGCCGCCCAGCAGTTGCAGCGCGTCGTTGGCGACGTTGAAGCCGGTGTCGGTGACGAAGCGCTTGGCCATTGCCGACCATTTGCCGGCGTCCGGCGCCTTGCGGTCGAGTTTGGAGGCCGCCGCATAGAGAAAGATGCGCGCCGCCTGCAACTCTGTCTCCATGTCGGCCAGCCTGAACTGCAGCGCCTGGAACTGGTTGATCTTCGAGCCGAATGCCTTGCGCTCGGCGGTATAGGACAGCGCCTTGTCGAGCGCCGACTGGGCGCCGCCCAGCGAACAGGCGGCGATGTTCAGCCGGCCGCCGTCGAGCCCGGCCATGGCGATGCCGAAGCCGGCGCCTTCGCCCGACAAGAGGTTCTCCGCCGGCACCTTGCAGTCCTCGAAGATGACCTGGCGGGTCGATTGCATGTGCCAGCCCATCTTGTGCTCATTGGCGCCGAAGGAGAGGCCGGGCGCATCCTTGGGCACGACGATGGTGGAGATGCCTTTCGGGCCGTCGGCGCCGGTGCGCACCATGACGGCATAGACATCGCTGTCGCCGGCGCCGGAGATGAACTGCTTGGCGCCGTTGAGGATGTAATCGCCGCCGCTTTTCACCGCGCGCGTCTTCAGCGCCGCCGCATCCGAACCCGAGCCAGGCTCGGTCAGGCAATAGCTCGCCAGCCATTCCATGGAGGTGAGCTTCGGCAGGAAGCGCTGGCGCTGCTCATCATTGCCGAACCGGTCGATCATCGAGGCCACCATGTTGTGGATCGAGATGAAGGAGGAAAAGGCCGGGTCGGCGTGCGACAGCGCCTCGAAGATCAGTACGGCGTCGAGCCGGCCGAGCGCGGAACCGCCGACATCGTCCCTGACATAGATGCCGCCGAGGCCGAGCGGCCCCGTCTCGCGAATCACATCGGCGGGGAAATGTCGCCTGCGGTCCCAGTCGAGCGCATTGGGCGCCACGCGATCGGCGGCGAAGGCCCGCGCCATCTCCTGGATGGCACGCTGTTCCTCATTGAGTTCGAACTGGCTGGTGCTCGCATCGACCGCGGCGTCCATGGCGTGCTCCCTGTAGGCTGGCCAGCTAGCCCGCTGGCCTGTCGTTTTTGGCTTTGCGCGCGCATCAATCTAGACCAATGATGCCGCCGCGCAACCCGACCTATCGCGGAGCGGCTGTGCACCAATGCATGCCCGGAGCAAGATGTGACGACAAAATTCGATAAGCTGCTGGAAAAGTTCCACGCCTATCTCGCTTCCGTCGATGACGCTCTGGTGCGCGACGCCGTGGCACGCACAGGTTGGGACATGCCGGCCCGAAAGTTGGAGCCGCATGCGCTTGGCTGCCTGCGCCATCTTGATCGCGGGGCCGGACTGGCACCGCCGGATGCGAGGCCGCTGGTGCGATTGCTGGCCGAGCAGCGCAACGAACTGCATTGGGGACAGACCTACACCGAGGCTGATTTCGGCAGGGCCTTCATCGACAATTACGGCTGGCTGGAAATCTTCGGCACGCGTGGGCACTTCGTCAACGAAGAGGCTGCCGCCGGGCTGCTGATTCTTGGACCCGGGATCGTCTACCCCGACCATCATCACGTCGCCGAGGAAATCTATATTCCGCTGACCGGCGGTACGGAATGGCGCATGGGCGAAAGCGGTTTTCGCAGGCGGGAGGCCGGCGAGGTCGTCCACCATGCCTCCAACGTCAACCATGCCATGCGAACGGGCAAGGAGCCGCTGCTGGCGCTCTATATCTGGCGCGGCGGGCCGTTGGCGCAAAAATCCACGATCACCGGCACCGCGACGCAGGTCAGAGGCTGATGGCCAGGGCAATCATGCTGCAAGGCACAGGGTCGGATGTCGGCAAGACGGTGCTGGTCGCAGGCCTTTGCCGCGCCGCGAAAAAGCGTGGCCTGAAGGTGCGGCCATTCAAGCCGCAGAACATGTCGAACAACGCCGCCGTCGCCGATATCCCCGGCGACAACAACCATGGTGGCGGCGAGATCGGCCGCGCGCAATGGCTGCAGGCGATCGCCTGCGGCGTGCCGCCATCGGTGCATATGAACCCGGTGCTGCTCAAGCCGCAGACCGATGTCGGCGCGCAGGTCATCGTCCAGGGCAAGGTGTTCGGCGAGGCGCGGGCGCGCGACTACCAGGCGCTGAAGGGCCGGCTGATGGATGCAGTGCTGGAGTCCTGGGGCAAGGTCGGCGAGGGCGCCGACCTCGTCATCGTGGAGGGCGCCGGCTCGCCGGCCGAAATCAACCTCCGCAGCCGCGATATCGCCAATATGGGCTTTGCCACGCGCGCCGATGTGCCGGTGGTGCTGGTCGGCGACATCGATCGCGGTGGCGTCATCGCCTCGGTCGCGGGCACGCATCTGATCCTGCCGGAAGAAGACCGGCGCATGATCGTCGGCTATCTCATCAACAAGTTCCGGGGCGATGTCTCGCTGTTCGATGACGGCATCAAGGCGATCGAGAAGTTCACCGACTGGCGCTGTTTCGGCGTCGTGCCGTGGCTGAAGGCCGCGGCACGGCTACCCTCGGAAGATTCCGTGGTGCTGGAGCGGCTGGCATCCGGCGAGGCGCGCGCGCTCAAAGTGGCGGTGCCGATGCTTGGCCGCATTGCGAATTTCGACGATCTCGACCCGCTCAAGGCCGAACCGCAGGTCGAAGTGGTGTTCGTGCCGCCGGGAAAGAAGCTGCCGGCCGATGCCGGGCTGGTGGTCATTCCCGGCTCCAAGTCGACGATCGGCGATCTCCTGAAGTTGCGCGAGAATGGTTGGGATCGGGATCTTGCGGCGCACCGCAAGCGCGGCGGCCATGTCGTCGGCATCTGCGGCGGGTTCCAGATGCTCGGCCGCATGGTACGCGATCCCGACGGCATCGAAGGTTCCGTCACGGAAGCCGAGGGGCTCGGCCTGCTCGATGTCGAGACGGTGATGGAGCCGGAAAAGACTGTGCGCAATGTCACCGCCCGCTCGGTACCGTTCGATCTGCCGCTCGAAGGCTACGAAATCCACCTCGGCCGCACCACGGGTCCGGACACCAGGCGCCCGTCGGCGATCATCAATGGCGCCGAGGATGGCGCGATCTCGGCGGACGGCAAGGTGATCGGCACTTACATGCATGGCCTGTTCGGCGCCGACGGCTTTCGCGGGAAATTCCTCGAAAGCCTAGGCATCAAGGGCGGTGGCCTCGACTATCGTGCCGAAGTCGAGCGGGCGCTGGACGAAGTCGCGGCCGAGCTGGAGACCCATCTCGACTGCGACGCGATTTTTTCGCTGGCGCGTTGAAGGTCGGGCCTTCTCGCTGGCCTTCGGCCAGTACGTGCCGAACGACCAGACATCTCGATTGGCATTGCCCATCCTTCCGCCAAGCGAATCTAGCAGAGCCCGCATTAGAATCAAAAACGCCCGGCTTGGCCGGGCGCTCTCAGTCCCCGCTTGTCGAGGGAAACTTGTCAGGCGCCGCGCATCAGGCAGCCGGCGGCCAGCACGATGTAGGCGATAAGAACAATCCACACCGATGCGATCGGAATGAACGCGAGGACGCCAAGCGCGGCAAGAATGCCGATGATGGCGATGACAACGGAGATGATGAAAACAATCTGGGTAGGCGCGCTGAGATTCATGTCTGGCTCCTCCAACATGATTCGAACATCAGCACTGTAACAGGCGCGTGATCACAGACCAATCATGACACGCAACGGGTTGGCCGGATCGGCCAGCAGCTTCACCGCCAGAGCCACGCAGACGATGACCAGCAGCGGCTTGATCAGCTTGGCGCCGATACGCATGGCCAAGCTCGCGCCAACGCGGGCGCCGAGGAACTGGGCGACGCCCATCATCAGGCCAATCTTCCATGAGATGACGCCTACAGCGGCAAAGATGATGAAGCCGCCGATGTTGGAGGCGAAATTGAGCAGTTTGGTGTGCGCCGTTGCCTTGAGCACGCCGTAGCCGGCGAGCGTCACGAAGGCCAGCATGTAGAAGGAACCGGCGCCCGGCCCGAATACGCCGTCATAGAAGCCGATGGCCGGCACCACGGTCACGCCGAACAGGAAGGGCGACAGGCGCTCGGCCCGGTCGACATCGTTCATGTTGGGCTTGAGCGCGAAGTAGAGCGCAATGGCAATCAGCACCAGCGGCAGGGCCGCGCGTAACAGGTCGCCGGGCACGACCGTGGCCAGCAGTGCGCCGATGGCGCCGCCGGCGAGGGCAAGCAGCGCCGATGGCAACTGCCGGCGCAGGTCGACATGGCCTTTCGAGGCGTAGTGGATCGTCGCCGACCCGGAGCCGAACATGCCTTGCAGCTTGTTGGTTCCAAGCGCCTCGACCGGCGAAAAACCGGCGAGCAGCAGCGCCGGAATGGTGATCAGCCCGCCGCCGCCGGCAATCGAATCGACAAAGCCCGCGGCAAAGGCGGCGAAAGCGAGCATGGCGATGGTCTGGGCGGTGAGGTCGATCATCTGATATGTCGAGATGTCCGTCGGCTGCAGCGCGCGTTCGACCACGGCCACCCCGTTTGCGCAAGGCCGATTCCGCGCTAATTCTGTTGACGAGGAATCGGAAAGGGGCCGTTCATGGCATTCGCATTGCTGGACCAGATACGCTCGATCTTCGACGGCGACCCGGGCGTGCGCAAGGTCGCGGACGATCCCGTCCTGTCGGCGGAACTGCTGATGCTGTTCCGGATGATCCTGGCCGATGGCACGGTGAGCGAGAGCGAGATGATCGCCTTCCGGCGCATCTGCAAGGATGCTTTCGGCATTCCGGAAACCAGCATCGACGCGGTCATCGAATATCTCAACGAATTCGGCTACGAGACCAACGGCTCGCAGGCGATCGCGCTGTTTCGCGACCTCGACGTCGGGCGGCGCAAGCAATTGGCGCAGCACATGGCGGAAATCGCCAAGGCGGATTCGCAACTGGCCGAGACCGAGGTGCGCCTGTTGCGCCGCACGCTCGATTTGCTCGACATCAGCCCGGTCGATGTGGTGAAGCCGGAAGAGTAGCGGGCGGATCGGCAACTCACCCTTGTTCCTGCATCCGTTTCGCGATCGCCCGGCGCAGATCCGGCGCCGCAGCGACAAGCGCCTTGGCCGCCTCTGATTGTGGCTGATCGAGCAGTTCGCTCGTCCTGCCGCGCTCGACGATCTTGCCGTCATGCATGACAAGCACCTCATCCGTGATGGCGCGGGCGACGGCCAGGTCATGGGTGATGAAGAGATAGGCGATGCCGAGTTTCTGGTTGAGTCCGGCGAAGAGGTCCAGGATCTGTGCACGGATCGAGACATCGAGTGCCGAGACCGGCTCGTCGGCGACGACAAGCTTGGGGCGCGTGATGATGGCGCGGGCGATCGACAGGCGTTGGCGCTGGCCGCCGGAAAATTCGTGCGGATATTTGTGCATGTCGCGTTGGTCGAGGCCGACCTCGTGCAGCGCATGCGCCACCATCTCGCGGCGCTCGGCGCGCGTCGGTTTTTTCTCCAGGACATGCAGGGGTTCGGCGACCAGTTTTTCGACCTTCTGGCGCGGATCGAAGGAGCCGTAGGGGTCCTGGAAGACAACCTGCATATCGCGCCTGGCCGGCTTCAGCTCGGCCTCGCTCCTGCCGGTGATGGGTTCGCCGCGAAAGCGGATCACGCCCGAACTCGGCCGGTCCAACGCCAGGATCATGCGGGCAAGGGTCGACTTGCCGCAGCCGGAGCGGCCGACCAGCGCCACCGACTGGCCCGGCGCCATCGACAGGGAGACATCGTCGACCGCACGTATGTCGGGCGCGCGCCTGAACAGTGAGATGCGGCGGCCGGGGTAGTCGCGGCTGACGCCCTCAACCTGCAGCAAGGGTTGGTCCATCCCGACACGATGAGGCTTGGCGCGCGCCGGAACATGCATCGAGGCCTGTGCCAGCTGGCGCGTATAGGGGTGGAACTGTTCCGAGAGCGTACGCGCCGTGTCGCCGGCGTCCATCACCTCGCCATGGCGCAGGATGGTGATGCGGTCGGCCATCTCTGTTACGACAGCGAGATCATGCGAGACCAGCAGCAGACCCATGCGGTTCTCCGCCACGAGATCGCGCAGGAGGTCGAGGATCTGTGCCTGCAGCACCACGTCGAGCGCCGTCGTCGGCTCGTCGGCGATCAGCAGCTTCGGCTTCAGCGCGCAGGCGATGGCGATGACGACGCGCTGGCGCTGGCCGCCCGACAATTCGTGCGGATAGCGCGACAGCGGGAATTTCGCTTCGGGCAGGCCGACGCGGTCGAGCATTTTTCGCGCCCGCTCCTCGGCGTCGGCACGGCTTGCCCTGGTGTGCCAGCGTATGCCTTCGGCGACTTGTTCGCCGATCGTCTTGACCGGATTGAGCGCCGTCATCGGCTCCTGGAAAACCATGCCGATGTCGTCGCCGCGCAAGGCACACATCTGGTCCTCGGTCGCGCCGAGAATATCGATGCCGTCGAATGTGATGCGCCCGGTGGCGCGTGCGGCATGGGGCAGGAGCCGCATCACCGTCAGCGCGATCATCGATTTGCCGGAGCCGGATTCGCCGACCAGCCCCATCACTTCGCCGGGCGCGACGGAGAGCTCCATATCTTTCAGGATCTGTGTGTCGCCGATGACCAGCGACAGATTATCGACTTCGAGCAGGCTCATCGCTGCCGCCGCGACTTCGGGTCGAGAATGTCGGCGATGCCGTCGCCCAGAAGATTCAGGCCGAGCACGGTGACGACGATCGCCATGCCGGGGAAGATCGCCATCCACGGCGCCACCACCATGCGCGTCTGGGCGTCGAACAGCATGCGGCCCCAACTCGGCATTGGGGGCTGAGCGCCGAGGCCGAGATAGGAAAGCCCAGCTTCGGCCAGGATGCCCAGCGCGAACTGGATTGTGCCCTGCACGAGGAGCAGCGTGGCGATGTTGGGCAGCACGTGTTCGATCGATATCTGCGTGCTGCTCTTGCCGGCGGCGCGCGCGGCGAGGATGAATTCGCGCGGCCAGACGGCCAGCGCGCCGGCGCGGGCGACGCGGGCGAACACCGGAATGTTGAAGATACCGATGGCTATGATCGCGTTGACGGCGCCCGGCCCGAAGATGGCTGTTATCATGATGGCCGACAGCAGCGCGGGGAACGCGAAGACGAGGTCGTTGATGCGCATCAGCGCCTCGTCGGCGAGGCCGCCGCGCGCGGCGGCGAAGGCGCCAAGCGGCACGCCGACACCCATGCCGATCCCGACGGCGACCAGCGCCACGGCGATCGAGTTGCGGGCGCCAACCATGATCATCGACAGGATATCGCGGCCGAAATGGTCGGTGCCGAACCAGTGCGCCAGCGAGGGACCTTGCGTCTTGTCCGCTATGACGAGCCTCGTCACATCGAAGGGTGTCCAGACATAGGAGACGACAGCCATCGCCAGGATCAGCACGGTGATGACGAAACCGGTAACGAAAGCGGTGTTCCCAAACGCCTTGGCCAGGATGCCGCGGAACGTCTCGTCGGGGATGTCGATGCGCAGCGTCATTGCCGGGTCCTCAGGCGGGGATCGACCACCGCATAGGAAAGGTCGACGACGAGGTTGACGGCAATGACGGCGGCGACCAGCAGCATGACGACGCTCTCGACGACGATCAGGTCGCGCTGGGTGATCGCCTGGAACACCAGCCGGCCAAGTCCGGGCAAATAGAAGACATTTTCGATGATGATGGTGCCGGCGAGCAGGAAGGCGAACTGCAGGCCAAGGATGGTCAGCACCGGGATCATGGCGTTGCGTAGCGCGTGCCGCCACAGCACGGCTCGATAGGGCAGGCCCTTGGCGCGGGCGGTGCGGATGTAATCCTCGTTGAGCACCTCGATCAGCGCCGAGCGGGTGACGCGCGCCAGGATCGCCGCTTGCGGCAAGGCAAGCGCCACCGCCGGCAACAGCAGCGATTTCAGTGCCGGCCAGGCGGCGGCGCCCCAACCAGGAAAACCACCGGCCGGGACCAGACGCAGCCAGACGGCGAAGACATAGATCAGCATCAGCGCGAACCAGAAATTGGGCACGGCAACGCCAAGCTGCGCGACGCCCATTGAAATCGTATCGCCGGCCCGTCCGCGCCGGCTGGCCGAAAACAGGCCGACCGGAATGGCGATCAAGGTGGAGAGCGCGAGCGCGATCAGCGCCAGCGGCAGCGAGACGGCCAGCCGTTCACGCACGAGATCGATGACCGGGACCGAGTAGGTATAGGAGCGGCCGAAATCGAGGGTGAGCAAGCCGCCGGCCCAGTGCAGATAGCGCAGTACGATCGGCGCGTTGAGGCCCATCTGGTTGCGCAAGAGTTCCACTTGGTCGGCACTGGCGTTCATGCCCAGCATCAGCCGCGCCGGATCGCCGGGGAGGATCTCCAGCACGGCGAACACCACCATCGAGGCAAGCACCAGCGTGGCTAAAGCGACGGCGAGGCGCTTGAGGAGGTAGGCGCTCATGGAAGGCGAGGGAGTGGCGCGCGCACCACGAACCTCACTCGCTCCACTTCACCTTGGTCAGGTCATTGGCCTGGATCGGCGCATTTTCCCACAGGCCTTGCAGCTTGGCGTTCCAGACACCGACCTTGGGCAATTCGTAGAGGAAGCCGACCACGGCGTCGTCGGCCAGGATCTTCTGCGCCTCGCCAAGCAGTTCCTTGCGCTTGGCCTCGTCTGAGGTGAGGTTGAGGTCGGCGATCACCTTGTCGAAGGTCGGATTGTCGTAGTTGAAGTAATAGTCCTTGCGCGCATAGATATCGATGTCGTTGGGCTCGGTATGGGAGACGATGGTCAGGTCGTAATCCTTCTTGGTGAACACCTGGTCCAGCCACTGCGCCCATTCGACCGGGATGATCTCCAGGTTGATGCCGACATCGCGAAGTTGCGAGGCGATGATCTCGCCACCGAGCCGTGCATAGCTGGGCGGCGGCAGTTTCAGCGTTGCCTTGAAGCCGTTCTCCAGTCCGGCCTCCTTCAGCAGTTCCTTGGCCTTGTCGACATTGTGCGGATAGAGGCCGGTGAGGTCGACATAATCCTTGTTCGCCGGCGACATATGCGAGCCGATCGGCAGGCCAAGGCCGGCCGAGGCGCCGTCGATGATCGCCTTGCGGTCGAGCGCGTAGGAGATCGCCTGCCTGACCTGCAGCTTGTCGAAAGGTGGCTTCTTGTTGTTGATCGAGAGGATGGTCTCGCCTTCGGTCGAACCGATCACCACCTTGAAACGCGGATCGTCCTTGACCTGTGCGAGGCTGTCGGGATCGAAGAAGGGGAAGGCTTGGATGTCGCCGGACAAAAGGGCCGGCACATAGGCCGCGGCATCCGGCACGATACGGAACTCGACCTTGTCGAGGAACACCGGAGCGCCCCAGTAATGGTCAGATTTGACCAGCGTGATCGATGATCCCTTGGCCCAGTTCTGGAACTTGAACGGGCCGGTGCCAACCGGGTTTTCCTTGTTGGTGTCGGCGGATTTCGGCGACACCATCACCGCGTCGCCCCAGCCCATATTGTTAAGGAAGGATCCTTGCGGGTTTTTCAGCGTGACTTTCACCGTCGCCGGATCGATGACATCGACCTTGTCGATGGCCGCGAACAGGCCCCTCTGCGCGTTGACCGAATTGTCGGCGCGGGCACGGTCGAGCGAGAATTTCACGTCATCGGCGCTGAAATCGGCGCCGTCGTGGAATTTGACGCGGGTGTGCAGCTTGAAGGTGTAGACCTTGCCGTCATCGGAAATGGTCCAGCTTTCCGCCAGATCCGGCAGCACCTCGCCATTGGGTCCGATCCGGGTCAGGCCCTCGAAGACATTGGCGTAGAGCACTTCCTTGATCGCCGCCGCGGCACCAGCGGTTGGGTCGAGATGCGGCGGTTCGAGCGGAATGCCGATGACCAGGTCGGTTCGGGCCGCAAAGGCGGAGGTTCCTGCGGCCAATGCGAGAACCGCGGCGGCCAGAATGGTTTTCCACAATCTCATCGTGCAACTCCCCATGCGTTCAGGACACGTGCTCAAGCCGGGCGATAGAAGCGTGATTTCGCGTGGGAGTAAATTGCGTTTCGTGCTGCTAGGCGGGATGGCGGGGAATGTTTTTGCCGTGCCAGCCCCGTCGGCGGGCCGAAGCTTATCGCGATGCAGGGTTATCCCGTGGCCGTGCCGCGCAGCAGCACGTTGAGCCCGATCGCCATCACCTTGGCCGATTCCACCATGTCCGATATGCCGACCCACTCGTCCGGCCGATGGGCGAGGTCGAGAATGCCCGGGCCATAGGCGATGCAGTCGTGGATATGTCCGATGCGGGCGATGTGCTTCTGGTCGTAGGTGCCGGGCGAAATGACGTAGTCGGGCTCGCGGTCGAAGATCGCATGAATGCCTTGCGCCACCGCCTTGACGACGGGCGCGTCGCGCTCGGTCATCAGCGGCAGTACTTCCATCAGATCGCGGATCTCGTAGTCGAATTTTTTGCGCTCGCGCTTCAGCCGGTCGAGAATGCCGGTCACTTCGGCTTTGACCGTGGCCAGATCCTCCTCGAGAAGGAAGCGGCGGTCGATGGTCAGACGGCAGGAATCGGGCACGTTGGGGGAGGGCAGGCCGGGGCGGAAATCCTCGGTCTGGCCGCCATGAACGGAATTGATGTTCATGGTCGAGCGCCTGGCGCCTTCCGGCACCACCGGCATGCGCGTGATCTTGCGGTCGAGTGCCGGGAACAGTTCGTTCTCGAATGCCTGCAGCACCGCGCCCATATGGCGCACCGCATTGTCGCCGAGAAACGGCATCGAGCCGTGCGCGATCTCACCCTTGGTCTCGATCTCCGCCCACCAGACGCCGCGATGGCCGAGGCAGATGCGGTCCTTGTTGAGAGGCTCGGGAATGATGACGTGATCGACCCTGGGTTTCGAGAAATAGCCGAGGCCGGCCAGGTGGGCGACGCCGCCGAAGCCGCCGGATTCCTCATCGACCGTTCCCGAGATCTCGATGGCGCCCGGAAAGTCCGGGAAGACTTCCAAAAAGGCTTCGACAGCGATGATGGAGGCGGCGAGGCCGCCCTTCATGTCGCAGGCGCCGCGTCCATAGACCTTGCCATCCCTGACGATGCCGGCGAACGGATCGACGGTCCAGCCGTCGCCGGCTTCGACAACGTCGATATGCGAATTGAAATGGACGCAGGCACCAGGTGACCGTCCATCAAACCGCGCAACGACATTGATGCGCGGATAGCGATCGGTGTCGCCGGGCGTGCCGTCGGCGCGGATGAACTCGGTCTCGAAGCCGCTCTTCCTTAGCCGCGCACCGATATAGTCGGCGCATGGCCCGTAGGCTTCGCCGGGTGGATTTATGGTCGGAAAGCGGATCAGGTCGGCGGTCAGCGCCACCAACTCGTCGCGCCTGATGTCGATTGCCTTGAGGAGTCCCCCGTTCATGCCGCGAGTTGAGCAGCGATCCCAGTGGTTTTGCAAGCCCGTGATCAAACCCGTGCAACGTGTCGTTGTGGCAACTATCGCGGGAAATCGTTCAAATTCACTGCTTTGGATTGGCGAATTGGTCAAAGACTGTGTGTTATCTGTTCACCGCCATTAAAAAGGTGAAAAACAACGTGATGGCGAGCAGGCAAGGGCAATCAAAGGGGTTTGATCGCATGAAAATGTCATTTCTCAAGGCAGCAGTATTGGTCGTTGCGCTGTTTGGCGCATCGGCCGCAAGTCTGGCGGCCACATTGGTGGCGAACATCGACGTGTCGTCGCAGACGATGACGGTTCGTTATGGGGATTCTGTCTATCGATGGGCCGTCTCGACCGCCCGTCCGGGCTATTTCACGCCGCGCGGCACCTACCGGCCGCAGCGCACGGCGCGGATGTGGTATTCGCGCAAATACGACATGTCGCCGATGCCGTACTCGGTGTTCTTTCGTGGCGGCTATGCCATCCATGGAACGGGCGCCGTCAGGCAGCTCGGCCGTCCGGCTTCGCATGGTTGCGTAAGGCTGCATACGGCCAATGCCGCGGCCTTCTATTCGATGGTCCGCGAAGTGGGCTTCGGCAATACGCGCATTGTCGTCACCAATTAGACACTTGAAGATTGTTGGTACTGGCTTTGTCTGCTGGCGGAGGAACGCTTCCCGCCAGCGGCTTGCTCAGTTGTTTGAGACGGGAGCCGGCTTGGTGCGGTTTTTTCGCCGCCACTTGCTGATCTCCCACCTTTTGTGGAACCACATCCATTGGCCTGGATCCTCTCGGACCCAGCGCTCGACGACGTCATTCAGCATCTGGGTGGTGGCGTGGACATCGACGCTGCCGTCGGCGGTGCGCGGCAGGACCAGCTTGTCCTCGATCTCGAGCCGGAAGCGGTTGCCCGGCAACCTAATACAACGCGCCGGATAGACGTCGCAGTCATAGTGGCGGGCAAGGGTGCCGAGCACGCGGTTGCTCTGGCAGGGACGGCCGAAGAAGGTCGTGTCCAGGCCGTTGGAGAATTTCTGGTCGACGAGAACGCCGATATTGCCGCCATTCTCCAACACCCCCGCCAGCGCGAACGAGGCACCAGCCATCGAAGGCAGCAAGCCTCCCATGGTCGATCGCCTTGTCGAAAGGATGTAGTCGGCGAGGTAGGGGTTGTTGGGCGGCCGAAACAGCGCCGTGATGTTCATGCCGAAGGTCGCGGCCGCCACCGGCAGCAGCTCGAAATTGCCGAGATGGCCGGTGAAGACGATGTGCGGCTGCTTCTCGGCCGCGATCTCCACGAAATGCTCTGTTCCCTTGACCTCGATACGGCCGGGCTTGCCGGCGGCTGGGTCATAGTCGAACAGGGCGTCGAGGAAGATGTATTCGGCGGCAAGGCGGGCCATGTTGCCCCACATGTCGGAGGCGATGGCCCGGATTTCGTCCTCGCTCTTTTCCGGATAGGCCTTGCGCAGATTGTCGAGGGCGACCTGGTGGCGCCCGACCCTTGGACCGATGAGGCGTGCGGTGCGGTCGGCAAAATTCAGCGCGCTGTCGACCGGCAGCAGGCGCAGCAGCGACATGATGACCATCGCGAGACGCGCAACAAACCAGTAATTCACCTGGCGCAATTGTCTGCCATAGCGAAATTTCAGATCGCGGCGAAGCTTCTTGAGCACGGAAATCGGGGCTCTAGAGCATGATGCCGAAAAGTGTGAAAGGGTTTTCGGATGACATCATGCTCTATTCCTTGATTTAGAGGCGGATTCAGATTTCAGGTCAATTCGACCTGAAATCATCCGACTCTAGGCGACGCGCAGGATGATCTTGCCGAAAACGTCGCGGCCTTCCATGCGCTTCAGCGCGGCATCGATATCGTCGAAGCCGACCTCGGTGTCGATCACCGGAGCGACCTGTCCAGCGGCCATCTTCTGCATGACGTTGGCCATGTTCTCCATCCGGCAACCGAAGGATCCGAGCAGTTTCAACTGCTGCTGGAAGAGCTGCATCAGGTTGATCTGAGTCGACACGCCGGAGGTCGAACCGCAGGTCACAAGGCGACCGCCGCGCTTCAGGCACAGCATCGAACCGGCAAAGGTGTCGGTGCCCACATGCTCGAACACCACGTCGACGCCTTTCTTCTTCGTCAGCTTGCGCACGACGCCCTCGAAACGATCGTCGCGGTAGTTGATGACATGGTCGGCGCCGAGCGCCTTGGCCTTGTCGATCTTGTCGTTCGAGCCGACCGTGGTGATGATCGTGCAGCCCATCCGCTTGGCCAGCTGGATGGCCGCCGAGCCGATGCCGGATCCGCCGGCATGGACGAGGATCGTCTCACCGGGCTGCAGCCTGGCATTGTCGAACAGCATGTGCTCGACGGTGCCGAAGGTAACGGGCGCCACGGCGGCCCCGATGTCGGTCACACCGGGCGGGGCGGGGACCAGCAGGCGCGCCGGCAGGTTGATTTTCTCCTGCGCGAATCCGTCGAGATGGAAGCCGTGAACGCCCGAAACATGCTCGCACAGATTGTCGCGGCCTTCGCGGCAGGCACGACAGAGGCCGCAGGTGCGCGCGCCGTAGATCGATACCAATTGTCCGGGCAGCAGGCTGGAAACGCCGGGACCGACCGCCTCTACCTCGCCGGAGGCCTCGGCACCCACGACCAGCGGCAGCTT
Organism: Mesorhizobium sp. CO1-1-7; assembly: GCF_020164885.1. Classification (NCBI taxonomy): domain Bacteria; kingdom Pseudomonadati; phylum Pseudomonadota; class Alphaproteobacteria; order Hyphomicrobiales; family Phyllobacteriaceae; genus Mesorhizobium; species Mesorhizobium sp. CO1-1-7. The sequence continues at coordinate 395,055 of NZ_JAIUHA010000003.1, read as the reverse complement.
GCGCTTGGCGAAGGCCATGCCGCGCCAGCCCCAGACGTCGATGTGGTTCAGCGCCACCGCCTTGATGCGCAGCGTCACTTCGCCAAGCGCGGGAGGCGGCGGGGGTGGCAGGTCCACCGTTTCAAGGCGGCGGTCCTCGATAAGTTGCAGTGCGCGCATGGAGCCTGTCGGTTCTGTTAAGCGGAAAGGGCTCGCTTAGACCGGTTCCCGCGCCATGACAAGGCAAGTGTTCTGGCCGCCAAAGCCGAAGGAGTTCGACAGAACGGAGCGAACCTGCGCATCGCGCTTCTTGTTCGGCACGACGTCGAGCACGATCGCCGGGTCAGGATTGTCATAGTTGATGGTCGGAGGTATGACGCTTTCGCGCATCGTCATCAGCGAAAACGCCGCTTCGACCGCGCCCGCCGCCGACAGCGTGTGGCCGATCATCGACTTGTTGGACGAGATCGGCATAGAGCCGATGCGCTCGCCAAACACCGTCGACAGCGACAGGTGCTCCATCTTGTCGTTTTCCGGCGTCGAGGTGCCGTGTGCGTTGACATAGTCGATCTCGTCTTCGCCGAGACCCGCATCGGCAAGTGCGGCCCGGACAGCGGCAATCGCCGGCGATCCATCCGGCTTGGAGCGCGTGCGATGGAAATCGTCGGCCTTTTCGCCACAGCCGCTGAGGATGCCGAGAATGGCGGCCCCACGGGCAAGCGCCGCCTCCAGCGATTCCAGCACCAGGGCGCCGGATCCCTCGGCCAACACGAAGCCGTCACGGTCCTTGGAAAACGGCTTGGAAGCCTTTTCCGGATTGTCGTTGTGGGTGGAGAGCGCCGACAGCAGCGAGAAGCGGATCAGCGCCTCGGCGGTCGCCGAGCCGTCGGCGCCGATCGACAGCGCCCGGTCGCATTCGCCACGGCGGATCGCCTCGACGCCGAGCTGGATGGCGGTGGCGCCGGAGGCGCAAGCCGTCGAGAGCGTGATCGGCAGGCCACGCGTGCCGAACCGGTTGGCTAGCCGGTCGGCGATCGAGCCGAACTGGGTGGTTTCGAAGAGATCGAGTTCCTTCAGGCCGCGCGCCACGCGCAGCAGCCTTTCGGCGCCGGAATCCTGCTTGTCGGAATTGTAGAGCGAAAAGCGATCGTGCCAGTCGAGTTCGACCGGCGGCGAGGCGAGGAAGAGAGGGCCTCCGAAATCGCCGGAATTCAGGCCGGCTTCGCCAACAGCCTCCTGAGCCGCGGTTTCCGCCAGTTCATAGGTGAGAAGGCTTGCTCCCTTGGAGCTCGACGGCAGAAAATCGACCATGCCGGAGATCCGTGTGTTGAGGTGATCGACCGGAAAGCGGGTGATCGGGTGGATGCCCGACTTGCCCGAGGTCAGCGCGGCCCAATTGTCTGATTTGCCGACGCCGAGCGAGGTCACCACACCGATACCAGTGACGGCAACCACGGGCCTGCCCATGTGATCTCTGAAATTGGCCATCCGGGAGCCCTCTTATCTCTGCAGTGCGTTCGCCAGACGCCGCCTCAAGCGGCGTTGACCAGCGCCATGCCCTCGAATTGGTGATAGCCGATCGCCGTTGCAAGGACGCTCGCGGGAATGCCTTCAAACGGCTTTTCGGCCGTGGCGTCAAAGACAGGGTAGGCGGCCTTGCGGTCGACCGCGAGTGCCGCCAGCGCTACGGCGAAGGGAAACTGCGCTTCCTTCATGTGCCCGGTCAACGTTGTAAAACCGCGCGCCGATATCGCCGGATTGGCGTCGAGCGCCGCCTTTTCGGCCGATGTTGCCGCATGCGCGCCCGATGCTCCCGACATGGCGAGCAGCTTGCCGTTCAGCGGCAGCGCCTGTTTGAGCAGGAGAGCGATCTCGGCGTCGAGTTCTCCGCGCGCGCGCCTGGCGCGGCCGGAGACGACGGGGCCGAGTTCAGCGTAGATCTTGCGTCCGCGGCTTGCCGCGTGTTCGCGCTGCTCAAGCACCAGGAAGGCACCGCCGGAACCTGAGACCACGCCGCCGCCCTCGGCGCCCTGCCTTTGCCAGACGGGCTTCCACGGGCCGCGATGCAGATAACCGGCCAGCTCGTAGCCGAGCAGCATGTCGGAATGTTCCGTCTGGAAGGCGCCGCCGACCAGGATGTGCGTCGACTGGCCGGAGCGAATGCGCGCGGCTGCCGTCTCGACGGCGGAGACGCCAGCGCCTTCCTCGCCCATGAAGGTCCTGGACGAGCCGGTCACCTTGTGAACGATGGAGATGTTGCCGGCGAGCAGATTGGAAAGCTGCGCCAGGAAAAGCGTCGGTCGCAATTCGGTGGTCAGCTTCTCGTTGAGCAGCACGTCGCGGTCGTTGCGGTTTTCCGAAGCGGCTAGAATGTCGGCGTCGACCGCTTCGTCGCGCTCGCCGCCGCCGGCCGCCACAACCATGTCCATGGTGGTGCAGAGTTCGTCATTGCCCTTGATGCCGGCGTCGTCGAGCGCGAGGCCCGCCGCATAGGTGCCGAGCCTCTGCCATGTCTCCATCTGCCGCTGATCGCCGCGCTTGGCGATCTGCAGGTTCCAGTCGATCTCGGGCAGTGGATGAACCGTGTAGGGCGCGAAGCGCCCGGCCTCGAGCACCGGCTCCCGGCCCGGTTGCGCCAGCTTTTGCCAATGGGCGTCAGGACCTTCCCCCAGCGAGGAAATAAGGCCGATACCTGTGATGACGACGTCGTGGGGGCTGCTCATGAGCGGCTTTGTGGGTCAGGTGACGGAGCGCGTCAAGTCACGCGCCCTGATGACCTCAGGCGGTCTTGGCGGCAACCAGCGCATCGATCTTGGCGCACAGGTTCTTCATGACGAAGTAATCGTCGGTCGAAGCCTTGCCGTCATTGACTTCCTGGGTCCACTTTTCCAGCGGCACCTTGATGCCGAATTCCTTGTCGATGGCGAACACGATGTCCAGGAAGTCGAGGCTGTCGATGCCGAGATCGTCAATGGTGTGGCTCTCGGGCGTGATGGTGTCGATATCGATCTCGCTGGTGTCGGCAATGATCTTGGCGACTTTGTCGAACGTTGTAGACAAGGGGCTTTTCCTTCTTTGCGGGCGGAATCTGTCCGCATTCGTTTGGGCGCTGTCTAATCGGTTTTTCCCGGCAGGAAAAGGCCTGTTAAGCCGGGCGCAGATGGGTAGGATGCCCAAGAAACGCAAGAAGGGCCGCCGGTCGACCCGGCGGCCCTTCCGTTGACGCCACGTAAGCTCAGCTGTCGCGGAGCTTGACAAGGTCGTTCAGCAGCCCGCCCGTTCCGTTGTGGACGGTCAGCCGCTCGACCTTGCCGGCGATGGTTTCCAGAGCTTCGAGCTCCTTCAGCCGCAGCATCACCGGGTTCTCCGCCATCACCTTGGCCGTGTTGAGCAGGGAACGCGTGGCGTTCGTCTCCTCGCGGCGGCGGATGACGTTGGCCTCGGCCTGCTTTTCGGCCGAAACCACCTGGTTGAGGATCTCGCGCATCTCACCCGGCAGGATGACATCCTTGAGCGTGATATCGCTGACCTCGACCCCGATCTCGGCCATGTCGGCACGGACCTTGGCCGCCGCTTCCTCGTCGACCGTCACCTTCTTTTCGAGGATCTGGTCGAGCGTGAGCGCGCCCAGCGTCTTGCGGAACGCGTACTGCAGGGCGCGGTAGAGGGCCTCGGAGAAGTCCTTCACCGCGCTCACCGCCTTGACCGGATCGATGACCCGGTATTCGGCCGCGATGTTGACGCGGATCGTGACGCGATCCCTGGTCAGCACTTCCTGCCCGGCGACATCTAGCGACTGGCGCTTGAGGTCGACGACCTTGATCTGCACCATCCGTCCGACGTTCCAGAAGCCGTGCACGCCAGCGGCAAGCGTCCGCACAAGGACACCGTCGATGAACAGCAGCCCGGCCTGGCCGTCGACAACCGGGTGAACGGACATCAATTCCGCCTTCCGAGCCTGGCCGAGCCGGCGCATGACAGCCGGATCGATGGCAAGATCGGCCGAGGTGTCGATCACCGTCACCTTCCACGGTCCGGCATCGGTCCATAGTACCAGCTTACGGTCGGGGGCCTGCACGGAATGCAGGTTGCCGTCACGCTCGATGACGGCAACTTCCGTGCGCCCGGTGCGCACGACGGTGAAATGACGCGCGGCCACGTCCGGGAGCTTGTCGAACAACGCCTTCTCGTACGCCGAAACGAATTCCGGGCTCTTCAGATCGTGCCGGGACACCTCAAGGCTCTGGTTCCGGTTGGCGAGCCAGTGCTCACCCGGCAGCAGGACAGCCTTGATCTCTCCCTTGTAGAGAGTGAGGGCACGTTCGTTTTCCTTAACGAGGACGCGCTCGCGCCCAAGAACTGTATCGAGAATAGTCATTGTCTTACTCCTGTCGGGCATGGCCCCATGCGAGGCGTCACGTCATGCGTCGATCTTCCCTTCGTTTCTCGTTTCACTTCCAATTCCGGACACGAATGATCCGGGGACTGGTGGCATCGATGCGCGGCGGGCCTGCGGGAGCAGATCGCGGGGCAGCGAAGCGGGCGCCGGAGGCGAGCCTCCCTTGCCGGCGACACTGCGCCTTGACCATCACCGCGAGCCTGGCCGCGAGCCGATGGCATCGGACCTTTCGATACGTCCTGGCCCGAAGGCCTCGGCCGTCCGTCACGTCTTCAGCATTCCAGTCCCCGGACCGTTTCAGATAACACCTGGCAGGGTGCTGGCTATCGAGCCAATGGAGAAGGAATCGAACCTTCGACAATCAGATTATGAGTCTGATGCTCTACCAACTGAGCTACCCGTGGTGCAGACGACGGGACTCGAACCCACAACCTCCGGATTATGTCCGGCGCTCTCCCAGTTGAGCTACATCCGCGATCCCAATCCCCAAAGCGGCGCCGTATACAGGGCGGCAAAGCCGTCTGCACGGGCGGAGACGAAAGCTCCAACCGTTGTGCTCGCTTCGGTTTTCGTGACCGGGAGCGCGCCTTTAGCCCCTGCGACGGGTTGTCGCAAGCGACATTGTCGTACCGAATTCGCGGCTTCTTTCGGCGGTGGCATTTCGGCAACACTCATTGCCGCGCCCGCGTTCGGGAGCAGTTGTCTCAGAAGGTGACGCGGCCGAGTACGCGCAAGCCGTCGCCTTGCGGCTCGACCACCACTGCTTCGCCTTCGCGCGGCGACACGCCGGTCAGCGCCACGATGTTTTCGAGATGGGTGACCAGGACCAGATTGTCGGAGCCGGAATAGGCGCGGATTTCCTTCATGATGGCGGCGATCTGCGCTGCTTTCTGCGCATCGTCACCCTTCAGGAGATCGAGCGGTGCGAACAGCTCCGGCTCGGCCTCGAAGGCGGTGCGCGCGGTGTCGAGGCAGCGGCAATAGCGGCTGGACAAAATGCGCTCGATGGGAGCCGCGCGGGCGGCAAACAGGGCGCCGATCTTGCTTGCCTGCTGCTTGCCGCGCGCCGACAGATTGACCTGGGTGGCGCAATTGCCGATGTCGAAATTGGCCGGGTCGGTGGTGCCGGTGACCATAGCGTGGCGCAGCAGCACGACATGGCCGCCATCGCGCAGCAGCGCCCAGCCGGCGTCCGTCGCGTGCGCGGCGGCGGGGACGACAAGCAGGAACAACGCCAAGGCTAACCGGATCATCGCCACCCTTCCATGCTCCCGTGTCGGGCTCCAACCATTCGCATATAAGGATTGGAAAGCAGGCACAAAGACAAGCCGGGCGTCAGCCGCGTCTCAAGCCTCACTTTTTGGCGAGCTGCTGCTTCACCAGATCGATCTTCTGATCGGTGAGCGGGATGGGGATCGTGTAGCCGGCTTCGGTAAAGCCCTGTTTGGCATTATCGAAGAAGGCAATCGCCTTGAGGTATTCGGGCTTGCCGCCGCGCACCGGTTCCAGCCCGCCAGCTCCGATCGGCTCGGCCGAGTGGGTTGGCGCACGCCGCACCCATGGCATCGGCAGGAAACGGATTGGTGCGGCAGGCATCGAGCAGCATGACCGGGTGCGATTGCGCAGCGACCGTGGCTCGCCTATCCCTGAAAAATGTCTCCGCTTACCGAAACCGTCCTGTTCGTCTTCAGTCTTGTCGCGCTCGGCTATCTCGCCGGGCTCACGGGCTATTTGAGACCGGCGAGCGGCGAGGGGATATCCGACTTCGCGGTCTCGGTGGCAATGCCGCTGCTCCTGTTCCAGACCATGGTGACGGCGGATTTCCATGGCGTGGCGCCCTGGCCGCTGTGGGGTGCTTATTTCACGGCGGCGGCGATCACCTGGGCCGCCGGCCATCTCGTCATCACGCGGATATTCGGGCGGGATGCCCGCGCCGGCGTTGTCGGAGGCGTCTCGTCGGCCTTCTCCAACATCGTGCTGCTCGGCGCCCCCTTCATCCTCGGCATATTCGGCCCGAGCGGCTTCGAAGTGCTGTCGCTGCTGGTCTCGGTGCATCTGCCGATCATGATGATGGCTTCGATCGTGCTGTTCGAGATGTTCGGGCGCGGCAGCGGCGAACACGTGCATCCCTTGCGCGTTATCAGAAGTTTCCTCAGGCGGCTGTTCATGAATCCGCTGATCATCGGCATTGTCCTGGGCCTGGCATGGCGGCTCAGCGGCGTGCCGCTGCCTGGTCTCGCCATGCGCCTGGTGGATGCATTGGCCGATACGGCCGGGCCGGTGGCGCTGTTTGCCATGGGGCTCAGCCTGCGCCGCTTCGGGATATCAGGCAATGTCCGGCCGGCGCTGGCGCTTTCGGCGCTCAAACTGTTCCTGATGCCGGCACTGGTTCTTGCCTTCGTCTGGCTGCTCGGCCTGCCGCCCCTGACCGCCAAGGTGGCGGTCGTGGTGGCGGCGCTGCCCTCCGGCATCAATTCCTATCTCATCGCGGTGCAGTTCAACACCGGCCAGGCGCTGGCATCGAACCAGATGACCATCGCCACGGCCTGCGCGGCGATCACCACCGCTTTCTGGCTGACGGTTGTCCTGCATGTTTTCGGGTAAGGTGGCGACGCCGTACGCCAACGCGCTCGTCTTGTGCTGGTCCAACCCCTATATGCCATCTTGCGATTGCTTGCGGGGCTTTCCCTAGGTTAAGAGCAATGGCTCCAGCGCGGGGCCTGCCTGCGCTTTACCGAAGACATCCAGATAGCGGCCCGTGAGCGCCGAACGGAGGCTAGACCATGCTTCAGAAAACCAGCCATTTCATGCGGCAGGCCAATCTCATCAACGGCGAATGGGTGCAAGCCGACAGCGGCCAGACGGTCGACGTGAACAATCCGGCTACAGGCCTCAAGATCGGCACCGTACCGAAGTCGGGCAAGGCAGAAACTCGCCGCGCCATCGAGGCCGCCGATGAGGCTTTCAAAACCTGGCGCAAGACGACCGCGCTCGAGCGCTCGAAGCTGCTGCGCAAGCTGCATGACGCTATGATGGACAATCAGGACGTGCTGGCCGAACTGCTCACCATAGAGCAGGGCAAGTCGCTGTTCGAATCCAAGGGCGAGATCGGTTCGGCTGCCGCCTACATCCTGTGGTTCGCCGAAGAAGGCCGCCGCACTTATGGCGATGTCGTGCCCTCGCCATGGGCGGACCGCCGCATCCTGGTGACGAAAGAACCAGTCGGTGTCATCGCCGCCATCACGCCGTGGAATTTCCCCTCCTCGATGCTGGCCCGCAAGCTCGGTCCCGCACTTGCCGCGGGCTGCACCGCTGTCGTCAAGCCGGCCTCGCAGACGCCGTATTCCGGCCTTGCCTGGGGGGCGCTTGCCGAGGAAGTCGGCTTTCCCAAGGGCGTCGTCAACATCCTGACCGGCGCCGCCGGCGAGATCGGCGACGAGATTTGCGCCAATCCGCTGGTCAAGAAGATCACCTTCACCGGCTCGACCGAAGTCGGCAAGATCCTGATCCAGAAATCGTCGGTGACCGTCAAGAAGGTATCGATGGAACTCGGCGGCAACGCGCCGTTCATCGTTTTCGACGACGCCGATATCGAGCGTGCGGTGGCCGGCGCGATCACCGCCAAATATCGCAATTCCGGCCAGACCTGCGTCTGCACCAACCGCTTCCTGGTCCAGGCTGGCGTCTATGACAAGTTCGTCGAGAAACTCGCCGCGGCCAGCAACGGGCTGAAGGTTGGTTCCGGCCTGGAAGAGGGCGTCCAGCAGGGGCCGCTAATCGACGAGAAGGCGGTCGAGAAGGTCGAGGAGCTGATCGCCGACGCCACGGCCAAGGGCGGCAAGGTCGTCGCCGGGGGCAAGCGCCACGCGCTCGGCGGTTCGTTCTTCCAGCCGACGGTCATCGCCAACGCGACGCCGAAAATGCGCTTCATGAAGGAAGAGATTTTCGGGCCGGTCGCACCCGTGTTCAAGTTCGAGACCGAGGAAGAGGCCGTGGCGCTCGCCAACGACACGGAGTTCGGCCTTGCCTGCTACTTCTACACCGGCGATCTCGGCCGGGCCTTCCGGGTCATGGAAGGCCTGAAATACGGCATGGTTGGGGTCAATGAAGGGCTGATCACCACACCTGAAGCACCGTTCGGCGGCGTCAAGGAATCCGGACTTGGCAAGGAAGGCGGACATCAGGGCATCGAGGATTACCTCGATACCAAATATGTGTGCATCGGCGGCCTCGGCCTCTGATAGGCTAGTCCTCGAGGCAGGTTCGTAAACCTGCCTCGAGGCTGAAGAACCAGCCGAAGTCCTTTGGATCCACTGACGTTTGCGGGCATGATGATGAAGGACGGCGAGGTTTTCGGCACGACGCAGGCAGGCGAACCGGTCCGCCGCTTCACGATCAGGGGCGGCGGCCTCACCGCCAACATCATCGGGCTCGGCGCTATCGTCCAGGACCTGCGCCTGGCCGGGCATGATGCGCCGCTGGTTCTCGGCTACAGCACTCTGGAAGCGTATGAGACCGATACTGGCTTCTTCGGGGCGGTTGTTGGGCGCTACGCCAACCGCATCGGCGACGCTCGTTTCACAATTGGCGGCAACCGCTATCAGACCGAGCGCAATTTCCTGGACAAGCATACGCTGCATGGCGGCTCGCAAGGCTATTCCCACCGGCCATGGACGGTTTCGCTGCACGGCAGGGACTTCGTCACGCTGACGCTGCATGATCCCGATGGCGCGATGGGCTTTCCCGGAGCGCTCGACGTTACCTGCACCTACCGGCTGAAAATTCCCGGCACGCTCAGCGTCGAACTGACGGCGACCTGCGAGGAGCCGACGCCGTGCAATCTCACCCAGCATTCCTATTTTAACCTCGACGATGGCGGTGCCGGCGACATTCTCGACCATAGGATGATGCTGAACGCCGGCGCCTATCTGCCTGTCGACGGCGACATGATCCCGACCGGCGTGGTCAAGCCGGTCGACGGCACGCCCTTCGATTTTCGCCAGGCGCGGCCGCTGCGCATGGAGACCGAGGGCGAACAGTTACCCTACGACCAGAATTTCTGCCTGGCCGCGGCGCGCGGTCCGCTCAAGCAGGCAGCTTGGGTGCAAGGGGCGAGTTCCGGCATCGAGATGGAAGTCTGGACCACCGAGCCCGGCGTCCAGCTTTATACCGGGCAATATGTGACGCCACGCACCGGCCTGGAAGGGCGGGGTTACAAGGCCTTCAGCGGCTTCTGTCTGGAGCCGCAGATATGGCCCGACGCGCCGAACCGGCCGTATTTCCCGCAGGCGACGCTATGGCCTGGCGCGATCTACCACCACGTGACGGAATATCGGTTCCGGCAGGGCTGACTTTTTCAGGACTGGCCGAACGCCGCCCGTAGCGTCTCGAACGGCGCCAATGCGCCGCGGACCTGCACGACGGCGGCGGCGACGCGGTGCGCACGCTGGACAGCGTCCGCCGGGGCAATCCCGCCAAGCCGTGCGGCGAGATAGCCGCCGTTGAAGGAATCGCCGGCACCGGTCGTGTCCACGGGCGCAGGCACGTGGATTGCGGCGACCTCCCGCAGCGCTCCACCCTTGCCAATCAACGCCGGTGCCTCGCCGTTCTTGACCACGACCTCCTTGACCAATTGCCCCAGGCGCTCGGCGGTCGCCTGCGGTGTGTCATCGCCGAACAGCATCTGCTCGTCCGGGAACGTCGGCAGCGCGATGTCGGTAACCGCAAGCGCCCGGGCAATCGCTGCTTGCGCGTCCTCGCGGTTACGCCAGAGCCGCGGCCGATAGTTGGGATCGAAGGCAATCAGCGAGCCCGCCGCGCGCGCCTTTGCCACTGCGGCCAGCAGCGTCTGGCGCGCGGCCTCATCGAGAATTGCCAAAGTGATTCCGGAGAAGTACACAAGCGCCTGATTTTCCAGGTTTTTCGCCAGTGCCGCCGGATCCGAGGCGAGCTGCCTGGCGGCGGCGTCGCCGCGCCAGTAGGTGAAGGAGCGCTCGGCGCCGGTCAGCGCGATGGCATAGAGGCCGGGGCGCGCGCCCGGTATGACCGGACTGGAGCCGATGCCGATGCCGTTTTCGGCTAAGAAGTCGATCTGGCCCTGCGAGAAAGGGTCGTCGCCGAAGGCCGAGACATAGGTTGCCGGCCGGTCAGCGCTTAGGGCATGCAGCGCCCACAGCGTGTTGAACGTGTCGCCGGCAAAGCCCATGCGCCAGTTCGGCCCGGTCTGGCCCGACAGTTCCAGCATGCATTCGCCGATCGAGGCGACGCCGTTTCCCACCATCTGCAATCCTCCAGTGCTTTCGGTGCTGTAGCTTTTTGCCGAACGCAGCGCCATGCTTGGCAAGCAGGCTTTTTTCCGCCACAGCGTTTTCCCACAGGCTGGCGGGATGCGATCCGCCCGGCAGGACGTTATCTGCGAAAGAGGAACCGGTTTGGCATCGTTATGGCGTTATCTCCTGGCAGGTCTTGGTCTGGCTGCTTTGCTGGTCGGCGTTCTCGCGGCCGTTTATCTGACCGCGCCGCATTCGGCACAGCCCGCCGGCCCGGATGTCTCGCGGACGAAAAAAACCGACAACGGGTTGTACGTAGCGAGTTTCGTGCCGGAACGGGGCGTCGTGCGGCAGGGCGAACTGGAATCCTGGCTTCTGACGCTGAAGACAAAGACGGGGGCCTCGGTGGAGCGAGCCGCGATTGCCATCTCCGGTGGCATGCCGCAACACAATCACGGTCTGCCGACCAGCCCGCAGGCGACCGACTATCTAGGCGAGGGACGCTACCGCATCGAAGGGGTGAAATTCACCATGAGCGGCTGGTGGCAACTGCGTTTCGCCATATCGTCCGGCGCGGGCTCCGACACTGTGCTGTTCAACGTGGTGCTGTGAGCGGTCGATGAGGCGCTTTTTCTGCTTTTTGGCACTGACGGTGGCAGCCATCCTTGCCGGTTGCGGCAAGCCGGATTTTTCCGATGCCGAGAAGAAGACGATTGCATCGCTCGCGCTGAATACGCTGCCGGCGCTGAAGCCTGATACCACCAACCGCTTCGCCGATGAGCCGGCCGCGGCGGCGCTCGGCTCGACGCTGTTCTTCGACGTCGGGATGAGCCGCGACGGTACGGTGTCCTGCTCGACCTGCCACAAGATCGACCGGCAGTTCCAGGACGACCTGCCGCAGGCGGTCGGAGTCGGCCACACCAACCGGCGCACCATGCCGCTGGCCGGCGTGGCGCGCGACCCCTGGTTCTTCTGGGATGGACGGCGCGACAGCCTGTGGGCGCAGGCGCTGACACCGCTCGAAAACCCGTTGGAACAGGCGGGAAACCGTGCTGCCTACGCGCATTACATGAAGGCGCGTTTCGGCGAACGCTATGAGCGCATCTTCGGGCCATTGCCTGATTTGTCCAGCATTCCGCCAAATGCCAGCCCGCTTGGAAGCGATGCCGAAAAAACCGCCTGGAACGCGATGAGCGATGCGCAGCGCGACGCAATCAACGGCGTCTATGCCAATATCGGCAAGGCGATCGCCGCTTTCGAACGCTCGATCGAGCCGGCACCGACACGCTTCGACCGCTTTGCGCTGGACCTTGCGACAGGCGCCGAGCCGAAAGGCGATGCCGTCTTTTCCACGGAGGAAATCCTTGGGTTGAAACTGTTCGTCGGCAAGGCCAATTGCGTGAGCTGCCACAACGGCCCGCGCTTCAGCGACAACGGTTTTCACAACACGGGTGTACCGCCTGCTGCCGGCCTGCCGGCGGATCGTGGGCGCGTCGATGCGGTGGCCCAGGTCGAGGCCGACCCATTCAACTGCTTCGGAGCCTATCGCGATGGCGAGGCCAGTGCCTGCGGCGAGCTGCGCTTCATGGTCAAGGATGCGCCGGAACTTGTGCGCGCCTACAAGACGCCGTCGCTGCGCGGTGCGGCGACGCGGCCGCCTTACATGCACGCCGGGCAGTTTTCATCGCTCGACGAGGTCGTCGCTCACTATGCCAAGGCTGCGCCAAGCGTCGAGGGCAGTTCTGAAATTCACCCGCTGGAGCTCTCGGACCGCGAGCGGGCCGCACTGGTGGCATTCCTGAAGACGCTATCGGAATAGGTTACCTGTCCTTGACCGTCTCCATCGCCACGAAGGTCGAGGTCTGGGCGACGTGGGGCAGGGCGGAGATGCGCTCACCGAGCACGCGGCGATAGGCGGCGATGTCCTTCGTGCGGACCTTCAGGAGATAGTCGAAGCTCGACGCCATCATGTGGCACTGCTCGATCTCCGGCACGGCTTGTACGGAGCGGTTGAAGGCATCGAGCGCGGCGGATCGGGTGTCCGATAATTTCACCTGCACGAAGGCGACATGGCCTTCGCCCATGCGTTCGCGGTCGATGATCGCCTGGTATCCCCTGATATAGCCGTCCTTCTCCAGCCGCTTCACCCGCGCCTGCACCGGTGTCTTCGACAGGCCGACCTTGACCGCCAGTTCCGACATCGAAAGCCGGCCATTGCCGGCCAGTGCCGACAGGATGTTCCTGTCGATGCGGTCCAATTGATCTTCTGTCATCGAAACTGCAGCCTGAATGAGCAATTTTCGGCGACATGATAGGTCAATCGAGCTGCCCTGTCGATTTTTTCAGACCGCCTGAAATCGGGTACTTGTGCTAGCTTGCGCCATTCGGTCCGGTGACCGCCGGCCCGTACCCTTGTGCTTGCTCATAGGACCGCCATGCCGCTCGACGCCATCCGCCAGCAGATCCGCGCCAATTATTTGCCCGACGAAGACGCAGCGGTTAAGCGATTAGCCGAGGCGGCCGGGCTTTCGGCCGGAGACCGTAAGGCGATCTCGGCGCGTGCGGCCGACCTGGTGCGGGCGGTGCGCGGTTCGTCCGATCCCCGGCTGATGGAAGTCTTCCTCTCGGCCTACGGCCTCTCCACCAAGGAAGGCGTGGCGCTGATGTGCCTGGCCGAGGCGCTGCTGCGCGTGCCCGACACAGAGACGATGGACGACCTCATCGCCGACAAGATCGCGCCGCACGACTGGTCGGCGCATTCGGGCGGTTCGAGTTCGATCTTCGTCAACGCCTCGACCTGGGCGCTGATGCTGACCGGCCGCGTGCTCGAGGAAGGTGAGGGCGGTATCGAAGGCACGCTGCGCTCGATGGTACGCCGGCTGGGCGAACCGGTCATCCGCAAGGCAGTGGCCGCCGCCATGCGCGAGATGGGCGAGCAGTTCGTGCTTGGCCGCACGATCGCGGAAGCCGTCAAGCGCGGCCGGCCGATGACACAGAAGGGTTATCTCTACTCCTTCGACATGCTGGGCGAGGCGGCCCGCACCGAGGCGGACGCGCTGCGCTATCACAAGGCCTATGCCGACGCCATTTCCTCGCTCGATGCTGGCTCGAACGGGCCAGATATCCGCCAGAACCATGGCATCTCCGTCAAGCTTTCGGCACTGCATCCACGCTACGAAAAAGCGCAAAAGGAAGAGATGCTGCCTGTGATGGCCGAGCGGCTGTTGTCGCTGGCCCTGGCCGCACGGCATTCGCGGATGGGGCTCAACATCGACGCCGAGGAGGCGGATCGTCTCGACCTGTCGCTCGACGTGATCGAGCGGGTGCTGGCCGAGCCGGAACTCGCCGGCTGGAACGGCTTTGGCGTCGTTGTGCAGGCGTATGGTCCGCGCGCGGCTTTCACCATCGATTGGCTCTATGCCCTGGCCAACAAGCATAATCGCAACATCATGGTCCGGCTGGTCAAGGGTGCCTATTGGGACACGGAGATCAAGCGGGCGCAGACACTCGGGCTTGCCGGTTATCCCGTGTTCACGCGCAAGGCCAACACCGACGTCTCCTACATGGCTTGCGCGAAAAAGCTGCTTGGCATGACCGACCGCATCTATCCGCAGTTCGCCACCCATAACGCGCACACCGTCGCCGCCATCCTGTCGATGGCTGACAGTCGCGACACCTTCGAATTCCAGCGCCTGCATGGCATGGGCGAGGCTTTGCACGAAACGGTGCGCAAGGCCGAAGGCACGCGTTGCCGTATCTATGCGCCGGTCGGCGCGCATTCGGACCTGCTGGCCTATCTGGTCCGCAGGCTCCTGGAAAACGGCGCCAACTCCTCCTTCGTGCACCAATTGACCGACGAGGAGGTCGAGCCGGAGGATATCGCACGCGATCCGCTGGAAACGGTTGAAAGCCAGGGTCCCGCCGCCAATCCGGCGATTGCCCGGCCTTCCCAGATCTTTGGGATCGGGCGCCGCAACTCGAAGGGGTTCGACATCACCGACACGGTGACGCTGGCTGATATCGAGCAGGCCAGAGCGGCATTTGCGGGTCCCGATCGCTGGCACGCCAAGCCGATCACGCGCGCCGCCGGCTACGGCAAGCAGCGCCCGATCCTCAATCCGGCAAAGCCTTCCGAGGTGGTCGGCACGGTTCACGAGGCCGCCGCCAAGCAGGTCGCAACCGCCGTGCGCATCGCTGTCGAGGCGCAGCCGGCGTGGGCAAAACGCCCGGTCGCCGAGCGTGCCGCTATCCTCAACCGTGCCGCCGATCTTTACGAGGCCAATGCCGTCGAGTTCTTCGCGCTCGCCACGCGCGAGGCCGGCAAATCGCTGGCCGACGGCGTCGCCGAAGTGCGCGAGGCGGTCGACTTCCTGCGCTATTACGCCACCGAGGCGGCGAACGCCGAAACGGGCACGCAAGCGCGCGGCGCCATCGTCTGCATCTCGCCGTGGAATTTCCCGCTCGCCATCTTCACCGGCCAGATCGCGGCAGCACTTGTCACTGGCAATTCAGTGATCGCCAAGCCAGCCGAGCAGACCCCGCTGATCGCCTTCCGCGCCGTCGAGATGCTGCGCGAGGCCGGCGTGCCGGAAGACGTCATCCAACTCCTGCCCGGGGACGGCCCGTCGGTCGGTGGTCCGCTGACAGCGGACCCGCGTATTGCCGGCGTCTGCTTCACCGGCTCGACCGAGGTCGCCAAGCTGATCGAAAAGCAATTGGCCGAGACCGCGGCGCCGGACGCCATGCTGATCGCCGAGACCGGCGGCCTCAATGCCATGATCGTCGATTCCACGGCACTTCCTGAGCAGGCGGTGCGTGACATCCTCGCGTCGGCCTTCCAGAGTGCCGGCCAGCGCTGCTCGGCGTTGCGCGTGCTCTATGTCCAGAAAGACGTCGAGAAGAAGATGCTGGAGATGCTGAAAGGCGCCATGGAGGCGCTCAATGTCGGCGATCCCTGGCGGATTTCGACCGATGTCGGTCCGGTGATCGACGATGACGCGCAAAGTTCGATCCGCGATTATTGCACGACGATGGGCCTGCAGGGCCGGCTGATCGCTAAACTTGAGGCGCCCAAGGATGGCCGCTTCGTCGCGCCGCATGTCTTCCGGGTCAAGGGCATCGAGGAGATGGAGCGCGAAGTGTTCGGTCCGGTGCTGCACGTCGCGACCTTCGACGCCGACCAGATCGACAGCGTCATCGCCGCCATCAACCGCAAGGGCTACGGCCTGACCTTCGGCCTGCACACCCGCATCGAAGGCCGGGTGCAGCATTTCGTCGACGGCATCCATGCCGGCAACATCTATGTCAACCGCAACCAGATCGGCGCTGTCGTCGGTTCGCAGCCATTTGGGGGCGAGGGCCTGTCCGGCACCGGGCCAAAGGCCGGCGGGCCGCACTATCTCAGGCGTTTCCGCAAAGGGCCTGAAGCGGGCACGGAAGTCGGCGAAGGCCATAAGGTGACGGCGACCGAACTGGCCGACAATCTGCCCGATCCCGCTCTCGGCGGCTGGTCGACGCGGCCGGACCGGGTCGCCATCCTCAGGAAGCATCTTCGCGGCAAGGGCGCGGCCGCGATCGGAGCCGCCGCCAGCATTGATTTCGGCCAGGTCGATCTGCCCGGGCCGACCGGCGAGGCCAACACGCTGTCGCTGTCGCCGCGCGGCCGGGTGCTGTGCTTGGGGCCGGACGGCGACACGCTGCTGGCGCAGACCATCCAGGCGCTCGCCGCCGGCAATGCGGTGCTGGCTGTTGCACCGGGTGCACCGGCGGCGCTCTCGGCATTGACCGGCAAAGGCCTGCCGCTGGCGGCCATCGACGGCCGCCCCGATCCTGTCGAGGCGCGCTCGCTGCGGGTCGATGTGGTTGCTTTTTCAGGCACGCCCGAGGCGGCGCGCATCGTGCGCAAGGTCATCGCCGAGCGCAGCGGGCCGATCGTCCCGCTGGTCAGCGAGGTGCTTTATCCGGCGGCTTATGCGCATGAGCGGGCGGTCTGCGTCGACACGACCGCCGCGGGTGGCAACGCCAGCCTCTTGGCCGCCGCATAGGTCGGCATCTACGCGCCCTCGACGACGGAAAAACCCTCGAATTGCGGGTGGCCGAGATAGTGGACTTTCGTCGTGCCGACATTCCGGTGGGCGGCGCGGAAGTTCTCCGACTTGGTCCAGGCGACGAAATCATCGTGACTTGCCCACGCCGTGTGCGACGCGAACAGCGTGTAGCCCTCGGTCTCGTTGACCGGGCCGCGCAGCAGGTGAAATTCGCGAAAACCCTTCATCTCGGCCAGGCTGGAGTCGCGGTTCTTCCACATGGCTTCGAAGTTGCCCTCCGAGCCGGTCTGGACCTTGAAGCGGTTCATGGCGATGTACATGGGGTCCCTTTCATGCGGATGTTGATGGTTGAGCCGCACCGCTTGTTCCGGGCCTAGTCAAAACGGGCCGATCCCGACCTCGAACTCCAAGCTCGAGTTCGATGCCTGTGACGGAATTGGAGGGAAGGGAGCGGCCTTGCGCACGATGCCAAGCGCGGCCTCGTCGAAAGTCGGCGATCCTGAGCTTTCCAGAATGCGCAACTGGTCTATGTCGCCCTTCCTGCCTATGGCGAACGCCACAACAGCATTGTTACGCGCGGCCAGTTGCAGCGAAGGCGGGAGAGTACGATTGACGCTGCCGAGCTTTCGAAAGACGTTGCCGCGGTAGCTGTCTTCCGCGGCGCTGCCGGGGTCTTTTTGCCTTTTGCCCTTGCTGGCCGCTTCCGCCAGCCGGTCCTGGCCATCGGCCGTGCCGCTCCGTTCATCCGCTGCTCCAGCAGTGGCAGGGGCAGCCGCCGGAGTTGGCCTTGCAACGGGGATCGGCGGTTGGTCCGGAACGGCGACAGGCATTTCGGTGGTTTCGGCCTGGGCGTGCGGCCGTGCCGGCGTTTCTGTCCTGGCAGCCACGCTCTGGTCGTCCGGGCGCGGGGTTGCCGCCACCAGTATGTCCGGCGTGGCCACGGGCTGTTTGACCGGTTCCGCCGAGGGCTCCGAAGCCTGCTTCGCGGCGTCACGGGCAGGCTCGGGAGCGTGTGTCGCCGGTTCCTGCGCGGGCTGTGAAGGTGCGGTCGGCGCCGGCCTGGCCGCCTTTGCCGGATGAGGCTTGGCCGTCGGCGGGGGCTGCACCAGCGTGACATTCATTGCCGCCGGGTCCTTGTCCAATGCACTGCCGGCGACCTTGTCACCTTTGTGATCGCCGCCTTCCGACTGCTCTGCCTCCCTGGAATCGAACTTGCCGGCGGACGAGATCAGAAAAGCCGCCGCCACGCCGGCATGGAGCAGGCAGGAGATGGCGATCGCAGCCTGCCACTTGCCGTTGCTGGCTTGCGGTCGTGCCTGGGCAAGTCGCTCTGCCGGCGCTATTGCCAACTCGCTGCCAGTGTCGGGGAGTGGACTGATTTCCTGCATGTCGCGGGCGCGAAATTGCAGCGATACGCGCAGACTTGTCAAATCAAGATCGGCTGCCTCAACCGGTAAGCAATCGAAGCCGGCCAGCGGCCCTGCCACGGTCTTTTCTTATGCGGTCCCACTTCAGACGCCGAAAGCGATGCCGGTCCTGGTGTCCGTCTTCAGCTTGCGCATGCAGGCAGTTGGTTCGACGCCCGTGCCAGCGCAATCCGTTCCGCTGTTGACCAGCACGCGGCTGACCTTGGTGCAGTCGGTGCCGGCCAGGTCAAAGCGTGTCACCTTGGTCTTGCCGTGCGGCAGGTCCTTGAAGTCGAGCACGGTCAGCCGGTCGACGATGCCGGCCTTGTTGAACAGAGCGATCTCGAACGCCGCCTTGGTCAGGTCGGCGCCGAGATTGTTGCTGATCAGGAAGGTCAGCCGGCAGCCCTTGTCGAAAGGTTGCGCGGCATTGAGTTCGAGGGTCAGGACCGGCGCGGACTGCTCAGCCCACGCCGGAATTGTCGTCAGCGACATCGCCAGCGTCGAGGTCAGCAGACGAAGGGATGCCGTCAAGGGCGTCATGGTCAGCCTCCAAAGCGCATGGTTGCCGCTAGCTTCAGCGTGATACCGGGTTCGTAGACCGCAACCGTGGTGCTGCCGTTCAGCGGATTGGCGTATTTGACGTCGAACAGATTGTCGGCGCGGAAATCGACTTTCAAATTGTCGGTCGCCTGATAGCTGGCGAAGGCATTGATCAGCGTGTAGTCCGTCGCGACGGCATTGCCCTTTGGCTTGCCGTTATACTGCACCTCACCGCCGACGGTCAGCTTGTCCTCGAGGAAACGCAGGCCAAGCTGAGCGGTGACCTGAGAGGAGGGGATAGTGGCGAGGTCGGCTTCCATACCCTTGTGGGAAACGGTGTGGCCATCCGTGATCGAGGCCGAGAGGCCGGCATAGCCCCATGCCGCGTCATAGACGCCCTCCAGCTCGAAACCGTTGATCTTGGCCTTGGCGAAATTTTGATACTGGAAGCAGATCGGGATTCCGGGGCCGAAGGGGCAGCCACTGCCTGGAGCGAACGGCGACAGCGTTACGCCGTCGATATAGTCGTCGACATCGTTGTTGAAATAGGCTGCTTTCAGGCGCAAGGCGTCGCCCGGCTCGAAGATGTCGTTCTGCTTGTAGTTGACGCCGAACTCGGTCGTCTTGCCGGTTTCAGGCCGCAGATTTGGATTGGGCAGGAACGGGAAGCTGACGCCGGCGGGATGATTGCCGCTGATCAGCGTTTCCGTGATCGAGGGCGAGCGGTAGCCTTCCGCATAGGTGCCGTAGAATTGCAGGCCGGCAAGCCCGGCGCTCTCGAACGGCGAGACACCGACGGTGACGCGCGGGGATAGCCTGTCGCCGGAAATATCATGCATGTCATCCTTCAGGCTGTAGCTGTCGTAGCGCAGGCCAGCGACGACTTCGAGCCAGTCCCAGGTGAGCTTGTCCTGGACGTAGGCGCCGGACACGTTGCGCTTGCCCGACGGCGTGTAGAAACTGTCGCCCCCGGCCGCGCCACCCGTCTTGACGTTGTCGCCGACCCAATCGCCGCCATAGGTCAGTTCATGCGCGATGCCGTTCGTTTCGAACCGCGACGTGTTCCAGATATCGATGCCGGTCGTGCCGACATCGAATGTCGACAGTGATCCTGCCGGCAGCACCACGGGAAGACCGGTCACCGGATCGAAGCGGTTCTGCGGCGCGAGACTGGTCAGGTCGAGATTGGTCTTGTTGTAGGACGTGTTGATGTGGAGATCGAGCCAGCTCTTGTCTTCGTCCGTGATGTTGTAACGGGCCGTGAAGGTGTTCGACTTCAGGTCGACATCGTTGACCGGCACGCCGCCGCTGGTCTCGTCCCAGCCGTCGCTCGAACCAACCCAGCCGAGCTTGAGCTCACTGTTCTCGGTTGGCCGGATGGTCGTCTTGAGCAGGCCGCTCAGCACGTCGAAGCCGGTGCCGTTGACGGTGTCACCGTCGCCGTCCTTGTAGTTGTCGTAGTCGCGGTAAACGATGTTGCCCAACACGTCCCAGTTCTCATTGATGCGATAGGCACCGGTGGCGCTCGTGGTCCAGCCCTTGCCGTTGCTCTCGTAGCGTCCGGTGACGGAACCGGCCCACGTCTCGTCGGGCTTGAGGAAATCGACCGCATCCTTGGTGTCGAAGAAGACGACGCCGCCAATGGCGCCCGAGCCATAGGTGTTGGCGACGGGACCACGGATCACGTCGACGGATTTGACGAGCTCGGGATCGATGTAGAAGGTCGACTGGGTGCCGTGGTCGGAACGCTGGAAATTCTGGCGCGCGCCATCGACGATCACCGCGACGCGGCCGAAATCCTGCAGGCCGCGGATGTTGATGCTGGTGCTGACGCGCCTGGCGTCGGCCTGCGCAGCGACGCCAGGCACACCGAAAAGCATCTCGTTCGGCGTTGTCGCCATGCGGCGATCGAGCTGTTCCTGGTCGACATGGCTGGCCGAGGCCAGCGACTGTATCGCCGTTTCGCCGGTGCGGCTGAGCACCAGGATCCTGTCGAGCAACGTAGCGCCCGCGGGGGCTGCCTTTTGCTGGTCAGTCTTCTTCGATTGATCCGTCTGCTCGCTCGCCGCCTGCGTCGCAGGTTGCGCGTGCGCCGATGGCGCGGATAGAGCGATCGCCGCCACGCTTGCGAGCAAAGCCGCCGCACCGTTCGCCGCCCACCGACGGCGCCGTTCCCAACTTATCAACCCCATGCCCCAACTCCAAATCCCAGGTTCCATGCTGGCTGGCCCGGGGCTTGCTGGCATTTTGATCGTATCCGGCATCTTAAATGTTGACTCATTTAGTCCGGTATTGCACTGACTAGTAAACATGATTATTCAAGTCAAGAATGAATCGGCAATTCGCAACGCCTAGCCAGATGCCCGGCACAGGAAAGGGATCGACCCAGATGAACACGCACAATCCCAACGAGTTTCGCTATCGCGTCCGCCGTTCCGACGATACCTCCACCCGTTTCGATCGGGTCTCGCTGGCGGTGCGGACGCTGTCCAGCAACACGCTGTTCCAGGGCGAGCACGAAATCGGAATCGAGCATCATGGCGCGCTCTACCGGCTGAAGATCACCCGCCAGGGCAAGCTCATTCTCAACAAGTAAGGCAAGGCATCAGGGGTAAAGACATGGACCAGCGCGTAAAACCCGCTCCGCATGAAATCCGGCGGGCCCGGACCGACAATCCGAAAGCGCGCGAGCGTGACCTCGCCGCCCAGCTCGGCATTTCGGAGGCCGAGCTGGTGGCCGCGCATTGCGGCGACGGCGTCGTCCGCGTCGAACCGCGCGTCAACGACCTTCTGACCGGTCTCGAGGCCGTTGGCGAGGTGATGGCGCTGACCCGCAACGAAAGCGCCGTGCACGAGAAGATCGGCGTCTATGACAAGGTCGTCACCGGCAATCACAATGCCATGGTGCTCGGCGAGAACATCGACCTGCGCATTTTTCCGAAAATCTGGGCGCATGGCTTTGCCGTGGAGAAGCGCGACGGCGACGACATCCGCCGCAGCCTGCAGTTCTTCGATGCGGCCGGCGACGCGGTGCACAAGGTGCATCTGCGCCCGGCCTCCAGCCTCCATGCCTACCAGAAACTGGTCGCCTCGCTGGAATCACCGAACCAGGAGCCGACGATCGACATCTCAGGGACAGTTCTCGATGAGGAAAGCGAGGCCGGGGCATCGACGGCGAGCCTGGACGACCTGCGTGACCGCTGGAGCCGGCTGACGGACGTGCACCAGTTCTTCGGCATGCTGAAGACGCTGAAGCTCAGCCGCCGCCAGGCGGTGCGCATGGTTGGCCAGGACTACGCCTGGCTGCTCGACAACGACGCGGTGCGCGCCATGTTCCATCACGCCGCCGAAAGCGAGATGCCGATCATGTGCTTCGTGGGCAACCGCGGCTGCATCCAGATCCACTCCGGGCCGATCAAATCGATCAAGCCCATGGGGCCGTGGATCAACGTGCTCGACGAGACCTTCCACCTGCACCTGCGCACCGACCACATCCATGAAGTCTGGGCGGTGCGCAAGCCGACCAAGGACGGCCATGTCACATCGCTCGAGGTCTATGCCGCCAATGGCGACATGATCATCCAGTTCTTCGGCAAGCGACATGAAGGCGAAAGCGAGCGCGAGGACTGGCGTTTTCTGGCCGAGCACCTGCCGCGCATCCCGAACCCGACGGCAGCCTGAGGAGAGTGCGATGCGGTTTGTTTCGAGGCCGTCCGCCCTGCGCGGATCGAGGGTCGGTTATGCAATCGGCCTTTCCATGGCTTTCGCCGCGCTGCAACCAGCCGGCGCCACCGAAGGCGTTTCGGTGTTCGCCGATCCTTCGAAGATCGCCGCTATTGGCGGCTCCATCACCGAGATCGTCTATGCGCTGGGCGAGGAGAGGCATCTGGTGGCGCGCGATTCCACCAGCCTCTATCCAAAGGCCGCGCTCGACCTGCCTGATGTCGGTTACATGCGCCAGCTGTCGCCGGAAGGCGTCTTGTCGGTCAATCCGACGGGCATACTGGCATTGCACGGCAGCGGTCCCAAGGAAGCCGTCGACGTGCTGAAGAAGACGAGCATTCCGTTCATAGAAGTGCCCGAGCAGTACAACCGCGAAGGCATCCTCCAGAAGGTCCGCATTGTCGGCAAGGCGATCGGGGTCGAGGCCAAGGCCGAGGTGCTGGCCAGGGCGCTCGATGCGAAACTCACAGCCGCCGAAAAGCGGACAGCCTCGATCAAGGAGCGCAGGCGCGTGCTGTTCATTCTCTCGACGCAGGGTGGCAAGATCCTGGCGGCCGGCAGCGAAACCGCGGCCGACGGCATGGTCAAGCTGGCGGGCGGGGTCAATGCGGTGGAAGGCTTTTCCGGCTACAAGCAAATGTCGGACGAAGCGATCATCACCGCAAGGCCGGACGTGATCCTGATGATGAGCAATGCCGGGCCGCCGGTCTCGGACGACGAAGTGTTCGGCAATCCATCCATCGCCTCAACGCCGGCCGGAACGGCGCGCAAGCTGATCCGCATCGATGGCGCCTATCTACTCGGCTTCGGGCCGCGCACGGCCGACGCGATCCATGATCTCGCCGTTTCGCTTTATGGCGCACAGGTCACGGACTGAGCATCATGGCCGACCAGTCGATCGCAGGTCCGGCGAAGGCGATTAGGGCATCCGACGGGGATCGTTCCGGCCGCGCCCGTGCCGTCATCCTTCTGCTGTGCCTGGGCTTGGCGATCGCCATCTTGCTTTCGCTCACATCCGGCGCATCGGATGCATCCGCCGTGACCGTCTTCAGGGATTGGCTCTTTGGCTCCGTCCCCGGCGATGCGGCGCTCAACGCCCGCGACAGCTTGATCGTCCATGACATCCGCATGCCACGCGTCATCCTCGGCATGTTGGTGGGTGCGGCGCTCGCGGTTTGTGGCGCCGTCATGCAAGGACTGTTCCGCAATCCGCTCGCCGACCCCGGTCTGATCGGTGTTTCCGCAGGATCCAGCCTTGGCGCGGTGGTCATCATCGTTCTTGGCGGGACCGTGCTGGCGCCGGTGACCGCCTTGCTCGGAACGCTGGCGCTGCCGCTTGCGGCGTTCGTCGGCGGTCTCGTCACCACATTGGCGCTCTATCACGTCGCCACGCGACGTGGACAAACCTCGGTCGCCACCATGCTGCTCGCGGGCATAGCCCTGGCGGCACTTGCCATGGCGCTGACCGGAATCCTCATATTCATGGCCGACGATCGCCAGCTGCGCGACCTGACCTTCTGGTCACTGGGATCGCTCGGCGGTGCGACATGGGCCAAGATAGCTTCCGTAGGACCCATAATCGTCCTGGCACTGGCGGCGATGCCGTTCCTGGCCCGTGGCCTTAACGCGCTGGCGCTGGGCGAAGCGACCGCCGGCCATCTCGGCATTCCGGTGCAGCGGCTGAAATACACTGCCATCATCGGCGTTTCGGCGGCGGTCGGCGCCTCCGTCGCCGTCAGCGGCGGCATCGGCTTCGTCGGCATCGTCGTGCCGCATCTGCTGCGACTGCTGATCGGACCCGACAATCGTTACCTGCTGCCGGCCTCGGGGCTGCTCGGCGCCTCCTCGTTGCTGCTTGCCGATGCGGTCGCCCGCACCATCGTGGCGCCGGCCGAGCTGCCGATCGGCATCGTCACCGCGATATCAGGCGCGCCGTTCTTCCTGTGGATATTGCTGCGCAGGCGCGGCGTGATCGATTTGTGAGGCTGGAATGATCGAGGCGAGGAATGTTTCGGTCGATATCGCCGGCAAGAGAATTGTTGCCGGTGTCGATTTCGATGCGCGGCCGGGCGAGGTGGCGGCAATCGTCGGCCCCAATGGTTCGGGCAAGACGACCTTCCTGAGGGCATTGTCGGGGGACCTCGGCTATACCGGGAGTGTCGTCCTCAACGGCCGCGACCTCGCAGCGATGAAGCCGGTGGAGGTCGCCGTCCAGCGGGCTGTGTTGCCGCAGGCGACGACACTGTCGTTTCCTTTCACTGTGCGGGAGGTCGTCAGGCTTGGCCTGGTCGGTGGCCGTTCGGGCGCGCTGCCGGGCGAGGACGGACGCCTGCCGGAACGGGCGCTGGCGCGGGTCGATCTCGACGGCTTTGCCGGCCGCTTCTATCAGGAGCTTTCCGGTGGCGAGCAGCAGCGTGTCCAGCTTGCGCGCGTGCTGTGCCAGGTCTGGGCGCCGGTGCTCGACGGCAAGCCGCGCTATCTGTTCCTTGACGAGCCGGTGTCCAGCCTCGACATCAAGCACCAGCTGATCATCATGAACATCGCCCGCGACTTCGCCAGAAGGGGCGGGGGCGTGGTAGCGATCCTGCACGACCTCAATCTGACGGCCATGTACGCTGACCGCATCTTCGTGATGCATCGCGGCCGGCTGGCCGCCAGCGGCTCGCCCCGCGACGTGCTGAGTGACCACCTGATCGAGAAGGTGTTCGATTGCCGGCTCAAGGTCGGCGTGCTGCCGGCCGGCAACATGCCGTTCGTGCTCCCGCAATCGTCGGTCAGCTGATATTCAGCCGACACTGCACAATGCGGCAGGGATCAGGCCGCCGGGGCGCGGCGCTCCATCAGCATGTCGATGCCGAGCAGGGCGCGCACATTCGGCCGTGCCGCCACGAGGTCGGCGATCGTGTAACGGGCAAGCACGGCGAAGAAGGCGTTGAGCGCTTCGCGCAATGCGGAGTTCAGCGCGCAGCTGTCGACCAGGGGACATTCGGCGGCATCGTTCTCGAAGCACTCCGCCATGGCAAAACTTTCCTCGGTCACGCGCACAACGTCGAACAGGCTTATCGATTCGGCGGCACGGCCGAGCCGTACCCCTCCGTTCCGGCCGCGCACAGTCTCGACCATGCCATTCTCGACCAGAGGCTGCAGGATTTTGAACAGGAACAGTTCCGACACCGAATAGGCGGCCGCGATCTCCGGTATGCGGCTCAACCGGTCATTGTTGGCGGCGCAATACATCAGAATGCGCATGGCATAGTTGGTTTGGCGCGTAAGCCGCATCTTGTCCTCACTCGGCGCTGATATGATGCAACCACGCCAGATTCTAAACTTTGCTGGCGCGGCCCTCGTCCGGAATCCGGATCGCTGCACTGGTCTCGGCGGAATATGGCCTATACCTTGGAATAATTCCAGACTAGCCGGGCATCATAGATGAATAAACTCGTCAACTTTATGTGCGCCGCCGGGCAAAAGCCGGAACAGACAAACCGGCTGCCACGGGCATTCCGGCGGCCGCGGCACTAGATAGGCCTAATAGACGAGGAGCGGCATGGCTCAATCGGACCAATCCCTGGCGCCAGTGCGGTTCGATGCCGACGCGGGCTCCAAGCTTTCCGCGTTGCGGCGGACAAAGTTCGTCGCCACGGCGGCATTGGCACTCTGCGTGGTGGTCTTTGCCTTGGCCAAGTCCTTCCAGAGCAGCTATCCATGGCTCGGCTTCGTCGCTGCCTTCGCCGAGGCGGCAACGATCGGCGGCCTTGCCGACTGGTACGCGGTGGTGGCGCTGTTCAAACGGCCGGTCGGGTTGCCCATCCCGCACACCGCCATCATCCCGGAAAACCAGGACCGTATCGCCGACAATCTCGGCCGTTTCATCGAGGCCAATTTCCTGGCGCCGGAACCGGTGCGTGAAAAACTCGCCGAGGTCGATTTTTCGGCGCTCGTGGCCGACTGGCTGGCCGATGCCGAACGCGCCGCCGGCCTGTCGCGCTTCGTCGTGCGGCTGGTGCCGCAGACGCTTGCCGCCGTCGAACAATCCGGTCTGCGCGGCTTCGTCACCAGCCGCATGCTCGAACAGATCGAAAAGGTGCCGCTGGCGCCACTTGCGGCCGAACTTCTGTCCGCGCTCACCGACGACCGCCGCCACCAGAAGCTGTTCGACGAGTTCATCAAGGTCATCGGCCGGTTCCTCAACGACGAACAGGCGCTGGCGACGATGCGCGACAAGATCCGCGAGGAACTCCCGTCGCTATTCAACCTGTTCCGGGCCGACGCCTATCTCCTGAAGAAGATCGTCGCTTCGGCTGGCTCCTTGCTGGACGAGGTGCGTGCCGATCCAGATCACCCGATGCGCGCCGAATTCGACCGTTTCGCGCAAAGTTTCGTCGAGCGGCTGCGCACGTCCAAGCAATATGCCAGGCGAGCGGAGAAAATGAAGCGCGACTTCCTCGCCAGACCCGAAATCAGGGCGCTAGCCGGCGACATGTGGGAGAGCCTCAGCCTGTTCATCGAGCAGGACGCCAAGGCGCCGAATTCGTTGATCAGGGAGCATCTGGCCAACATGTTTGTCGAAGTCGGCCGCCATCTTGCCGGAGACGCGCAGATCCGGGCCGACATGAACCAAGGATTCGTGGTGGCGCTGGCCTCCTTCGTCGAAAGCCAGAAGAGCGGTGTGTCGAAATTCATCGCCGACCAGGTCAAGCGCTGGGACCTTGCCCAACTGACACGCCTGATCGAGATGAACATTGGCAGGGACCTGCAATATATCCGCTTCAACGGCATGATCATCGGTGGGCTGGCGGGCATCGTGCTTTACACGATCGAGCTGCTGCTCCCGGTCAATTGATCCCTAGCGATCGCCTAGGCCCGTGTTCGAAATGGACACGAGGCGTTCGAGTGCTATTCTCCTCGATGAGGGCGTCCGCGATCGCGGCAAAGGGGAGATGACAATCATGGCCAGACAATCGGAATCCGATTCTTTCATGGAAATGTTCGGCAGGTTCGGCCGTGACCTGAAGGTGCCGAATGTGGATGTCGAAGCGATTCTTGCGCATCACCGCAAGAATCTCGAAGCTTTGGAGAAATCCGCGCGTGCCGGGGCGGCTGGGACGTCCTCGCTGTTGTCTAGGCAACGCGAAATGCTGCAGGACACGCTGCGCGAGATCGCCGACATGGCGCAGAGCTACCGCGCACCGGGCAATCCGCAGGAGTTGATGGCCAAGCAGACCGAGTTTGCTAGAAAATCCTTTGAGGCGGCGCTCAAGAACGCCGGTGAAGTGGCTGAGCTAGCCAGGAAATCAGGCACCGAATCGATCGACATCCTGCGCGCACGCATCAAGGAGGCGATGGAGGAGGTCCGCGCCGGTTACGGGCAGAAGTAGGTTCTCATGGGCTGTCGTTCCGCTCTCGGCCGGGCACACCCCGTTCCCGATACCGTAACCCTTCGCACAGTTGCATTAGCGCCACGCCATAAGCTCCCGGCAGTCTGAAAGGTCGGCAAAGTCCCAATTCGCCTGCCATCGCATGGCAAGACATGGCACGAGTGAGCGCGAATCCGCCGGAACGGATTTGCGAGGGACGAATTGACAGAGGCCGCCGGTTCGTGGTCCGGAAGCTTTGGAAGCGATCGGGAAAGCAGGCATGACGGAAGTACGGCCTAAAACGCCGCCAACCTACGAGCAGCTGAGAACGATGTCCGGACAGGAGCTCGGCGTCTCGGAATGGACCACGGTCGACCAGAACCGTATCAACCAGTTCGCCGAATGCACGGGCGACCATCAATGGATCCACGTCGATCCTGAACGGGCGCGGCGGCAAAGCCCGTTCCGCACCACGATCGCGCATGGCTATCTGACACTGTCGATCATCGGCGCGCTGGCCCTTGAAATGGGTATCGTGCCCGAGAATACGCAGGCCGCCTTCAACTATGGTTTCGACAAGGTGCGTTTCCTGGCGCCGGTCAAGGTCGGCGCACGCATTCGCATGCGCACGACGCTGCTTTCCATGGAAGACAAAGGCCCGGGCCAGTATCTGATGAAGGCAGCCAACACGGTCGAGATCGAAGGCGACGAAAAGCCGGCGCTGATGGCTGAAACACTCGTCATGCTCTACGAGCGCCGCAAACGGGCAGGGGCTTGAACGGCGACCCGCCAGGCCCCTTGCGTCATTCCTTCAGCTGTTCTTGTGCGGCAAGGAATAGGCCCAGATCTGGGTATGGCGTTTCGGAAAAGGCATGATTGAGCATCCGCGCAAATGGTGAGATTTGGCGGCGTTCTGCCGTTTCATGGATGGTCTGATTTGATGGGGCAGAAGGCCGCAACAACGAGGTGTTGTCGCGGCTTATTTGCCTGCTGACTTGGTGGTCCCCCATATCAGCGAGTCATCGCCGTTTCGAGCGCCTTGAAAATCCGCTCGTCCGCGCACTGGGCGACGTTGAAGCGCAGGAAGCGGCTGGCGGACTGCGACAGGCTGAACGCATTGCCGGGCGCCAGCACGATGTTGTCGGCGAGCGCACTGCGGGCGATTTCGGCCGCGTCCACGCCTTCCGGCAGGGTGCACCACAGGAACAGCCCAGCCGGCTGCTCGATCCAGGGCGTGATGCCGATCGCCTTCAGCCGGGCGCTGGTCTCGCCCATGGCCCGCGAAAGGCGGGCGCGCAGCAAATCCATGTGCTTTCGGTAGCTGCCGTCCTTCAGCAGCGTCAGCACAAGTTCGGCCGCCAGCCGTCCGCCGCCGAAAGTCGTGGCGATCTTGAGATCGGTCAGGCCCTCGATCCAGTCACGGGGCGCGGCGATGAAACCGCAGCGGACCGACGCCGACAGCGTCTTGGAAAAACTGCCGATCTGGACGACGCGACTAAGGCCGTCGAACGCCGCTAGCCTTGGGGCGGGAATGTGCTCGAAATCGGCGAAGATATCATCCTCGACGATGGTCAGATCCGACTGGTCGGCCAGTTTGAGCAAACGATGGGCCGTCACCGGAGACAGGATCGCGCCGGTCGGGTTGTGGATGGCCGAGTTGGTGATGTAGAGGCGCGGCCGGTGTTCGGCCAGCGCCTGGGCGAACAGCTCGATGTCCGGCCCCGATGGCGTGTAGGGCACGCTGACGACCTTGGCGCGGTGGGCGCGCAGCAGAGCATGGAAATTGAAGTAGCAGGGATCGTCGACCAACACGGTGTCGCCCGGCTCGATCAGGAACCGGCAGAGCAGGTCGATGGCCTGGGTGCACGATTCCGTCAGCATGATCTGGTCGGGGAAGGCTTCGATGCCGTGCCCGGCCATGCGCCGCGCCAGCAATTGCCGCAGCGGCGGCAGCCCGAGCGGCGTGCCGTAATCTGTGAGCGCGACATCGTCGGCACGCGCGACAGTGCGCAATGCCCGGCGCAGCCCGGCCTGTGGCATCCATGAAGCCGGCAGCCAGCCGCAGCCGGGTTTCAGGACCTCGTCGCCAGCCTCCAGGGACTGGCGCGAGACCCAGAGCGGATCGACGGCACGGTCGAGCCGGGGACCGATCTCGGCGAGCGACAGCGGTGCCAGCGACCCGGCGGCATAGAAACCGGAACCGGGCCGCGAACGGATCGCGCCTTCGGCGGCAAGCCGTTCGTAGGCCTCGACCACGGTGGATTTCGACACCTGCATGGATTTGGCGAAAGCGCGGATCGAGGGCAACCTTGCTCCAGGCGTCAGGCTGCGCGCGGCAATCCGCTGCCGGATGGCGGCCATGACCCCTTCGACGAGAGTTCCGCCGCTGTCGAGCCTGACTGCTTCGTCCATCTGTACCTTCCAGAAAACCATGACAGTTTTATCGAATTGTACTGCATTGTCTCTGGTGGCGCCATAGCTGCGGGCCCCATAGAGGGGCGAAACAAACGGAGCCTGCGATGGACAAGACGGCGAGCGGCTGGGTGAGCGGATTTATCGGCGTGCTGATTTTCAGCGGTTCGTTGCCGGCGACGCGCGTGGCGGTGATGGATCTCGACCCGATATTCCTGACGTCGGCCCGCGCGGTTATTGCCGGCCTGCTCGGTCTCGCGCTGCTGCTTGTGTTCCGCGAGAAGCGTCCCGGGCGTCATGACTTGCTGTCGCTCGTCATCGTTGCGCTTGGCGTGGTCGTCGGCTTTCCCTTGCTGACGGCATTGGCGCTGAAGCATGTCACCTCGGCCCACTCCATCATCTTCGTCGGCCTGCTGCCGCTGGCGACCGCGATCTTCGGCGTGCTGCGCGGCGGTGAACGGCCCCGGCCGGCCTTCTGGCTGTTCTCATGCCTGGGCAGTGCGCTGGTGGCGGGCTTCGCGCTTGCGCAAGGCGTGACGGCTTCGCCGGTTGGCGATGGGCTGATGCTTGCGGCCATCGTCGCCTGCGGCCTTGGCTACGCCGAGGGTGCCGCGCTGTCGCGCAAGCTCGGGGGCTGGCAAGTGATCTGCTGGGCGCTGGTGCTGTCCCTGCCGGTCATGCTGGTGCTGACTTTTGCGACCCTGCCGCCATCCTTCGCCAGCGTAGGCTCCAATGCCTGGATTGGCCTTGGCTATGTCTCGCTGTTCAGCATGCTGATCGGCTTCGTGTTCTGGTATCGAGGCCTGGCGCAAGGCGGCATTGCGGCGGTGGGGCAGTTGCAGCTTCTGCAACCGTTCTTCGGGCTCGCACTGGCGGCGACGCTGCTGCATGAACAGGTCAGCCCGATGATGATCGTCGTCACGCTCGGCGTGGTGCTTTGCGTTTTCGGCGCGAAGAAGTTTGCCAAGCAGGATTTGCCGCGTCGTGCGGCTGCATAGCGGTGCCGACCCTCACGAGAACTTCGTCACCACCCCAATGCCGATACCCTCGAAGCCGCCCATCGCCATCAAGGCCGCTGGCGCTTCGTCGAGGCTGATCTTCTTGCCGACCAGCAGTTCGGGTTTGAGCTTGCCGTGGCGGATCATCTCCATCATCGCGGGGTAGCGATAGGCCTGCATGCCGTGACTGCCGAGGATTTCGAGTTCGAAGGCGATCACCTTGTCCATCGGCACCTGCGGGCGGGCGTGTTCGCCCAGCATCAAGCCGACCTGCACGTGACGGCCGCGCCGGCGCAGGTTGGCGATCGAGTTGAAGGACGTCGTCGGATGGCCGAGCGCGTCCATCGACATGTGAGCGCCACCATTGGTGATCTGCTTGACGGCCTTGACGACGTTCGGCGTCGTCGAAGCGTTGATGGTCGCCACGGCGCCGATCTGTTTGGCGAAGTCCAGCTTTTCCTCGGTGAGGTCGATGGCGATGACGTTGGCGCCCATCGAACTGGCGATCATGATTGCCGACAGGCCGACGCCGCCGCAGCCATGCACCGCCACCCATTCGCCGGGCTTTACCCGGCCCTGATCGACAATGGCGCGGAACGATGTGACGAAGCGGCAGCCGAGGCTGGCGGCGGTGGCGAATTCCATTTCGTCGGGCAGGCGCACGAGATTGGTATCGGCGTGTTCGATAGCGACATATTCGGCGAATGAGCCCCAGGTGTTGAAGCCAGGCTGGGACTGGTGTTCGCAGACCTGGTGATTGCCTGATGTGCATTCGAAGCAGTGGCCGCAGCCGACGGCAAACGGCACGGTGACGCGTTCGCCCGCCTTCCAGCGGGTGACGTGCTTGCCGGCGGCAACCACGACGCCGGCCAGTTCGTGGCCCGGCACATGCGGCAGGCGGATATCGGCGTCGTGGCCCATCCAGCCGTGCCAGTCGCTGCGGCAGAGCCCGGTCGCCTCGACCTTGATGACGACGCCATCGGCCGCCGGCTTGGGGTCTGGCACGGTCTGGATCGTCGGCGCTTCGCCGAATTTCTCGAAGACGACGGCTTTCATCGTTCATTCCACCCTTGAGACGACACTCACTGTGGAAACGATAGCCGATTCCCTGTTCGGTCAAGCGGAAATCGACTCCGCCAGGCTGGCCAGTCCGCGGACCCTGCGGTCAGCTGTTTTCCTGGTTGCGGAAATCGGCAAGCCGGGTGTCACCGGGGGCAAGCAGGCGGCCGTCTTCTGCGTGCACTTCAAGACGCCTTATCGGCCGGCCACTCTCCGTGTCGACCATGAAGGTGTAGGGCTCGCCCGGACCGGAGAAATAGGTCTCGCCCCATTGCCGCAAGGCGATCAGCACGTAGAACAGGCCGCGTCCTTTTTGCGTCAGCACATATTCATGATGCGCGCTGCCGTCGGGGGCCGGGACGATTTCGAGGATGCCGTGCGTAACCAGATTTCGGAGCCGCGCCGACAGGATGTTCTTGGCAACGCCCAGGCTCTTTTGGAACTCGCCGAAGCGTCGCAACCCGTCGAACGCGTCGCGCACGATGAGCAGCGACCACCAGTCGCCGATCGCATCCAGCGGTCGCGCGATCAGGCAATCCGCACTCTGGTGGCTCGTTCGTTTCACCATGGCTTTCGTTGGTCCAGATTGTTCATTTTGGTTGCAAGATAAAACTGTTCTGTTTATCCCACAAGTGGTTTCAAATTGAAACCTTTCGTGGAGAGCCTCATGAATATACAGGTGGTGAACGGCGCGGCAGCGAAGGCGGCGCAGCCCGAAGAGCCGAGGCAAGTCACACCGGGATTGTCCGGAATGACAGCGCTGGTCTTCGCCATCGCCTGTGGCCTGAGCGTCGCCAATGTCTATTTCGCCCATCCGCTGCTCGACGCCATGGCGCATGATTTTGCCATTGCGCCGGCCTCGATCGGCATCGTGGTGACGGTCACGCAGGTCGGCTATGCGCTTGGCCTGTTCTTCATCGTGCCGCTGGGCGACCTGTTCGATCGCCGCAAGCTGATTGCCGGCCAGGCGATCCTTTCGGCCGTGGCGCTGATAGCCGTTGGACTTGCACCGAACGCGGCGATGCTGGCGAGCCTCGCGGCGGTCGGGCTGCTTGCCGTGATGGTGCAGGTACTGGTTGCCTACGCGGCCGACCTCGCCGCGCCGTCGCAACGGGGGCGGGCGGTCGGCACCGTCACCAGCGGCGTCATAACAGGCATCCTGCTTGCCCGCTTCGTCGCCGGCGTCGTTGCCGATCTCGCCGGCTGGCGCTGGGTCTATCTTGTCTCGGCCGGCCTTACACTTGTCATGGCGGTTGTTCTCCACACCGTCCTGCCGCGCCATGAGGCAGAGCGGCCGCGCACGTCCTACATCAGGCTGTTGGGCTCGATGGTGCTGCTGTTCGTGCGGGAACCGCTGCTGCGCGTGCGCGCGGTGCTCGCCTTGCTGATCTTCGCCAGCTTCAACGTGCTGTGGGCACCGCTGGTGCTGCCGCTCAGCGCGCCGCCGTTTTCACTGTCGCACACCGCGATCGGGCTGTTCGGCCTTGCCGGTGTCGCCGGCGCGCTGGGAGCGCGATGGACAGGCGGCCTTGTCGATCGCGGGCATGGTCAACTGGTCACTGGCCTCAGCCTGCTTATGATGGCGGCGGCCTGGCTGCCTATCGCCTTCATGGGCATGTCACTATGGTTGCTTGTCGCCGGCATCGTCATGCTGGATCTGGCAATCCAGGCCGTCCACGTCACCAATCAGAGCCTGATTTTCTCCCGTCGGCCGGATGCACGCAGCCGGCTGGTCGGCGGCTACATGATCTTCTACTCGGTCGGCAGTGCGCTCGGCTCGATCGCCTCGACCATGGCCTATGCCGCGGCCGGCTGGAGCGGGGTCTCGTTGCTCGGCGCCGGCATCGGCTTGACGGCGCTATTGTTCTGGGCGCTGACGCTGCGCGTTGGCCGGTGAGCCCTTACTCGGCGTCGATCTGGTTCTGTGGCGCGGCTTTCTGGAAAGCGGGTAGCGCCACGCAGGCGGCGTTGATGCGCGCGATTGTCGGATAGGGCGTCATGTCGACGCCGAAGCGGGCGTTGCTGGTGACTTGCGCGGCAAGGCAGATGTCGGCCAGCCCCGCCGCCTCGCCATGGCAGAATGTGCCGGTTTCGGGCGACGCGGTGAGCAATTTTTCGAGCGGTCCAAATCCTTCATTGACCCAATGCCGGAACCAGTTGGCGACATCCTGGTCGCCGGCGCCGAACAGGGTGCGCAGCGAAGCCAGCACGCGCAGATTGTTCACCGGGTGGATGTCGCAGGCGATCATCTGCGCCAGCATTCTCACTCGTGCCCGGCTCGGCGGATCCTTCGGCAATAGCGGGGGTTCAGGTATGGTCTCGTCGAGAAACTCGATGATCGCCAGCGATTGCGTCAGGAGCATCCCGTCGCTCCAGATCAGTGCCGGCACCAGCCCTTGCGGATTGACCGCGAGATAGGCCGCCTCCAGATGCTCGCCATGGCGCAGGTGATGCGGGATGTAGTCATAGCCCACCCCTTTCATCTCCAGGGCAATCCGCACCCGGTGCGAGGTGGAGGAGCGGAAGTAGTTGTGCAGGACAATGTCGCTCATGCGTCACTTCCGCTGGCCGATGGTCAGTTCGATCGTGCCGATGCCGTCGACACCGCCTGATATCGTTTCACCCGGCTTGATCGCGCCGACACCGGCGGGCGTGCCGGTGAAGATCAGGTCGCCAGCCTGCAATTCCACGCCTTCGCTGCAGATCGAGACGATGTCCGATACCGGCCAGATCAGTTCGGCGAGGTCGGCATCCTGTTTCACCGCGCCGTCGACGGCGAGCCAGATGCGTCCCTTGGCCGGGTGCCCGGATTTCCGTGCGGCAACCAGCGGGCCGCAGGGCGCGGAACGGTCGAAGGCCTTCGACCAGTCCCAGGGCCGCGCCGCCTTCTTGGCGGCATCCTGGAGATCGCGGCGGGTGAGATCGATGCCGACGCCATAGCCCCAGACATGGTCCAGCGCTTTGTCGCGGGAAATGCGAAAGCCTGAGGTGCCGATCGCCACCACCAGTTCGATCTCGAAGTGGAGGTTTTCCGTCAGCGGCGGGTAGGGGATATCAGTGCCGGAATCGACCACCGCGTCGGCCGGCTTGGTGAAGAAGAAGGGCGGATCGCGATCGTCATTGCCGAACTCGCGCGCATGTGCCGCATAGTTGCGGCCGACGCAGAAAATGCGCCGCACGGCAAAGCGTTCGCCGGAACCCGCAATGGCGACGGAAGGCGTTGGCGGGGCGGGAAGGACAAAGGCGGTCATGGCGGTCTCTGCGTTTGGCGGGGAGTCGGCGGCACATTCGGCCGATTTCCAGGGGCGGGCAAGGCGTCGCTTTTGATAAAGCATGGGCTTCGCCTAGGCTGTATAAGGGATTCAGGCTTCCGATCATTTTTTTGCAGCGATGAAACCTGTTCGACGGCGATAGACTATTTGCCAATAATCCGGCCATGGTCAGGAGACTATGGTGTGCCCGGTAAACCGGAACGAGCCCTATGACAGCCCCTACCGATCGCGTCCGGTTCCTTATCATCGACGATCATCCGCTGTTTCGCGAGGCGCTGCACAGCGCCGTTCAAATGGCTTATCCCGAGGTCGACACAGTCGAAGCGCGCTCGATCGCCGAGGCGCTGGACTTGCTGGCCGACGCAAAGCCTTTCGACCTTGCGCTTCTGGACCTCAGCATGCCCGACGTGCACGGCTTCGAGGGGTTGTTGCAGCTCAGGACCCGCTATCCGCGCCTGCCAGTGGTGATCGTGTCGGGTTATGAGGAGCCTCGCATCATTTCCGAGGCCTTGTCCTACGGCGCTGCCGGCTTCATTCCGAAATCGGCGCGCAAGAGCGATCTCGCCGCCGCCATTCGCTCGGTGATGGACGGCGCGATCTATGTGCCTGAAACCTATGAGGGCCTGCCGCCGGGCGCGGACAGCACCGATCGCGCCGATATGGTGCAGCGGCTTTCCAAGCTGACGCCGCAGCAATTGCGCGTGCTGCAGATGCTGCGCCAGGGCCTGCTCAACAAGCAGATCGCCTACGAGCTGCAGGTCGGCGAGACCACGGTGAAGGCGCATGTGTCGGAGATCCTGCGCAAGCTCAATGTGTATAGCCGCACGCAAGCGGTGATCGAGGTGTCGAAGCTGGACAGCGCCGAGCTATTCCGGGATCAGGTAGGGTTTTGAGCCAACCCTCCCGCTATGCCAGCAGATGCGCCAGCAGGGCGCGCAGTTGCGCCGGCTTCACCGGCTTGCGCATCAGTTCGATGCCGCCGGCCCGTGCTGCCTTGGCCACGGCTTCGGAGCTGTCGGCGGTGACAATCAGCGCCGGCACGGCGCGGCCGAGATAGTCGCGGACCTCCGATATGGTGGTGGTGCCGAGATCGCCGCCGTCGAGATGCTGGTCGGCAATGACGATGTCGGGCAGCCAGTCGGTGTCGCCAAGCATGTCCAGCGCATCGGCGGTGGAGGTCGCCGCGCGTACCAGGCACTGCCAGCGTTCGAGCAGGAAGGTCATGGCTTCCAGCACTTCGGCGTCGTTTTCGACCAGCAGCACCTTGGTGCCGAACAGGCCGTAGCCGCGCGGCCGCTCCATGCTGGCGGCGCTGGCGATGGCGTCGGCCGGCGCGCCGAGGCCGACGGGGACATCGATGTGGAAGATGGTACCGCGGCCGACCCTGGATGAAAACGTGACGGGATGGCCGAGCGCGCCGGCCATGCGGCGCACGATGGCGAGCCCCAGCCCAAGACCGCCGCCGTCGAGTTCGGCGGTAGCCGGCAAGGTGCCGCGATGGAACTCCTCGAACACCGCTTCGCGCTGATCCTCGGGGATGCCGCAGCCCGTGTCGGCGACATCGATGCGGATGGTGTCGCCGCGATGGCGTGTGCCGACAAGGACGCCGCCCGAGCGCGTATAGCCCAGCGCGTTGGAAAGGATGTTCTGCAGGATGCGGCGCAGCAGCGTCCTGTCCGAGCGGACCACGGCATTGACCGGCCGGAATTTCAGCGACAGCGCCTTCAATTCCGCCACAGGCTGGAAATCCGAGCGCAGCGACGAGAACAGCGCCTCCAGGCTGACGTCGCCAATGTCGGGCTGAACCACGCCGGCGTCGAGCTTGGAGATGTCGAGCAAGGTGCGCAGCAGGTCTTCCATCGTTTCCAGCGAGCGCTCGACCTGCCGCACGAGCTTCTTTCCCTCTTCGCTGGTCTGCACCTCGGCAAGGGCTGAGACGGAGAGATGGGCGGCGTTCAGCGGCTGCAGCACGTCGTGGCTGGCCGCAGCCAGAAACCGTGTCTTGGACAGGTTCGCCTGTTCGGCGTTTTCCTTGGCGGCGCTGAGATCGATGTTCGACTGCTCCAGCCGCCGCAACGTCGAATGCAGTTCCTCGGTGCGCGTACGCACCCGGCTTTCCAGCGAGATCGCCGTCTGGAACAGCGAAAAGGCATTGCCTTGCTGGTCCATCGAGCGCTCGACGCGGCTGACCAGGGCGGCGTTGATCTTCTTCAGCCTGTCGAGATCGTTTATGTTCCTGAGCGGCATGCTGTTGCGCCGCCCTATTCAGCCGCCTGGCGGTCGCCGAAAGCGATGCCGGTGAAAGTCTGGTTGAGGTGCATCGACCGGTATTGTTCGCCATAGGTGCCGAAGCCGATGACATTGTTGATCCGGTAGAGTTCCGAAATGTCACGAAAGACCTGGCGGTTGCGCGCATCCAGCCGGCGCAGCACGCAGTCGAAGCCAAGGATCATATCGATGCCGCCCAGCCTTTCCTCGACCTCGCGCAATGCCGCTCGTGTCGCGTCCACCATGTCCTTGGGCTGGGCGATCGACAGCACGACACCGTCGTCGATGGCGCAGAAGAACGACAGCGAGCCATCCGCGTGCATCTTCTGGATCGAGCGGCAGTAATATTCTCCGCCCACCTTCACCACCACTGGATGCGAGGCGAAGCTCAACGGTGTCAAGGTCTGTGGGAGGATCCCGACCGAAGCGGCATATTCCTCCGCCGCATTGGTGGCGTTGAATTCCCGCACGACGCGGTGATCCGGGTCGGACGCGGTCACCACCAGCTTTTCGTCGGTGGGAACGAAATTGTCGGTCTTGAAGACGTGGAACGGAATTTCCGTGGCGACCAGCACGATGATGGCGCTGTCGGAGGTGACCCTGCCGTTCGAGATCAGACGCGTCGTCTCGAATTTCAAATCGTCGCCAGCCGAGCCGCCGAGGAGCGGTATGTCGTCGAGACCCCAGTGGATGGCCGAACTCACCGCTTCCTCGGCATAGGACAGCCCGTCGATGAAGCAGAGCGCGAAGGTGTTGCTGGTCTGCTCGCCGCCGAGCCGGGCGCGCAGCGTGCGCCGCAGGGCCTCGACCTCTTCGGTGATCCTGTCCATGCCCGATGTCGACAGATTGTCGATCATCGTGCTGACCGCCGTGAAGGACGCCGAGGGCAGCAGCATCGCCAGCATATGGCCTTCCTCGAGCCCCTGCGGCGTGATCTCGCCGGCGGTGGAACAGCCAGCATGGTGGAGACACGGCGCGTGGGCCGAGAGTGCCCGTGACAGGGCGCCGGCCTCGATCAGGCTCTGGGAAAAGAACACGAGGGCAAAGCCGGCATTGATGGCGGCGGCCTCGGCGGCTACCGCTCGTGCGAAGACATCCGGGTCGGGCTGGTCCGTGGTCAGCGCCGACAAGCCGCATGCGTAGCGCGTCCGTGAACTTGTCAGCGGCGGTCCTCCCGCATTTCCTCCGACGCCTTCTTGTGCGCGGCTTTTCAAGTGCTTCTGGCGCGCGGGCGACGAGGGCATTGTTGCCGCCAGAAGGCGTTTTGGCAATGGGGCCGGAGGAATGCACTTTGGTGCCCTGGCCATGACCGAAAGTACAATGATCCGCCTTTTCCGTCGTGCTGTTTTTTGTGCGTTGTGCGGTGTACGACTAGCACGTGGCCGAAGTGCCAGCGGCGCGTCGGCAGCGTAAGACCAAGGTTGACACCCAGGGAGGGGCTATGTCGGACGTTTCGTTGATGGTGAACGGCAAGCGGGTCGGCGGTGCCGTCGAGGATCGAACGCTGCTCGTCCATTTCCTGCGGGAGAACCTCGGCCTGACCGGCACTCATGTCGGTTGCGACACTTCGCAATGCGGCGCCTGCGTCGTCCATGTCGATGGCAAGGCGGTGAAGTCCTGCACCATGCTCGCGGTCCAGGCCTCGGGGTCGAGCGTGATTACGATCGAAGGCCTGGCCAACGGCGCCGACCTGCATCCCGTCCAGGCAGCCTTCAAGGAACATCATGGTCTGCAATGCGGCTTTTGCACGCCGGGCATGATCATGGCCGCGGCCGACATGATCAACCGCCACCCCGAAGGCCTCGACGAGGCCACGGTGCGGGCAGAACTCGAAGGCAATATCTGCCGCTGCACAGGTTACCACAACATCGTGAAAGCCATCCTCGCCGCATCGACGACGATGTCGAAGGGGGCCAGGGGCAAGGCGAAGCAGGCGGCGTGAGGGAAAAGAGGAGTGGAGTAGTCGGTAGTCAGTAATCGGTCTGAACCGGCGGCTGTCCTCACTACTACTTCCTATTCACACTTCCTATTCACTTTTCGGGAGGAATCTCTGCATGGGTATCGAAGGTGTCGGCGCTCGGGTCGCGCGCAAGGAAGACAAAAGGTTTATCACCGGCGCCGGCCGCTATGTCGACGACATGGTGGTGCCCGGCATGAAGCATGCGGCCTTCGTGCGCAGCCCGCACGCCCATGCGCAGATCAAGAAGATCGACGTGAAAGCGGCTCAAGGCATGCCGGGCGTCATCGGCGTCTTGACCGGCAAGGAACTCAAGGCCGACGGCATCGGCAACCTCATCTGCGGCTGGATGATCCATTCCAAGGACGGCACGCCCATGAAGATGGGCGCATGGTCGCCGCTGGCAGTCGACAAGGTCCGTTATGTCGGCGATGCGGTCGTGGTGGTGGTGGCGGAAACCAAGGGCCAGGCACGCGATGCGGCCGAGGCGGTCGAGATCACCTACAAGGAATTGAAGGCGGTCGTCGACGCAACAAAGGCACTCGAAAAGGGTGCGCCGCAGGTCCATGCCGAGGCCGAGAACAACCTGATCTTCGACTGGGAGATCGGCGATGCCAAGGCCACGGACGCCGCCATCGGGGCGGCGGCGCATGTCACCCGCATGAAGATCGTCAACAACCGGTTGGTGCCGAACGCCATGGAGCCGCGCGCCGCACTTGGCCATTACGACAAGGCCGAGGATCATTACACCTGCTGGACGACATCGCAAAACCCGCATGTCGCGCGGCTGGTGATGAGCGCCTTCTACAATGTCGCGCCCGAAAACAAGCTGCGCGTGATCGCGCCGGATGTCGGCGGCGGCTTTGGTTCCAAGATCTATATCTACCCGGAAGAGATCGTCTGCCTATGGGCCTCGAAGAAGACCGGAGTGCCGGTCAAATGGGTCGCCGATCGCACCGAGAGCTTCCTCACCGACGCGCATGGCCGCGACCACGTCTCGACGGTGGAAATGGCATTCGACAAGAACAACAGGATTACCGGCTTCAAGGTCGATACGATCGCCAATCTCGGCGCCTACATGTCGCTGTTCTCGTCCTGCGTGCCAACCTATCTCTATGCAACGCTGCTGTCGGGCCAATATGACATCCCGGCCATCCACGCCAATGTGCGCACTGTCTACACCAACACGGCACCCGTCGATGCCTATCGCGGGGCAGGGCGGCCGGAAGCCACCTATCTTCTGGAACGCACCATGGAAGCGGCGGCACGCGAGCTCGGCGTCTCTCCGGCAGATCTTAGGCGCAAGAATTTCATCACCACGTTTCCGCACCAGACACCGGTGATCATGAACTATGACGCCGGGGACTATGGCGCTTCGCTCGACGCGGCTATGAAGACCGCCGACTATACCGGCTTTGCCAGGCGCAAGGCGGATTCGGTCAGGAATGGCAAGCTGCGCGGCATTGGCATGAGCTGCTACATCGAGGCCTGCGGCATCGCGCCGTCGGCGGCGGTCGGCTCGCTCGGCGCCGGCGTCGGCCTGTGGGAATCGGCTGAGGTGAGGGTGAACGCCGTCGGCACGATCGAGGTGCTGACCGGCTCGCACAGCCATGGCCAAGGGCACGAGACGACCTTCGCGCAACTGGTCAACCAGCGTTTCGGGGTGCCAATCGATTCGGTGTCGATCGTCCACGGTGACACCGACAAGGTGCAGATGGGCATGGGCACCTACGGCTCGCGCTCGGGCGCGGTCGGCATGTCGGCGATTGCCAAGGCGCTCGACAAGGTCGAGGCCAAGGCCAAGAAGATCGCCGCCCACCTGCTCGAAGCCGACGAGGGCGACATCGTCATCGAGAACGGCGAGGTCAAGGTCGCCGGCACCGACAAGAGCCTGCCGTGGTTCCAGGTGGCTTTGGCCGCCTATACCGCGCACAATTTGCCGGCCGGCATGGAGCCAGGACTTAAGGAAACGGCGTTCTACGATCCGGCGAACTTCACCTTCCCGGCGGGCTGCTATATCTGCGAGGTCGAGATCGATCCGGAAACCGGAACGACCGAGATCGTGCAGTTCGTGGCTGCGGACGATTTCGGCAACATCATCAATCCGATGATCGTCGAAGGACAGGTGCATGGCGGCATCGCCCAGGGCATCGGCCAGGCGCTGCTGGAAGGCGCTCACTACGACGCCAGCGGGCAACTGCTGACGGCAAGCTACATGGACTACACCATGCCACGTGCCGGCGACCTGCCGTCGTTCAAGGTCTCGACGTCGAACACGCCATGTCCGAGCAACCCGCTCGGGATCAAGGGCTGCGGCGAGGCCGGTGCCATCGGCTCGCCGCCAGCAGTGATCAATGCCATCACCGACGCCATCGGCATCGTCGATATCGCCATGCCGGCCACACCGTCCACCGTGTGGGCCGCGATCCGCGCGGCGAAATGAGTGACTAGGGAAGTAGTGAGTTGCGGATAGGGCAGCGTGCCATCTCCGGCAGCGGCCATTCCCTACTGACTACTCACTGCTGACTAA
Source organism: Mesorhizobium sp. CO1-1-7 (assembly GCF_020164885.1). Classification (NCBI taxonomy): domain Bacteria; kingdom Pseudomonadati; phylum Pseudomonadota; class Alphaproteobacteria; order Hyphomicrobiales; family Phyllobacteriaceae; genus Mesorhizobium; species Mesorhizobium sp. CO1-1-7. The sequence continues at coordinate 352,836 of NZ_JAIUHA010000003.1, read as the reverse complement.
CCACTTAGGGGGAGGATCCCATGTACGCAGTCAACTATCACCGTGCCGCCTCGGTCACTGAAGCCGCCAAGCTCGTGAAGAGCGGCGACGCCAAGCTGCTTTCTGGCGGCATGACCTTGATCCCCGCCATGAAGACGCGGCTGGCGGCGCCGTCCGATCTGGTCGACCTGTCCCGCATCAAGGAACTGCAGGGGGTCAAGGTGTCGGGCAAGACGGTCACGATCGGCGCTGCCACCACGCATTTCGACGTTGCCAATGACGAGAAGCTGCGCAAGGCCTGCCCGGCACTTGCCCATCTGGCGTCGCTGATCGGCGATCCGGCGGTACGCCACAAGGGCACGATCGGCGGTTCGATCGCCAATAACGATCCGGCGGCGGACTATCCGGCCGCACTTCTGGCGCTCGGCGCCACCATCATCACCAACAAGCGCGAGATGTCAGCCGACAAGTTCTTCAAGGGGCTGTTCGAAACCTCCTTGAAGGACGGCGAGATCGTCACGGCGGTCTCCTTTACGGCACCGGCGAAGGCTGCGTACGAAAAATTCCGCAATCCGGCCTCGCGCTACGCGATCGTCGGCGTGTTCGTGGCCAAGGGCAAGGACGGCGTCAGTGTTGCCGTCACCGGCGCCGGCGACGACGGCGTCTTCCGCTCGAAGGAGATCGAGGCAGCACTTGCCAAGAGCTTCGATGCCGCTTCGCTCAATGGTGTGAAAGTGCCGGCGAAGAACCTGATGAGCGACATTCACGCTTCATCAGACTACCGTGCCAATCTGATCACGGTCATGGCCAAGCGCGCTGTGGCGGCAGCCAACGCCTGACGCAAGATCGATTAGGCCAAGGGAACGGGCTGTCACGGCCCGTTTTCATTCCCGGCGACCGTAGGCCTAGTTCCCGTCGGCCACGTCCCCATCCTTGCTTGAAGCAATTCCGGCCCATGCTGCGGGGGACATGCATCGGCGGCAATCTCGCACTTGCACAAACTTATATTGCGCTGCAGTATAGATCAGGGCGGGAATGCGAGCCGGGTTCGGGAATAGCCGTGCCTTTCGCATTACAATGCGAAGGGATCGGCATGTCCGAAATTTCCGCGACCCATCTGGTTCCGCCCCGAGCGATCGTCGAGCGACCGGCCAGGACAAGACTGGCCTATCTCGATGGCTGGCGCGGTCTGTCGGTCGCGCTCGTGCTGATCGGGCATTTTTTTCCCGTTCCCGGGATCAATCTGGGCGTGCTGGGCGTCGAATTCTTCTTCGTGCTCAGCGGCCGGCTGATGGCCGAAATCCTGTTCATCGAACGCTATCCGCTGAAGAAATTTTTCAAACGCCGGTTCTCGCGCATCTATCCGGCGCTTCTGGTCTTTGTTGTCGTCGCCATGATCGCGCTCTCAGGCACGTTCATCGCCTTCAAATGGAAGGCGGCCCTGACGGCGCTGACCTTCACCTACAACTATGCCGGAATTCTCCTGAATCGGGCCGGCGCGCTCGACCACATCTGGTCGCTCTGCATCGAAGAACATGCCTATATCATCCTGGCGGCGATCAGCGCGGTCGTTGCCAGCCGCAGCCGTGTCATCCCGCTGCTGCTGGTCCTGGCTCTGGTGGCCATGGTCAATGGCGCGGTTTCCTACTGGTTCCTGCACATGGATTATGAGACCACGTACTGGCGCACCGACGTGCACATCGCCTCGATCCTGCTGTCGGCCGCGATCTGCCTGCTCAAAGCGGACGGCAAGCCGCCGACCTTGCTGAAGGGGCCTTATGTCGCCGTTGCGGCGGCCGTCGGCGCGGTTTGCCTGTTCATGGACTCGGTACCGACACCGATCCACTATCTGGCCGCGGTGCCATTGCTGGCGATTGCCGTCAACGCGCTGGATTTCAGCACGCGGTTCTTGTCCGGATGGCTGTCGTCCCTGCCGATGACGACGCTGGGTCTATGGTCATATTCGCTCTATCTGTGGCAGCAGCCCTTCTACAAATTCGTCTACGAGCAGGGCAGCAATCCATGGCCGATGCTGGCCGGGGTTTTTGCCTGCGCGCTCTGCAGCTACTACCTGATCGAGCGCCCAGCACGCGAATGGCTCAACCGCAATTGGTGAGCCGCCCGATTGTTTTGATGGTGGCCAGACGATAGCCGTACGACCGCGAGGTCCCTTTTCGTCAGATAGCGCTTAGCCGTTTTTGGGGGTGGCGCAACGTCCAGGTGAGTCGGCGGGTGCCACCGATCAGGTGGCGATCTGCCTGACGTAATAGCGCACCGCTTTCTTGCCGCCGTGGATCACCGCGTCGCCGACTTCGGCGAAGCCGAGTGCGGCGTGGAAGGCATCCGAGGCGGGGTTGGGCGGGTCGGTGTTGACCTCGCAGGTGACCAGCGCGTGACCGGCGCTCCGCGCATGGTCGAACAGGTCCCGATAGAGCCGGCGAGCATGGCCGCGGCCTCTTGCGTGCGCCGCCACGACGACGCGGTCGACATAGATGAAGCTGATGTAACGCTCGCGAAACCAGACGAAGTTCGGGCTGTCGTAGTTGGCATCCTGGTCGAAGGTCATGATGAAGGCTTCGAGATCGCCGATGCGGCGCGCGTAAAAGGCCTCGGCGAGCAGGAACGACAGCCGTTCGGCTTCAAGCCACGACAATTCGGCGGCGTGCTCGTTGTTGAGCGCCAGTATTGCCGCTTCGTCGGCCTGCGCAATGCGGTCTATGGGCGAGGTCATGCCTTGGCCGCCGCGATTGTCGCCGCCACCAGCGCTGTATCGGTCAGCGTGTTGCGATATTCGCGGTCGAGATCGGAGCCGCCCATGCCGACCTTCGGATTGCGGTAGCGCATGGCGCTCGACACGTCCTTGAGGGCGGCGAAGTGCATTTCGGCCAGGCCAGTCCTTGCGCGCACCTCGGCGATATTGCCGAGATCGAGCCCGCCGCAACCGAGGATGATGATGCGCTCGCCGGCCAGCCGGACCAGCTCTTGCAGCAATGCCAGGCCTTCGATCGCCGTGTCGCGCTGGCCGCTGGTCAGCACGCGGCCAACCCTGCAGCGGATCAGCGCTTCCAGGGCTTCGGCCGGATCGCGAGTCATATCGAAGGCGCGGTGGCAGGTTACGTTCAAGGGGCCGGCGGCCTCTGTCAATTCGCGCATGCGCTGCTCGTCGATGGTCCCGTCGGGGTTCAGGCAGCCGAACACCACGCCGGGCACGCCGAGTTCGCGGAGCGCGGCGACGTCGGCAAGCATCGAGCGGTATTCGGTCTCGCTGTAGAGAAAATCCCCGCCGCGCGGCCGCACCATGACATGAAAGGGCACGGTCGCCTGGTCGAGAGCGGCGCGCACGGTGCCGAGGCTCGGCGTGGTGCCGCCTTCGACAAGGCTGGCGCAGAGTTCGACCCGGTCGGCTCCGGCGGCCTGCGCGGCGAGCAGGCCATCAATGCCTTCGACACAGATTTCGATAAGCGGCGGGCGAATTTTTGGGGTCAAGGGACGATCCAATCCATGGTGTTGCGCAAGCCCTAGCACCCGGGCGCCTGGCGCGGAAGCGTGAACGCTACGCCGCCACTTGGACGAGACGGCAGATTCCATCCTTGACAGTCACATAACTGCAGGGTTATGGGTTATACATAGCTGATGGGTTATGATTTTGCGCATGGCACCACGACAGCAACGAGAGGAGCAAGGCATGACGGAAACCAAATCGATCGTCGTCGAGAGGCTGATTCCATATTCGGCGGAAAAGATATGGCGAGCACTGACCGTGCCGGCACTCGTCGGCGAGTGGCTCATGCAGAATGACTTCGCTGCCCAAGAGGGACATCGCTTCACATTCCGTGCGACACCAGTTCCCGGATGGTCCGGGGTGACGAATTGTGTGGTGCTGAAAGTCGAGGCGCCGCGGCTGCTGGCTTATAGCTGGGGCGATGGGACGGAATCGGACAGCGGGTTGAAAACCGTGGTGACGTGGTCACTGACACCCGAGGGGATGGCGACCCGGGTGCGAATGGAGCAGTCGGGATTTCGGCCCGCCGACGAGCGTGGCTATATCGGCATGGGAAGCGGCTGGCCGCGCATTCTCGAACGGCTCGAACAGGTTACCTCAAACCAGGCCTGACACCCGGCAGGCAGCTAACGTTTCATCAAGTTCGAAACCCTGGATGCGAGGCGTCCGGGCCGGGAAAACACGCCCGGAGAACAGTTCAAAAGGAGAAGACACATGCAAGCGAGAATCAAGAGCCCGGTGATGCTCATCCCAGGCGCCCTGCAGGCGTTTCTGGCGCTGGACAAGTCGACCGAGGCAGCGGACCTGCCCTATGTGACACGCAAGCTCGTGCATCTGCGCGCCAGTCAGATCAACAGCTGCAGCGTCTGCGTCGACATGCACGCGCGCGAGCTCAAGAAAGCCGGCGAGAAGGAAGAGCGCATCTTTGCCCTCGCTGCCTGGAGGGAAACGCCTTATTTCACCGACGCCGAACGCGCGGCATTGGCGCTGGCAGAAGCCGGCACAAGGCTCGCCGACCGACCGGACGCGGTGCCGGACGATATCTGGGAGGAGGCGGCCCGGCATTATGACGAGAAGGCCCTTGCCGCACTGGTCATCCAGATCGCCCTGATCAATGCCTTCAATAGGCTGAACGCGACGACCCGGCAGCCGGTTGGCGCCTGGGGCTGAGCGCCGGGTTCACATGGGGGGCTGGATCCGCGAGGCGAGGGGGCGGGCGGCGCATTGCCTTCCCGCCCCGCCGGGAGCACCTATGTAACCTGGTGGCTACTGTCGCAATTCGGTATTCTTGGCGCCTTCCTCGACCTGATCGATCACCAGGAGCTTGACCGGCCCGTCGCCAATGTTGGTGGCCTGGTGCCACTGCCCGATCATTTCGATGATGAAATCGCCAGCCTTGTAGGTGTTGTTGTTGCCGGTTTCGACGTTGGTGACCCTCAGCGTTCCAGCCTGGACATAGGCGTAGCGCGGGAAAGGATGGCGATGGACCGGCAAGGTCGCGCCGGGCGCGATGTCATAGGTCGAGACCAGCACCTGCACGTTCTTCCGCGGCAGCGTGATCGGCTGCCCGGATGCAGTGGTGGTGCGTGATGCGAGTGGCGTCACGACGACCGGGGTTCCGCTGCTGTCCAGCGCATGAGCGCCGGTCGCGAACGATGCTGCCGTGAGCAGCAATACCGATGCCAGGATTTTCCGCATGATGTCCTCCCTTGACCGACGCATCTATCGCGCGGCGGCGGCAGCGTGCAAGGTCGCTCGTGACCAGAGGCCGAACCTGGCGCGCATTTGCACGGGCAGTTGATCCAGCACCCGGGCCATATTCCTCACCCGCTTCCAACCGGAAGACTGTCGCCGCAAGGCCTGATGCATGCCCGGTCAGGAATGGCCGTAGTGCCGCTCAAAAAAATTTCGGGCGACCTCTTGAATAAAAAAATCGTGATTCCCAGATCGTTTTCCGTCGAGGCTTCGGCTCGACATACCGCGTCGCGGCGGCGCTGCGGCGACCCGTAAACCATGTTGCTTCACGGAGGATATGGCTATGAGAAGCTTTGATTATTCGCCTCTTTACCGCACCACGGTCGGCTTCGACCGGCTCTTCGACATGCTCGAAAACAGTGTGCGCTCCGACTGGCCGCCCTACAACATCGAGAAGAATGGCGACAACGACTATCGTATCACGATGGCCGTCGCCGGCTTCGGTCTCGACGAAGTGGAACTTGTGCAGAACGGCCCTGAATTGTCCGTCATCGGACAGAGAAAGCCCGATCAGCAACATCGGGAGATCCTCCACCGGGGCCTGGCGATAGGTAACTTCAAGCAGGTGTTCAAACTTGCAGACCACGTCAAGGTCAAGGCGGCCAATATTCATAATGGCCTGCTGTCGGTGGACCTGGTCCGCGAAGTGCCCGAGGAACTCAAGCCCCGGCGCATCGAGATCGGTTCCAACGCCGCAGCGGTTCCGCTTCAGGATGGCGGCAACAAGCAGTCCATAGATGTGGATGCCGAGCCGCAACGCAAGGTGGCCTGATACAGGAAACCTCAGTCTGTGGTCCGCCTCCCGGCTCGGCCGGGAGGCACAGATCGCGGAGAACGGAGATGAGATCCCAAGCTTACAGTTTTCATGAATCCAAACCGACGGATTACGCAGCGGAATTCGCTGCGCTGCGTACGCCCGAGGACGTCCTGAACGAGAACATGACGATCGGCGAGAAGAGGGCTCTGCTCGCCTTCTGGGCCTCGGACGCCCATGCGGTTCCTGACAATCCAACCCTGCGTCAATTGGACAACGGTGCGATGGCGCAGGTCAGCGAGATTCTTCGTGCGCTCCACACCCTGGACGAGATTGCGCGCAAGCCGCCGGCCAGAGCGCCGTTTGATCGCGGTCCATCCTCGAACCGGCATCGCAACAAAACCAGGCGCAGCTGGCTGCGATACCCCTGGCGAGATGACGATGACGATGATCCGCCGCCGGTTCCGGCATACGCCGGAGTCCCACCCAGATGCGGGGATGGCGGCATGTTCGCGGAGCCTGAGCATGCCGTCGCGTAAAAAGCTGAAGCAAACCAACTCGCTCGACCGAATGGAGGACTATATGAGCGACAGGACGTTCGATCGACCGGTGCTGGTCAAGGATGGCCAGTTCATCCAAGAAATAGGAAGCCTTGAGGATGCGTTCGATTTCCTGGATGAGTGGCCGCGGGAGCGTCGAGGCCCGATTTTCGAAACGGCGTTCCGGGCTTGCCAGCGTGCTTACGATGGCCAGATACCACTGTCGGTCGCGCGCGATGCCGTCGCTGGGTTCGCGAGGTCCGTCAAGATGCTGCAGGAGCCGCTTGCTCCGCTGCCTTGGATGAGCGGCACCAAATCTGGCCGCGGTGGGGTGGCCGCCTAGCTGCGACAACGGCAGCGGCACTGCCTAGAGGTGTCGCTGCCCGCAGTCCCATACGGGTTAGCAGGACGGGTACAGCCACGGCAAACCCCACTATGTCGCGTGGTGCCGACGATGGCAGGCAGTCTTTTGAGAAATTGGCTCCCCGGGCCGGATTCGAACCAGCGACCAACCGGTTAACAGCCGGTTGCTCTACCACTGAGCTACCGGGGAACGGAGGCTCTTTGAGCAAGTGGCGCAGCCTATAGCAAACCCGTTTCGGCTTTGCAAAGAAGCATTTCGCATTTTTCCGAGACTTTTTCGCTCAGGCGTTTCTCGCAATCGGCCTTGCCCACCCTCATATTAGCCGTCTTGGCGACGGGGCGCGGAACCGAAAGGGCGGTCGCGGCTTTCGTAAAATGAGATTGTCGAGCCCTAACACAGGCGGTTCTTCGCGATGACGGCAGCGGACGAAAACCCGATACCCGCACGAAAGATCTCGGTGTTCGGGCGCGAATTCACCATGCCGCAGTCGCGCGGCCTCAGAATCACGATCGGCGTGCTATTGACCCTTGGCGGCATTCTCGGGTTCTTGCCGATCCTCGGCTTCTGGATGGTGCCGCTCGGATTGCTGGTGCTCTCCTACGAAATTGCCATGGTGCGCCGCCACCGGCGCCGCCTGGTCGTCTGGTGGGAGCGGCGACGCCGGCCAAATTGAGCGGCCGATACCGATGCATGTCGCATGGCGATCGCCTTCGACGAGAATCAATCGTCGCGCTGTTTTTCCGTGTCGGTGCCGGATTCCTCCGAATCCGGTTGCTGGCCTGCTTTCAGATCTTCGCTGATCTCCCTCAGGACGGCTGAAGCCGAGGCCAGGCGCGCCCGGTCGCGGGGTGAAAGCCTGCCGGTGCCTTCTATTCTCAGGCAGTCGATGGCATAGCGCACCAATTCCTCGCATCCCAGCAGCGGCACGCTTTCGGTTTCGTGCGTTTCGTCCTTCGGTTTGGCCAGGGCCATGATGCAGTCCTCCCTGTTTCTCAACGCAAGCCGGTGGGCGGAGTTTCGCTCGATCATTTGCCATGCTTAACGGATTGCCAATGTGAGTGGGCGGCTCCGACGGCGATCTAACAGGGCGCGGAGCCGGCGCAAGGAAACCGTTTTGGAATGCGCGTGGCCGCTTGACGGCATTTTCGCCGCAACCTATTGGAACCGGGTGGAACGCCGGGAGCAATGAGGCCTCGTGGCGGAGTGGTTACGCAGAGGACTGCAAATCCTTGCACCCCGGTTCGATTCCGGGCGAGGCCTCCAATACCCGGGCTCCAGCGCGTCAGCGCCGGAGCCTGAAGTTCCGGTCGAAATGAACCGCGATTCTGGCGCGGCAAGCAGATTGGTTGGAGCATGAGCGCTGATTTTTCCGAACTTCGCGTCAAGATGGTCGATGGTCAGGTTCGCACCACCGACGTGACCAGCGCGCCGCTGCTCGACGCGATGCTTTCGGTGCCGCGCGAGGTCTTCGTCGGCGATCGCCAGCGCGATCTGGCCTATATCGACGAGGACATCCGCATCGCCGACAGCGCCGATGGCCCGCGTTACCTGATGGAAGCTTCGCCATTGGCCAAGCTGATGCAACTGGCCGAGATCAACCCGACCGACTCGGCGCTCGATGTCGGTTGCGGCACCGGTTATGCCTCGGCCATCCTGTCGCGCCTGGCGAGATCCGTCGTGGCGCTCGAAAGCGATTCGGCACTGGCGCAAACCGCCGCGTCGACCCTGTCCGGGCTTGGCTGCGGCAATGTGACCGTGGTTCAGGGCGCCCTGGCGCAAGGCCATGCCGCGAAGGCGCCTTACGAGGTCATCTTCATCGGCGGCAGTGTCAGTAAAGTGCCGTCGGCGTTGCTCGACCAACTCGCCGAAGGCGGCCGCCTGGTGGCGGTCGAGGGCCAGGGCAATTCAGGCGTGGCGCGACTTTTTGTCAAAGCCGGGGGGGTTGTAACCGGGAGAAGGGCGTTTAATGCGGCAATTAAGCCACTACCCGGGTTCGAACGTGAGCATGCTTTCGAATTCTGAATGATTTGCCTTGCAGCAAAGACCTTGTCATGGTCGCTTGCATTTGAACGATCGTTGCTGATCCCAGACTGGGGGCACTTTGGGCTGAGCGACAGGGAACATAAACACGCCACGCCGCCTGCTCTGGAAGGAGAAGCCGGCGCGGCGCGGTTCCCATGGAAAACGAATGAGGGATACACCGTGCCGTCAGTACGCAAGTCACTTTTCACCGCCGTCCTTGTTTCGGCGACCGCGCTATCCCCACTGGCTGCTTCGGCTGAAACCATCACCGGCGCGCTTTCAAAAGCCTATCAGTACAATTCCACGCTGAATGCATCGCGCGCCGGCGTGCGTGTCACCGACGAGAGTGTGGCCATTGCCAAGTCGGGCTGGCGCCCGACGGTTACAGGTTCAGCCAACATCGATTATACGAACACGCGCCGGGCAAATGGCGGCGGCAGTTCGAAACTGACAAGCGGCAGCTACGGCATTCAGATCAATCAATCGCTGTTCGACGGGTTTCAGACGAGGAACAATGTCGCGGCCGCCGAATCCCAGGTCAAGGCGTCGGTGGAAAGCCTGCGCAATACCGAGGAAAACACGCTGTTCAACGCGGCCATGGCCTATATGGACGTGATTCGCGACCGGCAGATCGCGGTGCTGACCGAGCAGAACCTGCAGTTCCTGAGCGAGCAGGCGCGCGCCGCGCGCTCGCGCTTCGAAGTCGGCGAAGGCACGCGCACCGATGTCGCGCAGGCCGATGCCTCACGAGCGTCCGCGGTGGCATCGCTGAGCGCGGCCCGCGCACAGGCGCTGGCCAGCGCTGCGACCTATCACCAGGTCGTCGGTGACGAGCCTGGCAAGCTCAGGCCCGCTTCGCCATTGGGCCGGTTGCTGCCGTCGAGCCTCGACGCGGCGATCGCCGTCGGCTCGGCCGAACACCCGGCCATCCTTGCCACTCAGCATCTGGTCGACGCCGCAGCGTTTTCAGTCAAATCGGCTGAAGGCGCGCTGTTGCCGCAGCTGTCGGCTTCGGCCGGCGTTTCGGAAGATTACCGCAAGTCCATTCCCGACATCACCGGTTCCAACGGCAATTCGACCTCGGCCAATATCGGCGCGACGCTGACCATTCCAATCTACTCCGGCGGCCGGACGTCGGCGGTCGTGCGGCAGAACAAGGAATCGCTGGGGCAAGCACGCATCCAGGTCGACGTTACCCGCGACCAGGTGCGCCAGGCCATCGCCACCGCATGGTCGCAATACACCGCCGCGCAGCAAAGCGTATCCGCCAACAGGCAGGTTATCGACGCCGCACAATTGGCGCTGAACGGCGTCATTGAGGAACGCAATGTCGGCCAGCGCACCACGCTTGACGTACTCAATGCGCAGGCCACCGTGATTACCGCCAAGATCAACCAGGCCAATTCCGAACACGACGTTGTCGTGGCGAGCTATGCCATCCTTCAGGCGATTGGCCGCCTGTCTGTCGACCGGCTTGCGCTGCAGGTGACGAAGTACAGGCCCGAAGAGCACTATAATGCCGTCAAGGACAAGTGGATCGGCCTGCGCACGCCGGACGGCCGCTAGGCCGTTCGCTCGATCGGCGTTTTCTGGCTAGGATTCGATCGACACCGTTGGACCATCGTTCTCCCTTGGTCGGTAGCTGACGGGACCGTCACACGGCTTTGGCGGATTTGCTCTAATCTGTTGAAATCCCACATGTCCCCAGATTGGGGATTCTCGTGCGGCGATCCGTCGGTTACGCTGTCGCCATGATTCGAATCCGGCTTTTGCCGGAGCGGAAAATCTGCAACGGGTCACAAGGGCGGCGGATGTGACGATGGCAACGGCAAGCAGCGCACAGCGCGAACCTTCCATGGAAGAGATACTGGCTTCCATCAGGAGGATCATCGAAGACAGCGACAATGGCCGCAAGCAGCCCGGCGAGGCCGACGAATTGCAGCAGGACCTGGAGCCGCCACCGAGCGCTGTGGCAGCCGCCGACATCGATGCGTTTCGCGCCGAATTGCATGCCGCTCCCGAGGTCAGGAAGCCGGTCGCTGTGACCGAAACAATCCAGGCGCAGCCGGCGATTGCGCGCATGGATGCGCCGCCGCGTGCCGATCCGGCTCCGGGCAGGACGCCGATGACCCTGGCCGAGGTCAGCGCCCGGGTTGCCGCCGAGCCTGCCGCCGACGCGCCAGCGGCTCCCGCGGAGGTTGCGACAAGTGAAGCCATCGTCGCCGATTGGCGGCGCGAGATCGCGGCGGTTGGCGAGCAAGCCAAGGCGATGCCGGACCGGAGCGTCCGCAAGCCAGCGGCAGAGCCGGAGGTTTCGGCAAGCAAACCAGTGGTGGCGGAACCTGCGATCGACCGGGCTCCTTCAAGCGATGCTCCAACGGGTACGGCTGAGGCGCGCGCGGCGGCGAACGAAACGCCGGCGGTGCGTCCCGCGATTCTTTCCGAACATACCGGCCGCCAGGTCGCGGCCGCCTTCGGCGAACTGTCCGACGCCTTTGCCAGCCGCAGCAAGAAGACATTCGACGAGATGGCCGAAGAAATGCTGCGTCCGATGCTGCAGGATTGGCTGGACAACAATCTGCCGACGCTGGTCGAAAGGCTGGTGCGCGAAGAGATCGAGCGCGTGGCACGCGGAGCGCAATAACGTCCAGGCTAGCATCCCGAGAAACGCCGCCGCCGAGGCGGCGTTTCTCGTTGTGGTTGGATCAGTCACTGGTTGCCGAACTGGCGAAGGCGAGCAGGTTGCCGTCGGAGTCGCTGACAATGAAGGTGCGCGAGCCCCGGGGTCTGGGTCCAGCGATCCATTGGCGTCAAGACGCCCACGGCCCGTCCGTTGAAATGAATAGGCCGACGCCTATCTGCTTGTGAAGCCTCAGGACATCCCTCGCGGTTGACTTGGCCAAGACCTTCCGATTTACACCGAACCAGCAAAATTCCCGACAGCGCGGACCGTTTTCCCATGCTTGAAAAGACCTACGACGCAAAAACCGTCGAGCCGAAGATCGCCAAGGTGTGGGAGGAAGCCGACGCGTTTCGCGCCGGCGCTGGGGCGGAGGAGGGGGCTGAGGCCTTCACCATCGTCATTCCGCCGCCCAACGTCACCGGCTCGCTGCATATGGGCCATGCGCTCAACAACACGCTGCAGGACATTCTGGTCCGCTTCGAGCGCATGCGTGGCAAGAACGTCTTGTGGCAGCCCGGCATGGACCATGCCGGCATCGCCACGCAGATGGTGGTCGAGCGGCAGCTGATGGAAAAGCAGATCCACCGCCGCGATCTCACCCGCGAGGAATTCATCGAGAAAGTGTGGGAGTGGAAGGCCGAATCGGGCGGCGCGATCTTCAACCAGCTGAAACGTCTCGGCGCTTCCGCCGACTGGTCGCGCGAACGCTTCACCATGGACGAGGGCCTCTCCAAGGCCGTGCTCGAAGTCTTCGTCACGCTCTACAAGGAAGGGCTGATCTACAAGGACAAGCGCCTTGTGAACTGGGACCCGAAACTGTTGACCGCGATCTCCGATCTCGAGGTCGAGCAGCAGGAGGTCAACGGCAACCTCTGGCATTTCCGCTATCCGGTCGAAGGCGTGACGTTCGATCCCGAGAATCCAAAAACCTTCGTTATCGTGGCGACGACTCGTCCCGAGACAATGCTGGGCGACACGGCTGTCGCGGTGAATCCAGAGGACGACCGGTTCCGGCATCTCGTCGGCAAGAATGTCGTCCTGCCGATCGTCGGGCGCAAGATCCCTGTCGTGGCCGACGAGTATTCCGATCCGGAAAAGGGGTCCGGAGCGGTCAAGATCACGCCGGCGCATGATTTCAACGACTTCGAGGTCGGCAAGCGCCACAAGCTGCCGGCGATCAACATCCTGACCGTCGAAGCGGCCATCAAGCTCAGGGATAATGAGGACTTCCTCGCCGGCGTCGAGGTGACGCCGGAGCGCCAGGCCGTCTGGGACGAGCTCGACGGCCTCGACCGTTTCGTTGCGCGCAAGAAGATCGTCGAGCTGATGGAGGCCGGCGGCTTCCTCGACAAGGTCGAGCCGCACCGCCATGCGGTGCCGCATGGCGACCGCGGCGGCGTGCCGATCGAACCGTTCCTGACCGAGCAGTGGTACGCCAACGCGGCGGAACTCGCCAAGCCGGCGATCGCCTCGGTGCGCGAGGGGCGCACCAAAATAATCCCCAACAGCTGGGACAAGACCTACTTCCAGTGGATGGAGAATATCGAACCCTGGTGTATTTCGCGCCAGCTCTGGTGGGGTCACCAGATTCCGGCCTGGTACGGGCCAGATGGGCGTGTCTTCGTCGAGAAGACCGAGGAAGAGGCGCTGAGCGCCGCCATCGAATATTATCTGGCGCTGGAAGGGCCATGGAAGGCCTGGGTCGAGGACAAGCTCGAGAACTTCAAGCCGGGCGAGATCCTGACCCGCGACGAGGATGTGCTCGACACCTGGTTCTCGTCGGCGCTGTGGCCTTTCTCGACGCTGGGCTGGCCGGAGCAGACGCCGGAGCTGAAGACTTATTATCAGACCGACGTGCTGGTGACCGGCTTCGATCTTATCTTCTTCTGGGTCGCCCGCATGATGATGATGGGCCTCCACTTCATGGGCGAGGAGCCGTTCCACACCGTTTATATGCATGCGCTGGTGCGCGACAAGAACGGCGCCAAGATGTCGAAGTCGAAAGGCAACGTCATCGATCCGCTCGACCTGATCGACGAATATGGCGCCGATGCGCTGCGTTTCACCCTAACGGTGATGGCTGCCCAAGGGCGCGATGTTAAGCTCGATCCGGCGCGTATCGCCGGCTACCGCAATTTCGGCACCAAGCTGTGGAACGCGACGCGTTTCGCCGAGATGAACGAAGTCGCGCGCAATGACGATTTCTGGCTGAACGACGCCAAGCTGGCGGTCAACCGCTGGATCCTGACCGAACTGACGCGCGCCGCGCGCGAGGTCACCGACGGCATCACCTCGTATCGCTTCAACGAGGCGGCTGGAGCCGCCTACCGCTTCGTCTGGAACCTGTTCTGCGACTGGTATCTGGAACTCTTGAAGCCGGTGTTCATGGGCTCGGACGAGGCCGCCAAGGCCGAAAGCCGCGCCTGCGTCGCCTTCGTGCTCGACGAGATCTACAAGCTCCTGCATCCGATGATGCCGTTCATGACCGAGGAGCTCTGGGCGCAGACGGCGGGCGAGGGCAGGGAGCGGGGCTCGCTGCTGTGCCATGCCGCATGGCCGTCGCCGGATTTCGAGGACCATGAAGCGGCTGGCGACATCAACTGGCTGGTCGATCTCGTCTCCGGCATCCGCTCGGTGCGCTCGGAGATGAACGTGCCGCCGGCAGCCATTGCACCACTGGTGGTCGTCGGCGCCAACGATGTGACGCGCGAGCGGCTGGTTCGCGAGGAGTCAGCGATCAAACGGCTGGCGCGTGTCGGCGACATCTCGCTCGCCGATGCGGCACCCAAGGGGTCGGCACAGATCGTGCTCAACGAGGCGACGATCTGCCTGCCGCTGGGCAGCCTGATCGACCTCGCCGCGGAGGCCGCGCGGCTGCAGAAGGAACTGGCCAAGGTCACCGAGGAAATCGCGCGCCTGCACAAGAAACTGTCGAACGAGAAGTTCGTCGCCAGCGCGCCGGCCGAGATCGTCGAAGGCGAGCGGGAAAAGCTCGTCGAATATCGCGCCGCGCAGGACAAGCTTTCGGTGGCGTTGACCAGGGTTCGTGACGCCGGCTGAAAGGCAGATTCGCGAGACTTTAGCACCTCTAAAATGGGTAGTCTTTTGCCTCGAAAATCGGCATTCCGTTGCGTTAATGTTGACGTAAACGGAAGTTTTTGCCCCATTGTTGCCATAATGTAACAATGGGGCCGAAGACCCCTTAAATCGGCTTTTTTTGGGCCTTTCTGGCCGTTTTTTTCCTTTTTTGGGAAAGGCAAACCTCGCCAAAGGCCCTTTTTTGGCGCCGCGGCATCCGCTCGCATTTTGTCCAAAATACGTTGCGGGAACATGTACATGTACGCCCATCAATTCGTTGTTGCACCGTTAACCTGAATTGGTTCTAGCTTGATGCACTGGTTATTCGGGGAGGACATCCATGAACAATTTGCGTCTGAAAGCACTGCTGGGAGCAGGATGCTTTTCGCTGGCTTTGGTGGGCGCGGCGATGAGTTCGGCGCATGCCGGCGGCATTGAGCGTGGCGGATATGATATCGATCTTCTGTTCGATCCGGCGCCGTTCGCAACGGAAGCGGAAACGACCTATGTGATGCCGGATCGCAAGCTCAAGAACGCAAAGGATACGGATCCGCTCAACGGTACCGTCGTAGGCTCGACCACTGCCAACGATAGCGAGAATTACTGGGTGCCGCGCATCGGCGTTAAGGCCCAGGTCGTGCCGGGGGTCGACTGCATGTTCGACTACTCGCAGCCTTGGGGGGCGCACACGGCCCCTGGCCAATGGGTTGGCGCGCAGTCCAACATGGAAACTGAAATCAAAAGCAACAATTACGCGGGCACCTGCTCCTATAAAATGGATGCTGGCAAGGGCCAAGTCCGCTTCATTGGCGGTGTGTTTTACCAGGAAGTCTATGGTTTCAAGGAAGACCTTGTGACGCCGTTTCTGCCGAATTTCTCCGGTACCGGTCGCGTCGACCTGACGAGCAGCGGTTGGGGCTGGCGAGCGGGGCTGGCCTACGAAATTCCTGAGATCGCGTTGCGGGCTAGCCTCGTCTATAATTCCCAGGTGAGGCTGGATAACATTGCGGGCACCCTTGATCTGACTCATGTCGGTGGTCCGATTATTCCGATCTACGGTGAAGCTTCGATGCCGGATTCCGTGGAATTTAAGCTACAGTCGGGCATCGCTCCTGACTGGCTTGCCTTCGGCTCGATCAAGTGGGTCAACTGGAGTGTTTTACAGAGCATTCCGATCTGCTCGCAGGCCACGAGAGGGATTGCTGCTTGTACAACGACCTCTCCGCAGCCGGTCAGGTGGACTTCTCTCGATCTGATGTATCGTGACGGCTGGACCGTTTCGGGCGGCATCGGTCACAAATTCAACGATCAATGGAGCGCCGCCGGCCAGCTTACCTGGGATCGCGGTACCTCACATGGCTACGGCTCACAGACTGACACCTGGACATTGGGTGGCGGCGTCGCTTACACGCCCCGCCCCAATATCGAACTTCGTCTGGCTGGCGCGATTGGCGTGCTGACCAGCGGCCACTCCGGTACGCTTACCGATGAAAACGGGTACGTGGCCGGTACCGATGCCAGCTACGACTTCGGTAACGATCTGGTCACGGCGCTTTCTGGCGGCCTCAAGATCAAATTCTAAGCTTTTGAAATTACAATGGAAGGCCGGGGCATTGCCCGGCCTTTTTTGTTGGCACCGGCATCGCCGATACGCCCATCATTCAAGCTTCGTTGCATATAATCCCCACTGGGGCCGCCTCGTCCAATTGTGACGTTTTGGCAACACTTCCTGAACAACCCCTGCGCTGGAAGTCAGGTCGAGGAAATTGCCCATTTCCCGCCATAAACCCGGCGCACCTCGATCTTGTCTCGGGACACGCGCCAAAAGGCTCGGCGATGGGACAGGCCGCACCGCCCGCGGCAAGGAAGAGAATGGACGCCAAGGTCATCTCAAAGGCTAAGCTCCCTAGCCGCCATGTGACTGTCGGTCCGGCGCGTGCGCCGCACCGGTCCTATCTCTATGCCATGGGCCTCTCGGCGGCAGAGATCGCGCAGCCGCTGGTCGGCGTCGCATCCTGCTGGAACGAAGCGGCACCCTGCAATATTTCGCTGATGCGCCAGGCGCAGGTGGTCAAGAAGGGCGTCGCGGCCGCCAACGGCACGCCGCGCGAATTCTGCACCATCACAGTCACCGACGGCATCGCCATGGGCCACCAGGGCATGAAGTCGTCGCTGGTGTCGCGCGAGGTCATCGCCGATTCGGTCGAGCTCACCATGCGCGGCCATTGCTACGATGCGCTGGTCGGGCTCGCCGGCTGCGACAAGTCGCTGCCCGGCATGATGATGGCCATGGTGCGGCTCAACGTGCCGTCGATCTTCATTTATGGCGGTTCGATCCTGCCCGGCAGCTATCGCGGCCGCCAGATCACCGTGCAGGATGTGTTCGAGGCTGTCGGGCAGCACTCGGTCGGCACGATCGGCGATGCCGAGCTGCTCGAAATCGAGCAGGTCGCCTGTCCCTCGGCCGGCTCCTGCGGTGCCCAGTTCACCGCCAACACGATGGCCACAGTCGCGGAGGCGATCGGCCTCGCGCTGCCCTATTCCTGCGGCGCGCCGGCGCCCTACGAAATGCGCGACCGCTTCAATTTCGCTTCCGGCGAAAAAATCATGGAGCTGATCGCCAAAAACATCCGGCCGCGCGACATCGTCACGCTGAAGGCGCTGGAAAACGCGGCGACCGTGGTTTCGGCCACCGGCGGCTCGACCAATGCGGCACTGCACCTGCCGGCGATCGCGCATGAGGCCGGACTGAAATTCGACCTGTTCGACGTGGCGCGCATCTTCGAGAAGACGCCTTACATCGCCGATCTCAAGCCGGGCGGCAAATATGTCGCCAAGGACATGTTCGAGGCTGGCGGCATTCCGCTGCTGATGAAGACGCTGCTCGACCATGGCTATCTGCATGGCGATTGCCTGACGGTCACTGGCCGCACTTTGGCCGAAAATATGGAGCACGTTGCCTGGAATGAACACCAGGATGTGGTCCGCCCGGCCGACAGACCTATTACCCAAACCGGCGGTGTCGTGGGCTTGAAGGGAAACCTTGCCCCCGAAGGCGCGATCGTGAAGGTCGCGGGCATGGCGGAGTTGAAATTCTCCGGCCCGGCGCGCTGCTTCGATTCGGAAGAGGAATGTTTCGAAGCGGTGACGCATCGCAACTACCGGGAAGGCGAGGTTCTGGTCATCCGCTATGAGGGACCGCGCGGCGGTCCTGGCATGCGCGAGATGCTGTCGACGACGGCGGCGCTCTACGGCCAGGGCATGGGCGGCAAGGTGGCATTGATCACCGACGGTCGCTTCTCGGGCGCGACACGCGGCTTCTGTATCGGCCATGTCGGGCCGGAAGCTGCGGTCGGTGGTCCGATCGGTCTCGTCAGGGATGGCGACGTGATCACGATCGACGCGGTGAAGGGCACGATCGAGGTGGCGCTGTCCGATAGCGAGCTGGCGGCTCGGGCGAAGACATGGAAGGCGCGTACGACCGACTATCAGTCGGGCGCGATATGGAAATACGCACAGACGGTAGGGTCCGCCAGGGATGGCGCGGTCACCCATCCGGGCGGTGCGAAAGAAACATACTGCTATGCGGATATCTGAGTTGTTGAAGTCAACACCAGAGTTGCTGAGGTCATCTGTCCTTCCGGCACTGGTCGCGGTTGCGATCTTTGGCGCCGTGGGCCAGGCCATGGCTTTCGACGACAAGGTGTTCGACGACAAGACCGGAGTGAAGCCGCAGTCGAGTCCCTGGGCGGTGTTCCAGTTCGGCTTCTCCGCCTACAAGAACGGCCACAAGGAACAGGCGGCCGAGGCCTATAAATACGCCGCCGAAAACGGCCAGATCGGCGCCACCTGGAAGCTTGCGCGCATGTATGCCGAAGGCGACGGCGTGGCCCGCGACGATTATGAGGCGTTCAAGTTCTTCTCGGAGATCGTCGACCAGGACGTCGAGCCCGGCTCTCCGGAAGAAAGCTACGTCTCCGACGCGCTGGTGGCGCTGGGCGACTATCTGCGCAAGGGCATTCCCGGCAGCCCGGTCAGCGAGAACGAGGTGGCGGCGCAGGAATACTACATGCGCGCCGCCGCCAACTACCGCAATCCGAACGCCCAGTTCGAGATGGGGCAGATGTTCCTGAAGGGTGAAGGCGGCGTGAAGGCCAGCGTCAAGCAGGCCGGTCGCTGGTTCCAGCTCGCCGCCGAGAAGGGCCATGCCGGCGCGCAGGCGACGCTTGGCCATCTGTTGTTCCAGAGCGGCAAGGTCGTGCGCGGTCTGGCGATGATGACAGCGGCCCTCGAGCGTGCTTCCCCGGCCGATCAGCCCTGGATTCGCGGCATGCAGGAAGAGGCCTTCGCCGCTGCCGGCGAAGCCGACCGTCGCACCGCGATCTCACTGGCCGACGATATCCTGACCAAGGGCAGCAACGTCGATCAGTAAGGTTCTTTCGAGGAACCGGAAAATCAGTTTTCGGTTGGCTCCGTCGGCACCATGCTTGGCGCGGGTGTGGAGATCGGCGTGACGTGCAGGTGCGGCGCCATCGTGTTTGCGGGGCAGCTATCGCCGACCTTTGTCCACGACGTGTTGTTGAGCACCATGTCGCAGCGGGCCAAATGACTCTGATCGGCGACCGTCAGGCAGGCGACCTGGCCGACCGGATAGGATTTTCCATTGGCAAGACATTCCTGCGCGGCGAAGGCCGGCACGATCGCGGCCGTGGCGAGTGCCAAGCCGAACGGACAAAGAGCAAATCGAATGGTCATGGGAACCCCGGCCGCCATGATGATCTCCCATCATGCGTCGGAATGTGGCAATATGAGGGTTTCTCTGGTTATCCGGCCGGCTGCAGCGCGAGGTTGATCGCTACCGGGACGTGATCGGACGGTTTTTCCCAGGCGCGCACATGTTTTTCGATCGAAGCCGATGAGAACCGGTTTGCGGCTTCCGGCGACAACAGCAGATGGTCGATGCGGATGCCGTTGTTCTTCTGCCAGGCGCCGGCCTGATAATCCCAGAACGTGTAGGTATCAGGCGCATCGGTGACCGCGCGCACCGCTTCGGTGAAGCCGAGGTTCAGCAGCCGGCGGAAGGCCTGCCGCGTCCGCGGCTGGAACAGCGCGTCGCCCAGCCAGTTCTCCGGAAACCGCGCGTCGATAGGCTCGGGGATGACATTGTAGTCGCCGGCCAGCACCAGCGCCTCTTCCAGCCTCAGGCGCTCCTGCGCCCACCGCTCCAGCCGCGCCATCCACGACAGCTTGTAGGGGAACTTCTTCTCGTCATCGATCGGGTTGCCGTTGGGCAGATAGAGCGAGGCGACACGAAGCGCGCCCTTGTCGGTGGAAAAAACACCCTCAATGAAACGGGCCTGCTCGTCGATGTCGTCGCCCGGCAGGCCCCTGATGACCTCGTCGAACGGAAGCTTCGACAGCAGGGCGACACCGTTGAAGCCCTTCTGGCCATGGGTTTCGACATTATAACCAAGCGCCTCGATCTCGGCGCGCGGGAACTGCTCGTCGACGGTCTTGATCTCCTGCAGGCAGACGATGTCGGGCGCGCTCTCGGTCAGCCAATGGGTCAGGTTGCCGATGCGGGCGCGCACGCCGTTGATGTTCCAGGTGACGATTTTCATGACGGTCTCATTGTTCCTGCGGCGGACGGCGTTCGACCAAACCGATCGTATTGCCTGCCGGGTCCTTTATAAAGGCCATCCATTCGCTTTCCCCCGCCGGGCCGAACTGGCCCTCGGTGTCGCGATGGACGAGCGCCGGCGGCGCGGTGAAGGGGATGCCGGCTGCCTTGGCCTGGGCGTGGAAGGCTTCGAGGCCCGACATGTCGAGATAGAGGGTGCCGGCCGGGATGCCGTCGGTAAACAACAGCCTGACATCGCCGGCCATGATGAAGGCGATGCCGGGCGGATCGTAGCGGGCATGAATGCTCATGCCGAGGACGTCGCGCCAAAAGGCCAGCGTCGCGTCGAGGTCGCGACCGGCTGAGAGCGCAACCTGACGAACCGCGCCAGTTGCGGGCATCTCGGTCCTAGATGGAGAAGCTGGTGCCGCAGCCGCAGGAGGCGACCGCATTCGGGTTCCTGATCTGGAACGACTGTCCCATCAGATCGTCGACGAAATCGATCACCGAGCCACCCATATAGACCAGCGACAGATCGTCGATCAGCACCGTGGCGCCATCCTTCTCGATGGCGACGTCGTCGCCATTGCGTGTGTCGACCAGATCGAACTTGTAGGAAAAGCCGGAGCAGCCGCCACCTTCGACGGACACACGCAGCGCCGTCTTGCCGGCTTCGGCCGAAACAATCCTGGCGATCCGCTTGGCCGCGGCCTCGGTCATATCGACTTTCATGGCAGTCTTGGCATCCGCGCCCATGGGCGTCACCTTGCTTTCGGTTTCACATGATAGGTATGAAGCGCGACGGGGCAAGTCAACTGCGGCAGCATCAGCCATGACAAATGAGCTTGGCGACATCGGTTTTGGCTATCGGCCGCGCGCGGCCTACGCCACGGATCCCGCACGTTCGCGCGGCCGGCTGTTCGACGAGGTGGAGAGTCCGACCCGCACACCGTTCCAGCGTGACCGCGACCGGATCATCCATTCGACGGCGTTTCGGCGGCTCAAGCACAAGACGCAGGTCTTCATCGCGCACGAAGGCGACCACTACCGCACAAGGCTGACCCATTCGATCGAAGTGGCGCAGATCGCCCGTGCCTTGGCGCGGGCGCTGCGTGGCGACGAGGATCTCGCCGAAGCGGTGGCGCTGGTGCATGATTTCGGCCACACGCCTTTTGGCCACACAGGCGAGGACGCGCTGAACGAAAAGATGGCGGCGTGGGGCGGCTTCGACCACAACGCACAATCGCTGCGCATCGTGACCAGGCTGGAGGCGCGCTACGCTGAATTTGACGGGCTCAATCTGAGCTGGGAGACGCTGGAAGGCCTGGTCAAGCACAATGGTCCGCTCACCGACAGCAGCGGCCAAGGCCTGAAAGGGCCGGTGCCGCAGGCGATCCGCGACTACTCGCAACTGCAGGATCTCGAGCTCGACCGGTTCGCCGGCATCGAAGCGCAGTGCGCGGCGATTGCCGACGACATTGCCTACAACACGCATGATATCGACGATGGGCTGCGGTCAGGGCTGCTGACGCTTGACATGCTGAAGGCCGTTTCGCTGCCTGGAACGATCCTGAAGAGTGTGCGCGAGCGCTATCCCAGGCTTGATGACATGCGCACCGGCCACGAATTGATGCGGCGCCAGATCACGGCCATGGTCGAGGATGTGATCAAGTCGACCACCGCCAATCTGGAGCGGATCAGGCCGCTGAGCGCCGACGCGGTGAGGGCGGCGGGCGAGACGATGGTGACATTTTCGATAGACATGGCGGAAGCCGAGAAGGAACTGAAGGCCTTCCTCTACAAGCACCTCTACCGGCACGAGGAGGTCATGCGGGTGCGTGCGGACGCCGAGCAGATCGTCCGGGACCTGTTCGACGTCTATTTTGCCGACCCGCGCGCCATGCCGGACGGCTGGCGCGAAGGGCTGGACCGCGCCGAGGATCGCATCAAAGCGCGCAGCGTCGCCGATTTCCTGGCCGGCATGACCGACACCTACGCGCTCAAGGAACACAGGCGTTTGTTTGACCGCACCCCGGATTTGAGCTAGGGCGGGCTCGATTTGCCGGCCAAAGGGCCGGATTCGTCATAAAGCCACCGAGCATACACCATGAACATCTTCGCCGATTTCACCGCGCGAGTCACAAAGGCTGTCGAAGCGCTAGACCTGAAGGACCAGGACGGCGTTTCGCCTGATCTGTCGCGCATCGCCGTCGAGCCGCC
Organism: Mesorhizobium sp. CO1-1-7; assembly: GCF_020164885.1. Classification (NCBI taxonomy): domain Bacteria; kingdom Pseudomonadati; phylum Pseudomonadota; class Alphaproteobacteria; order Hyphomicrobiales; family Phyllobacteriaceae; genus Mesorhizobium; species Mesorhizobium sp. CO1-1-7. Next base: position 330,320 of record NZ_JAIUHA010000003.1, on the reverse strand, counting down.
GCGCGACGCCAGCCATGGCGATCTCGCGACCAATGCGGCGATGGTGCTGGCCAAGCCAACCGGACAGAACCCGCGCGCGCTGGCCGAGAGATTGGCAGACGCCCTGCGGGCCGACAAGGATGTCGCCGCCGCCGAGGTCGCCGGTCCCGGCTTCGTCAATCTCAGGCTCCAGGACGGTTTCTGGCAGGCGCATCTGTCGGCGCTTTTGGGCGAGGGTCCCAACTATGGCCGCTCGACGATCGGCGCCGGCCGGAAAACCAATGTAGAATATGTCTCGGCCAATCCGACCGGGCCGATGCATGTCGGCCATTGCCGGGGCGCCGTCGTCGGGGATGCGCTCGCCAACCTGATGGCGTTCGCCGGTTACGACGTGACCAAGGAATATGTAATCAACGACGCCGGGTCGCAGATCGACGTGCTCGGGCGCTCGGCGATGTTGCGCTATCGCGAGGCGCTTGGCGACGATATCGGCGAGATTCCGGCAGGACTTTATCCCGGTGACTATCTGGTCTCCGTCGGCGAGGCTTTGGTCAGGGAGTTTGGCCGTTCCTTGCTGCAGATGCCGGATGACGAGGCATTGGCCATCGTCAAGGATCGCACCATAGATGCGATGATGGTGATGATCCGCGAGGACCTTGCACTGCTCAATGTGCATCACGACGTGTTCTTCTCCGAACGCACGCTGCATGCCGACAATGCCAGGAAGATCCGCTCGGCGATCAATGACCTGACGCTGAAGGGCCATATCTACAAGGGCAAGCTGCCGCCGCCCAAGGGCGAGAAGCCGGACGACTGGGAAGACCGCGAACAGACGCTGTTCCGGTCGACCGCCGTCGGCGACGACATGGATCGGGCGCTGGTCAAGTCCGACGGCTCGTTCACCTATTTCGCGGCCGACGTGGCTTATCTCAAGGACAAGGTCGACCGCGGCTTCGTCGACCTGATCTATGTTCTCGGCGCCGACCATGGCGGCTACGTCAAGCGCCTGGAAGCCTTGGCGCGGGCTATTGCCGGCGACGACGTCAAGCTCACCGTTCTCCTGTGCAATCTCGTCAAGCTGTTTCGCGATGGCGAGCCGGTGCGGATGTCGAAGCGGTCCGGTGACTTCGTGACGCTGCGCGAGGTGGTGGAAGAAGTCGGACGCGATCCGATCCGCTTCATGATGCTTTATCGCAAGAACGATGCGCCGCTCGATTTCGATTTCGCCAAGGTGACCGAACAGTCCAAGGACAATCCGGTGTTTTACGTGCAGTACGCTTCGGCGCGCTGTCATTCGGTGTTCCGGCAGGCGAGTGAGCAATTGGGCGAGGCGAATTTCGACCGCAACAGCCTGGCGGCAGCGTCAACGTCGTTGACCGACGAAGGGGAAATCGGCTTGATCAGGAAGCTTGCGGAATATCCGCGCCTGATCGAGTCCGCCGCTCTTGCGCTCGAGCCGCATCGGCTGGCATTTTATCTTTATGATCTGGCTTCCAGTTTCCATGGACACTGGAACCGGGGTACGGATAATCCGGACTTACGTTTTGTTAAGGTTAACGACCGACAATTGACGCATGCCAGACTAGGGCTGGTGCAGGCTGTTTCGGATGTTCTGACGTCCGGCCTGACGTTGATCGGGGCCGCCGCGCCCACCGAAATGCGTTAGGTTTGACTAAAAAACCTGTCACCTTTTGCCCACATTGCGCTGGTAAGGGCCAACCCTGCGCGACGTCCATGGCGTCCGAATGAGTGCGAGTTCGGGAACAATAATGGCAGACAGAACCCAGCTGAGAGTAGCCGACAACAACGACATCGCCGCCGATGATCCGTTCGCGGAGCTGACCAGGATCATGGGATTCGACCCCCGCCAGCCGGTCAAGCCGCAGGCGCCGGCCGAGCCGAAAGCCATGGTCGCCGATCAGGCTGCGGGAGAGGGCGATTTCGACATCGATCTCGAGAAGGAACTTATGGGCGAATTCGACGCTGCCGACAGCGTCGCCGCTCCGCTTGTCGAGGCTCATGAGCCGGCATTCGAGCCGGTGGCAATCGATGTATCGGATGACGATCTCGCGCTGTCGCTTGATGACGATTTTCACCTGGACATGGCTGAGGTCGATGACCGGACGGTGGCCGCCAGCCATGCCGGCGCCACGGAAGCTGTGCCCTCCGTCGAGCCTGCCGTCGACATCGATTTCGACAATACCGTGGCCAGCTCGCTCGAAGACGTTTCGGCCTTCGACGACGATCTGCCGATGGAAGACGAGCTTGCCGCTTCCCTCGACCGGGATTTCCATATCGAGGACGAGGCCGCCGAGCCCCGGTATGCCGTTGAATCGCCGGTTGCAGAAGTGGCGGCAACGGCCGAGCCGGCTTCCGATCAAGAATTCGACGATGCCGTTGCGATCTCGCTCGAGGACGAGCTGATGCTCGACGACCATTCGGCGGATCAGCGCCAAGTGGCTGCTGCCGAATATCCAGAGCCGGCGCCGGCCACCGCAGATGAGACCCAGTCGATCTCCGGCGAGGATTTCGATGGTCAGTTCGACGATGCCATGGCCGATGTCGACGTGGATTTTGACGTTCAGGCCGACGAGCCAGAAGCTTTTGAGGAGCCGCGAGCACATGAGTTGCTTGCCGATGTCATCGGCACGAAGGACGAGGTTCCAGGCGCTGAAGCCATTTCGGATGACGCTTTCGACCTGGATTTGGACGAGGCGTTTGCCGAGCCCGCCGAAGAGCCAGCCGCCGAAATTGCCGCGGCTCCCGCGCAGCCGATGGCGGCAGCCATCGCGCCCCCAGTGCAGGCGCCCATCACGGACGAACGAAGCCTCGAAGACGAGTTGAACGCGCTTCTTGGCGCCATGACCGCGCGCACGCTGCCGTCGGCCAGGGAGCCGGCCATGGCTCAGCCGGTCGTGCCCCAGCCGGCCGCCGCGCCTGTTCAGCCGCCACTCGTCTCGACTGCAAAGGCCGCGGAGGAACCTGTCGATCTTGTTGGTGATCTCGACTGGGATCTCGATGAAGCAGCGTCCCAGGATGTGCATCAGTCCGGTTCCGACCAGGCCGCCGACGTTGACCTCGACGACCTGCTGCTCGACGAGCTTCAGGACCATGATTTCGGCTCGGAGACCGCTGAACAGGGCGAGGTCAATTTCGACAATGGCGCCATCGACGCCATCCGGGCCGAGGGCGTTGACCCGCATGAGGAAACAGCTTCCCTGCAGGATCAAGCCGATTCGCTCGATTGGCTGGCGGAACGCTCCGCGCCGTCGGAGCCGGCCCGTTCGTGGAGCCGCGTGACACCGGTTCCCCAACAGCCGGCATTTGCCGCGCAGCCTGCCGCCTCGATGGCGGCCTGGACGGCAGCACCGGAAACGGCCGCCGTGCCGTCCTACCGGCCGGCCGAGCCGGTTGCAGCCGCTCCCTACGTGGCTCCATCGGCACCGCAGGCGCAGCAGTCCTCGCGTTATGAAGAGATGCCCGATGTCGAGACGGTCGATGTGCCGGAGCGCGTCGTGGCGCTGGCCGACGATCTCGACATTCCAGAGTTGCATTTCGAAGACGATGAGCCGGTAGCATCCGGTTATGACGATCTCGACGCCGAATTCGCCAGCCTTCTGACTGAAATGAATTCGGTGGAGGTCGCGCCTGCTTCTGCCACTAGCGCCGCCTATGCGGACGAATCCTACAATGCCGAGTTCAATCCGGGATACGGCGCGGCCAATCCGGGATATGGCGACGCCAATCCGGGATATGGCAACGCCAATCCGGGATATGGCAACGCCAATCCGGGATATGACGCGGTCAATCCGGAATATGAAGAATCCAGGCCGACCTATCAGCCGGAAGCGCGGACCTATGCGGCACGGCCGGCGGAAATGCCTGCCCGCGCGGCGGCGGCCTCGACCTATGCCGATGCTGCTGAAGGCTTCGATGATCTGCCCGGCAGCCAGCCGATCTCGCAGGCGGACGATTTCACCGTCGATGAACTCGACTACGATCCCGAACTGGACGAAGCGATGTCGGTTCCGGGTCTCGGCGAGCGGGAAGCCGCCCGGTCGTCCGGCCGGCGCGGCCTCTTCATCGCGGCGATAGTCGGTGCCGTGGCGGTCGCGGGCGGTCTTGGCGCCTTTGCGCTGTCTTTCGGCGGCAAGGGCGGCAGTGAGGCTCCGGTGATCGTCAAGGCCGATAATTCACCGATCAAGATCAAGCCGGAAAATCCGGGCGGCACCGTGGTGCCGAACCAGGACAACAAGGTCTATGACGCGGTGGTCAAGGGCGCGAAGCCGGCCGAGCCGGTCCAGCAGAAGCTCGTCACCAACGCCGAGGAGCCGGTGGACGTGCAGGCGAAGGACCCGGCCCGCGCCGTCGATCTTTCTCCCGACCAGAACGCTGCCGCCGGCACGGATGGCGGAGGCGACGTCTCGACCGCTGGTGCGGCCCCCGCCAACATTGCGGCGCCCACGCCGAAGTCGGAGGATCGCATCGCGCAGGTCCTGCAGGAAGCCGACAAGGGCACCAGCAACGATGTCGTTGCCGTTGCGCCGCGCAAGGTTAGGACCATGGTGGTCAAGTCCGACGGCTCGCTGGTGGCGCGTGAGGATCCGGCACCGGCCGCACCCCAGGTCGCCGCGGCGGAGCCGACCGATCCGGCACCACAGCATGTGGCGCCTGCCGCGCAGGCCAATGCCGACCAGACTGGGGCCGACCAGACTGGCGCCGCCCAGACTGGCGCCGCCCAGACCGGTACCGCCCAGACTGGCACCGACCAGACTGGAACCGTGGCGCCCGCCGCCGCGCAGGCCGACGATGAGCCGGCTCTGAAGCCCGCGGCCAAGCCTGCCAAGGCGCAGTCGGCCAACACGCCGGCCAAGGTTGCGATCGCGCCGCAGCGTCCGTCCGACCAGCCGGTCGACGTGGTCGGCGAGGTCAAGCCAGATCAGGTCGCTTCCATCGATCCCGCCTCGACCGCGACCGGCAGCGGTTCGTGGTCGATGCAGATCGCTTCTCAGCCGACGGTAGAGAGTGCCCAGTCGACCTACCAGGACCTGCAGCGCCGCTACGGCAGCGTGCTCTCCGGCCGCACGGCCAACATCGTCAAGGCCGAGATCGCCGGCAAGGGCACGTTCTACCGCGTGCGCGTTCCGGCTCAGTCGCGCAACGATGCGATCAATTTGTGCACCAGCTACAAGACCGCGGGCGGCAACTGCTTCGTATCGCGCTAGAGCCGGATGATTTCAGGTCGAGTCGACCTGAAATCTGAATCCGTCTCTAAGTCAAAGAGATAGAGCATGATGTCGTCCGAAAACAGCTTCACACTTTTCGGCATCATGCTCTAGACGTTGATCCAATCTCTCAAAGTCGGCGCGGCCCAAGGCCGCGCCGACTTTTTCATGTGGAAGCCTGTTTTGCAGCCCGTCCTATGCGGTCAGGGATGATTCCCTTTGACCGCGCGAAGCCCTAGACTCCTGAAATGACCGAATCAAAATCCATGATCCTCGGCTGTGCCGGGAAAACGCTCACCCGCGAAGAGATCCGTTTCTATCGCAATGAGTGCCCGTGGGCCTTCATCCTGTTCGCCCGCAACATCGGCGAGGCCGAGCAGATCCGCGATCTCGTCGCCGAGATGCGCGATTGCATCGGGCGCCCGGACGCGCTGGTGTTCATCGACCAGGAAGGCGGCAGGGTGCAGCGCCTGCGACCGCCGCTGGCGCCGAACTATCCGGCCGGTGGCGCGCTGGGGGCGCTTTGGCGCGACGATCACGACGCTGGCGTGCGCGCCGCCTGGCTGATGGCGCGGCTGCATGCCTTCGACCTCCTGCGCTATGGTATATCGGCGGATTGCCTGCCGGTGCTCGACGTCCCGATCGAAGGGGCCAGCGATGTCATCGGCGCGCGCGCCTATGGCAAGCATCCGCGTCCGGTCATCGAACTCGGCCGCGCCGCGGCCGAAGGCCTGATGGCGGGCGGCGTGCTGCCCGTGATGAAGCATGTTCCGGGGCACGGCCGGGCGTTTGCCGACACGCATTTCGAGCTGCCTGTCGTCGACGCCTCGCTCAGCGATCTGCAACGGCACGACTTTGCCCCGTTCCGCGAACTCAACCATCTGCCGATGGCGATGACCGCGCATGTCGTCTACAGCGCCATCGATCCCAAGAACCCGGCGACGACTTCCGGCAAGGTCATCGACGAGATCATCCGCCGCGAGATCGGCTTCGACGGGCTCTTGATGAGCGACGACACCTCGATGAAGGCACTTTCTGGGGATTTCCCGACAAAGGCCGCCTCGATCCTTGCGGCCGGCTGTGATCTGGTCCTTCACTGCAACGGCGTTTTCGAGGAGATGGCGGGGATCGCATCGCGCACCAAAGGGCTTGAAGGCAAGTCGCTGGAGCGCGCCAAGCGGGCAATGACCTATATAAAGAAAAGCGACACGGTAGAAGAAACCGAGATACGCGCTGAATTCGCCACCTATTTCGACGCGGTGGCATAGCCAAGGGAAGTGACAGGGCAGTGGCGGAAGCATTGGAAAGCAAGGCTTCGAAGGCCGCACCGATGGACCGCCTGTGGGCCGAGAATGACGATTCACGCGTCACCGGCGATCCGTCGCTGGTCGTCGACGTGGCCGGCTTCGAGGGCCCGCTCGACCTTCTCCTGCATCTTGCCCGTACCCAGAAGGTCGATCTGGCGCGCATTTCGATCCTGGCACTGGTCGAGCAATATCTGACCTTTGTCGAGACGGCGAGGGCGCTGCGGCTCGAACTTGCCGCCGACTATCTGGTGATGGCGGCTTGGCTGGCCTTCCTCAAGTCGAAGCTGCTGATTCCCAAGCAGCCGGGCGAGGAGGGCGAAAGCGGTGAGGAACTGGCGGCGGTGCTGCAGTTCCGGCTGAAGCGGCTCGAAGCCATGCGCGACGCGTCGGCGCGTCTGGTCAACCGCAACCGGCTCGGTCGCGACGTGTTCGCGCGTGGCATGCCGGAAATGGTGATCATCGAGAAGCGCAACGCCTATTCAGCGTCGCTCTACGACTTGCTGACGGCCTATGCCCAGCAGCGGCAGAAGCAGGCGATCAACAACGTTACGATCGCCAGGCGCGGTGTCTGGTCGCTCAAGGACGCGCGCGACATCCTGACCCGCCTTGTCGGGGCTGTAAGCGACTGGACGACACTGGAAAGTTTCCTGATCGTGTACATGACCAGCCCCGAGGAAAGGCGCACGGCGATCGCCAGTTCCTTCGCGGCAACATTGGAACTGGTGCGCGACGGCACGATGGACGTACGGCAGGATCAGACATTTGCCCCGATCTATTTGCGCGGCCGCACGCAAGCAATCAAGGCAGTCGAGGTGGCATCATGATCGAACGCGCCAACGCTTCGGTTATCCCGTTCAAGGTCGAGGACGAGCCTGGGCAGGAGTTGTTCTCCGAGGATGTGGCCGAGCAGGTGCAGAACCCGGCCGAGCGTCTGCATATGGCGGAAGCCGTGCGCATGGCAGAGGCGATCGTGTTCGCCAGCGCCGAACCCGTCAGCGAAAAGCAGCTTGCCGCACGCCTTCCCGATGGCATCAATGTCGCGCTAGCCATGAGGGAGCTGCAGCAGATCTACGCCCGGCGCGGCGTCAATCTGGTGCGGGTTGGCGATGCCTGGGCCTTCCGAACCGCTGGCGACCTGGCTTTCCTGATGAGCCGCGATACGGTGCAGCAGCGCAAGCTGTCACGGGCGGCGCTCGAGGTGCTGGCGATCATAGCCTACCACCAGCCGGTGACGCGCGCCGAGATCGAGGACATCAGAGGTGTCGAAACCTCGAAGGGCACGCTCGACACGCTGCTCGAAACGGAATGGGTGCGCATGCGCGGCCGCCGCAAAACGCCCGGTCGCCCCGTTACCTATGGCACCACCGAAACCTTCCTTGACCATTTCGCACTCGAGGAAATCCGTGATCTTCCAGGCATGGAGGAACTGAAGGGCGCCGGCCTGCTTTCGGGCCGCATGCCTTCGAATTTCTCCATCCCGCAACCGCCGGCCGATCCCGACGCGCTGACCGAGGACGAGGATCCGCTGACCGACATCGACCTCGAGGAGCTCGGTCTGCTGACGCCGCGCGTCACGGAAGATTGACCACGAGCGCCTTTCAAAAGCTGCTTTGCGGCTTTACATGCGCCGTTTGGTAGCGGGCCGCATCGCCGAAAATGCGTGACATCCGTCGGCCTTTCATAAACTCTGTCGCGGTTGTGTTTGAATCCCAAAGCGAAAACGCATAGATCATCGCCAGGGAAAACATTCGAGAGAGATTTGGTTATGGGTTCATTTTCGATTTGGCACTGGATGATCGTGCTGGTGATCGTGCTGCTGGTGTTCGGCCGCGGCAAGATTCCCGAGCTGATGGGTGACATGGCCAAGGGCATCAAGAGCTTCAAGAAGGGCATGGCCGACGACGACGTTGCCGACGACAAGCGCACCGTCGAACACCGTGCCGATGAGACCGTTTCGGCCGCGAAGGAAAAGGCCAGCAAGAGCTGAGCCAAAAGTTCTAGTCGGAACAGATTGCCATGTTTGAAGTCGGCTGGACCGAAATGCTGGTGATCGCGATCGTCATGATCGTGGTCGTCGGGCCCAAGGATTTGCCCAACATGCTGCGCACATTCGGCCGCACGACGGCGAAGCTGCGCGCCATGGCCGCCGATTTCCAGAAGCAATTCAACGAGGCCTTGAAGGAAGCCGAGCTCGACGACGTCAAGAAGTCGGTCGACGAACTCCGGGGTCTCAGCCCAGTCGCCGAGATCAAGAAGCAGCTCAATCCGTTCGAGCAGGCGGCAGCCGATGTGCGCGCCGGCGTCGACGCGGCGATGAAGCCGAAGCCGGCCGCCGATCCATCGGCCCCTGCAGCGGCGACGCCACAAGCGGCCGAGCCGTTGAAGAACGGTGCAACGACCATGCCTGGCGTCAATGGCCCGGAAGTCACGACACCGGCATCGATTTTCCCGGCGATGACCGATGAATCGGTGGTGGCGGCTTCCACGGAACCGAAGGCATCCAGGAAAACCGCCAAGGCGGTATCGGCCGCAAAAGTGCCATCCAAGGCCTCGCCATCCATTAAGGTGGTGGCGGCAAAAGCCTCACCCGCGGGGGCGGCAAAAACCGCACCCACGCCCAAGGCGTCGACAAAGGCCACGACAGCGGCAGTTCCTGAAACCGCGGCTGTGACGAAGCCTGCCGTCGCCAAGGCGCCTGCAGCCAAGGCGCCTTCTGCCAAGGCGCCTGCGAAAACCGAACCGAAACCTGCTGGGGCCAAGAAGCCGGTAGCCAAAAAGACGGCTGGAGCCGCCAAGTGAGCGTTTCGGACAAGGAAAAGGACGAGATCGAAAAATCGTCGGCGCCTCTGATGGAGCATCTGATCGAGCTGCGCAGGCGGTTGATCTGGTCTCTCGGTGGCTTCTTCGTTGCCTTCCTGGTTTGCTTTTTCTTTGCCAAGAGGCTGTTCAACCTTCTGGTTGTCCCCTTCAAGTGGGCGACGAAATGGGCAGGGCTGGACCCGCACAAGGTCGAGCTGATCTATACCGCGCCGCAGGAATTCTTCTTCACGCAGGTCAAGCTCGCCATGTTCGGCGGCATGGTCATCGCCTTTCCGCTGATCGCCACGCAGATCTACAAATTCATTGCGCCCGGGCTCTACAAGAACGAGCGCAATGCCTTCCTGCCGTTCCTGATCGCATCGCCCATCCTGTTCCTGATGGGCGCCTCGCTGGTCTATTTCTTCTTCACGCCGATGGTGATGTGGTTCTTCCTCGCCATGCAGCAGGTCGGCACCGACGACCAGGTACAGATTTCGCTGCTGCCGAAAGTGTCGGAATATCTCAGCCTGATCATGACGCTGATCTTCTCCTTCGGCCTGGTGTTCCAGCTGCCGGTGGTAACCAGCCTGATGACGCGCGTCGGCATGCTGTCGTCCAAGGCGTTGGCCGAAAAACGCAAATGGGCGATCGTCATCGCCTTCATCGTTGCCGCGGTGCTGACACCTCCGGATCCGATGAGCCAGATCGGCTTGGCCATTCCGACCATCCTTCTCTACGAGGTTTCCATCTGGGCCGCGCGGTGGATCGAGCGCGACCAGGAGAAACAGCGGCTTGCGCGCGAGAAGCAGGAAGCCGGCGAGACCGTGGCCGACAAGGCGCCGGACGAGCCGCCAGCGCCGGCGGCCTCGTAGGGCATCGGCGGCGGCGGAAAACGACAACCGCCGCCCGGCCCATCTTGCATCGATCAAGGATGCGGTTTACGCCCCTCAAACCCAGCTTGAGGACGGACACCATGCTTGACATCAAATGGATTCGCGACAACCCGAAGGCCCTTGTCGAGGCGCTCATCAAGCGCTCGTGGTCGGCGGATGAGGCGCAGTCCACGGTCGACGGGCTGATCGCCAAGGACGAGGCGCGGCGCGAACATGTCACCGAGCTGCAGACCAGGCAGGAGCGCCGCAACGCCGCCTCGAAGGAGATCGGCAACGCCATGCGTTCGGGCGATGCCGCCCTTGCCGAGAAACTCAAGGCCGAAGTCGGCGAGATCAAGACCTTCATCCAGAACGGCGAGGCGCGCGAGCGCGAGCTCGACAAGGCGCTGAACGATGCGCTGGCGGTGCTGCCGAATGTGCCGTTCGACGACGTGCCGGTCGGCAAGGACGAGCACGACAATGTCGTCAAGCATGTCGTCGGCAAGGTGCCGACACGGCCGAACTGGGTGAAGGAGCATTTCGAGATCGGCGAAGCGCTCGGCATGATGGATTTCGAGCGCGCGGCGAAACTGTCGGGATCGCGCTTCACCGTGCTCAGGAGTGGCCTGGCGCGGATGGAACGCGCCATCGGCCAGTTCATGCTCGACCTGCACACGACGGAGCACGGCTATGAGGAAGTGATCCCGCCGCTGATGGTGAAGGACGACGTTCTGTTCGGCACCAACCAGTTGCCGAAGTTCGAGGAGGATCTGTTCTTCACGCCACATGGGGAGGGCAGGCTTGGCCTGATCCCGACCGCCGAGGTGCCGCTCACCAACCTCGTGCGCGAGGAAATCACGGCGCATGAAAAGCTGCCGCTGCGCTTCACGGCGCTGACGCCCTGCTTTCGTTCGGAGGCAGGCTCGGCGGGCCGCGATACGCGCGGCATGCTGCGCCAGCATCAATTCTACAAGGTCGAGCTGGTCTCGATCACCGACCAGGAATCCTCACTCGCCGAGCATGAGCGGATGACACAATGCGCCGAGGAAGTCTTGAAGCGGCTTGAGCTGCCGTTCCGGACCATGGTGCTCTGCACCGGCGACATGGGTTTTGGCGCGCGCAAGACCTATGACATCGAGGTCTGGTTGCCCGGCCAGAACGCCTATCGCGAAATCTCGTCCTGCTCCGTCTGCGGCGATTTCCAGGCGCGCCGTATGGATGCCCGTTACAAGGACAAGGATGGTAAGGGCAACCGCTTCGTCCATACGCTGAACGGTTCGGGCACCGCTGTCGGCCGCGCGCTCATAGCTGTCATCGAAAACTATCAGAATGAGGATGGCAGCGTAACCATTCCTGAAGTGCTGCGGCCTTACATGGGCGGCCTGGAAAAGATCGAATCGAAATAATGCGCATTCTTCTGACCAATGACGACGGCATCCATGCCGAGGGCCTGGCCTCGCTCGAGCGCGTCGCCCGCAGCCTGTCCGACGATGTCTGGGTGGTGGCGCCGGAACAGGACCAGTCGGGCTATGCGCATTCGCTGTCGATCTCGGAGCCGCTGCGGTTGCGGAAAATCGGCGAGAAGCATTTTGCCGTGCGCGGCACGCCGACCGATTGCGTCATCATGGGCGTCAAGAAGATCGTGCCCGGTGCACCCGACCTGATCCTGTCCGGCATCAATTCGGGCGCCAACATCGCCGACGACGTGACCTATTCCGGTACCGTCGCCGGCGCCATGGAAGGCGCGCTGCTCGGTATCCGGTCGATAGCGCTCAGCCAGGGCTACAGCACTGTCGGCGAGGATCGCGTCGTCCCCTATGAGACCACCGAAGCGCTGGCGCCGGCACTGCTGAAGAAGCTCGTCGCGACGCCGCTGCCGGACGGCGTCCTGCTCAACGTCAATTTTCCCAACTGCCTTCCCGAGGAAGTGGCCGGCACGGTGGTCACCACGCAGGGCAAGCTGGTGCACAGCCTGTGGGTCGACGAGCGCCGCGACGGGCGCGGCCTGCCTTATTACTGGCTGCGCTTCGGCCGCGAGCCGGTCGAGGGCAAGCAGGGCACCGATCTCTTTGCCCTGCGCAACAGGCTGGTGTCGGTGACGCCGCTGCAGCTTGACCTTACCGCGCATGAGATCCGTGACCAGCTGAGCAAGGCGCTTGCATGAATCAGGGCTTTCCAATCGATGATCGCGAAGGATTTGCCGCTTTCCTGCTGCGCCTGCGCGGCAGGGGAACGGTGCCGAAGGCGCTGATCGCGGCTTTCGAGGCAACGCCGCGACGCGGCTTCCTGGCAGCGCAATACCACCAGATCGCCTGGTCGGACCGCATGCTGCCGATCGAATGCGGCGAAGCGATCGAAGGGGCGGATCTGCAGGCGGCGGTGATCGCCGCATTGGCCATTGAAACGGGAAACCGCGTGCTCGAGATCGGCACCGGTTCCGGCTACACATCGGCTGTCATGTCGCGGCTGGCGGCGCGGATCGTGACCGTGGATCGGTACAAGACGCTGGTCGAGCAAGCCAGGCAGCGTTTCGAGGCACTCGGCATAGGCAATGCCATCGTGCGGCAGGCCGATGGTTCCAACGGATTGCCCAATGAAGGGCCGTTTGACCGCATCGTCGCCTGGGCTGCATTCGACAGTTTGCCGCGCTTCCTGCTCGACCAATTGTCGAGCGGCGGCATCGTCATCGCGCCGATCGGGCCGGAGGAGGGCGAGCAGGTGCTGGCCAAGCTCACCAAGGTCGGCAGCCGTTTCGAGCGCGAGGATATCGGCCTCGTGCGGCTGCAGCCGATCCTGCGAAGCATTGCAGCGGTTATCTAGTTTCCGGCCGGCCGCCGGATCTCTTTCGGGCTCGCCATCGTGCCGCTGATCATCCCCAAATGTTTTAAGAAAATTTTCGTCGGATTCTAATGGGTTAACCGGCCAGTAACATTAACGCGCTTTAATCCTGTCCAGTTGGTGCAGCGTTTGTGCGGGTTAGTGCGATGCAACTCAGTGTTTTGAAGACAAATAGTCGCAATCTGGCGCGGGGCTGCGCTGTTCTGATGATTGCAGGCGCGGCGGCCGGGTGCAGTTCCCAGGCTTCGCGGTTCAACAGTGTCGACGACGTCTTCACGTCCTCGACCAACAATCAACGTGCCATCATCAACAAGCAGGATGCGGTGCAGCCTTATCCGGGCGACGTCTCGGCTGCTCCGCTTGATGGCAGCCACACGCAGTCGGTGAGCCGTTCCAGCCTCGATCCGGTTTCGAGCCGGCCTTTGCCGCCGCCGGCTTCCGCGCAAGCGCAGCCGGCTCCAGCGCTCGCGCCTGCCGCCAATCCGGTGCGTGTCGCATCGGCGCCGGCCTTGGTTCGGCCCGCTCCTCATGTCGACAGGACGACGACCGGCACTGTCGCGCCGGCCGCCAAGCCTTTCAAGAATGCCCAGCCCGACGAGCCGAGGATGGCCCAGGCAGGCACGCCGCACGCGACCGAAATCACCGTCAGGGACGGCGAGACCATTTCCGGCCTGGCGGCGCATTACAAGGTGCCGGCCGATGTCATCATGAAGGTGAATGGCCTGAGCCCGACCAAGGGGCTGAAGACCGGCCAGAAGATCGTCATCCCGGCCTATGCCTATTCGAGCAAGGCCGAGCCGAAGGTCGCCGACGCAAAGCCGGCAAAGGACGGCAAGCATGACCTGCCGGCCAGCGCGCCGGACAAGGTGGCGGTGCTGCCGCAGCAGCCTAAGCTGAAGGAGGGCAAGTCCGCCGCCCAGGCCGATGCGTCGGCCACGGCGAACCAGCCCAAGGAACCCAAGCCGGCGCAGATGGCCAAGGCAACCGGCGCCGCCGGTACGTATACGGTCCAGTCGGGTGACACGATGTCCTCGATTGCCAGAAAGACCGGCGTCGGCGTGGTCGCGCTGAAGCAGGCCAACGGCATGAAGGACGGCATATTGAAAATCGGCCAGACCTTGAAGGTGCCGGGCGGCGGAACGGCGACGGTTGCCAGCGCCAAGCCGGCCAAGGTCGATCCGGTGACCACCGCGACAACGCAAGTCCCGGCAAAGGCCACGCCTTCGGAAACGCTGGCCTCCTACACGCCGCCGAAGAAGGACGCCAAGGTCATCCAGCAGGCCGAGGACGACGACGCGGTGGCACCCGATGCCACCGGCATCGGCAAGATGCGCTGGCCGGTGCGCGGCCGGGTGATCTCCGGTTTCGGATCCGGCAAGGACGGCGTCGATATCGCCGTGCCCACGGGCACGCCGGTCAAGGCGGCCGAGAACGGCGTCGTCATCTATGCCGGCGACGGCCTCAAGGAATTCGGCAACACGGTGCTGGTGCGCCACGAGAACGGCCTGGTCACCGTCTATGGCCATGCCAGCTCGATCGAGGTCCAGCGCGGCCAGAAGGTCAAGCGCGGCCAGGAAATCGCGCTCTCGGGCATGAGCGGCACGACGGATTCGCCGAAGCTGCACTTCGAAGTGCGCAAGAACTCCGCCCCGGTCGATCCGTCAGGCTATCTCGAATAGAAGAAAAAAAGCGATATGCGGGCCGCCTGACCTCCAGTCCAGCCCGCCGGCTCAGCCCGTTCCGCAAGGAGCGGGCTTTTTCAGTTCTGTCGAAGGCCGGCCCTCAAGCGCGGAGATGATCACGCAGCGTGTCGGCGATCATGACCTCAAGGCTGCTGGCCTTGATACCGAGAAGCACCTCGGCGTCGGAAGAATCCACCAGCAAGGGGTTCTCGAAAAGATAGCTCATCTCGATGAGCTCATGCATACCCAATGCTTCCATCTCGGCAATCGAATAAGAACGGATTTCCGAGACCTCCTGTCGAAGCATCGCAGCGGTTTTCTGGATGAGCTCCCGGGGTGAGGCGTATTGCGAGGGGACGTGAAACGCCCGTCCCCATTCGCCCGTGTAGCGGGAAGCCGCGACCAGCGTCCTGGCGACGTCCTTGGTGAAGGCCCAGGCATGCGTCGCATCGAGGTTTCCAATGAAAGCGGTAGGCTTCCCTTCGATGATGGAGGGCAGGGCGACCAGCGAGAAGTAGCTGATCGCGCCGTGGCCGAGATAGTCGCTGGACCGCACTTCGATTGCCGGCACGTCGGCACGGGCGGCTCGCTGCCACATGATCGTCCTGGCCGTTCCCTTCTTCGAAGTAGGATCCAGGGACAGGTCGGAACGAAGCGGGCTATCGGCATTTTCCCCATAGCCATAGAGGTTGCCCAACACGATGAGTTTCGCGCCGACCGCTTCGGCCGCGCGCACGGTGCCGTCGATGATGGGGAAAAAATCGGTTGGCCACCTGTGATAGGTGGCCATGGCGCACATGAAGATGGCATCGGCGCCTTGGCAGACACGCGCGAGTTCCGACGCATCGGTAGCATCGGCCTGCATGGGCCGCACGTTCCGCAATGCGTTCGAGCCGACACTTCGGCTGGTGAGAACGACATCATGTCCTTCCTCGCCAAGAAGGCGGGCGGTTTCGCGACCGACCGGGCCCGCTCCGACAACAACATAGAAACTCATGGTGTAACCTTCTCGTCCAAGTTTGATGGAGAGGCGTGAGTACAGGTCGACGGCATTGAAAATCGCGCGGGAATTGCCAAATCTCGGACAGGTTTTGCCATGAATCGAGAGAGAGCATGCGGTCGCAATACGCTCCGGCTCAAGCCGTGCCCGACGTAACAATGGCCTCCCGGCATATCGAAGCCGGAGTCTACCGCCTGTCCCGGGCGCCACACCATCGCATCATGGTGCATGCCAGCGCGGCGACACGCTCCTACTGCGATCAGGTTGGGCGATATTTCGTCAGGCGCGCCGGGGATATCGACCTGGTGCCAGCCGGCCAGGAGGGCGGCTTCGAGGCCGAAACCCCGTTCGACACGATCGAGATTGCGTTGCAGCCAGCGCTGATGGAAAGGGTGGTGGCGGAGCTTGGCGGCAAGGGGCAAGCATTGCGGCTCGACACGCGCCACCTGCTTCGCGACCAGCGCATCGCACATCTCGCCTGGGCGCTCGAGAGCGAACTGAATGCAGATTCGCCAAGCGGCCCTTTGTTTGCCGACAGCATTGGCGCCGCACTGGCGGTGAGGCTGCTCGGCCTTGGTGAACCTGATATCGGTCGAACGAACCGTTTGTCGGATACCCAGCTCAAACGCGTGCTGGAGCACATCGAGGCGTCTCTTCACGAGCCGCTTTCGATTCATCGACTAAGCCGCGTTGCCGGCGCGAGCAGCTCGCATTTGCGGACATGGTTCAAAGTGGCGACGGGCGTCACCTTGCACCGCTATGTGTTACGGCGTCGCGTTGAACGCGCACGCGTTCTGCTGCAGCGAGGCGACCTCAGCACAAGCGAAGTAGCTGAAATGACGGGCTTCGCGCACCAGTCACACCTGGCGCATTGGATGCGCCGCGAGATCGGTCAAACGCCGCGCGATTTGCGACGGACGCCGCCCAAATGACGCTGTCGGTTGATCGGGTTGGCGACGCGATCCAACGCCTCAGTCCTTCAATGGCTTGCCGAGCCTGCCGGCCAGATCCTGGGTGAATTGCCAGGCGACGCGGCCTGAGCGGCTGCCGCGTGTGGTGGCCCATTCCAGCGCTTCGGCGCGCAACTGCTCGGGGTCGATGTCGAGGCCATGATGGCTGGCATAGCCGTTGACCATGTCGAGATATTCGTCCTGCGAGCATTTATGGAAGCCGAGCCACAGCCCGAAACGGTCGGATAGCGAGACCTTTTCCTCGACCGCTTCCGATGGGTTGATGGCGGTCGAGCGCTCATTGTCGATCATGTCGCGCGGCAACAGGTGGCGGCGGTTCGAGGTCGCGTAGAAGATGACGTTGGCCGGACGGCCCTCGACGCCGCCTTCGAGTGCTGCCTTGAGCGACTTGTAGGACGTATCGTCATGGTCAAAGGACAGATCGTCGCAAAACAGGATGACGCGGAAGGGGGCCGCCTTCAGCAGGCCCATCAGCTTCGGCAGCGTGTCGATGTCCTCGCGGTGAATTTCTATCAGCTTGAGTGGCAGGCCGGGCTTCGCCTTGGCATTGATCCGCGCGTGTACGGCTTTGACCAGCGACGATTTGCCCATGCCGCGGGCACCCCACAACAGGACGTTGTTGGCGGCGAAACCGGCGGCGAAGCGCTCAGTGTTGTCGACGAGGATGTCGCGGACGCGGTCGACACCGCGGATCAGGCCGATATCCACGCGGTTGACCTTGCGCACCGGCTCCAGATATCCGGGATCGGCCTGCCAGACGAAGCAGTCGGCCACGTTGAGGTCGGTTTCAGGCGCCGGCGGCGGCGCGAGGCGGCTGACCGCCTCGATCAGGCGGTCGAGTTTCTGGTTCAGGGCGTCGATGCTGGTATCGGTCATGTCGGGTCTTTTTTGCTTCGGTTTTTGCGGTGGCAGGTAGGTCCGGTTCGATTCCGGCGGTTTCGAAACCGGTTGCAACCATTTGTTCGAGCGTGATCTTTTCCGAAAACCGGCTCGCGGTTTTCGCGATCCTGCTCTAACACGGCTAAACAGGCCGGAAAAGCAGCCGATTTGCCCGGCCGCGCAGTTGCATTGACAACTTTACCGACTATATTCCGGCCAAATTTCTAGGGGCCGCCAAATCCCGCTTGATCGTTTGGTGGCTGTTTTTCAAAATTCAGGAGTACCTCGATGTTCGTGACACCGGCATACGCCCAAGGCATCGGCGGCGCCTCTCCCGATATGTTCATCAGCATTTTGCCGTTTGTCCTGATTTTCGTGATCATGTATTTTCTGATCATCCGCCCGCAACGCACGCAGCTGAAGAAGCGCGGCGAGATGCTGGCGGCGGTTCGTCGCGGCGACACTGTCGTCACCGGCGGCGGCTTTGTCGGCAAGGTGACGAAGGTGATCGACGACAACGAGCTGGAGATCGATCTTGGCGGCGGCACCAAGGTGACGGCGCTGCGCTCGACGATCGCCGATGTGCGAGTCAAGGGCGAACCGGTCGCCAACCAGAACGCCAAGAAATAACCAGATTCAAGGCGGAGCGATCCGCGGACACGCTCTGACGGACGACGCCCTATGCTTTATTTCTCGCGCTTCAAGATGATCCTGATCTGGCTGGCCGTGGCCGCCACAGTGATCCTCGCCGCGCCCAACCTGTTCCCCGCCAGCACGCTGGCTCAGCTGCCCGGTTGGGTGCCGAAGCGGCAGATGACGCTCGGCCTCGACCTGCAGGGCGGTTCGCACATCCTGCTGGAGATGAACCAGAACGATCTGATCAAGGATCGGTTGGAGACGACCCGCGACGAAATCCGCACACTGCTGCGCGATGCCAAGATCGGCTATACCGGTCTTGCCGGCACCGGCAAGACCCTGCAGGTCCGCATCACCGATCCCGCCCAGCTCGATGCCGCCAAGAAGGCATTGAAGAGTTTGACCGATCCTGTCGCCGCCGGCTTGTTCACCGGCGGTTCCATCCAGGAAATGGCGCTCGATGATTCCGAGCCGGGCCTGCTTAAGTTCACCGTCACCGACGCCGGCATCAAATACCGCACGTCGACCGCGTTGGCACAATCGATCGAGGTGGTCGAGCGCCGCGTCAACGAACTCGGCACGACCGAGCCTATCGTGCAGCGGCAAGGCGAGGACCGTATCCTCGTCCAGGTGCCTGGCCTGCAGGATCCGCAGCGGCTGAAGGAAATTCTCGGCCAGACCGCGAAGCTGACCTTCCAGATGGTCGACCAGTCTATGCCGGTGCAGGACGCGCTCAAGGGGCGCCCGCCAGCCGGTTCGTCGGTGCTCTATTCCCAGGACGATCCGCCAGTTCCGTACCTGATCGAGAACCGCGTTATCGTGTCGGGTGAAAACCTCGTCGACGCACAGGCGACGTACAATTCGCAGAACAACGAGCCGGTGGTTTCGTTCCGCTTCGATTCCAAGGGTGCCGCCCGCTTCGGCCAGGCCACCGCGCAGAACGTCGGCAAGCTGTTCGCCATCATCCTCGACAACCAGGTGATTTCGGCGCCGCAGATCCGTGAACCGATCCTTGGCGGCACCGGCCAGATTTCCGGCAATTTCACAGCCCAAAGCGCCAATGACCTCGCCGTGCTGCTGCGCGCCGGCGCGCTGCCCGCGACATTGACGGTCATCGAGGAGCGTACCGTGGGTCCGGGCCTGGGCCAGGATTCGATCCATGCGGGCAAGGTCGCGGGCATCATCGGTTCGATCCTCGTCGTGGCATTCATGTTCGTCGCCTACGGTTTCCTCGGCTTCCTCGCCAATATCGCGCTGGCGGTCCACGTGGCGATGATCGTCGGGCTGCTGTCGCTGCTCGGCGCGACGCTGACCTTGCCCGGTATTGCCGGTATCGTGCTGACCATCGGCATGGCGGTCGATTCCAACGTGCTGATCTACGAGCGTATCCGCGAGGAGCGACGCGCCGGTCGCTCGGTGATCCAGGCGATCGACACCGGCTTCTCGAAGGCGCTGGCGACCATCGTCGATTCCAATGTCACCTCGCTGATTGCGACAGTGGTGCTGTTCTATCTCGGTACCGGACCCGTGAAGGGCTTTGCCATCACCTATGCCATCGGCATCCTGACCACGGTCTTCACCGCTTTCACCTTCACCCGCCTGCTGGTGTCGATCTGGCTGCGCCGCGCACGTCCGAAGGAACTGCCGCGCGCACCGGTGACCTTCGTTCCGCCCGGCACGAAAATTCCGTTCATGGGTATTCGCCGGTGGACGTTCGCGCTGTCGAGCACATTGTCGATACTGTCCGTCGTGTTGTTCATGAGCGTCGGCATCAATTACGGCATCGACTTCAAGGGCGGTTCCCTGATCGAGGTGCAGTCGAAGAGCGGCGATGCCAATATTGGTGACATCCGCAGCCGATTGACGGAACTGAACATCGGCGAAGTTCAGGTGCAGCAGTTCGGTGCGCCCAACGACGTGTTGATCCGCGTCGGCACGCAGGATGCCGGTGAAAATGCCGAGCAGACCGTGATCGACAAGGTGCGCGGCGAGCTGCAGGATCAGTATAATTTCCGTCGCGTCGAAGTGGTGGGCCCGACGGTTTCCGGCGAGTTGGCCAAGCAAGGCACGATCGCCATGATCGTCGCGCTGGCCGGCATCCTGATCTATGTCTGGTTCCGCTTCGAATGGCAGTTCGCGGTCGGCGCCATTGTCGCGACAGTGCACGATGTGGTCATGACGCTCGGTTTCTTCGTCATCACCGGGCTCGAGTTCAACCAGTCGTCACTGGCGGCGATCCTGACCATTATCGGGTATTCACTGAACGACACGATCGTGGTCTATGACCGCGTCCGCGAGGATCTGCGAAAATACAAGCGAATGCCGTTGCCGCAGCTGTTGAACAACGCCATCAACGAGACGTTGTCGAGAACGACGCTGACGTCCGTGACGACCAGCTTGGCGCTGCTGGCGCTGGTGCTGTTCGGCGGCGAAGTGATCCGCTCGTTTACGCTGGCGATGCTGTTCGGCGTCGTGTTCGGCACGTATTCGTCGATCTTCATCGCGGCGCCGTTGCTGATCCTGTTCAAGCTGCGGCCGCAGGCTTCGGCCGACGAGGAAAAGCCGGTCAGCGGCGGCAAGGCCGTCGCGACCTGACGCGCGGCCCCGAGGGGTGATAGAGTGATGGCCGGCAAAGGCATCATTATCCGCGAGGCGCATTTCCCCGGCCGCGCGCCAATCGAGGCCTATGGCAATGGCGGCTTCCGCTTTGCCGACATGTCGCATCGCGGCTCTCTCATGTGCCTGCCCACAGGCATCCATGGTTGGGAGCCGGCAAATCCCCTAGCGTTGACCGTGGCGGATTTCGACAGGCTGCTCGCCGAGGCCGACAAGGTCGAGATCCTGCTGGTTGGCATGGGTCGGGATCTCAGGCCGTTGCCGGCGGCGCTGCGGGCCGCGCTGAAGGATGCCGGCATAGCGTCCGACCCGATGTCGACTGGGGCAGCAGTGCGGACCTACAATGTCCTTCTGGCTGAAAACCGCGCCGTGGCGGCCGCGCTCATCGCCGTCGATTGATATGTCGCAGAATACTGAAATCGTCATGGATGCGGTGCGCGTCGCCGACCATGATCGGTATCTCACCGCGCTCTACGCGCCGGCCGACAAGCGCAAGCCGCTGTTTTCGCTGTACGCATTCAATGCCGAGATATCAGGCATTCGTGACCGCATCCATGAGCCTTTGCCCGGGGAGGTCCGGCTGCAATGGTGGCGCGATGTCATCGCCGCCGGCGGCGAGGCGGCCGCGGGCCATCCTGTTGCCGAAGCCTTGAACGCCACCATTGCGGCGTTCAAGCTGCCGAAACTGGCCTTTGAGAACATGCTCGAAGCACGCATCTTCGATCTCTACGACGATCCGATGCCGTCGCGCACCGATCTGGAAGGCTATTGCGGCGAGACGGCAGCCGCGCTGATCCAGCTTGCGGCAATGGTGCTCGATCCTGTCGAGGCGCCAAGGTTCGCCGAACTGGCCGGCAGGGCGGGCTGCGCGCAGGCAATGACGGGCCTTTTGCTTCTGTTGCCGCTGCACCGCGGGCGCGGGCAGTGTTTTGTCCCGGCTGACATCCTGGCGGCGGCGGGCTCGTCGCCGGAAGAATTTATTGCCGGCAATGGCGGTCCTGGTGCCCAGCGCGCCGTGGCCGCGATGATCTCGCTGGCGCGCGAACATCTTTCCGCCTTCGAACGGGGTGCTGCCGCGCTGCCGGGGTCGTTGCGTCCGGCATTCCTGCCGCTGGCGCTGTCGCGCGCTTATCTCGACAAGATGGAAGGCTCGCGCCGGGCTCCGCTCGGGGGCGTGGCGCGGCTGTCGGCATTGCGTCGGCACTGGCTGCTGTTGCGCCATGCGGGCAAGGGCTGGCCGACACATTGACGTAAACGTCAATCGTGTTAAGAAGTCCGCCTGCCGGGAACTGTCGCCTAAGACGACAGGCTGGCCCGAAGGAGATCCCCGTCCATGAGCTTGCCCGTGCTGGTCGTGATCGTCGTTCTGGGCATCGCGCTGTCGGTAGCCGCCGTGCATTTCACCGGCGGCAGCAATATGGTCACTCTGACCGGCGCGGATCAAGCCATGGGCCGTTTCGCACAGGACTTTCCCGACGAGATCGCGACCGCGGTTCGACTAACCGCGGACAGCCGGTCCGCTTTTCTCGATCTTGGCCATGGCCGCACGGGCATCGTCCACGGTATCGGCGACTGCTTTCTGACCCGCGTCGTGACGCCTCGGGACGTCGTTGTGTCCCATGCCGACGAGACGGACACGATCCAGCTGCGGTTGACGGACTTCACCTGGAAGGGCGGCCGCTTCCGCTTCGCCAACGCCGCCGACGTGCAGGCCTTGCTGAACGCTCTTGGGCCGCGAGACACGAGTTCCGGGAAGGAGGCAGCGTGATGGACAGCTACGACTTTCCGCAGGTCACCCAACTGGCCATTCCGTTTTTCGTCGTCGCGATCCTGATCGAGCTCTGGCTGGTGCGGACCGGTCGCGCCAAGGGCTCGTTCGAGACCCGCGACACGCTGACCAGCCTGATGATGGGCACCGGCAACGTCGTCGCCGGGCTGCTGCTCGGCGTCGTGTCCTACTGGGCGCTGTTGTGGCTGTGGCAGTTCCGAGTCTCCAATCTCGGCCTGTCGGTTTGGGTGTTCCTGGCGGCCTTCCTGCTCGATGATCTGCGCTACTACGTCTACCACCGCATCGCGCACCGGGTGCGCTGGGTGTGGGCGGAGCACGTCAACCATCATTCCAGCCAGCACTACAATTTGTCGACGGCGCTCAGGCAAAGCTGGACCGGCCTGTTCACCTTCATGTTCGTGCTGCAGGCGCCGCTGGTGCTGCTCGGCTTCCATCCGGCGGTGATTGCCTTCACCTTCGGTTTCAACCTGGTCTGGCAGTTCTGGATCCACACCGAGACGATCGGCAAGATGTGGAACTGGTTCGAGTTCATCTTCAACACGCCCTCGCACCACCGCGTCCATCACGCCACCAACCCGCGCTATCTCGACGCCAACTATGCGGGCACGCTGATCATATGGGACCGCATGTTCGGCACCTTCGTCGAGGAGTTGGAAGAGGACCGGCCGCGCTACGGCATCGTGAAAAATCTCGGCACTTTCAATCCGCTGAAAGTGGCGTTCCACGAATGGATCGGCATGTTCAGGGATGCCTTCGCGCCGGGGCTGACAGTGAGCGAGCGACTGAACTACCTGATCAAGCCACCAGGCTGGAGCCATGACGGCTCACGCGAAACTTCGGAGACGCTGAAGGCTGCTTATGTCAGGCGAAATCCTGCGGAGGCGGGCAAGCCAGGCTTGCCGTTAGCGACCGCCGAGCCGGCCGAGTAGCTGTCCGATCAAGAGGGCTTGTCGCTATCGCGCATCAGCGCTTCGTAGTCGCGGCCGCCGTAGAAGATGTTGACGATGTGAACGACATCGCTTTCGACCACGTAGGCTATAACAGCGGAGTGTTCGAAAGGAACCGTCCTCAGTCCCGGCGCGATGTCATCACGCGGGCGACCGCCACGAGGGACGTTTCCAACGCCCAGGCAGCGTTCCTTGATCCGGTCAACGAAACCGTTGGTGATGCTTTCGCTTCCGCTGCTCTCAAGCACATAGGCGGCGATAGCCTCAAGGTCGGATATAGCTCCTTCGCTAAGAACGACGGCGAGACGCTGAATCATCATTGTCTCGCGCCAGTTGCGAAATGCGGTTCTTTACTCTGTCGATTGCCTCATTGAGCGGAACGGCGGGTCTCGTATCCTCGATCGACGCCTTCACACGCGCCCTGATCGAGGCCATGCGCTCGGCGTGTTCCTCTTCTTCGCGTTGGAAAGCGCGAAGAGCTGCGCGGATAACCTCGCTGGCCGAGCCGAACGAACCGTCCTCGACTCTTTCGCGGATCATGCGTGCCATCGCGGGTGTGACGGTGACGGATAGTTTCTCGGCTGCTTCCATGGAACGGCTCCGCTCGGCCTAAAGTAGGATAGTATCCTACTTTACGCCGAGCGTCCAATCAGGCCGCGAGCTTATTCGGCAGCCTCAGCCGTCTGCGCCGGCACACCCAGCCATTCACGGCAGTCTTGCAGGGCACGCGAGGTGATGGCGTGGCGCTTGGCGACGGTCTTGTCCTTGCCGCGCATGCGCTTGCCCTCGCTCTTCGGCGCCTCGACCGGCGGGAACAGGCCGAAATTGACGTTCATCGGCTGGAAAGAGCGTTTGCCCGGCTCGTCGTCGGAAACGATGTGGCCACCGGTGATGTGGTTGAGCAGCGCGCCGAAGGCGGTGGTAAGCGGCGGTAGCGATGGTGCATGGCCGAGCCGCTCGGCCGCGGCGAAGCGCCCGGCGAGCAGGCCGATGGCGGCGCTCTCGACATAGCCTTCGCAGCCGGTGATCTGGCCGGCGAAGCGCAGGCCGGGTCGCGACTTCAGCTGCAGCGAGGCGTCCAGCAAGGTCGGCGAGTTGATGTAGGTGTTGCGGTGCAGGCCGCCAAGGCGGGCGAAGTCGGCGTTTTCGAGGCCCGGAATGGTGCGGAACACGCGCACCTGTTCGGCGTGCTTCAGCTTGGTCTGAAAGCCGACCATGTTGTAGAGCGTGCCCAGCGCATTGTCCTGCCGCAACTGGACGACCGCATAGGCCTTCACCGTCGGATTGTGCGCATTGGTGAGGCCCATCGGCTTCATCGGTCCGTAGCGCAGCGTCTCGACGCCGCGTTCGGCCATGATCTCGATCGGCAGGCACCCGTCGAAATAGGGCGTGCCTTCCCATTGCTTGAACTCGGTCTTCTGGCCGTCGACCAGCGCCTGCACGAAGGCGAGGTACTGATCCTTGTCCATGGGACAGTTGATATAATCCTTGCCGGTGCCGCCAGGCCCGACCTTGTCGTAGCGCGACTGGAACCAGCAGGTATCCATGTCGATCGTGTCGAAATGGATGATCGGCGCGATGGCATCGAAGAAAGCGAGCGCATCGGCGCCGGTCGCTTCGGCGATCGACTGGGCAAGCGACGGCGCGGTCAGCGGCCCGGTGGCGATGATCGTCTGGTCCCACTCCGCCGGCGGCAGGCCGGGAACTTCCTCGCGCTCGATGGTGATCAGCGGATGTGCCTCGAGCTTTTTCGTCACTGCGTCGGAAAAACCATCGCGGTCGACGGCCAGCGCGCCGCCTGCCGGCACCTGGTTGGCGTCGCCGGCGCTCATGATCAGCGAGCCGGCCAGCCGCATTTCGGCATGCAGCAGGCCGACGGCGTTGTTTTCGGCGTCGTCGGAGCGGAAGGAATTGGAACAGACGAGTTCGGCCAGGCCATCGGTCTTGTGGGCATCGGTGCCGCGAACCGGGCGCATTTCATGCAGGATGACGGAAACACCGGCCTCGGCCGCCTGCCATGCCGCTTCGGAACCGGCGAGGCCGCCGCCGATGATATGGATTGGATTTTTGCTCATGGCCGCCGGAATAATCGCTTGCCGCGGCGATTGCAATTGTCGCGTGGCGGTAACGCGAAACGCCTGGTCGGGAACACCTGCCCCTGAATACAACAACACCCGCCGGGGGAGGAGGTCCGGCGGGTGTCGTTTTGGGGGTCGACCCTCGGGAGGAGGTGAAGGCCGACCGTATTCGTCATCGCCGGGGAGGAGGTCGGCTCAGACGAAATTCTCTTCGCATTTTTAGAGAGGGCGAAACCTCTGGGGCAAAATTCGTTTGTCCCGGGGAAACAGCGCCCGCCGCGGGAGGAGGTGCGGCGGGCGCCGTTTGGGTGGCCAACCTTCGGGAGGAGGTGAAGGTTGGGCCTATTCGTCATCGCCGGGGAGGAGGTCGGCTCAGACGAAATTCTCTTCGCATTTTTACAGAGGGCGAAACCTCTGGGGCAAAATCCTTTTGCCCCGGAGAAACAACGCCCGCCGCGGGAGGAGGTGCGGCGGGCGCCGTTTTGATGGTCAACCCTTGGGAGGAGGTAAGGGCGGACCGAATTCGCTTGGGTCGGCGAGGAGGTCGACCCCAGCGAAATTCCTTGGTTAGATCGCCTGGCGGGCGATGATCTTGATTTCGTCGCGGACGATACCGAGATCATGCAGCTGGCGGTTCGAAAGGCGACCCAGCTCGGTAACCGTCTCGCGATAAACGCGCCAGTTACGATAGTTGCGGATCAAGTTCATTGTCGTTCTCTTTTTCAAAACTGGTTCGGACCATTCGCGGCCCGAAGGATTAGACCGCCTTGCGAGCGACGTAAGGGATGTCGCTGCGGCTGATGCCGAGGTCGGTCAATTCACGGTTGCTCAGGCGGCTCAGCTCGGAGACGGTGTCCCGGTAGCGGCGCCAGTTGCGGTAGTTGCGGATCAGGTTCATGGTAGTTCTCGTTTCGTCTTTCTTGCGGATCATTCCGTTTGTGTACGAACCATAAGTAGGGGGACCCATATCGATTTAAAAGCGCTATGGCTGCATGGCAGCAATGCAAATTGTGCAATGCAACATTAACGCGGCTTCACCGACCCGACACAAAGAAGCCAGAATCAGAAAGTGCCGTGACGTCAACGGTTTGGGCTGATCGGCTGAAAAAAGACCAACTGGGGGAGAAGGGGAATGGCGGGCTATTCATCACGATTAAGATCCGATATCGCGCGGTGGCGGCAGGCAGGCCTGATCGACGCCGCCACGGCCGATTCCCTGACCCGTGACGTCGACGCCAACGCCCGCCAGTCGCTCAGCTTCGGCTCGATCCTCGCGATGATGGCGGCCCTGCTCTTTGGAGCGGCCATCCTGATCTTCGTCGCCGCCAATTGGGAAGCGATCCCGCGGCTGGCGCGGGTGGCCGCGCTGTTCGCCGTTATCCTTGGCGGCTATGTCGGCGGGGCGGTGCTGAAGACGCGCGACCATGCGGCGATCGGCGAAGCCCTGTGGATCGTGGCGGCGGCCGCGTTCGGCGGTTCGATCGCGCTGATCGGGCAGATGTACCATTTGTCCGGCGACGAGGCTTCCGCCCTGGTCACCTGGGGCGCCGGAACGGCGTTGGCGGCGGTGGCGCTGCGCTCCAACGCGCTGACCGTGGCAGCGATCGGCATCGCCGACGCCTGGCTGTTCCTGAAAGGGTTCGACTATTACAGCCGTAGCGAGTTTCCGCACGCCTTCATCGTCATGGCGGTGGTGCTGTTTGCCGTATCGTTCTGGACCCGCAGCCAGCCGGCGCGGCATCTGATCATCCTGTCGCTGCTTTTCTATCTGGTGCTCCTGGCCATGGATCACGCGACGCTGCCGGTAGCGATCCCTCTGGTCATCGTCTCTGTCGCGCTTTTTGCTGCTGCCGCCCTTGCGCCGGAACCGGTCGACAGGATCGTGCAACTCGGCGGTCGTTTGCCCCTGCACGCGCTGCTTGGCTTCCTCACCGGCCTGGCCATCATCCAGTTCGAACTGGCTGGCGAGAGCACCTACAACAGCGGTTTCGCCATCGCTTCGGTCGTCGCATTGGCGGGGATCGTCGCGGCAGTCGTGTTCGCAGGCCGTGAGAGCCGTGGCCTGCGCTGGCTGGCCTATCTCGGCTTCGCCTTCGAACTCGCCATCATTTATGTCGTGACGCTTCAGTCGATGCTCGACACCGCCGGCTTCTTCCTTGCCGCCGCGCTGCTGCTGGGCGTGCTTGCGATCGTCATCATCCGCGTGGAAAAACGCATGAAGGGTCCGGCCATTGGGGGAGCCACGGCATGATGACCGGGAAGAGGCTTGTCATCTCGGCGCTGGTGCTGGCGCTCGTCCAACTCGGTTTTCTCAGTTGGATCATCGCCAGCCGGGCGGCGATCCTGCGTAATGGCAAGGAAGTGCTGCTGAAGATCCAACCAGTCGATCCGCGCGACTTGCTGCGCGGCGACTATATCGTCCTCGGCTATGACATCTCGCGCATACCGGTTAAAATGATCGCCAACATTGCGTCCGACAAACAGTCCAGCGACGACACCTCGATCGTGGTCCGGCTGAAGAAGGGCGCCGACGGCTACTGGACGCCGACCGCCGCCTGGTTCGGCACGGCGCCGACGCCGGCCGCCGCGGACGAAGCCGACATTTCGGGCCATGTCGCCGCAGGTTGGGATCTTCGCGGCGAAGGCATGACGATCGCGCCGGATTACGGCATCGAGCGCTTCTATCTGCCCGAAGGCGAGGGGATGGCGATCCAGAGCGACATGCGGGTGCGCCCGTTCGGGATCAAGCTGGCGCTCGCCGCCGACGGCACGGCGCAGATCAAGGCGCTGATGGATGGCGACAAGACGCTTTTCGAGGAGCCGCTCTATTAGGTCGTGGGACGCGCGATAACGACGCCGGTCCTCTTCGCCAGGTCTCGCAGGACGCTCCTTCGTCTAGCGAGCGTCGGGTGGCCTGCCACCCGACGCTCAAAGCGCGAAAAAGTGGTGCGGGTAGAGGGACTCGAACCCCCACGATCTCTCGCCAGAACCTAAATCTGGTGCGTCTACCAGTTCCGCCATACCCGCGTGGCCCGGCAATCCCATGTAGCCATCATTCTGTCAATGTCGGAGACAAGATGTCGGCTCAGGGCCGGAATGTTGGTTATTCGCCTAAACGCGAAGACTGTTGAAAATTAGGCTCGCCTGTGACAAAAGGCGTGTCAAATGTGACGGAACGCGACGATCCGCTTCTACAAGATGTGATAAGAAGTAGGAAAAACAAGAACTTATTCACATTTTGGAACGCAGTTTGGGAGAGTTTGAGCCGTATTTCCGGTCAAATCGCCAGGTTCCGTACCAAAAGCCATTCCCGGCAAGAATTACCGGCAGGCTGTGAACGGCAGGGAGCCGTTTGGCAGCCTCATTGGTGAAAACAAAGGTTTTACGATGCAGGTCACCGAAACTCTCAATTCCGGTCTCAAGCGCGAGATCAAGATCACCGTGCCGGCCGGTGATATGGAAGCCAAGCTGATGGCGCGGCTGTCGGACGCCCGCAACAAGGTCCGCATCAACGGCTTCCGTCCGGGCAAGGTGCCGGTGCAGCACCTGCGCAAGGTCTATGGCAAGTCGTTCATGGCCGAAGTGGTCAACGAGATCCTCAACGACTCGACCCGCTCGATCATCACCGGGCGCGGCGAAAAGGCCGCCATGCAGCCTGAGGTCATCATGACCGAGGACGAGAAGGAAGCCGAGAAGATCCTGGCCGGAGGCGCCGACTTCGAGTTCCGCCTCAACTATGAGGTCATTCCGGCGATCGAGATCAAGGATTTCTCCGACATCAAGGTGACGCGCCAGGTGTTCGACGTTCCGGATTCGGAAATCGACGACCAGGTCAAGCGCGTCGCCGAATCGGCGCGCAGCTACGAGCCGAAGACCGGCAAGGCCGTCGAAGGCGACCGCGTCACGATCGACTATGTCGGCAAGATCGACGGCGAGGCTTTCGCTGGCGGCGCCGGCAACGACCAGCCGCTGGTGCTGGGCTCCAAGGAGTTCATTCCGGGCTTCGAGGATCAACTGATCGGCGCCAAGGCCGGTGACGAGAAGCAGATCACCGTGACCTTCCCGGAAAACTACCAGGCGGCGCATCTGGCCGGCAAGGAAGCGACCTTCGAGGTCACCGTCAAGGAAGTGTCGAAGCCCGGCGAGCTCGAAATCAACGACGAGACCGCCAAGAACCTTGGCCTGGAATCGCTCGAGCGCCTGCGTGACATCGTGCGCGGCCAGATCGAGAACCAGTTCGGTTCGATGACGCGCCAGAAGGTCAAGCGCCAGCTGCTCGACCAGCTCGATGCGGCCTATTCGTTCGAAGCGCCGTCGAAGCTCGTCGAAGCCGAGTTCAACAACATCTGGGCGCAGGTCAACCGCGACCTGGAAGCCGCCGGCCGCACCTTCGCCGACGAAGAGACGACCGAGGAAGATGCGCGCGCCGAATACATGCGCCTTGCCGAGCGCCGCGTGCGCCTTGGCCTGGTGCTGGCCGAGATCGGCGAGAAGGCCGGCGTCACGGTTTCGGACGAGGAACTGCAACGCGGCCTGTTCGAGCAGGTTCGCCGCTTCCCGGCCAACCAGCAGCAGGAAGCCTTCGAGTTCTATCGCAGCAATCCCGAGGCGCTCAACGCGCTCAGGGCGCCGATGTTCGAGGAGAAGGTTGTCGACCACCTGCTCGAACAGATCTCGGTCACCGACGTCAAGGTCAGCAAGGAAGAGCTGATGGCCGACGACGAGGAAGACGAGACCAAGGCCAAGGCGAAGCCGGCCAAGAAAGCCGCGTCGAAGAAGGCCGAAGCCAAGGCAAGCGATGCCGCTGACGAGACGGAAGAGCCGAAGAAAAAGGCCGCGCCGAAAAAGAAGGCCGCCAAGGACGCCGAATAGGCCGCTCATTGCAGCGAATTCCGAAAGGCCGCCTCCGGGCGGCCTTTTTTCGTTGCCAAACTGCAACATCGGATTCGTTCCTGATGGGCACCGGTGGCGATACGAAGCCTTGATCATTATCTGGTTGGTTGGAAGGCCAGAGGTAATTGGTGATGTCGTTGGGGGTGTTCGTGGGAACGAGGCGCGCTGCCGCCACGGTGCTTTTCCTTGCCTTGGCCTGCGGCGCTGCCGGGGCCGGTACGGAGAATTGGCGTTTTGACACGGCCAATGACGGCCTCGTCACGGCGTCGGTCTATGCCACCAACAAACTGATCACCGGAGGCGGCGCGCTGAGCTACAGCCCGGTGCTGACCATCGCTTGCCGGGCTGACGGCGAGCCGGCCTGGACCGAATGGCTGCAATTGAACGACGCAGTCTCCGCCAGCCGGAAAATCACCATGTCGGTGACCATCGACGGCGCCGGCAAATTCGACGAGAGCTGGTCCGTCGGCACGCGCGGCAGGCAGCTGATGCGCGACGGCGCCGATGGCATCAAGCGCCTCGTTCCGGCAAACCGCCTGCTGCTGTCATGGCGCTTCGGATTGTTGTCGGGGCGTGGCCAAGCCGATTTCGACCTCGCCGGCTTCGACGAGGCGGTCAGCCAGATTGCCGGCAGCTGCAAGACCGATCGGCCTTGATTTTAGAAGAGTGGCGATCTTTTGGGCTGTCGCCACTGGAAGATTGATCCGCGAGTGCGCGGCATCAGCATCGTTCTTTCCACAATTGAATGATTTCAAATTCCGGCCAGGATAATCGCCAGCGCCGTGGCGTTGCCGTCTCGCGAATACAAGACCTAGATCAGCAGCAGGCCCTTCATGCTGGAATAGCCCTTTCGCCCGATGATGATGTGGTCATGCACGGAAATGCCCAGCCGCTTGGCGGCTTCGATGATCTCTTTCGTCATCTCGATATCGGCACGCGACGGCGTCGGGTCGCCGGAGGGGTGATTGTGGACCAGGATGATCGCGGTGGCCGACAGTTCGAGCGCGCGCTTGACCACTTCCCTGGGATAGACGGGCGTGTGGTCGACCGTGCCTGTCTGCTGCACCTCGTCTGATATCAGCGCGTTCTTCTTGTCGAGGAAAAGGATGCGGAACTGCTCGCGCGCCTCGAACGCCATGGCCGAGCGGCAATAGTCGAGGAGCTGCTGCCATGACGAGAGGATTTCGCGGCCCTGAACCTCGCCGCGCGCCATGCGCTGGGCGGTCGCCGCGATGACCTTCAGCTCGAGCGCCAAGGTCGGGCCGATGCCCGTGACCTCCTGCAACAGGCCGACGGGCGCGCCGAGCACTTCGGCCAACGTGCCGAAGCGGGCCAGCAGCGCCTTCGCGACCGGCTTGGTGTCGGCGCGCGGGATCAGGCGGAAAAGCAGGAGTTCCAGCAGTTCATAGTCGGGCAAGGCATCCGGGCCGGCCGAGGCAAAGCGCTCGCGCAGACGATCACGGTGGCCGAGATAGTGAGGCTTTTCGGCGGGAGCCTGTCTGGCCTTCGTGTCTTGCCGCACTGGCACCTCGGAGAAGAAACTCCGCTCGTCGTCATCGCCCTGTGTCGCCATGTGCCGCCCATCCAGCCCGCGCAATGATCGCTGATCCCCGCGAAACACTAGGACGGCGGGCAGGGGCGGTCGAGGTCTTTTCGGCGGCAAGGAATAAGTAAGCCACCGACCTCGACGCAATGTTGCGGCAATGGGGGTCGCTCAAGCTCACGGCATCGCCATTGATGGCCCCGCATCGGAGAACCAAGATGCCCAGCCTCGTTCGTATCCTGCTGTCCGCCGGGCTGTTTCTGAGCTTCAGCCCTGCAATGGCTGCCCTGGTGATCGATGCCGTGCCCGCCGGTAGCCGCTCTGATCAGAACCTCCCGATCCATTTCATCCAATACGATGATCCTTGCACGGACGGCCGTTACAGCGACGGCCAGCCGCATAACTGCCGGGAGCTCCTGCGCATGCTGGACCGCCGGGAGCGTTATCGGGAACGGCACGACAATTACCCGCGCGAACGCTACGATCCCTGCACCGATGGCAGGGTCAGCGATGGCCGTCCGCGCAGTTGCCGGGAAATAATGCGCTGGCTACGAGATATGGACGAGGACGAAGACTGGCGGCCGCGCAAACACTGGAAATAGGCCGCTATTCAAGACCCTCGCCACGGCGTCCTAAATCGGCAGGCCGGGGCGGTCGAGCTTTTTGGGCGACAGCGTGAAAATCTCGCAGCCGGTGTCGGTCACGCCGATCGTGTGCTCATACTGCGCCGACAGCGAGCGATCGCGCGTCACCGCCGTCCAGCCGTCCGACAGGACTTTCACATGCGGCCGGCCAAGATTGATCATCGGTTCGATGGTGAAGATCATGCCGGCGCGCATTTCCACGCCTTCATTGGCGCTGCCATAATGCAGGATGTTGGGGGCATCATGGAACAGCTGGCCGACACCGTGGCCGCAGAAATCGCGCACCACGGAGCAGCGCTCCGCTTCGGCGTAGGTCTGGATGGCGGCGCCGATGGCGCCGGTGCGCGCGCCCGGCCTGACCGCGGCGATGCCGCGCATCAGACACTCATGGGTGACCTCGAGCAGGCGTTCGGCGGCGCGCTTGATCGTGCCGACCGGATACATGCGCGAGGAATCGCCGTGCCAGCCATCGAGGATGTAGGTCACGTCGATGTTGACGATATCGCCATCCTTCAGCGGCTTGTTGTCGGGAATGCCGTGACAGACGACATGATTGATCGAGGTGCAGGACGATTTCGTGTAACCGCGATAGTTGAGTGTGGCCGGCAGCGCGCCGTTGTCCATGCCGAACTCGAAGACGAAACGGTCGATCGTGTCCGTGGTGACGCCGGGACCGACCATTGGCACCAGCTCGTCCAGGCAGCGCGCGGTGAGATCGCATGCCTTGCGCATGCCGGCAAAGCCTTCCTCGCCATAGAGGCGGATCTGGCCGGTGTTTCTGAGCGGTGCCGTGGCGGCGTCGAGATAGGTGACCATTTTATCCATATAGAAGGTGGCGCGCGGCAGGAGTGAGGCGCGTAAGTGGCACCAGATTTGGCACTTGGGAGCGAAAGGTTCAAGGAAGAACTGCCTGATGCGGTCCCAGCCGCCCGGATATTCGCTTGCCGAGGCAATGCTTTCCCGTTTTTCGCGGCGTTGCTTTCACTGCCGGGCCGCCTAGTGCCGGCAGGCTTTGCCTTTGCCCGCTGCAGCAAAGCGGCGGGTTTCCGCAGTGACGACACATTTCCGTGGCACAAAACGAACGAAGCAACTTTTGACGACGAACGGCGTTGCTTGGGCGATGCCGGTTCGGGAGATGTCGAATGGACAGATTGCAATTCGAGGTGCCGGTGCGCATCGCACCAGGCCCCGGCTTGCCCGTCGAGGAAATCTACAGCGTCGAGCAGGCGCTCGATTTTCTGCAGGATTGGCCGGCACGCCGGCAGGGGCCGGTGTATCAGAAAGCCTTCAATGCCTGTTTCGGTGCCACGGTGGATGTGGTCGAGACCGAAGACGCCTGCCGGGCGTTCATGGCGTTCTGCCGTGTCACCGGACTGATGGCCGGCGACATGATGGTGCCGCGCAAGCGCGGCGGCGAGGCGAGAGCACTGCCGGCCTGAGGGCCGCCGGGTGAACCAGTTCGGGTTCGAAAGTACATGACAATTCGCGTGCGCGACGCATCGGCCGGTCACCGTTAAGCTTCCGTTTCCACCTTCGCTGTTAGCCATTGCTTGTTCGGCAATGGTTGATTCGTTGCGTCAGTTTCATGGTTCGGAAGATGTACCCAGAAAAAGTCCGTGCGTTCCCGATCGATCGTCAGCTATTCTTGGTCAGGGAAGTTGCCGCCAAGCTCGGCAATCTGCATGGCGAGACCGCCACCTCGTTCTGGAAGGCAAAAGCGACGGAGTTGCTCGATCTCGTTGTCGGGACGGGCAGGGACAGAACGGCAGCCAGCGACGAAGTGCGCAGGTTCTTCCTGGCCGTGCAAAGAGAATTGTTGGCTGAGTCGAACGGTGAGTCCGTGCCAGTTCTTTCTGCCTGAAGCGGCGGACGCCGATCAGACGATGGCATCTCCGATCAAACAATGGCACCCCTGATCGAAAATGAGCCTAAGTTTTAGCCATTCGTTCATATATGCGTGCTTTCTAATTGATCATGGTATTCAACTGCTTCACCCGGATACGGCTGACGGCGGCTGGCATAGGTCGCAGCAGAGCCGCGAACGTCGCCACCATCTTTGCCCTCACGCTGCCGATCGTTGTCGGTGCGGCGGGTTTTGGCGTGGAAACCTCCTATTGGTACTATAACAGCTTGAGACTGCAGGCCACGGCGGATGCCGCGGCCTATGCCGGCGCGCTGGAGCAGATCTCGGGTTCCGACACGCCGACGATTGTCGCCGCAGCGACCCAGTCGGCCGCGACGAATGGGCTTGGCGAGGGCACGATCGTCGTCAATACGCCGCCCGCATCCGGACCGAACACGGCCAAGAAAGCGGTTGAGGTGATCGTCGGCCAAAAGCTCAATCGGATGTTCACCTCGATCTTCACTCAGACCCAGGTTCCAGAACAAGCGAGGGCCGTGGCCCTCATCACCAATGCTTCGAAGGCCTGCATGCTGGCGCTCGATCCGACCGCCTCGCAGGCTGCCCTGTTCTCAGGCAACACCAGCGTGAAGGTCACGGGCTGCTCGGTGATGGCCAATTCGATTGCCTCGGATGCCATCAAGCTTCAGGGATCGGCGGGTCTCCAGGCCGATTGCCTGATCACGGCGGGCGGCGTCTCTCTCAGCAACCCCGTCACCACCGTTTGCGCGGCCCCGATCACCCAGGCGCTGCCTGCCGCGGATCCATTTGCCGGCCTTCCGGCCCCGGCGGCCTCGAACCCCTGTCAGAACGCCAACAAATCAGCGCTGGGCCCGGGTACATATTGCAACGGACTGAGCTTGAGCGGCAGCGTGACGCTGCAGCCTGGCGTTTATGTTATCCAGGGTGGCGATTTCAAGGTGAACGCGAACGCCAACGTCGCCGGCGATGGCGTCCTTATTTACCTCGCCGGCGGATCGCGTGTGTCGATGAATGGCAACGCCACGGTCAATCTGAGCGCGGCGACGTCCGGCACTTACTCGGGCGTGCTGATGTATGGCGACAGAACGGCCATCGGCGGACAGAGCACCTTCAACGGCACGGCAACCTCGCTGCTGACAGGCGCACTCTATTTTCCCAAGCAGCAGGTCAATTATCTCGGCAATTTCTCCGGCCAGAACGGATGCACCCAGGTTGTCGCCGACATGATCCAATGGTCCGGCAACTCGACCATCAATCAGGACTGCACAAGTCTCGGAATGCGCGACATTCCCGCCACGCAATCCGTAGCGCTGGTCGAGTAGCCTTCCATGGGACGACCATCAGTGCCGATCCTGAGCGATGACACCGGCGTCGCCGCGGTCGAGTTCGCAATGGTGCTCCCTTTCCTGTGCGTGGCGTTGCTTGGCATCCTGGACGGCTGGTCCTATGTGACCAGCTCGCTGTCGATGCGCGCCGGCGTAAAGACCGCCGCGAACCTGATCATGGCCGGGTCGACCAATGATACGGCGACCCAGGCCGTTGCCATTGCGAGCTGGGAAAAGCGGCCGGCGGACGGCCAGGTCGCCCTAAGCCGGATTTATATGTGCGGGACTACCGTGGTCGACGCGTCCACTTTGTGCAGCGGGCCGAAGGCGCCCTCGGTCTTTGTTCAAATCCAGGCATCTGCCACCTGGCAGCCGCCCGTCACCTTCGGCGTCTTTTCCGCCTCCAGCACCATCGGCCACCTGGAGGTGATCCGTGTTCGGTAATGCGAGGGGCTTCAGGGCCGATCGATCGGGCGGAGCCGCGCTCGAATTCG
This sequence comes from Mesorhizobium sp. CO1-1-7, assembly GCF_020164885.1. Classification (NCBI taxonomy): domain Bacteria; kingdom Pseudomonadati; phylum Pseudomonadota; class Alphaproteobacteria; order Hyphomicrobiales; family Phyllobacteriaceae; genus Mesorhizobium; species Mesorhizobium sp. CO1-1-7. The sequence goes on along the minus strand of NZ_JAIUHA010000003.1, from coordinate 293,921 downwards.
CGCTGATCGCACCTTTCCTCATCATGCTGCTATTCGGAATCTTCGCCTTCGGCTGGTCGATGAATTCGGCCTCAAGCGTTCGGTACACGCTGGAGGCGTCCGCACGGTCCCTGCAGCTTAACAACACGCTGACTCAGGCCGACATCCAGGCGATCGCGACGCAGAAACTGCTTGCGCTGGGTCTGAAGGATGTCAACGTCACGATAGCCATCGATCCCGTGAGCGGCGGCTTTCGCATGGCGCACCTGACCGCTGCCTATGCTTTCGTCATAGACTTCCCGTACTTCAGTGCCTTTCCGATCAATTATGCGACGACCGTTACCGTGCCGCTGGTCGGCAGCTAGACGTGGGCTGTCCCTGCCATGTCGGCGAAGGACGTTTGGAACGGTTCCATTCCGCCCAGTAACAGGCTCTTTTGCCAGGGCGGGATTGCCGAAATTTTTACCCAAGATATCAAGAATCTTTAAACTCCTGCCCTTTACGAAAGCACGTATGGCCTCGTGGCGGAGCGGCTACGCTAGAGACTGCAAATCTCGGAAGCCTCGGTTCGATTCCGAGGCGAGGCCTCCAAATCCCGATGCGGCTGGATCGTCGGTCCGGGACGGGATTGGAGCCCGCCCCTGGTCCACTACGCACTACGCCGAGCGGTTCCGCTTGGGTGCAAAAAGCTCTAACGGAACAGATATCTCGACACCTCGGGGTTGCCGCGGCGCCACATCACGTTATCGAGGAAGTAGTGGTGTACGTTGATGAAAATCAACACGATGAAGAAGAACAGCGACGATCCAAGGACCTCCCGGTCATAAGGGACAATGGCGGTCAGCGCGGTCGGAATCAGCCAGAAACCCAGACCGCCAAGGAGGAGGCCAGCACTGATGAACTCCAGGAGCCGCACTCTGTAGGCCGGACCAAGAATCGACAGGATTCTGGATTGCGGAATTTTTTCGGCATCGCGCGCATCACGCTCGACATTGCTCTGATAGCGCCAGACCACCGCCAGGTACTGCAAGGAATGGAGCGCCGGCACTACGAGCAGCCAGAGCGGATTTGTCCTTACGATCAGAATCCAAAGATATAGCGACGCGCTGTAGGCGATGATGCCGTTATATGGCAGGCTGCCGCCATTCCTGGTCCAGCGATTGATCAGCATCACAACCGTGGCAGCCGTGGAAGCGGCCGCGGCCGAGAGTGCAATCGCATTGAGCCATGCAGGGGTGGCAAACGTGTAATATTCCAGCCCCAGGTATTTTCCCTGGCTGACCGCCGTGTTCGTCTGAAGCCACGCGAACAGCCAAACGGCATAGCTGTTGACCAGCAGGATTTTCTTGTCCGGATCGGTGAAGAACCGGCGCTTCAGGACGGCATCCACCATCAACATGCCGTAGCCTTGCTTGACGTAGTGCCAACCCACGAAAAAGAACATCGCGTTGGTTGCGTTCCCCAAGAGCCGGGCGTTAGCCGTTATCGAGCCATAACCAAAAAATGCGCCCATGAGCAGGGGAACGACGATGCCGGCGAAAATGTAGCGGATCTGCAGGTTCCTGTCATACCCGTCGCCGCGCAGCTTCCGCCCAAAATTGCGGTAGAAGAGCTGGTAGGAGTGGGCGAAGTGCGGATAGTTGATCAGATAAGCCAGGAAAAGCATTGTCGCCGCAACGAGCCCTTCGTACCTAAGCGGCACGAAATACAGCACCGGCAAAATCAGGAATGCGCTGCCGCCAAGCATCAGAAAGTCCGCGAGCGGACCAAAGAGATATTTTGGGGGCGTTGCCGCAGGAGCGCGTGTATCCGCCGAAAGGTGAACTGCCATATGAGCGCTCCCTTGCGGTCCATTTAACCACCGGCTCGTTTGCTCGACAAGAACGAGAATCCGAGCGGTCACCGCAACAGGCTTGAGCATCGGCCGCAACGGACGCCGTGATCCTCAAATTGTCGATGCGGTGCCGCCCTGCCAAATCTGCCGGGCACTCGCTGTGTAGAATCGGGAAGGAGAGACCGAGGTCTGAAAAGTCTGGTACGCCCAAGGGGAATCGAACCCCTGTTACCGCCGTGAAAGGGCGGTGTCCTAACCGCTAGACGATGGGCGCGCTCAGACGAAGCGGCTTATACTGGCGTTGTGCGCAACCGGCAACCCGTTAGGTGCCGCCTTGGACAACTTTTTTCCGACCTGCCAAATCAGCGTTTTCGCGGGGGCGGAAGAGCTTGCAATTTGCGGTGACGTCGGGCGCCCCGGCATCCTCGGGTGTTCGCGACGGAGCTTCGCTCCTGCTCTGCCCGTGGGTGACGAAGTCGCGGCCTTCGCCGCTGACAGGCTCCGGCCGACAAATCGCCGCTAGCCGTCGTCACCGCCGCTGCGCCGGCGGCAGCGCCAGTTCCAGTCGCGCTCGGGGCCGACGTCGACATGAACCGATTCGGTGTGGCAGTAGGTGCCGACGCCGCCGCGGCCGGGCATGGTCCTGATGTAATTCGCAAGCTCCCACTTGGAGACGCCGGGCACCTGGATGTCGGCGGCGGCGCAATACATGTGCAGCGAATTCTTGGCGCCGTTGGCGCGACGGTTGCGGGCCGGATCGCGATAGCCCGAGGTCACCATCATCTTGCGGCCGTAATGGCCTTCGATCGTCTTCAGCACGCGCACAAGGGACGGCTTCAGGCAAGCCACGTCGACGCTCTCATTCTGCTTCAAGAGACCGTTGGGCGCGAGCCGAGCCATGCCGGCGGCGGAGGCGACCTGATAGGAGCCGCCCGAGCCTTCGTCCTCGTTGAGGTCGACGTCGCTTTCATCGTCGAGGCCGGATTTGCGCTTGATCTCGAACAGGGCCGTCTGGCGCACGCCGGGCAAGGCGTCACTGCCGGTGATGTGACCGGCATCGCCGCCGAGTGAAGCCAGTTGCAGTGGCTTCTGCGTGGAATCAGCAGAGGCCAAAGTGATGATCGGTTTTGCCGCAGGCGGAGCAGGCTTGGGCTGCACGGCAGGCTGTTCGCCCGATCGGGTGTTGACCAGCGGAGCAGGCGTCGCCGAAGCCGGGGTGGCGCCGAACATCGAGGCCAGGAAGCCTGTTTTCTTCGGCGCGTCGGCTTGCGGTGCCTCGCCGGCGGTCACGTATACCGGATTGTTCATCACCGGTGCCGCGGCTGGCGTCGGCGCGGTGGCGGCGGCATCGGCGGCGGCGATCTTCTGGGCGACCGCGTCGGTCTGCCGCGCCGTCTGTACCGGCTGCTGCAAGGACTGCGGCGTCTGTCCCGCGATCGTTTCCGCGCCGGCCGGTATGGTGAGCGGGAAAGTGGCCCCAGGCTTGGCAATCGGTACGTAAGCAACCTTTTCGGGGAGTGCCGTGTCGCTTTCGCTCATCACGGTCGTCTGCTCTGTCGCCACTTGCGACGACGAATCAGCGGCGAGAGGCTTGCCTGCGGAGGCGGCGTGGAGGTCCGATGCGGAAGCATTATAGCCGGGCATTCCAACCGACATTGTCGGATCGCCAGCCGATGTGCAGGAGGCCAGAAGCATGGAGCAGAGCGCTGCCACAATGGCGCGGCGTTCTCCCTTAGCGAGGCTCCATCCTGCTGATTTCAAAGTCAAATTCCCCCTCGGTGTCCGATCGGTATATACCTGGCGCCGACTGGTATGTCCGCGTCAGGTGGACCTTTGTCTCCGATCCGGAAACGAGACCTGTGTCAAATCAGCAAGCCTGTAAGTATTTTTGCAGCGATTGCCGAATTGCGGCCGCTTGATGGTTGACGACACCATTTCGCCCGCTTTTGCGGGGGCGTCAACTCACCAGACATTACAGTCCGTTACACACGCACCTTGACATAGGTCCCGGGAGCATCGCCCAAGGTTTTCATATGCTTGCCGGGTTTGCGGGCAGGCACACGGGTGTTGTCCTTGGCCTCTATCCAGCCTTGCCAGTGCGGCCACCAGGATCCCGGATGGTCGGTGGCGGAGGCTATCCACTGGTCGAAGTCGCCCTTCGGCGGACCGCCGGTCCAGTACTGATATTTGTTGGATGCGGGCGGATTGACGACGCCAGCTATATGGCCCGATCCCGCCATCACGTACTCGACCGGGCCGCCGAAATATTTCGAGCCGAGGAAGACGGACAGAGCCGGCGCGATGTGATCTTCCCGGGAGGCGAGATTGTAGACCGGAATGGTGACATCGCCGAGCGAGATCGTGTGGCCCGCCAGTTGCATCGTGCCGCGCGAGAGGTTGTTCTCGAGATAGCAGTTGCGCAGGTAAAAAGAGTGGTTGGCCGCCGCCATGCGGGTCGAATCGGCGTTCCAGTAGAGCAGGTCGAAGGGCAGGGGGTCCTTGCCGCGCATGTAGTTGTTGACAACATAGGGCCAGATCAGGTCACCCGAGCGCAGCATGTTGAAGGCGGTCGCCATCTTGGTGCCGTCGAGATAGCCCTTTTCGTTCATCGACTTTTCCACCGCCGCGACCTGTTCCTCGTCGACGAACACTTTCAGATCGCCGGCATGGGTGAAGTCGACCTGTGTGGTGAAGAAGGTCGCCGACTTGATGCGGTCGTCGCCTTCCCCAGCCATCAGCGCCAAGGCCGCCGCCAGCAACGTGCCGCCGACGCAGTAGCCTATAGCATTGACGTCGCGCTCGCCGGTCGCCTTCTCGATCGTGTCGAGGCCGTATTGCAGGCCTTCCCTGATATAGGCTTCCCAGTTCTTGGCGCCGTGGCGTTCATCCGGATTGATCCAGGAGATGACGAAAACGGTGTGGCCTTGCTCGATCGCCCAGCGGATGAAGGATTTCTGCGGGTTGAGGTCGAGTATGTAGAACTTGTTGATCCAAGGCGGGCAGATCAGCAGCGGGCGCTTCAGCACCGTCTCGGTCGCCGCATCATACTGGATGATCTCGGCGACATCGCTGCGGCCGACCACCTTGCCGGGCGTGGTGGCGATGTTCCTGCCGATCTCGAAGGGTGAATAGTCAGCCTGACGCAGTTTGAGGTCGCCCTTGCCGGCGGCGATGTCCTCAGCCAGCATCTTCATGCCGCGCACCAGGTTTTCGCCGTTGGAGGCGACGGTTTCGCGAAACAGTTCGGGATTGGTCAGGATGAAATTGGACGGCGAGATGGCGTTGGATACTTGCTTGACGTAGAAGCTCGCCTTGTGGCGGGTATGCTCGTCCAGGCCTTCGGCATGGTCGACCAGTTCGGACGCCCAGCGCGAGGTGACCAGATAGGCCTGTTTCAAGAAGTCGAAGAAGGCGTTGCGGCCCCATTCCGGGTCCTGGAACCGCTTGTCGCCGCGCTCCGGCTTGACGGCATCGTCGGCGCCTTCGGCATTGGGGCTGACGCGCTGGATGGCGTTCGCCCAAACCGTCATGTAGCCGGCGAACAGCCGCGTCTGCGCTTCGAGCGCCCGCTGCGGATCGGCGAGCCAGTATTCGCTGAGCTTGGAGAAGGTCTTGACCATGTCGACCACCGGCTCGGCGACTTGGTCGCGCACCTCACCTTTTTCGCGCGGTTCGGCCCACGCGGAAGCCGCCTTGCCAGCCTGCTCGATCATCCGCGCCATGTTCAGCGCGAAGCGTTCCGGGTCCTTCACCAGATATTGCTCGACCGTCGAAGGTCCGCCATCTTCCGCTTTGCCCGAATCGGGTGTTTTGGACATGGTTCGCGGGGTTCCTCCGGAAGCGTTTTCTTGACATATTAACATGGGACATCCGACAGGGTCCAATCTCGCTCTACCCCGGCTGCCAAGGAAACAATATGACGATTAAGTTTGGCGAGACTGTTTTTTTCGGTGCCGGCCACTTTTGCCGCATCAGCGCGGCCCTCATGCTCCTGGCCGTTGCCGGATGCTTGAGCACGAATACCAGCGGTCCGGTGCCGATGGCCACCGACGCGGGCCCGAAGGACACCGGCACCTTTCCGAACCTCAACATCCCGCCGCAGGTGGCGGCGAAACAATTCACCGAGGCCGAGAAGAAAGCCAAGCTCGCCCAGTTGAAGGCCGACGAGAACGGGCAGGGCGCCAAGGGCGGCGGCGCGGCCGTCACCAACCAGGCGGCGCTGACCGATCTCGCCAAGAAACATGGTCCGCAGACCCTGAAGCAGATCGAAGGCAAATGCGACCCCGCCCTCGACCCTACCTGCAAATGAGTATATAGCGCGCGCCCAACGCTCCCTTGCTGTCTGGAACTGCCATGGAAGAATTTCACAAGGTCCGCCGGCTTCCGCCTTACGTGTTCGAGCAGGTCAACCGGCTCAAGGCGAGCGCCCGTTCGCGGGGCGCCGACATCGTCGACCTCGGCATGGGCAACCCGGACCTGCCGACGCCCAAGGCCATCGTCGACAAATTGTGCGAGGTCGTGCGCGATCCGCGCACGCACCGCTATTCCTCGTCGCGCGGGATTCCCGGTTTGCGCCGCGCCCAGGCAAACTACTATGCCCGCCGCTTCGGCGTGAAGCTCAACCCCGACACCCAGGTGGTGGCCACGCTCGGTTCGAAGGAAGGCTTCGCCAACATGGCGCAGGCGATCACCGCGCCCGGCGACGTGATCCTGTGCCCCAACCCGACCTATCCGATCCATGCCTTCGGCTTCATCATGTCGGGCGGGGTCATCCGCTCGCTGCAAGTCGAGCCCGATGACGGCTTCATTCCGGCGCTCGAGCGCGGCGTCCGCCATTCGATCCCGAAGCCGCTGGCGCTGATCCTCAACTATCCATCGAACCCGACGGCACTGGTCGCCTCGCTCGATTTCTACAAGGACGTGGTGGCCTTCGCCAAGAAGAACGACATCATCATCCTGTCCGATCTCGCCTATTCGGAAATCTACTTCGACGGCAATCCGCCGCCTTCCGTGCTGCAGGTGCCGGGCGCCATCGACGTGTGCGTCGAGTTCACCTCGATGTCGAAGACCTTCTCCATGCCCGGCTGGCGCATGGGCTTCGCCGTCGGAAACGAACGGCTGATCTCGGCGCTGACCCGGGTCAAATCCTATCTCGACTACGGTGCCTTCACGCCGATCCAGGTGGCGGCGGCGCACGCGCTCAATGGCGACGGCGCCGATATCGCCGAGGTGCGCGACATCTATCACAAACGCCGCGACGTGATGGTCGATGCGTTCGGCCGCGCGGGATGGACCATTCCGGCCCCCGCGGCCTCGATGTTCGCCTGGGCGCCGATCCCTGAGCCGTTCCGTCATCTGGGCTCGCTCGAATTCTCCAAGCTGCTCATCGAGCACGCCGATGTGGCGGTGGCGCCCGGTGTCGGCTTCGGCGAACATGGCGACGATTTCGTGCGCGTAGCACTGGTCGAGAACGAACACCGGATTCGCCAGGCGGCACGCAACATCAAGCGCTTCCTGTCGGCCAGCGCCAAGCAGCCCAACAATGTGGTGCCGCTGTCCGCCCACCGGTAAATACAAATTCGATCTTATTTGAGGGGCGTCGCCTTCCATGGCTGAAGCACTGCGTGTTGGAATTGCTGGACTTGGCACGGTCGGTGCATCGGTGGCGCGCGTGTTGCGCGACAAGGCGGCGGAACTGACCCGCCAATGCGGGCGCGACATCATCGTGTCGGCGATTTCCGCACGCGACCGGAAACGCGAGCGTGGCATCGATCTGAGCTCCGCGAATTGGTTCGACGATCCGGTCAAGATGGCGCAGACCGCCGAGATCGACGTGTTCGTCGAGCTGATCGGCGGCGATGAGGGGTCGGCGCGCGCCTCGGTGAAGGCCGCGCTCGAAGCCGGCCGCCATGTCGTCACCGCCAACAAGGCGCTGCTTGCCAAGCATGGCGTGGCGCTTGCCGAAATCGCTGAGAAGAAGGGCGTGCTGCTCAATTACGAGGCCGCGGTGGCAGGCGGCATCCCGGTCATCAAGACGATGCGCGAGGCGATGGCCGGCAATTCCGTCACTCGTGTCTTCGGCATCCTCAACGGCACCTGCAACTATATCCTGACCCGCATGGAGGCCGAGGGCGTCTCCTTCGACGTCGTGCTGAAGGACGCGCAGCGGCTGGGTTATGCCGAAGCCGACCCGACCTTCGACATCGAGGGCCATGACACGGCGCACAAGCTGTCGATCCTGACCAGCCTTGCCTTCGGCACCAAAATCGCCGCCAACGACATCTACATGGAAGGCATTTCTAACATTACCCAGGCCGACATCCGTGCCGCCGGCGATCTCGGCTACCGGATCAAGCTGCTCGGTGTCGCCCAGCGCACCGAAAGCGGCATCGAGCAGCGTGTGCACCCAACCATGGTGCCGACTGCTTCGGTCATCGCGCAGGTGCATGGTGTCACCAACGCGGTGGCGATCGAGACCGATATCCTGGGCGAGTTGCTGCTCTCGGGCCCCGGCGCCGGCGGCAATGCCACCGCCTCGGCGGTCATCGGCGACATCGCCGACATCGCCAAGAGCCGGCCCGGCTTTCAGCATGGTCCCGTCTTCGGCCGGCCGGCGAAGGAGCTGAGACCGTATAAGAAGGCGCAGATGCGCAGCCATGCCGGCGGCTACTTCATCCGGCTGACCGTGCACGACCGCATCGGCGTGTTCGCGGCGATCGCCAAGCGCATGGCCGACAACGATATTTCGCTGGAATCGATCGTCCAGCATGCGGTCAGCGGCGAGGCGGCGGCGCAGAAGACGGTGATCCTCGTCACCCACGAGACTACCGAGGCCGCCGTGCGCAAGGCTGTCGACGGCATCACCAAGGACGGCCATCTGACCGACAAGCCGCAGGTCATCCGCATCGAGCGGGCAGGGTAGCAGGCAGCCTCGTTGCCGTGGGCGTAACCACCGGCGGCGTATCTCGGTTCGGTGAGGACATCCCGCTGCCGCCCGGAACGAATTGGCGTCGGTACCGTTCTCTTGGTCAGCAACCAAGGGAGCCGCTTCATGGCCGATACCAACAAATCCGACGCCCCTGACATCGGCGACATCCAGAAGACGCTGGAAAAGCAGATCGCCGACCTGCGCAAGGAGATCACCAAGATCAACAAGAGCATTTCGCAGCGCAGCGCGGAAATGCTCGATGATGCCAGTGAGCAAGCATCGGATTTCTACGATACTGCCGCTTCCCGCGCCTCGCGGACAGCGCAGCAGTTGCGCAGCCAGGCCCAGTCCGTTTCGGAAGTCGCGCGTGAAAATCCGGGCACGACGACCGCCGTGGTTGGCGTGATCGGCCTGCTCGGGTTTCTGGCCGGGATTGCCGTCGGCCAGTCGATGAACGACACCTCGCGCCGCTGGTATTGACCGCGCCGATATTGAGCCGGCAATGCCGGCTCATTTCTCCGTTTCAGCAAGTCATTTAAGGAGGGCATTATGGCTTCGTCCGTGTTAATCGGCATCCTGATCACATTTCTGGTCATCATTCTCGTTCTCTACCTGGTGCAGCGGCTGCCGCTTGATGCCAGGATGAGGCAGATCGTCCAGGTCATCGTCATCATCATCGGCATTATTTCGCTGCTCAAATACCTCGCGGTTTTCTAGGACCACGAAGACGGCAATTTCTGTTTCGTGCCGGCTCGGTTCATCTCAAACCGGGCCGGCATTGTTTTCAAAAATTCGGTTCAATCGATTGATATTGCTATCCTTTCGATAAACCATCCGGCAGGTCTTGCCGTTGTCATGGTCGTTTGACAAAACAAGCACGCCTCTGGCGGGAGGCGGCATCAAACGAGGATTTGCCGAATGAATGTGGCCCAGAACATCGTCGCCGGCCTTGACCGGATACTCACCATGGAACTGGTGCGCGTCACCGAACGGGCCGCGGTCGCGGCCGCCAGGCTGCGCGGCCGCGGCGACGAAAAGGCTGCCGACCAGGTCGCCGTCGATGCCATGCGTGAGGAACTCAACCGCCTCGCGATCAAGGGCACGGTGGTGATCGGCGAGGGCGAGCGGGACGAGGCGCCGATGCTCTATATCGGCGAGGAGGTCGGGACCGGCAAAGGGCCCGCGGTCGATATCGCGCTTGATCCGCTCGAAGGCACGACGATCTGCGCCAAGAACCTGCCGAACGCGCTCGCCGTGATCGCGATCGCCGAGAAGGGCAGCCTGCTGTTCGCGCCCGACGTCTACATGGACAAGATCGCGGTCGGTCCCGGTTACGCCGACGGGGTCATCGATATCGACGCCTCGCCGGCCGAAAACGTCGCCAGCCTTGCGCGAGCGAAGGGCGTTGCTGTGTCCGACATCACGGCCTGCATTCTCGACCGTCCGCGCCACGCCAAGCTGATCGATGCCGTGCGCGCCACGGGCGCCGCGATCCGGCTGATCGGCGACGGCGACGTCGCCGGCGTCATCCACACCACGGACGCGGAAGAAACCGGCATCGATATCTATCTCGGCACCGGGGGCGCGCCGGAAGGCGTGCTGGCCGCTGCGGCGTTGCGCTGCACCGGCGGCCAGATGCAAGGCAGGCTGATCCTTGATACGCCGGAAAAGGTCGCACGTGCCGCAAAGATGGGCATTTCCAATCCGAAGCGGATCTATCAAGCGGAAGACATGGCGCGCGGCGACGTGCTGTTCGCGGCCACCGGTGTCACCGATGGCAACATGCTGGCTGGCGTCAAGTTCGGCCGCACATACATCACCACCCACACGATCGTGCTGCGATCGTCATCGCGGACCGTGCGCGAGATCAAGGCCAGGCACCAGGATATGGATAAGTTCTAGACCCGCTTGCGAAGCCGGGCCGCAGTTGTTAGCCATCTGGCTGCCTCCGATGGCGGCAGGGGTTCAACGATGACACCGCCCGATCGGCATGCGGCCTCTGATGTCTCGGGCGGCCAGCGAACGGTGGGTGCACGGCTGAAAGGCGGAAAGCGTAGTTTTTCTTGAAGTCTCCCGCGGCCTTTGGCTTATCCTGCCGCCAACCATGAGTTGGCAAAGCGCATGATGGGCGAAAGGCGCCTCTTCCTCGATGTCAGGCAGTCGGCAACCGGTCTCTCCTGGGAGCACCGGCTGACCGAACGGCAGGACATGATCGCGCTCGCCATCGCACAGGGTCATGGCGTGCCCGACATCGTCGCGCGCGTTCTTGCCGGACGCGGCGTGGCCGCCGATGAGACCGAGCGGTTTCTCGAGCCGACGATCCGCGACCTGTTGCCGAACCCGGCCTCGCTGACCGATATGGACAAGGCCGCCATCCGCATCGCCGCCGCCGTCATGGCGCGGGAGAAAATTGCGATCTTCGGCGATTACGACGTCGATGGCGCCGCCTCGTCGGCCTTGCTGAAGCGGTTTCTCACGCATTTCTCGGTGCCGTCGGAAATCTATATCCCGGATCGTATTTTCGAGGGCTACGGTCCCAATCCCGATGCCATGCGCGAACTGATATCGCGCGGCGCGACGCTGATCGTCACAGTCGATTGCGGCACCAACAGCGCCGTTTCGATCGACGCGGCCAATGCCGCCGGCGCCGATGTCGTGGTGCTCGACCACCACCAGGTCGGCGGCGTCTTGCCTGCGGCAATTGCCGTCGTCAATCCAAACCGCGACGACGACCTTTCCGGACAGGGCCATCTCTGTGCCGCCGGTGTCGTGTTCCTCGCCTTGGTCCAGACCGCAAAGGTGCTGCGTGGCCTGAGCGATGTCACGCCGCCCGACCTGCTTTCCCTGCTCGATCTCGTGGCGCTTGCCACCGTCTGCGACGTGGTGCCGCTCACGGGCGTCAATCGCGCCTTCGTCGTCAAGGGTTTGCAAGTGGCGCGGCAGCAGAAGAATGAAGGAATGGCCGCGCTGGCACGGGTGTCACGCGTTGGCGAGCCGATCAGCACCTTCCATCTCGCCTATCTGATCGGTCCGCGCATCAATGCGGGCGGGCGAATTGGCGATGCGGCACTCGGCAGCCGGCTGCTTGCAACCGACGATCCGGTCGAGGCCCGCACCATCGCCGAGACGCTAGACCGGCTGAACCAGGAGCGGCAGCTGATGGAGCAGGAGATGCTCGCCGCCGCGCGCGCCGAAGCCGATGCCGAGCTCGCGGGCGGCAGCGGGCCGGCGATCGTCGTCACCGCCAGCAACAGCTGGCACCCCGGCATCGTAGGCCTGCTTGCCTCACGACTGAAGGATCACGCACGGCGGCCGGCCTTTGCCATCGCCTTCAACGCCAACGGCACCGGCACGGGCTCGGGCCGTTCGGTGTCGGGTTTCGACCTTGGCCGGCTGGTGCGCGAAGCCGCCAATGCCGGGCTCATCGTCAAGGGCGGCGGCCATGGCATGGCTGCCGGCATCACCGTCGAGCGGGCAAGACTGGGTGAGCTCAGGGCCTTCTTCGAGGAGCGGGCAGCCGCCGACGTTTTCAGGTTGCAGGATGAGGAAAGCCTGGCGATAGACGGCGCGCTTGCCGCCGAAGGCGCGACGCTCGGCCTGCTCGATGCGTTGGAAAAGGCGGGGCCCTTCGGTGCCGGGCATGTCGCGCCTGTTTTCGTGCTGCCGCGCCATCGGCTGGCCGACATCAGGCCGGTCGGCACCAACCATATTCGCGCCGATTTACAGTCGGAGAGCGGCGGCCGCATCCAGGCGATCGCCTTTCGCGCCGTCGATACGGTGCTTGGCGAGTTCCTTTCCAAGAACCGCGGCAAGACGGTGCATGTCGCCGGCTCGCTGTCGGGCAATTACTGGAACGGCAACCGTACGGTGCAGTTTCGCATCATCGACGCCGCGCGGGCGTAGGGCGCGCCGGAAACCCGCGCAATTCAGCCGGCCGGCGCATAACGCAGCAACGTCACGCCCTGGGGGAGACTTTGCGTGCCGAGCGGGGTCAACGCCAGCGACAGGCCGGATTCAAAATATGGCTTGCCGCCACCCAGCACCACGGGATGCATATAGAGTCGGTATTCGTCGATGAGGCCGGCTCGTGCCAGAGAGGCGGCAAGGTCGGGCGCCGCCAAGGATGACGAGGCCATCGGCCTGCGCCTTGAGAGATCGTACCGCATCCTCCGCATCGCCATCCACCAGCCGGGCATTGAGCCCGACTTGCCGAAGCGTGGTCGAGAAGACGATCTTCGGCGTTTCGCGCCATGCATGGGCAAAATCCCGCTCGACCTCGGTGGCGCCGGTTTCGCGTTCAGGGCTGTCCCAGAAGCGCATGGTTTCGTACATGCGCCGTCCGGCGAGCACGGCGGAAGCCTGCCTCATCATGTCGTTGAAGTGCTGGTGCAGTTCCGCCTCGGGCACTGGCAAGCCGATGTCCCCGTTCGATCGGGCGATATAGCCGTCCAACGACGTCAGCATGGAATAGACAATCCTGGCCATCGGCACCTCCGCCTCAAGCGACGCAGACACCATAACCAATTGCGTTTGGCAATCAGTTTGCCCTGAGGCCAATACAACTTGAGGAAATGGTCTAGGCGAGAACCGTCTGCAGCCGCGTCAGTTCGCCGATCTGCGCCATCGTCGCCTGGTAGCCGAGCTGGATCGCCTCGTCGGCCCGGTGAAATTCGGTGAGGCCGATATGGCTGAGCTTGGGCTGCAGCGACATGTCGGGCGGATCGCCGGCAAGTCTCGCCCGCGAAATACGGTCCTGGATGATGTTGAAGGCTTCGACCATCACGCCGGTGATGCCCAAACGCGTCTGGTGCGATTGGTGTTGGGCGTCGACCTGGCCGGGCCTTGGCGCATCCTTTTCGATAACCAGCTCGCCAGCGCTGTGCTTGATCACGGCGGCGCGGCCGAACAGGTCGTAGTGGAGGTTGACCGCCACGACGAGCGGCTGCTCGTAGGCGCGGCAGACCGAAACGGGCACCGGGTTGACCAGCGCTCCGTCCACCAGCACGCGGCCGTTGCAATCGACAGGCTCGAACACGCCAGGCAGCGCGTAGGACGCGCGCATGGCGGTGATCAGCGATCCGCTCGACAGCCAGATCTCGTGGCCGGTGCGGATTTCCGACGCGACGCAGACAAATGGCTTGGGCAGATCGTCGAAGCGGATGCCGGCCACGTGCTCGCGCAGGCGCGCGTCCAGCTTCATCCCGCCGAAGAGGCCGCTGCCGCGCAGGTTGAGATCGAGCAGGCCGAAGATACGTCGTCTGGTGAGGCTGCGGGCGAACTCTTCCAGCTCATCCAGTTTGCCGGCCAGATAACAGCCACCGACCAGGGCGCCGATCGAGGTGCCGGCGATCATCGAAACTTCGATGCCGGCTTCATCGAGCGCGCGCAGCACGCCGATATGGGCCCAGCCTCTGGCGCAACCGCCGCCGAGCGCGAGCGAAATACCTGTTTTCTTGGGGGAGGTTGTTTCGGATGCGCCGCCTGCCGAGGACAGGCCGTTGGCCTCCCTGACATCTGGTCTGTTACGCAATGACGCCCATTCGAGCATCATGATCTCCCTTGTCCCAGGCTAGTATACGGACGGGCCGTATCGAAATGATGAATCTATGTGGTCGGTGTCAGGCAGAAGGTTCAAGCTGATGGCTTCCGATACGTGTTTTCCGCATCGAACAGCGGCTTGCTGCCGTCGTCGGCAAGCGTCCCCTTGCCGTCGATCAGCCCCACCGTCCGATAAAAGCATGAACGCCGGCCGGTGTGACAGGTTGCGTCGTGGCCCAACACTTTCACGCGAAGCCACACCGCATCCTGGTCACAATCCGTGAGCATCTCGACGACATGCTGGAAATTGCCCGAGGTTTCGCCCTTCTTCCAGAGCGTGTTGCGCGAGCGCGACCAGTAATGGGCAATGCCTGTTTCCAGCGTCAGAGCCAGCGCCCGTGCATTCATATGCGCGACCATCAGCAGCATGCCGTCGGCGGCATCGGTGACGACGACGGTGACAAGACCGGCGGCATCGAAGCGCGGCGAAAACACCGCGCCTTCCTCCAAGGCTTTCTTGTCCGAGGGAGCTTCCGGAAATTCCAGTGCCGACATTGCCGGTCTATCTTCCTATTGACCGCGACGTCGGCAAAGGGCTTACGCCCTGCCGCCGCGCACCATGGTGACAAAACGAACCTGCTCTTCGGGCGTATCCTTGAAGACGCCCGTGAAGGTGGAGGTCAGCGTTGTGGAACCTTGCTTACGGATGCCGCGCATGGCCATGCACATGTGCTCGGCCTCGATCATGACGGCAACGCCGCGCGGGTTGAGCACGTCCTGGATGACGCCGGCAATCTGGGCGGTCAGGGCTTCCTGCGTCTGCAGCCGATGGGCAAAGATATCGACGACGCGCGCGATCTTGGACAGGCCGACGACCTTGCCGTCGGGCAGGTAGCCGACATGCGCCTTGCCGATGATCGGCACCATGTGATGTTCGCAATGCGAATGGAACTGGATGTCCTTGACGATGACCAGGTCGTCGTAGCCGGCGACCTCCTCGAAAGTACGGCCAAGCTCCTCGGCCGGGCACATGTCGTAGCCGCCGAACATTTCGCGATAGGCCTTGGTCACGCGCTTGGGCGTGTCGATCAAACCCTCGCGATCCGGATTGTCGCCGGTCCAGCGCAGCAAGGTGCGTACGGCGGCCTCGACTTCGGCCTCGCTCGGGCGGTCGGTGACCGGCTTTTCCATATAGGCGGACTGGGGCATTAGTTTCTTGATGACGGCATCCATAAAAGGCGTCTCCCGTAGTTCCTCTCTGAGGAGGAACGAGTTGAACGGACCACGACCTTTCGGTGTCGGAAACTCGCCCCGTTTCCAGCCCCGTAAGCGGCGTGAACTTCCCGGCAAGGACAGTGGCGTTCGCCGCCTTGTCGATACCGGACTGCCAGCATTATATATGGTCGTGCCGAGCGAATGAAAGACGCAACAACGGCAATCGCTGTTCGCTTGGCGGCGACGGATTGGAAAATAATGATCAACGACGTCTACAACGCGAAAATTCTCGGTTTTGCCGGAAATATCGCCCGCATCGGCCGGCTCGATCATCCCGACGCGACCGCGAAGGCGCATTCCAAGCTGTGCGGGTCGACCGTTACCGTCGACCTCAAGATGGAGGACGGCGTGGTCACCGACTTCGCCCACGACGTGAAGGCCTG
Organism: Mesorhizobium sp. CO1-1-7; assembly: GCF_020164885.1. Lineage (NCBI taxonomy): Bacteria > Pseudomonadati > Pseudomonadota > Alphaproteobacteria > Hyphomicrobiales > Phyllobacteriaceae > Mesorhizobium > Mesorhizobium sp. CO1-1-7. The sequence goes on along the minus strand of NZ_JAIUHA010000003.1, from coordinate 277,984 downwards.
CGCGCTCGGCCAGGCATCGTCCTCGATCATGGCGCAACATGTCGTCGGCGCCAGCGCCGAGGAATTGCGCGCGGTGCGCGAGACCATGCTGAAGATGCTGAAGGAGAACGGCGCGCCGCCGGAAGGCCGCTTCGCCGACCTCGGCTATCTGGAGCCGGTGCGCGACTACAAGGCGCGTCATGCGTCGACCATGCTGACTTTCGACGCCGTGGTCGACGCCATCGGCCAGATCGAGAAGAAGCGCGCCGACGAAGCGGCCTGAGAGTGGTCTTCGACCTTACGGTGAGCGGATCCCGCCAGAGCGGTCGTTCATGCCATGGCTTGGTGTTCGCCGGTACTCTTGCCGCTTCACTTGTGTCGGCCGGTGGCTCAAGCGGGGCGGAACCAGCAGTCCAGCGCGATATCGGCGACTATCTCATGAGGGCCGTCCAGCCCTGCTGGAACGTGCCCGCAAATGCCACAAGTACTGCACGCGTCCGGATCAGCCTGAACAAGGACGGATCGCTCGCCGGGCCGCCAAAAATCGTCGGCCCCGTGACATCGGCAAGGCATAAGGTTGCCGAAGCCGCCATTCGCGCGATCACGCGTTGCGCGCCGTTTCCCGGGCTGGCGTCCTACGGCGCCGACTATGATTTGTGGCGCGACATCGTCGTCACATTCTACCCAGCAGTCGACCCCGCGGCGGGACATCCGTCCATGGACATCAACGACCTCGATAAACTTCTCGGAAAATACAAGAAGGTAAAGTAGCCGGCTCCGGCCAGCGCACGGCTCAGGCCGGAGCTTTCAGCGCTCGCCTGCTTTCGATGAATTCGCTTCTTAGCCAGTCGGCGAAGGCCGCGGCCGGTTCGGAGAGACTGTGCAAACTCCTGGCCACCAGCCAATAGGCCCCGGATGCGACATCGATGTCGAACGGTTTGACCAGTGCTCCGGTCTCCAATTCTTCTCCAATCTGCAGGAGATCGCCCAGCGCCACGCCGTGGCCGAGCAGCGCGGCCTGCTTGGAGAGTGAGGCGTCCGCAAGCATCGGCCCGCGCGTGGGCATGGCGTTGGCGGGTACGCCCGCCGCCTCGAACCAGCGCGTCCAACCCTGGCGGTTTTCCTCGTGCAAAAGCGTGAAGCGAGCAAGATCGGCCGGCTTCCCGAGGGCTGGGCCCGATGAAAGCAGCGCCGGCGACAGAACCGGCGAATCGACTGTCGAGGCCAGCCGCTCGGCTTCGCTGCGGGGCCATGACGTCGCGTTCGAGCTGAAACGTAAGGCAAGTTCGGGCTGGTCGCTGCGGAACTCGATCAGCCTTGGGTCCACTTCGAGGGAGACGTCGATATCGGGCCGCAACTGGCGAAACCGGTTGAGCCGGGGTACCAGCCAGACGGATGCAATCGACGGCTCGACGCTGACACGAACCACGGCCTGCGCGGGAACCGCGACCAGTTCCGAGAGTAGTTTGTCGATGTCGTCGAAACTTCTGACCAGTTGAGCAAGCAGCCGACGGCCTGCATCCGTCAGTTCGACGCGGCGATGGTGCCGTTCGAAAAGCGGTTGGCGCAGGAAGGTTTCGAGTTCGCGGATCTGCCGGCTGATCGCCGCCTGCGAGACGAAAAGCTCCTCGGCGGCGTTGCTGAAGCTCAAATGCCGCCCCGCCGCCTCGAAGCTCCTCAACGCCGTCAGGGGCAAGCGTCCACGCTTCATTTCGCATAACCCAGGATTATCCGAAACGGAAATTATACTCGTTTGAAGGCGAAGGCCAGCGGCGGTCTAATCGTCTTCAAGGAGATGCCGCCATGATGCAGTTGCTTGAGATCCTTGGCGACGTCATACGGATCGCGACGTTCCAATGGCGCGACGAAAGACGCGCTACAAGGCATCACGAAGAATGGTCTCATCCTGGCCGCTGGGCGCCGCCAGCCGACCGACGGCCATTTCGCCGTTCCCGCCCGTGACCGCACGGCGATCGGGATTGCGTTCTCCGGTGCAAGCGCACATCTATCAGCTGGAAAACGCGGAGATCGCAGTGGGCGACCAGCACAGGCATGCGCATACAGCCGGAGCGTCGAGGCGCGGCCGCAACTGGCCCGGCCCCTGGCGCAAGACGCCGGGCCGCTTGCTCGGCACCTCGCTCGTGCGGCTTTACCAACTGACGCTGTCCGGCTTTGTCGGCAATTCCTGCCGCCATCTGCCGACCTGTTCGGAATACGCGCATGAGGCGATCGCCCGCCATGGCCTTTGGGCCGGCGGCTGGATGGGGTTGTTCCGCGTGCTGCGCTGCGGCCCATTCGGCACGCATGGCATCGATCTGGTTCCGGAAGCGCTGGCGGACCGTTACGTCTGGTTCATGCCCTGGCGTTATTGGCGGGTCGGCCGCAAGCGCGGCGGAGCGCAGGGCTAGGGTGGCTGGTCACACCGCGCTGTTTACGCTCCGGTAGGGTTAACGCAAGCCTGCACAACAACTGCGCATTTGAGACAAAATCGAGACAAGAGACCTCGCTAAGCCCGCTCGCGAACCCCCTTCTGGAGCGAGCAGAAAATGCGCAATGTCGATCGTCTTCCCTTTATCATGGCTGGTGTCCTGTTCCTGCTCGCCTGGCTGCTGGGATTTCCGATGCGCGCGCAGTCCGCGCCGCTCGCGGACGTGCAGTGCACGCTGATCGCCGATGCCCAGAGCGGCAAGACGCTTTACCAGGACGGTATCTGCGACCAGCGCTTCAGCCCGGCCTCCACGTTCAAGGTGCCGCTTTCGCTGATCGGCTACGACGCAGGCATCCTTGCCGATGAACATACCCCGGCATGGGACTACAAGCCTGAGTTCAACGCGGTGAAACGCGACCAGAAAACCGTCGATCCGACGATCTGGGAACGTGATTCCATCATCTGGTTCTCGCGCGAGATCACCCGCAGGCTCGGACCTCAGAAATTTGCCGGCTATGTATCGAAGTTCAACTATGGCAATGGTGACGTTTCCGGCAATCCTGGCAGGGATGACGGGCTCACCCATTCCTGGGTTAACTCCTCGCTCAAGATCACGCCAGTCGAACAGGTTGCCTTCCTGCGGCAACTGCTGGCCGGCACAATGCCGGTGTCGGCCAAGGCGCATGAAATGACACGCGCCATCATGCCGAACTTCAAGGCTGGCGACTGGGCCGTTCAGGGCAAGACCGGCACGACCAGGCTCGGCGCGGGCGGCAAGGACAAGCGCTCGCTCGGATGGTTTGTCGGCTGGGCTGGGAAAGACGGCCGCCAGATCGTGTTCGCCCGGCTCGTCGTCGATACGAAACGCACCGACATGCCGAAGGGGTTGGCGACACGGGCCGCGTTCCTGAAGGACCTGCCACAGCTGATTAAGTGAGCCGGGCTTTACGGCGGCGGCATCTGCTCATAAAAGACTGCCGCCGCCGGACGCATCCGGCACCCTGGCAGGTCGCAGCCCCGAACCGCTGATGATCCGCATTTACCACCCGCGCTCGTTTGCGGGACTGGATAGGAGATACATATGCTGAATTCCGTTTCCCTGACATTTCCCGATGGCTCCGTCCGCGACTACGATGCGGCGATGACCGGTGCGGGTCTCGCCGAATCGATCTCGAAGTCGCTGGCCAAGAAGGCCGTCGCCTACGCCATTGACGGCACCGTGCGCGACCTCAGCGACCCGCTCGGCAAGTCCGGCAAGGTCGAGGTCATCACCCGCGACGATGCGCGCGCTCTTGAGCTTATCCGCCACGACACCGCGCACGTGCTGGCGGAGGCCGTGCAGGAGCTGTGGCCGGGAACGCAGGTGACCATCGGACCAGTGATCGAGAACGGATTCTATTACGACTTTGCCCGCAACGAGCCGTTCACCCCAGACGATTTCCCGGTGATCGAGAAGAAAATGCGCGAGATCATCGCGCGCAACAAGCCGTTCACCAAGGAGGTCTGGTCGCGCGACAAGGCAAAAAAGGTCTTTGCCGACAAGGGCGAGCGCTACAAGCTCGAACTGATCGATGCCATTCCCGAGGACCAGGATCTCAAGATCTATGCGCAGGGCGACTGGTTCGATCTCTGCCGCGGTCCGCACATGGCCTCGACCGGCCAGATCGGCAACGCCTTCAAGCTGATGAAGGTGGCCGGCGCCTATTGGCGCGGCGATTCCAACAATCCGATGCTGACGCGCATCTACGGCACGGCCTGGGCCGACCAGGCGCAGCTCGAAGCCTACCAAACGATGCTGGAAGAGGCCGAGAAGCGCGACCACCGCAAGCTCGGCCGCGAAATGGACCTTTTCCATTTCCAGGAAGAGGGGCCGGGCGTGGTCTTCTGGCACGCCAAGGGCTGGAAGATGTTCCAGAACCTGGTCAACTACATGCGGCGCCGGCTCGACGAGCAGGGCTACCAGGAGGTCAACGCCCCGCAGGTGCTCGACAAGAGCCTGTGGGAGACGTCGGGCCACTGGGGCTGGTACCGCGACGCCATGTTCAAGGTGACGGTCGCCGGCGATGAAACCGACGATGACCGCATCTTTGCGCTGAAGCCGATGAACTGCCCGGGCCACGTGCAGATTTTCAAGCATGGGCTGAAATCCTATCGCGATCTGCCGGTGAAGCTGGCGGAATTCGGCAATGTGCATCGCTATGAGCCGTCGGGCGCGCTGCACGGGCTGATGCGCGTGCGCGGCTTCACGCAAGACGATGCGCACATCTTCTGCACCGAGGAACAGCTGGCTTCCGAGTGCCTGCGCATCAACGACCTGATCCTGTCGACCTATGCCGATTTCGGTTTCGACGAAATCAGCGTCAAACTGTCGACACGGCCCGAAAAGCGTGTCGGCACGGACGAGGCCTGGGATCATGCCGAGGCGATCATGGGCGGCGTGCTGGAGACGATCAGGACAAGGTCCGGCAACCGCATCAAGACCTCGATCAATCCGGGTGAGGGCGCCTTCTACGGGCCGAAGTTCGAATATGTGTTGAAGGATGCCATCGGCCGCGAATGGCAATGCGGGACGACGCAGGTCGACTTCAACCTGCCGGAGCGTTTTGGCGCCTTCTACATCGGCTCGGATTCGGAGAAGAAGCAGCCAGTCATGGTGCACCGCGCCATCTGCGGTTCGATGGAGCGTTTCCTCGGCATCCTGATCGAGAACTATTCCGGCCACTTCCCGCTATGGTTCGCGCCGCTGCAGGTGGTGGTGGCGACGATCACGTCAGACGCCGACAGCTATGCGACCGAGGTCGTGGCAAAGCTGAAGGCCGCCGGGCTGTTGGCGGAAGCCGATCTGCGCAACGAGAAGATCAACTACAAGGTCCGTGAGCACAGCCTGGCCAAGGTGCCGGTCATCCTCGTCTGCGGCAAGCGCGAGGCGGAGGAGCAGACGGTCAACATCCGCCGGCTCGGCTCGCGCGATCAGGAATCGCTTGGTCTTGCCGAAGCAATCGAACGGCTGACCGAAGAAGCGATCACGCCTGATCGCCGACGCAAGCGCGCTGCTTGAATCGGAGTGTTTTTCGATCGAATGGCGGTGGAGCGATCCACCGCCATTTTCATATCCCTGTCACGGCAACGTTGTAACGAGCCCCTATGCTCAAGCTGAAATCGCGCGAACGACCGTTCCCAGAGCTTTCCTACGCCAATCCGCACCAGCCGGCGCTGGCGCGCTGGTTCATCCATTCGGTCGAAGGCCTGTCAGGCCGCGATCGCTTTGCCGCGCTTTATGATTTCTGGCGCCGCCAGGTGGTGCCGACGGGCGAGCGTGTGTTCAGCCGCATGCTGGACCTCATCGACGTGGGCGTGCGAATTCCCGACCAATGGCCGCCCGCGCAATTGCCCGACACGCCACTGGTGATCGTCGCCAACCATCCCTTCGGCATCGGCGACGGCATTGCCGTGCTGTCGCTGGCAGAGCAACTCGGCCGGCCTTTCCGGGTAATGATCCACAAGGACCTGCTCAGGATCCGCGAGATGGAGCCCTATTCGCTGCCGATCGACTTTTCCGAGACCAAGGACGCGGTGAAGAACAACATGGCGGTGCGCCATGAGGCGGTCCGGCTGCTCAGGGAAGGTGTCACCATTGTGGTGTTTCCGGCCGGCGGCGTGGCCACTGCGCCCAAGGGTTTTGGCCGCGCGCGCGACCTGCCGTGGAAGATGTTTCCGGCCCGTCTCGTCCAGGAGGCCAAGGCATCGGTCATCCCCATGCATTTCTCCGGCCAGAACGGCAGGCTTTTCCATCTGGTCAGCGGGCCGATGAACATGGCCGAGCGCGACGGGCGTGTGGCCAAATTCGTCGGCAAGGCCTCGCTGACCTTGCGCACCTCGCTGCTCATTCGCGAATTCGCGCGGCTGTCCGGCAGGGCGATCGACGTGCGCGTCGGCAACGTGCTGAGCTGGAACGAACTGGAGCCGCTGCGCGACCGCAAAACGTTGCTCGACCGTCTCTATCGCGGTGTATTCGACCTGGCGCCGAGCCTGCCGCGCCGTCGCATTCCGTTCCTCCCGGCGCGAACCAAGCTCGCCGCCTGAAGGCTAATCGGCGCCTTCCTCGGGATCCATCGCCGCTGCTTCGGTGGCGAGAACCTCAATTTCCTGGTTCTGCCCGCCAACGACCGTGAAATCCTTCTGGTAGATGCGATCGCGGTTCTTGGCGATGATGGTGTAGTCGCCTTCGGCCAGCACCATCGAGGCGAAGGCGCCGACGGTTTCCTTGATCGGATCGCCGGATTCGTTGAGCAGCGACCACGAGGTGTCGGCAATCGCTTCGCCGCCCGTCTCGCGTACCAGCTTCATGGTGATTTCAGCGGCGTGATGCTCGACGGTGGCTTCCGTCAGCTTGCCCGCCTCGACGCGGATGTCGGATCGGATGACGGCGTTGACCGCGCCGTAAGTCGAGACGACATGATAGATGCCGGCATTGAGCCGCACGACGCTGTTGGGTTCGACATCGGGAATGATCAGCGCGCGGTCGCCATTGGCCTCGGCGGTGCCCTCATATATCGAAAAGCGCAGTTTCTTCGGCGGAATGCGCACGCCGCCGGACAGAACCGCATCGAGCTTCAGGCCGCCGGCATCAAGCACGAGGCTTTCTCGCTTGGCTTCCTTGCCGACGGTGATGCGCTTGGTGGCGCCGGCGCGGCCATAGGAAGCGTGGACCAGGTAACTGCCGGGCTCGAGCTGGAAGACGGCGCTGCCGCCATGGGAGGAGGCGACCATCGGCAATTTGCCGTTCACCGCTTCGGGCTTGAAGACACGCCAGACGAGTCCACGGGTGATGTCGGTGCCCTTGTCGGTCAACTGGGCCGAGAGCGTGATGGCGCCACCGCCGCCAAGCGCCAGCGGGGTCTCGCTCTTCGGCGTTGCATAGCTCGAAATTCCGGGAAGTTTCAGGTCGCCGACGCCGTCCTTTTCCTGCGCGACAGCCATGGAGACCGGCAGCAGGAACAGCGCGGCGCAGAGCCGAACCAGGAAAAGACGCAGTCGCCCCTCAAACATGCCTTGCGTTGAAGCCCATGGCGGTGGCAATTTCAAGGCTTAAGAGTCCGATCCGGGACTCTTCAGCCCGGCGTTTGCGCGCCTTTGCCCGAGCCGCCCGAATTCCCGATGGTGCGCTTCAGCTCAAAACAGAGTGTTTCAGGAGACTTGCGCCCATGGCGTCGCCGATCATCGACTTTCTATTGACCCGAAATTCAGCGCCGATACCCGACCTCAGGGAACCGGCGCCCAGCGACGCCGATATCGCCACGATGATCACCGCCGCCACACGCGTGCCCGACCATGGACGGCTCGAACCGTGGCGCTTCATCCTTTATCGCGGCGAAGCCCGCATCGAGATCGGCAAAAAACTAGCGGCCTTGGCCGAACAGCGCGAGGGGCCGTTGCCGGAAGGCCGTCGCAACCAGGAACTGGCGCGGTTCTCGCGCGCGCCGCTGGTGATCGGTGTCGTATCTATTCCGAGGGAGAACCCAAAAATCCCGCAATGGGAGATGTTCCTGTCCGGAGGCATGGCGGCGATGAACCTGATGATCGCGGCCACTGCGCTGGGCTATGGCACGAACATGATCAGCAACTGGTATTCCGACGTGCCGGAGGGCAGGGCGATTCTCGGACTGGCGCCGCAGGAGCGCGTCGTCGGGTTCATCCATATCGGCTCCTACGCCGGTCCGGCGCCGGAGCGGCCACGGCCTGATCCGGCCAAGCTCTACACCGATTATGCCGGACCTTGGGCGGGCTGAATGTTCTACGAGCCGTCCAAGGGGCATGGCCTGCCGCACGATCCTTCGAAGGCGATCGTCGCGCCGCGCCCGATCGGCTGGATATCGACGCTGAACCAGGCCGGCGAGGTCAATCTGGCGCCATACTCCTTCTTCAACGCCTTTTCGACGCGACCTTTCATTGTCTGGTTTTCCTCGGAGGGTGAGAAGGACAGCGCCTCGTTTGCCCAGGAAACCGGCGAGTTCGTCGCCAATCTGGTCAGCCGCGATCTTGCGGACAAGATGAACTACACATCCGTCGACGCACCGCGTGGCGTCAACGAGTTCATCTATGCCGATCTCGCCATGGCGCCCTCGCGTCTCGTCAAGCCGCCGCGCGTGGCGGCTGCACCAGCGGCGCTCGAATGCCGGGTGACGGAAGTGTTTCGCCCGAAGGCGCTGGACGGATCACCGACGAGTGCCTTTGTCGTCGCCGGTGAGGTGATCGGCGTTCACATCGACGATGCTTTCCTGAAAGACGGCCTGTTCGACATCACCAAGGCCGGCAATGTCGCGCGTCTCGGTTATATGGATTACGCCAGCGTCGACGAGGTCTTTTCGATGCGGCGGCCACGCTGGGGCAAGGAGTAGCCGTCAGGCGGATATCCCGGCCGCTTTCGCGCGGGCCAGAAGGCGTTCGGCCAGCCGCAGATGCGGACGGTCGAACATCTTGCCGTCGATGCCGACGACGCCCGGATTTCCGGCCGCCTCGAAGGCCGCCACGATAGCCGCCGATTGTCTCACCGCCTCGGCAGAGGGCGTGAAGGCGGTGTTGATGACGGGCACCTGATCGGGGTGGATCGCCATTTTGCCGATGAAACCGTCACGCTCGGCGTCGGCACATTCCGCGGCGAAGGCCACCATGTCGCGAAAGCCAGGAAATACGGTGTCGATCGCGGCGACTTCCGCGGCTCCGGCCGCGAGAATGGTCGTCAGGCGGGCGTGACGGAAGAGATCGGTGTAGCGGCCGTGCTCGTCGCGGGCAGAGCGTGCGCCGATCGCGGCCGAAAGGTCTTCCGCGCCCCAGGTGAGACCGGCGAGCCGTGCGCTTGTCCCCGCATAGGTGGCGGCGGCGAGCACGCCCGCCGGAGTTTCGGTGATGATCGGCAGGATTTTTATCGACCCGTCGGGCAGGCCGTTTTCGGCTTCCCAAACCCTGAGCTTGGCCGCGAGCTGCTGCACATCCTGGCCGCTGTTCGATTTAGGCAGCATGATGCCGTCCGGTCTTGCCGGAACGAGCTTGGCAAGATCATCGTCCGTCATTCCGGTCGAGAGGTCGTTGACCCTGACATAAAGCGCCGAGTTGGTTTGCCCCCTGCGTTCGAGGATAAAGCGCGCCGCGATCTCGCGCGCCCGCGCCTTGTTCTGCGGCGCCACGGAGTCCTCGAGATCGACGATGACCACGTCGGCGCCGGCGCCAAATCCCTTTTCCAGCTTCCGTTCGGAATCGCCTGGAACGAATAGCAGCGAGCGCATCAGTCTGCCTTCTTCAGCATCATCGCTTGCCTGATGCATTTGGCGACCAGATCGCCATGCTGGTTGTAGGCGCGGTGCTCGAATTCGACGATGCCGCGGTCGGGCTTCGACCTGGATTCGCGCACCGAGACGACAGATGTTTCGACGCGGATGGTGTCGCCATGGAAGACCGGGTGAGGAAACACGGTTTCCTTCATGCCGAGATTGGCAACCGTCGTGCCGACCGTGATGTCGTTGACCGAAATGCCGATCATCAGGCCGAGCGTGAACAGCGAGTTGACCAGCGGCTTGCCCCATTCGCTCCTAGCGGCGAAATCGAAGTCGATATGCAGCGGCTGCGGGTTCAGCGTCATCACCGAAAACAGCATGTTGTCGCTCTCGGTGACAGTCTTGCGCAGCGTGTGCCGGAAGACATGGCCGACAACAAACTCCTCCAGATATAGCCCGGCCATCTTCCGCCTCCTGCGCTGTCTGACGGTTGATAGGCGCTGCTTCAGGCGCTCGCAAGCCAGTTAATGAACATGGTGAACCGTTCGTAAACCATTTCTGCCTACCCTTCTCACGGGGCCGGAAACCTTCCGGCATGGGGCGTAAGCAGACGGGCATGGTAGTTGTTTCGCATTTCCTGAAATGGATCTACACGGCCAGGGTTTCGGAGCGCGCCGCCGCCGCTCATGCGCTGGCCCGAGCCTATGTCAATTGCGAATTGCCGTTCGAGGATCGCTGCGCCGCCGAGGCCGCGCTGACGCTGCTGCTCGACGACGCCTCGTCGAAAGTGCGGCTGGCGATGGCGGAAGCGTTCTCGATGAGCCATCACGCACCGTTGCAGATCATCAGTGCGCTTGCCGCCGACCAGCCGGAGGTCGCCGGGGTCGTGCTGGCGCGCTCGCCGCTGCTCACCGACGCCGACCTGATCAACCGCGTGGCGGCGAGCCAGAAGGCAACGCAGAAGCTGATCGCCGACCGGCCTTCCGTCTCGATGGCGCTTTCGGCGGCCATCGCCGAGGTCGGCGAGGCGGAGGCCTGCGCCGTGCTTTTGGCCAATAGCGGCGCCGACATCGCGTCACTCAGCTTCAGGCGCATGGCGGAACGCCACGGGCATCTGCCTCTGGTGCGCGAGGCGCTGATATCGGATATCAGGCTGCCTGCCGATTGCCGGCATATGCTGCTCGTCAAGCTCGGCGAGACATTGAAGACATCGCCGCTGGTCATGGCATTGATGGGAGCCGCGCGTGCCGACCGGGTCATGCGCGATGCTTGCGTCAAGGCCTCGGTGACGCTGATCGAGGGCACGCGCCAAGAAGAGCACGCGGCGCTGATCGAGCATCTCAGGCTGCGCGGCGATCTGACCGCGAGCTTCCTGATCCGCACCATCGCGCACGGCAAGGTCGATTTCTTCGGCTCGGCGCTGGTGGCGCTCAGCCAGCAGTCCGAACCACGGGTGAGGGCGCTGCTGGCCGGCGGGCACGACGTGGCCCTGCAGGCGCTGTTCCGCAGTGCCGGCATGGCTGCCGCCACGCATGCCGTCATCCTGCGCGCCCTGAAGATCTGGCGCGAGGTCGCCAACGGCAAGCGCGTTGCTGGCGTGCAGGAAGTCAGTTGGCTGATGCTCAAGGAATTGGGCGGGCAATCCGCCGAAGGCGATCTTGCCGCATTGGTCAAATCGATCCACCTGGACGCCCTGCGTGAGAACGCACGCGGCCATGCACTGGCGATCGCCGCGGCTTAGGTTTTCTCCCTCGCGAAGAAATCCGGGAAATCTTCCATCGCCGCGGCGATGATGCGCAGGGACGCCGCGATCTGCAGCATGTCGCCGGTGGCGTTTCGCTGGGCGATGCCTGCCGCATACTGCCGGGCGACGGCAATGGTCGCTGTTTGCGGATCCCCAGGGGCACGGAAAAGCAGCTCGCGCGCCAGTCCCCTCAGGAAGGTGGCGATTGAAAGCGTCGTTTCCGATGGAAGAGCATGGTTTTGGCTGGCCGTGCGCAGCCGCAGGATTTCCAGGCCGACCGTGACGGAAGCGACGCCGCCGCCCAGCACCGCCTCGCCCTTGCTGCCGGAATTCTGCACCAGCGGCATCAACTGATTGACCCGGTCGTAAGCGAGGCTCTCGAAGGCCGAGCGCCTCGGCACGCGCTCATGCAGGCATAGCCGCGCCAGATCCTCCCGCATGGCCCGCACGATGCGGTCGGCCGCGAGCCATGGATCGGCCGGCAATACCACGATGAAGACGCCGATGGCCAAGAGGATGCCGACCAGGATCGATGCCGAGCCGGCGAAGAAGGGGCCGGGATCGTAGGTCATCGCCTGATGTGGGCTGAGAAAGGCCAGGAAGTTGATGGCGAAGGCCGTCGCCACGCCGACATAGCGCGGATTGGCCATGGCGAGTGCCGCCGGCACCATGATGGGCACGACGAACAGCATGAACCAGCCGAAGCCGGGCAGAGCAGGGAGCGCAACCTGGCCGACGAGAAAGGCAAAAGGCAAAGCGAGCAGCGTTCCCTTGAAGAACCCCCAGGATACCTGCACGGGGTCGGGGCGAGCGGCAAACAGGCTCGACACGACGGCAACGAGGATGACGGTGCCGGCCGCCTCCGACCACTTCGTCGTCAGCCAGAAAGCCGCCACCAGCAGCGTGGCAACGGCCGCGCGGATGGCGTTGCGCGCTGCACCGGGATAGTCGCGATGCACCACCAGGGCCGGCTGCTGGCTGCCGGGACCTGGACGGCGCGTGACCGGCGCGCGCAAGGCGTCGAGGCCACGCAGCACCTGTTTCAGCGCCTCGGCGAAATCGGCCGCTATGGTAAGGCGGGTAATGGTGCCGACCCTGTCCTCACCCGGCTCTATCGAGGCGTCGGGCATTTGCCTGGCCCTGATCGAGATCGCGTCGAGCCGCGCCACCCAGGATGAGGTATCGTCCAGCGCTCCCGGCTTGGCTGCCAGTTCGCTGACAAGGGCCTGCAGTTCCGAGCGCACCGGGATGAGGGCGGCGTTTTTGGGAGCGGCATGCGAATAGAGTGCGCGCGCCGCCGAAAGTGCCGAAAGCAGTTGTCCGATAGTGCGCCGCACCGGATGCGCGCGCGGCGCGAAGCTCGGCGCTTCGAGCCTGGCATAGGCGCGCATCTCGCCAAGCGTCTGGGTATCGGCGACAAGCTTCCGGTGCAGGCCGATCAGCGTTGCCCGGTCGCCGCCTGAAAACGCACCGCCGGCATAGGTGGCGAGGTCGAGAATGCAGCGTTTCAGCCGCGAGACGATGGCGTCGCTGGCCAGTTTTGGCAGGATCAGCCGGCTGGTGAGGCCGGCGCAGACGATGCCGAGCACGATCTCGGCACAACGCGCGACCGCGAGGTCTACGACCAGATGCGGTTGTCCGAAAGCGGGCAGGCCGATGATCATTGCGGTGTAGCCTGCAAGAGCCGCGCCATAGGCTTCGGGATTGCGCAGCAGCGACGAGACGAAGGTGCAAATGCCAATCCAGACAGCAAGCACCGTCACCAGAATCCACGGGCCGGTGCCGAATGCCGTGGTGATGCCGATTGCCGCGACACCGCCGGCCAGCGTGCCGAGCAGGCGGTAGAAGCCTTTCGCCAGCACCATGCCGGCAACCGGCTGGGCGACGATGAACACCGTCATCATCGCCCATTGCGGATGGTCGAGCTTCAGCGCGTAAGCGGCCAGCAATGCGATCATGCCGGCCGAAACGGTGCGCAGCGCGAAAATCCAGTCCGAGCGTGTCGGTTGCGTCAGCCCGGCCAGGCTCGTCTCGAAATAGGTTTTCAGCCGCGCCCAGGTCACATGCTGGTCTCCATGTCAGGAACGCAAGCTAAACGCGCCAGCGGCTAGATATCCAGCACTTCCGTCTCGGCGAATTCGGCGCGTTCCTGGATGAAGCGGAAGCGGGCTTCGGGTTTGGTGCCCATCAGCTCGTCGACCCTGTCCTTGGTGGCGGAATCGATTTCGTTCACATCGACCCTGAGCAAGGTGCGCTTCCTTGGATCCATGGTGGTTTCCTTGAGCTGCGCGGCCATCATTTCGCCCAGGCCCTTGAAGCGGCCAAGCTCGACCTTGCCGCGCCCGGTGAATTCGGTGCGCAGAAGCTCGTCCTTGTGGGCGTCGTCGCGGGCATAGGCGACCTTGCCGCCTTGCCTGATCGAGTAAAGCGGCGGCACCGCCAGATAGAGATGGCCGCCGCGCACCAGCGCCGGCATCTCCTGGTAGAAGAAGGTGATCAGCAGCGAAGCGATGTGTGCGCCGTCGACGTCGGCGTCGGTCATGATGATGACGCGGTCGTAGCGCAAATCCTCGTCACGGTATTTTGACCGCGTGCCGCAGCCGAGCGCCTGGATCAGGTCCGATATCTGCTGGTTGGCGGCCAGCTTGTCATTGCCGGCGCTGGCGACGTTGAGGATTTTTCCGCGCAGCGGCAAGACGGCCTGGCTGGCACGATCGCGCGCCTGCTTGGCCGAGCCGCCGGCGGAATCGCCTTCGACGATGAAGAGTTCGGCACCCGCCGCCGCGTTCTGCGTGCAGTCGGCGAGCTTGCCCGGCAAGCGCAGCTTGCGCACCGCGCTCTTGCGCGACACTTCCTTTTCCTGGCGGCGGCGCACCCGTTCGTCGGCGCGCGCGATCACCCAGTCGAGCAGCTTCGAGGCTTCCTGCGGATTGTCGGCCAGCCAATGGTCGAATGGGTCGCGGATCGCGGTCTCGACGATGCGTATCGCTTCGATCGTCGCCAGCCTGTCCTTGGTCTGGCCGACGAATTCCGGCTCGCGGATGAACACCGACAGCATGCCGGCGGCCGAAATCATGACGTCTTCCGAGGTGACGATCGAGGCGCGCTTGTTGCCGACGAGGTCGGCATAGGCGCGCAGACCGCGCGTCAGCACGTTTCGGAAGCCGGCTTCGTGGGTGCCGCCTTCACCGGTCGGGATGGTGTTGCAGTAGGAATTGATGAAGCCGTCGCCACCGAACCAGGTGACCGCCCATTCGAGCGAGCCATGGCCGCCTTGCTTGTCGCTCTTGCCGGCGAAGATTTCGCGCGTCACCTGGAAATCGTCGCCGAGCGACGCCTTCAGATAATCCTTGAGGCCGCCTGGGAAATGGAATTCCGCCTTGGCCGGTGTCTGATCCTTTTCCTTGATGAGGGAGGGATCGCAGGTCCAGCGGATCTCGACGCCGCCAAACAGGTACGCCTTCGAACGCGTCATGCGGTAGAGACGCGCCGGCTCGAAGGCCGCGCCCTTGCCGAAAATCTGCTCGTCGGGATGGAAGCGGATTTTTGTGCCGCGCCGGTTGTGGACTTCGCCGAGCTGCTCCAGTCCGGTCACCGGGACGCCGCGCGAAAAGCGCTGGCGATAGAGCTGGCGCCCACGTGCCACCTCGACCTCAAGATGATCCGACAGGGCGTTGACGACGGAGACGCCAACGCCGTGCAGGCCGCCTGATGTCTCGTAGACCTTGGAGTCGAACTTGCCGCCCGAATGCAGCGTCGTCATGATGACTTCGAGCGCCGGCTTCTTGAATTTTGGGTGCATGTCGACCGGAATGCCGCGGCCATTGTCGGTGACCGTGAGATGGCCGTCGGCGGAGAGTTCGACATCGATGAAGGTGGCGTGGCCGGCAACCGCTTCGTCCATCGAATTGTCGATGACCTCGGCGAACAGATGGTGCATCGCCTTGTCGTCGGTGCCGCCAATATACATGCCTGGCCGGCGGCGCACCGGCTCAAGGCCCTCAAGCACCTCGATGTCGGCGGCGCTGTAGCCCTCGGTGCCATCCTTGGTTGCGGCTGGACGCCTGGCGGCCGCCTGTACCAGCGGATCCGCCGGGCGCGCCGGCGTGCGAACCGGCTGCGGCTGTTTTTCCAGATTGCCGAAAAGATCGTTGTTGTCGTCCATGCCTGCCATAGAGTCCAAGCTGCGAATCACCCGTCGATACTGCCACGCTTTTCAGCGCCAAGCGACGGAGGTTCCTGTTACGTTCGGGGATTTAACTGCTCTTACCCTAAAACCATTCGATAACCAAGCGGGCGGAAATAGGTCAAATGCCGCCGCGCAATATTCCTGATTCTTTAACAATGCCGCCTAGCGTGAGCCCAACATAACAAGAAACGGCGGGCATCAGGGGTTTTCGGCGTGAGGGGCAAGGCCATAACGATGATCGGCATCGCCGCCGTTTTCGGCGCGATCTCGATCTTTGCCGCGGATTTCTGGGTCAAGAGCCAAGCGAAGGCCGATGCCCAGGAGAAAACGGCCTCGATCGCCGCTCCGGCCGCGCCCAGGATCGAGTTCAAGACCATCGTGGTGGCGAACGCGCCGTTGCGCTACGGCATGGAGCTCGACCGCGCCAAGCTCAGCGAAATCCCGTGGCCGCAGGATTCCCTTCCGCA
Organism: Mesorhizobium sp. CO1-1-7; assembly: GCF_020164885.1. Taxonomy (NCBI): domain Bacteria; kingdom Pseudomonadati; phylum Pseudomonadota; class Alphaproteobacteria; order Hyphomicrobiales; family Phyllobacteriaceae; genus Mesorhizobium; species Mesorhizobium sp. CO1-1-7. The sequence continues at coordinate 261,906 of NZ_JAIUHA010000003.1, read as the reverse complement.
GGGCGCCTTTGCCACCATCGATGGATTGCTCGGCGAAGGCGGCCGGGTCGCGCTGTCGCCGATCGAGATCAACGAGCCGGTGCTGCTCGCCAAGCTGTCGGGACCGAACGGCCGCGCGACGCTGTCCAACATGCTGACGCCCGGAATGCGGGCGGTCACCATCCGCACCGACGAGATCGCCGGCGTCGGTGGCTTCGTGACGCCGGGCGACCGGGTCGATGTCGTGCTGACGCGCGATGCCGGCGAAATCCAGGAAGTCGCCAAGAACGCGCAAGGGGCTGCCGGTTCGACCATCACCTCGGAGATCGTCGTTGCCGACGCCAAGGTGCTCAGCGTCGGGCAGGGCGCCGACGAGCGCCAGACGACGCCGCAGGTGGCCAATTCCGTGACCCTCGAGGTGACGAGCGACGGCGCACAGAAAGTGGCGCTTGCCCGCACCGTCGGAACGCTGTCGCTGTCGCTTCGCTCCGCCAGCGAAGGCGGCGATGGCAAGAACGGCGTCACCACCATCTCTTCCTTCGGCGGATCCGTCGCTTCCAAGACGCAGGCCGTGGCCGGCTCCTTGTTCGATGCCATAGCGAAGGAGCCGGAGAAGCCGAAATTCAAGACGATCATCGTGACGCGCGGCACGCAGGCCGAGGAATATCAGGTTCCAACGCGGGACCAGAAGTAAAGACCGGTGGGGACCGGGCGGGACGGGACAATGTTGATGCGTACCCTATATCGAATGACGGCTCGGTCGCGCTTGGTGCGCGCCCTGGCGATGGCGTTTACCCTGGCTGCGAGCGGCGTGCTTGCCTTGCCCGGAGCGGCGAAGGCGGACAACGACATCGTTTATGTCTCGTCGACCAAGAATGCGTCGATCAAGGTTGCCAAGGGCAAGCCCAAGACGATCATGACGAGCGCGGCCTTCTACCAGATCGTCATCGGTGATCCGGAGATCGCCAACGTCAACCCGCTGACCGACAAATCCTTCTATGTGCTGGGCAACAATCTCGGCACCACCGGCATTGCGCTGTTCGACCAGAACAAGCAGCTCGTCGGCACCGTGGACATCGAGGTGACGCTCGACACCGACCAATTGGCGAACACTATCCGTGCCAGTGTGCCGGACGCCAAGATCAAGGTCGGCTCGGCCAACGGCCGTGTCGTGCTGTCGGGTGAGGCGGATGACGCGGTTGCAGCGGATAAGGCAAGCAAGATCGCCAGCCGCTTTTCCGGCAATGAGGAAGTGATCAACTCGGTCAATATCTCTTCGTCGCAGCAGGTTCAGCTCAATGTCCGGTTCGTCGAGATCAACCGCCAGGCAGGGCAGGACCTGGGCGCGAAATACAGCGCCAATTTCGCCTACGGCTTCGGCGGTCGCGACATTTCACTGGATCCGGGCACGGTCCCAGCGGCGGGGACCGGCGAGATCATCGGCCGACTGCTGTCGAACGGCGTCTCGATCGACATTGCCATCAAGGCGCTGGAAGAGCGCGGCCTTGCCCGTCGGCTGGCTGAGCCGAACCTGATCGCGCGTTCAGGGGAGACAGCGAGCTTCCTGGCCGGCGGCGAATTTCCGATCCCGGTTTCGGAGGACAACGGCAAGATTTCGGTCAGCTACAAGAAATATGGCGTTAGCCTGGATTTCAAGCCGACCGTACTCAAGGACGGGTTGGTCAGCCTCGACATCGCGCCGGAAGTCTCCTCGATCGATGCGTCGGCGTCCTACAATATCGGCAACATTTCCGTGCCCGGCTTCATCGTGCGCCGCGCCAAGACCTCGGTCGACCTGAAGAACGGCCAGAGCTTCATGATCGCCGGGCTTTTGCAGTCCCAGAACGACATTACCACGTCTCGCATTCCCGGCCTTGGCAAGATGCCGGTGCTTGGAGCGCTGTTTTCGTCGAAATCCTATCAGCGGCGCGAGACCGACCTGGTCATCATCGTCACGCCCTATCTGGTCAAGCCGGTCGATCCGTCGAAGAAAATGGCTGAGCCGACCGATGGCACGGAGCCAGCCAGCAATGTCGACTATTTCCTCAACAACACCGAGGAGGTGAAGGCGCCGGATACGGGCCGCGCGCTGGCGCTGGCCGACGGCAGTGCCGCACGGGCCGCTCCTGCCACCAAAGTCGGTCATTTCCTCGACCTGCCGAAGGACTGAGCCATGCGTCTGATCCTGAGATCGTGCATCGGCCTGCTTCTTGCCGGCCTGGCAAGCGGCTGCACCAGCGACGACTACGTGCGCAGCGAGGGGGTGACGTCCGGCGCCGGCGAGGCGCAGGCCGCCAACACCGTCATGCAGATGGTCGACCCGTGGAAGTACGGCGTCCAGAACACGAGACTTCTCGTGCCTGCCAAGCGTGGCAGTGCCGGACCCGTCACGCCCGATCAGGCGGCCGGTGCCAAGGCAGCGCAAACGACCACCGACAACTGATCCAGACGGCGATCGACCTCACAGGCGGCGAGAATGGCAAACAGCACCAAGAAAATCCTGCTCGTATCGACAGACCGGACCTTCGCGCAGGACACGAAGACGGCCTTCGCCGCCTCCGAGATCATCCAGCTCATGACGGTGGAGAAGAACGTCACCGAGCTGCGCGGCGAGGTCCAGGAGGCCGAGTTCGGCGTTGTCATCGTCGACATGGATGCAGCGAAACTCGAGGAGATCGAGTCCCTGCAGCGCGTCATGCGCCGGCTCGAGGGCAAGGCACCGGTGGTCGTGGCCACCCAGGAGTTCAACGCCGCGGCCGTGCGCATCCTGGTGCAGCTCAAGGTCGCCGATTTCCTGGTCAAGCCGATCACCACCGCAGACCTCGTGCGTTCGGTCGTGCGGGCTCTGCAGGGACCCGGGCGCGAGGAAAACACCGAGTCGCAGATCTATACCTTCATGCCCGCCGCCGGCGGCGTCGGCACCACGACACTGGCACTGCAGACCGCGTTCCAGCTGCATCATTCGGTGACGCGCGGCGCCTCGACCTGCGTGGTCGACCTCAATTTCCAGCAAGGTGCCTGCGCCGAATATCTCGATCTCGAGCCGCGTTTCGACATCACCGAAATCGAGAACCAGCCTGAGCGCCTCGACCGGCAACTGCTCGATGTGATGCTGTCCAAGCACGCCAGCGGACTGTGTGTGCTGGCGGCGCCGACGCATCCGGCCGAAATGCGCTCATTCAAGACCGATGTCGTGGTGCGCATGCTGGACCTCGTTTCGGCCTATTTCGACAATGTCGTCATCGACATGCCGCGCACCTGGTTTCCGTGGACGGAAACGGTACTGCTCGGTTCCAACAAGCTTTACATCGTTGCCGAAATGACGGTGCCGTGCCTGCGCCATACGCAGCGGCTGATCCAGGCCGTCTACGAGACCGCCGGCAAGGAAGTGAAGCCGAACGTGATCGTCAACCGTTTCGAGCAGAAGATGTTCGACAACGGCATCAAGCAGGCGGACGTCCAGGAAATCCTTGGCGAGCATTTTGTCGGCGGGATCGCCAACAACTACCGGCTGGTGCGCGAGGCGGTCGACCGCGGCGTGCCGCTGCACGAGATCGATCCCAATGCCAATGTCGTCAACGACCTGAAGAAGATCATCCTTCCGGAAGAGGCGGTGGCAACCGCGGGCAAGTCGAAGTCGCTGTTCGGCTTCGGCAGGGGCCTCTTGAAAAGGAAAGCTGGATGACCAGCCGTTTTTCCACCCTGCAGAATCGTGACGCGCGTCCGCGCCCGGCTGAATCGACGCCGGTCGCGCATCATGCAGTCGTCATCCCGACCAGCCGGAAGGCTTTGCCGGCGAAGGCGGAGGCGGCGCCGGCAAAGAATGCCAACAAGGTGCTCGATGCCCGCGTGCGCATCCACCGGATGCTGCTCGAGGAGATCAATCTCGTCGCGCTGGAGCGCTTGCCCAAGGAGGAGATGCGCCGGCAAGTGCATGATTTCGTATCGGAAAAGACCCGCCAGGAGCGGATGGCGATCAACACCGCCGAACTCGACGCGCTGGTTGACGACATCGTCGACGAGATGGTCGGCCTCGGCCCGCTCGAGCCGCTGCTCAAGGATCCCGATATCAACGATATCCTGATCAACGGCCATCAGAACTGCTTCGTCGAAAAGAAGGGCAAGCTGCAGCAGGTCCATATCCCGTTCAAGGACGAGGCGCATCTGCTCAGAATCGTCAACAAGATCGTGGCCGCCGTCGGCCGCCGCGTCGATGAATCGCAACCGATGGTCGACGCTCGCATGCTGGACGGCTCGCGGTTCAACGCAGCCATCCGCCCGGTGGCCGTCGACGGCCCGCTGGTGTCGATCCGCAAGTTCTCCAAGAACAAGCTTGGCCTGCACAGGCTGGTCGAATTCGGCGCCATCACACAGAACATGGCCGAAGTGCTGGCCGCGGCCGTCCACGCCCGCAAGACGACGATCATTTCGGGCGGCACCGGCACAGGCAAGACGACGATGCTCAACGCGCTGTCGGCGTTCATTCCGGAAGACGAGCGGCTGATCACCATCGAGGACGCGGCGGAACTTCAATTGCAGCAGCCGCATGTCGCACGCATGGAGACGCGTCCCGCCAACATCGAAGGCCATGGCGAGCTCAAACAGCGCGACCTAGTCAAGAACGCGCTGCGCATGCGTCCCGACCGCGTCATCCTCGGCGAGTGCCGCGGCGAGGAAGCCTTCGACATGCTGCAGGCCATGAACACCGGCCACGAAGGCTCGATGGCGACCATCCACGCCAATACGCCGCGCGACTGCATTTCGCGCCTCGAGCAGATGCTGGGCATGACCGGCATGCCGATGACGGTGCAGTCGATCCGCAGCCAGATCGCCAGCGCCATCGACATCATCGTCCAGCTGACCCGACTTTCCGACGGCAAGCGCAAGGTGACGAGCGTCGCCGAGGTGACCGGCATGGAAGGCGATGTCATCCAGATGCAGGAGATCTTCCGCTTCGTGCGCACCGGCATGGAGGCCGATGGCAAGATCCTTGGCTACTACGAGGCGACCGGCATTCGGCCGCGTTTCCTGGAAGACCTGCGCGCCATGGGCATCGACTTTCCCGGACGTTATTTCGAACCCGGCCGGCCGCAGGAGTAGCCGGCGTGTTCGACGGGTTCAGCGCGATATACGTCGTCTATGCCGGAGCCGCACTGACCGGCATCATGGTGGCCGAGGCGATCTACCTGCTCTATGCCGGACGCAGCGACAAGCGCACCGCAATCAACCGGCGCATGAAACTGCAGGAAAACAAGATCAGCCAGGAGCAGGTGCTGATCCAGCTGCGCAAGGAGCGCGGTCTCGACGCGGGAACGTCGCTGTTTTCTCCCGACCGGTTCCGTGCCCTGCGCACGCAGTCGGGCATGGTGATGCCGCTTTCGAAATTCCTGACGATCACCTGCGGTGTGGCGACGGCCGTTGCCCTGGCCGCGATCTGGCGCGGGCTGCCGCTGCTGATGGGGCTCATCCTGTTCGTCGTGCTGGTGCCGTTGCTGCCGGTCATGGCGATGCGCTTCATGCGCAAGCGCCGGCTGAAGCGTTTCGGCATGCAACTGCCGGAAGCGCTGGAGCTGATCACGCGCGGCCTCAAGGCCGGTCATCCGGTGCCGGTGGCCATCGCCATGGTGTCGCGCGAGATGCCCGATCCGATCGGCACGGAATTCGGCGTCATTGCCGACGAAGTCACTTATGGTTCCGACCTGGTCACGGCGCTGAATGCACTGTTCGACCGGGTCGGCCACGAGGATCTGCCGCTGTTCATCACCGCCGTGTCGATCCAGACCAGTTCGGGCGGCAATCTGCGCGAGATCCTCGATGGGTTGTCGACGACGATCCGCGAACGCGGCAAGCTGCGACGCAAGGTGCGCGCCATTTCGACGGAAGGCCGCCTCTCGGCCTACATTTTGACGGCCGTACCGGCGCTGCTGTTCACCGCCATCATGGCCATGATGCCGGGATATTACAGCGACGTCTGGGGCGTGCCGAAGACATGGTACATGATCGGCGGCTCGGTCAGCTGGCTGATGCTGGGCAATCTGATCATGTTCAAAATGTCGAATTTCAAGTTCTGACATGCAAAGCGTCATTGAATTCCTCGCTTCCCTCGCGCCGACCTCGCTGATGCCGGTGGCCGTCCTCCTGCTTGCCGCGGGAGCGGCCGCTGTCGCCTGGCCGATGGTGGTGGCGAAGGGCGACCGCAACGACGTCAAGCGCCGGCTCAAGGTCGACCAGGGTCCGGTGGCCGCCAGACCCGAACCTGTGCAGAAGAAGAATAGCGGCGTCGTGCGCGAGCAAGCGGTGAAGAGGGCGCAGGAATTCTATGCCAAGAGCGACCCGGAAAATGTCGCTCGCCTGCGCCTGAAGCTCATCCAGGCGGGCTACATGGAGCCGCGCGCCGTCGGCATGTTCTTCCTCATCCGGTTCACGGCAATGATCGGCACGACGTTCGCGGTCTTCGTGCTCAACCGGTGGATGGCCAGTCCCGACGCGACCATGACCAGCCGGTGGACCTTCATCATCCTGTCGGGGGCCGCCGGCTATTTTTTGCCGGGTCTCGTGCTGACCCAGAAGGTGCGCGAGAAGATGCGCGAATACCGCAACGGCTTCCCCGATTTCATGGACCTGATGATCGTCTGTTCGGACGCCGGCATGAGCATGGAAGCCGGCGTCGAGCGCGTTTCGAAAGAACTCGCCAAGAGCTATCCGTCGCTCAGCCAGAACCTGCAGCTCGTGTGCTTGGAACTTCGGGCGGGACGCAGCCTGGACGATGCGCTGAAGGCGCTCGCCGATCGCCTCAGCCTGGACGAGGTACGCTCCTTCGCCACGCTCCTGCAGCAGTCGAAGGAACTCGGCACCAGCCTGTCGGGCGCGCTCAGGGTGTTTTCAGACGAAATGCGCCACAAGCGCATGTCGCTGGCCGAGGAGAAGGCCCATGCCTTGCCGGCCAAGATGTCCGTGCCGGTCGTGGTCTGCATCCTGCCGGTGGTGCTGATGATCGCGGTCATTCCCATCATCGTCAAAATGACGGCCCATTAGCTGTATTTTGAGCTGTATTTTTGGAGTGCGGGCGCTGGGCCTCGCCGTGAGAACGCCGCTCGCGCCCGCGGAGATTTGAGGGGCACGCCCGGTGGTTAATGATTGCTATTCCGGAAACTGAAAGTTAGCTGCATTTCGGCACCGAAGCTTAATCGCTCTTCTGTAGTCTCTTTCCCGAAGAACGACCCGGCAAATCGGGCGACGGGGCAGGGCATGCGTCAGATAAAATTTGCGGCGATGGCCATGATGGCAGCCGTCCTAATGATCAGCGGGTGTACGACGAACAATAACGTCGACACGACCAAGACCACTGCGATCCAGCCTGCAGGGAAGGGTGTCGCCACATCCGACCTGGCGGAAGGCAAGGCACAGTTTCGCGATGCCAATTATGGTCTTGCCGAAGCGCATTTCCGCAAGGCCGTCGAGCTGAAGGCCGACAATGCCGAGGCCTGGATGGGGCTCGCGGCTTCCTATGACGAACTTGGCCGCTTCGACTTCGCCGACCGCGCCTACGGCCAGCTCCTGAAGGTTGCCGGCCGCAAGCCGCAGATCGTCAACAATATGGGTTATTCGCAACTGTTGCGCGGCAACAAGAAGAAGGCTCGGGCGCTGCTGCTCGAGGCGAAGGCCGGCATGACCGATCCCACCGTTGTCGACGCCAATCTCGCCCTGCTGAACAAGGGCTGATGCCGTTTGATGGTCGCGCCGTCCAGGGGGGCGATTTTGGCACAGGTGGCATCGACGCTTTGTAAACCCTATCCGCAGCTTGGGTCGAGAGATCGCCCGAAAACCATGTCCGAGGGCTGCCGCTGACCTAGAATGCGGCGCAACCGCCGACGCTCGAGAGGCCTCCGCCCGATATGCTGGATTTCAGTTCGCTCCTGCTCGCAGCCGCGCTGTCGGGTACCTGTCTAGCCGCTACCATGGTTGCGATCTGGCTCACGGCGCCGCGGGCGGGCTTCGTGCTGACAGTGGCGTGCGGCATTATCGTGCTCGTGGCGCATGTGATCCTGTTCTGGCGCTATACCAGGGAGCCCGATCCGCTGCTTTGCCAGATCGCGCTGGCGCTACTCAGCCTGGGTTTTCTCATCATCTGCATTTCGGCCATGCAGTATCTCGGCGTGCGCGAGCACAGGCGTGCGATCGCGCCGACATTTGCCGCCATGGTTGTCTGCGCGGCCGTGACCTTCATGGGCCTTGACGGGGTCGGCTTCGTGATCACCTACGCGACGGTTACCGCGCTGCTCTCGACAATCGGTGCCATGTTCTGGATCAATGGCAGTCACGATCGCCGTATCCTCCTGGTGGTATCGGTCCTGAGCGGCACCTGTGCGCTGTCGTTTGCCCTTTGCGGCGTGGTTCTGATGGCCAAAGGCCAGTGGACGCTCGGCGTCGCGCCCGACAATTGGGCCGAACGCCTTAACTCGGTCGTGGCGGTGGCCTGTATGACAGGCCTTGGCGCGTTGACGCTTTCGCTCCACCATCTGCAGGCGCAGATCGAGCTCAAGGCCGAGACCATGACCGACCCGTTGACCGGACTGATGAACCGTCGGGGTCTGGCGTCGCTTTATGGCGAGCGCACCTTCGGCCCGTTCATGGCGATCGTCATGTTCGATCTCGATCATTTCAAGCGGACGAACGACATCTATGGACACCCGGTCGGGGACCAGGTCCTGTGCCGCTTCGCCGCCGTCATCAGGAGATATGCCAGAACCGGGGTCGACGCCTTTCGCCTGGGCGGCGAGGAGTTCGCAATCGTCATGTCGCGCGTGACGGAAGAGCGGGCCTATGACCTCGCCAGCAAGATCGGCGTCGCTTTCGGCACGGAAGTCGTGCCCACCGCGCTCGGGCCCTTGCGCAGCACGGTCAGCGGCGGGATTGGCTTCGGCGAGGCCGACGGCAGCACCCTCGATGAGGTGCTGGCCAGGGCCGACGCCATGCTCTATGCCGCCAAGCGTGCGGGGCGAAATTGCGTCATCGGCCGCAAAAGGACGGGCAAGGCCGACGCGGCCGAGCCGGCCTTGCGTTCCGCGTAGCTATTCGGCCGCGCCGAGGTAATCCGACAGCGGCGGGCAGGAGCAGACCAGATTACGGTCGCCGGCGACATTGTCGATGCGCGACACCGGCGGCCAGTACTTCGTCGCCGTGTCGGCATCGCCGGCGGGATAGGCCGCCTCCAGACGCGAATACGGATGGGTCCATTGACCGGCCAGCGCCTCGGCCGATGTGTGCGGTGCGTTGACCAGCGGATTGTCGGCCAAGGGCCATTCGCCTTTGGCCACTTTCGCCGCTTCGCCGGCAATGGCGATCATGGCCTCGCAGAAGCGATCCAACTCGCGCTTGGGTTCGGACTCGGTCGGCTCCACCATCAGCGTGCCGGCGACCGGAAACGACATCGTCGGCGCGTGGAAACCATAATCGATCAGGCGCTTGGCGATGTCCTCGACACTGATGCCGGCGCTCTCCTTGAGCACGCGGGTGTCGAGGATGCATTCGTGGGCGACGCGATCGCTCCTGCCCTTGTAAAGCAGCGGGAAATGCGGGGCGAGCCTCGTCGCCACATAGTTGGCCGAAACGATCGCTGTCTCGGTCGCCTGCTTCAGGCCGGAAGCGCCCATCATGCGGATGTACATCCAGGTGATCGGCAGGATGGAAGCGCTGCCGAAGGGAGCGGCGGCCACGGCATGAGCCGAGCCTTCGCTGACATGGCCGGGCAGATAGGGCTTCAGATGCGCCCTGACACCGATCGGACCGACACCCGGGCCACCGCCGCCATGCGGGATGCAGAAGGTCTTGTGCAGGTTCATGTGACAGACGTCGGCGCCGATGTCGCCTGGCCGAGCAAGGCCGACCAGCGCGTTGAGGTTGGCGCCATCGAAATAGACCTGGCCGCCATGCTCGTGGATGAGGGCGCAGAGGTGGCGGGCGCCTTCCTCGTAAACGCCATGGGTGGAGGGATAGGTGAACATCAGCGCCGCGAGATTCTTGGAATGCTCGTTGGCCTTGGCGCGCATATCGTCCATGTCGATGTTGCCGTCTTCCAGGCAGCGCACGACGACGACGCTCATGCCGGCCATCGCGGCACTCGCCGGATTGGTGCCATGCGCGGAAGACGGGATCAGGCAGACGGTACGATGGCCCTCGCCGCGCGAGCGGTGATAGGCGCGAATGGCGAGCAGCCCGGCATATTCGCCCTGGCTGCCGGCATTGGGCTGCAAGGTCACGGCGTCGAAGCCGGTGATCTCCGACAGCCAGCCTTCCAGTTCGCCGATCATGGCGCGGTAGCCGGCCGAATGGCTTGCCGGCGCGAAGGGATGCAAATTGGCGATGCTTGGCCAACTCACCGGCATCATTTCCGCCGCGGCGTTGAGCTTCATGGTGCAGGAGCCCAGCGGGATCATGGCGCGGTCGAGCGCCAGGTCCTTGTCGGCCAACCGGCGCAGAAAGCGCATCATCTCGGTTTCCGACTTGTTCTCGTGAAAGACCGGCTGGGTCAAAAACTCCTTGCCACGCGGCTTGCCGGGCAACGTGCTGTCGGCGGAAGCAGCAGCCTTGGCATCGAACAAGGCCGCGATCGCGTCGAGATCGGCGTCGGTCGAGGTCTCGTCGAAACTGATGCCGACATGGTCGGCATCGAGCACACGCAGCAGCCGGCCGGTCTTTTCGGCGGCCACCGCGATCTGGGCGGCCTTGCCGTTGGTCTCCACCGTCACCGTGTCGAAGCGGCTGGAGCCGAGCACCGATAGGCCCGCCGCCTCTAGGCCGCTTGCCAGGCGGTTGGCCAGCGCGTGTATGCGCCCGGCGATCGCCTGCAGGCCCACCGGGCCGTGCCAGATGGCGTAGGCGGTGGCCATATTGGCAAGCAGGGCCTGTGCGGTGCAGATGTTGGAAGTCGCCTTGTCGCGGCGGATATGCTGCTCGCGCGTCTGCAAGGCGAGGCGGTAGCCGGGACGGCCCTTGCTGTCGGTCGACTGACCGACCAGGCGGCCGGGCATCAGCCGCGTCAGCTTGTCGGAGACCGCGCAATAGGCCGCATGCGGGCCGCCAAAGCCCATCGGCACGCCAAAGCGCTGCATCGGGCCGACCGCGATGTCGGCGCCGAGTTTCGCCGGCGCGTCGGTCAGCGCCAGACCAAGCGGGTCGGCGATGAAGACGACAATGGCGCCGGTGGCGCGTGCTTTTTCGATGGCCGCCTTGTGGTCGCCATAGACGCCAAAGGTGTCAGGCCAGGAGACGAGCAGGGCGGCGGTGTTGTCGTCGATCGTCTCGCCGTCGATCTCGATGCCGAGCGGCTCGGCGCGAGTGCGCACGACGTCCAGCGTCTGCGGGTGCGGCGTGCCCGCAAGCGCCACCTTGGTGCGCTTGTCGCGGTGGTGGCGCAGCGCAATGCCGACCGCTTCGGCGACGGCGGTCGCCTCGTCGAGCAGTGAAGCCGATGCCACCGGCAGGCCGGTCAGTTCGGTGACCAGCGTCTGGAAGTTGAACAGCATTTCGAGCCGGCCCTGGCTGATCTCGGCCTGATAGGGCGTGTAGGCGGTGTACCAGGCCGGATTCTCGAACAGATTGCGCTGGATGACCGGCGGCACGTGGACGCCGTGGTAACCGGCGCCGATAAAGCTTTTCAGCACCGTATTTCTTGCCATGATCACCGACAATTCGGCGAGAGCTTCGGCTTCGCTGGCCGGCGCGGGGAGGTCCAGCGGCTGGTCGAGGCGGATCGATCTCGGCACGGCCTGGCTGATCAGTGTCTCGACCGAGGGAACACCGATGACGGCGAGCATGGCTCTGACGTCGGCAAGGCCGGGTCCAATGTGGCGGGCCGAGAAGGGGTAGGGAGCGGCGGTCATGTCAATACGTCCCGATGTCAGGCGATATGGGCTTTGTAGGCGGCCTCATCCATGAGGCTGGCGAGCTGACTTTCGTCGGCGAGCTTCATCTTCCACAGCCATCCGGCCCCGGTTGCCGCCGAGTTGACCAGCGAGGGGTCGGACGACAGCATGCCATTGGCTTCGGTGATCTCGCCATCGACCGGCGCATAAACGTCCGAGGCTGCCTTGACGGATTCGACCACGACGGCGGTGTCGCCCTTGGCGAGCTTCTTTCCCGTTTCCGGCAGTTCCACGAAGACGAGGTCGCCGAGCTGCTCCTGCGCGTAGTCGGTGATGCCGACGGTGGCGATGCCGCCCTCGACGCTGAGCCACTCGTGATCCGATGTGAAATAGGTTGTTGCCATGGAATTCATCCTTTGCGGTAGCGATGAGGGGTGAAGGGCAGAGAACTGACATCGACTGGGATCTTCGTGCCGCGCACGTCGGCGAAAATCCGCGTTCCGGGCTTTGCCAGCGGCGTGGAGACATAACCCATGGCGACCGGATGGCCGGCGGAAGGGCCGAAGCCGCCCGATGTGACATGGCCGGCAGGATTGCCGTCGGCTTCGAACAGCGCGGCACCGGCGCGCACCGGCTGGCGACCCTCCGGTTTCAGCCCGACGCACTTCTGCGCCGGACCACGTTCCACGGCGGCGCGCAAGGCGTCGGCGCCAATGAAGGTGCCGGAGGCACGGATTTCTTTCGGGATCGCCCACATCAGCGCCGCCGCGGCCGGGTCGGTCTCGGGCGTGATGTCCTGGCCGTGCAGGCAGAGGCCGGCCTCCAGCCGCAGGCTGTCGCGCGCGGCAAGGCCGATCCAAAGCACGCGTTCATCCTCCAGCAGCTTGGTGACAAGGTCACGCGCATCGGCTTCCGGCAGGCCGATCTCGAAACCGTCCTCGCCGGTGTAGCCGGACCGGCTCATGAACCAGTTTTTTCGCGGCTCGACCCCATGCATGAACAGCAGCGAGCCGGTCTCGATGCCGGCGCGGGAGAGTGCAGCCCAGGCTTCGGGACCCTGGATCGCCAGGAAGACGCGGTCGAGCGGCTCGACCTTCACCTCGAAATCGATCGCCAGGGCGCGCAAATGCTTTTCGTCGGCGACGGCATTGCCGGCATTGGCGACCACCATGAACCTGGTGTCGCCGAGCCGGGTGACGATCAGGTCGTCGAGAATGCCGCCTGCTTCGTTCAGGAAAAAGGATAGCTTTGACTGCGAGATTTCGAGGGCGCCGGTGTCCAGCGGGCAGGCGCGGTTCAACAGCGCAACCGCTTCCGGGCCACTGACCTCGAACAGTTTCATATGCGAGATGTCGAACAACCCCGCATGCTCGCGGGTGTGAAGATGCTCTTTCATGACGCCGGCCGGATAGGTCAGCGGCATCGACCAGCCGGCAAAGGCGCCGAAGCGCGCTCCGGCAGCCGCATGAATATCTTCGAGGGGAAGGTGTTTGTCGTCGTCGCCCGTCATGTCGCCTCCAGAGTCGCACGCAATCGGCCGCTGATGGCGACCAGTCCGTGCCCCTCTGTCTGAAGCCTGAGAGACTCGCGCAGCCGGAACTCTGTCAGCGGCGCTTACACCTTCGGCGCGGGGGCAAGCCCCGACTTTCCAGAGTGTCTTTCCCGTCTACGGTTCTTTTGCCTGAGAGATTTCGGGCGATTTCCCCTTCGGCGGCAGCTCTCGCTGCTCTCTCCCGCAAACAGGTAGGACTCAAAACCCTGAGCCCTCGACGCGCCATCCATAGCCCGTCGACGACACCTTGTCACCTCCCAGCGACATTGTTCTGACAAGTCTTCGCTAACCACGCCGTTTGCCGGTTTTTCAAGACACTCCTGATAAAGCTGACCGATGTGACGCGTTGGGGCGGACGGGGACGTCAGATGGGCGAGTTGATCATGAGTGCTCCGGTGGCGGGGCTGACTTCGAAGAACCGCATTGCTTCAGAGGATGTCGTGATGCTGCGCCGCGACGTGTTCGCCGACGGCGTGGTGAGCCGGGGCGAAGCCGAGGCCTTGTTCGCGCTCGACCACACGGCGCGGGACAAATGCGCGGAATGGGCGCCGTTCTTCGTCGAGGCGGTCACCGACTACATCGTCCATCAGGAAAAGCCCTTGGGCTACATTTCGGGGGAGAATGCCGACTGGCTGGTCCGCACGATTTCGCGCGACGGCATGGTCGACAGCCGGACCGAACTCGAATTGCTGGTCCATGTGCTGGAAGAGGCGAAATCCTCGCCGAGCCGGCTTTGCGTCTACGCGCTGGAGCAAGGTCGCCCACGCCGTCGTCGACGGTAAGGGACCGCTGATGCTCGGCGGCGCGCTGGTGCCCGGACTGATCGCCAGGGCCGAAGTCGAGCTTTTGCGCCGCATCCTCCATGCCCATGGTGGCGACGGCAACATCGCCATCACCCAGGCCGAGGCCGAGGTGCTGTTCAGGATCAACGAGCGGACCGCCCAGGCCAATAACGATCCGTCCTGGAACGACCTGTTCGTCAAGGCGGTCGCCAATTTCGTCATGTGCTCGGCCGGTTATGAGGCGCCCACCCGCGAGGTGGCGCTGCGCCAGGAGACTTTCCTCGATCATGCCGATCCGGAAATCGGCGGCTTCTTCAGCCGCATGATCTCCGGTGGTCTTGCCGGTATCATCGAGGCCTACCGCTCTCCTGACGACATAGAGACCGAATGGGAGGCCAAGAACAGGGCCGCCGAGGCGCTGGCCCGCCGTGCCGAGACGATCGATGCCGGTGAGGCAAAGTGGCTGGTAGGACATATCGGGGTGAACCGGCCCTTGTACGAGAATGAGCGCGCACTGCTGACCCTGATCAAGCATGCCTCGCCGGAAATTCACCCGGCGCTGAAGCCGTTGCTCGACAAGGTTGCCTGAGACGCGCCGTCCGCTGCTATCGTTTTGCAAAGAATGATATTGGAATGGCCTTCAGGCCATCCCGAGAATTCGGCCATACGCTCGAAGCCAGCCTTTTCATAGAGATCTGGTGCCTGGAAGTCGTGGCTGGAGACCCAGATTTTCCTGACACCGCGATCGGCGGCCTCCGCGACAAAGGCGTCGAGCAACTGCCTTGCGTAGCCGCGACCTCGGTGAGCCTCGTCTATCCACATCAAGGTCAGTTCGGACGTGCCCGCCCAGGAATAGCCGGCGGCTACTCCGACCGCGTGTCCAGCACCATCGCGGATGACAAAGGTCAGCCCTCGGTCATCATCGCGGTCGATCATACGTCGGTTATCGCGGTTGAGACGATCCTCGAGCGAACTCAATTCCATGGGGGACAAGTCGTGCTCGGCCCGTATGCGAGGGACCGTCAAATCCCGCCATACCAGTCATAGCCGTTGTCTTCCCAATAGCCGCCCCGGCCGCCGCCGATAGTGGCGAAGCCATCGACCAGTTCGATCTTGTAGAGATATTTCGGCATTTTGTAGCCGAGCTGGCGCTCGACGCGGACACGCAGCGGCGCGCCGTTCTCGACCGGCAGCGGCTTGCCGTTCAGGCCGTAGGCAAGGATCGTTTGCGGATGGCGGGCATCGATGAGGTCGATCGTGCCGTAATATTTGATGTCGCCTGACAGGCTGCGGTCGATCGTGTCGAGGCAATGGAACATGACATAGCGAGCCTGTGGCTTGACCACCGCCTGGTCGAGCAGCAGCGCCAGTGGCGTGCCGGTCCATTTGGCGATGCAGCTCCAGCCTTCGACGCAATCGTGTCGGGTGATCTGGGTGCGGCTCGGCATGTTCATGAGCTGCTCGCGGGTGAGTGACAGCGGCTTTTCCACGAGGCCTGACACCTCCAGGCGCCAATCGGCGAAGTTGTTGGCGAGCAGGGTCTTGTAAGCGTCGTCGTCCGGCGCGGTCACGCCGTTCGGCCGCATTGGCTGACGGATATCAGCCTCGGTGAATTCGGGCGCCAGCGAATTGCCGCCGCCGAGCAACCGTTGTGCCTTGTGGGTCAGGCCATTGGCGTTTTCGAGGAAGCTGCGCAGGCCGCTGCCGATGCTGAGCTGGCTGTCGAAGGCGTCGCAGCCCGACAGCATAATGCCGGACGCGCCGAGGCCGGCGGCGGTGAGGAACTTTCGGCGGCTTATCTCAAATTTCGCCATCTCAGGCACTCCTCTCGGACGTCTTGTCGTCATGCACGGGAGGATCAGTGCGGTACCAGCCGGTAATGATCGAGCGCAGTTCGTTGATCGGGCCGGCGGCGAGGATCATCAGGATGTGAATGACGAAGAAGGCGACCAGCAGCACCATGACGGTGAAATGGATGGTGCGTGCCGTCTGCCGGCCACCGGTCAATTCATTGAGGAAGGGCAGCACCGAATTCATGCTCGGCGACATTGCAAGGCCGGTGATGATCATCAGTGGCAAGAGCACGAACAGCACGCCGCCATAGGCCATCTTCTGCAGCGTGTTGTATTCGCGCGTGTGGTGGAATTTCAGCCTGGCGTGGTTGGCGATGTCCCGGGGCAAGCGTTTGAGGTCATCCAAGCGAGGCGCCAGATCGCGGCGGATGTGGCCGTTGATCAGGCTGGCGACGAGCCAGACGATCAAGGTCGTCGTCAGTATCCAGGCGAAGAAGAAATGGATCACGCGGGCGGTGCCGAGATCATAGTAGGACGGGATCGTCGCCCAGGACGGGAAACCGCGCGCCGTCTCGTTACCGGCCGGGCCCGACCAGCCGAGGACGCCTGTCGTGTCGAAGCGGTGGCCGAAGATTTCGGTGTAGCCGCGCGGCCCGGCATTGGTGTTTTCGGCGCCTATGGCGAAAATGGTGTTGTTGTAGTCGAAGCCGGATTGCTTGCCGATGTAGAGCTGCGGGCGGGCATTGAAGATCTGCAGGCCGGACAGCAGCATGAAAAACAACGAGATGGCCCAGAGCCAGTGTGTCAGCCGCGTCCAGCGCGACTGCCGGTAGATCAATGTTTTCTCTTTTGACGCGGGGGCGCCCGGTCCAATTTCGGATTGGCTTCTGGCAACCGATTCCATGTTGTCTGGTCTCCCGGCCTTGCGGCTTGTCCTAAGCGTTCATTGTCCTCTTGATACGTCGCGATCCAAACCGATGTTTCATGCGATCACGGATTTATTACGGACCGCCCAGGCTGACGGCGAGATTGACGGCGGCGGCGACGATGACCGTGTTGAAGAAGAACGACAGGACCGAGTGGACAAGCACGACACATCGCATGTGCGTCGTCGAGATGTTGGTGTCGGCGGTCTGCGCCGTCATGCCGATGACGGTCGAGAAATAGAGGAAATCCCAGCCCTCGGGGCGTTGGTCGCCCGGGAACAGCAGGCCGCCGACCGGAATCTTCTTATTGGTGCCGGCGTCGACCGCGTCGCCGTCCATCCAGTAGACATGGGCATAGTGGAGCGCTGCCATGGCATGGATGGTGAACCAGCCGAGCGGGATCGACAGCAGTGCGAAGCCGAGTTCGATCGGGTGATCCCCATCCTTGCGATTGATCAGCAGGAACAGGGAGACAAGGGCAACGCCGACGACAACGAGCGTGACCGCGAAGATCACCAGCACCGGCTGATCGGTGGCGCGTGCATTCTTGCTCAGATACTTGCCGGTGAATTTGGGCATCTGGCTGACGACAAGAAGGACGTAAGCGGCAAAAAATATGTTGGCGCCGATCGAATAGGCGAGTGGGGCGTGCAGCAGCAGCGCCACAAGCAGCGCAAACGCACCGATACAGGCCGACACCGCGAACAGCATGTGGCGCTGCATCGGTTTCTCGATCGGGGTTTCGGCGGCCATGGCGGTCTCCACCTGGATGGCGCTTTGTTGCTAGCCCGGTGTGGCGGATTTCAGCGCGCGCCGCAAGATGCGGTCAAGTTCACCCAGGAACCGGGAACGATCCTGCGGCGCGAAGCTGGCATTGTAGCCCTTGCTCTCGCCGGTTTCGCGCAAATGCTGTTTGAGGTCCCGCATCGCCACCGCCATGCCGATCGTCTCGGGCGTGAACGGCCGCCCGGTCGGTCCCAGCACATGCGCGCCGAGCGCCACCGTGCGGGCGGCGAGCGGAATGTCCGCCGTCACCACGATGTCGTTGGGCTTGGTGTTCTCGACGATCCAGTCGTCGGCGGCATCGGCACTCTTGGAGACCACGACATTGCGGATCATCGGGTCGCGGGAGGGGCGCAGACCGCCATTGGAAACATAGGTGACGACGACGCCATGGCGCTCGGCGACCTTTTCTACCTCCGCCTTGACCGGGCAGGCGTCGGCGTCGACGTAGATGGCGGGTGCGGGCATTGTCTCTCCGGAAACGAGCAGGGGCCGGAAACATATCCGGCCCCTGCCTGAAATCTCTCGGTCGTCAGGCCGGCAGGGCGCCGGATTTCTTCGCCGTCCAGGTGGCGATATAGTCCATCAGGCCCGGATTGAGGCAGTCATAGGGTTCCAGCCCGATCGTCTTCAGCCTGCCGCGAATGCCGTCCATGCGGCTTGGGTCGACACCCGATTCGATGATCGAGGAGACGAAGGCGGTGAAGCCCGGAGGCGACCAGCCGTCTTCCTCGAAGCGCTCGGGATGGATGAAGGACAGGCCCTTGAACGGATGGTCGCGCTCGACCGGCCCGTGCATGTGGACGCCGCATTGGGTGCAGGCATGACGCTGGATCAGCGCCGAGGGGTCGACCACCTTGAGCTTGTCGCCGTTCTCTGTGACGGTGACATCGCCGGTGCCGGCGACCGCAACCACCGAGAATACAGCACCGTCGGGTTTCCAGCATTTGGTGCAGCCGCAGGCGTGGTTGTGGGCGATCTGGCCCTTGACCTTCACCTTGACCGGCTTGCTGGTGCAGGCGCAGACCAGCGTGCCGCCGGCAAAGCTGGCGCTCTCCTTGGGCAGCCCATTGTCGATCTTTGGGTGCAGTTTCTCCGCCATTGTTTCTCTCCTCCCATGTTTCACCACAGGGGTCGCTGGCCGGATGGCCGGCGGCGTGTGGCTGTCTTTTAGTAAACCACGACACTCCTGATCGACTTGCCCTCATGCATGAGGTCGAATCCCTTGTTGATGTCTTCCAGCTTCAGCGTGTGGGTGATCATCGGGTCGATCTCGATCTTGCCGTCCATGTACCAGTCCACGATCCTGGGCACGTCGGTGCGGCCGCGCGCGCCGCCGAAGGCGGTGCCCATCCAGGTCCGCCCGGTAACCAGCTGGAAGGGCCGCGTCGAGATCTCCTGGCCGGCACCGGCGACGCCGATGACGACCGACTTGCCCCAGCCGCGATGCGAAGCCTCCAGCGCCTGGCGCATCACCTTGGTGTTGCCGGTGCAGTCGAAGGTGTAATCGGCGCCGCCGATCTGGTCGGCGCCGCGCTTGGTCATGTTGACGAGATAAGGCACGATGTCGCCGTCGATCTCCTTCGGATTGACGAAATGCGTCATGCCGAATCGCTCGCCCCATTCCTTCTTGTCGTTGTTCAGGTCGACACCGATGATCATGTCGGCGCCGGCAAGCTTCAGGCCCTGGATGACGTTGAGGCCGATGCCGCCGAGGCCGAAGACGACGGCGGTGGCGCCTTGCTCGACCTTGGCGGTGTTGATGACCGCACCAATGCCGGTGGTGACGCCGCAGCCGATGTAGCAGATCTTGTCGAAGGGGGCGTCGGGGTTGACCTTGGCCACCGCGATCTCCGGCAGCACGGTGAAGTTGGAGAAGGTCGAGCAGCCCATGTAGTGGAAGATCTTGTCCTTGCCGATCGAGAAGCGCGACGAGCCGTCCGGCATCAACCCTTGCCCCTGGGTGGCACGGATGGCGGTGCACAGATTGGTCTTCCTCGACAAACACGACGGGCACTGACGGCATTCGGGCGTATAGAGCGGGATGACATGATCGCCCTTCTTGACCGAAGTGACGCCCTTGCCGACATCGACGACGATGCCGGCGCCCTCATGGCCGAGGATGGCGGGAAACAGGCCTTCGGGATCGGCGCCCGACAATGTGAATTCGTCGGTGTGGCAGATGCCGGTCGCCTTGATCTCGACCAGCACCTCGCCATCGCGCGGTCCATCAAGGTCGACCTCCATGATCTCCAGCGGCTTTCCGGCGGCGACAGCGACAGCGGCGCGGGTTTTCATCGGGCAATTCCTCCAAAGGCGATTTTGAGCCAAGGTTTCAGGTTTTGAGCTGCTCATCAACTCTCAGATGAGACGAAATCTTGGCTTTCTTGACGCAGATAGCACACCGTCGACAACCAGCCCGGCTCGGCAGGGGAGTGCGACGGAGCATCGGGAGGGACGCCCGCCATGTCGTCCGCTGCGGCACTTGAGACCTGGCGACATAGTCCATAGAACTGAACCATCTGCCGGAGGGGAATTCTGCCCGCATGTTCACCAAGATCCTGATCGCCAATCGTGGCGAGATCGCCTGCCGCGTCATCAGGACGGCGCGCAAGATGGGCATTGCCACGGTCGCCGTCTATTCCGACGCCGATCGCGATGCCGTGCATGTCGAAATGGCCGACGAGGCGGTGCATATCGGGCCGTCGCCTGCCGCGCAGAGCTACCTCGTTCCTGAAAAGATCATCGCGGCCTGCAAGGCGACGGGCGCTCAGGCCGTGCACCCCGGCTATGGCTTCCTGTCCGAGCGAGCCGCGTTCTGCGAAGCCCTGGAAGCGGAAGGCATCGTCTTCATCGGGCCGAAACCCAGGGCAATCAAGGCGATGGGCGACAAGATCGAGTCGAAGAAATTCGCCAACGCCGCCGAGGTTTCGACGGTTCCGGGTTGGCTCGGCGTCATCGAGAATGCCGATCACGCCGAAAAGATCGCCGGCGAGATCGGCTATCCCGTGATGATCAAGGCCTCGGCCGGTGGCGGCGGCAAAGGCATGCGCATCGCCTGGGACCAATCGGAAGTACGTGACGGATTCGACCGGGCGCGCTCGGAAGCCAAGAGTTCGTTCGGCGACGACCGTGTCTTCATCGAAAAGTTCGTGGTCGACCCGCGTCACATCGAAATCCAGGTGCTGGCCGACGGGCATGGCAACGCGCTCTATCTTGGCGAACGCGAATGCTCGATCCAGCGCCGCAACCAGAAGGTGGCGGAAGAGGCGCCATCGCCTTTCCTCGATGCCAAGACGCGCAAGGCGATGGGCGAGCAGTCGGTGGCGTTGGCCAGGGCTGTCGACTACCAGAGCGCCGGCACCGTCGAGTTCATCGTCGACAAGGACAAGAACTTCTATTTCCTTGAAATGAATACGCGATTGCAGGTTGAGCATCCGGTGACCGAACTCGTCACCGGCATCGATCTGGTCGAGCAGATGATCCGCGTCGCCGCCGGCGAAGAGCTCGCCATCAAGCAGAGCGACATCAAGCTGAACGGCTGGGCGGTGGAAAGCCGGCTCTACGCCGAGGATCCCTATCGCAATTTCCTGCCCTCGATCGGCCGGCTGACACGCTACCGGCCACCCGAGGAAGGCCGCTTCGGCGATGTCGTCATCCGCAACGACACCGGTGTCACCGAAGGCTCGGAAATCTCCATGTTCTACGATCCGATGCTGGCCAAGCTGTGCACCTGGGCGCCGACGCGGCTCGAGGCCATCGACGCCATGTCGGAAGCGCTGGACAGCTTTGTCGTCGACGGCATCGAGCACAACATACCGTTCCTGGCGGCGCTGATGCAGCATCCACGCTGGCGGGAAGGGGCGATATCGACCGGCTTCATCGCGGAGGAATATCCCGACGGTTTTGCCCCCGTCGTGCCGAACAGCGGGGAAAAAGCCGTTCTGGCATCGATCGCGACCGCGGTGGAACTGCTGCGCCGCGACCGTCTCGACCGGCTGGGCGGGCGGCTGGCGCCGCATTCGGGAGCGCTCAAGCGCGACTGGGTGGTGAAGATTGGCGATGAGTATTTGTCGGCGTCGATCCTCGAAGGCATGATTTCAATCCCAATGGAAATGGACCTGTCCATCGATGGCGGGAAGGCGCTGACAGTTTCGTCCGATTGGCGGCCCGGCGATCTCATCTGGCGCGGCACGGTCGGCAAGCGCAGGGTTGCCGCCCAGATCCGTCCTGTCGCCAATGGCCTCCGCATCGCCTGGAAAGGCATGTCGGTGACCGCGCGCGCCATGCTGCCGCGCACCGCCGAATTGGAACGGCTGATGCCGGAGAAAATAGCGCCGGACACGTCGAAACTGCTGCTCTGCCCGATGCCGGGCCTCGTCGTGTCGATCGCCGTTGTCGAAGGCCAGGAGGTCAAGGCGGGCGAGACGCTGGCCGTGGTCGAGGCGATGAAGATGGAAAACGTTCTGCGCGCCGAGCGCGACCTCGTCGTGGCGAAACTCAATGCCAAGCCGGGCGACAGCCTTGCCGTCGACGCGGTGATCATGGAATTCGCCTGAACGGCTGGAAGCCTGTGGGTCGGTAGTCGTTTGTGCTGGACTGGTATCGCCCGGTCCCGGACAATACATCTCCATCGACTCAAGTCTTACGGACAGCGCGAGAAACCATGGCGGATGAGAGACTTCCACGCGATCCCCTGAAGCGCGAGGCCGCGATCGCGGCCGCGCGGCCGGAGGTGCCGGCGCGGCCGTTCGTCCATCTTCGCGTGCACTCGGCCTATTCGCTGCTGGAAGGCGCGCTTCAGCTTGGCAAGATCGTTGGCCACGCGGTGAAAGACGAGGCGCCGGCCATCGCTGTGACCGACACCAACAATTTGTTCGGCGCCTTGGAGTTCGCCCAGAAGGCGGTGAAGGACGGCATCCAGCCGATCATCGGCTGCCAGATCGCGCTCGCCTTTTCCGGCGAAAACAGCGACGGCCAGCGTGACCGTCGTCGGCAAGGTCCCGATATGCGGCCGGTCGTGCTGATCGCGGCGACCGAAACCGGCTATTCCAATCTCGTCCGGCTGGTCAGCCGCGTTTACCTTGAAACACCGCCCGGCGAAGCGGTGCACCTGACCACCGAAATGATGGATGGCCAATGTGACGGCCTGATTTGTCTTAGTGGCGGGCCGCGCGGCCCGATCGGCATGGCCCTGAAGGAAGATCGCCGCGATCTTGCCGAAGCGCGGCTGGTAACGCTCAAGGCGATGTTCGGCGACCGGCTCTATGTCGAGCTGGACCGGGTTTCGGGGTACGACCGGATGATCGAGAAATCCTCGATCGATCTCGCCTATGCCCATGAATTGCCGCTGGTTGCCACCAACGAGGCCTTCTTCTCGTCGCGCGACGAGTATGAGGCGCATGATGCGTTGATCGCCATCGCCGAGGGGTCGGTTGTCGCCGTCGACACCCGCCGCCGGCTGTCGCCGGACAATTTCCTGCGCAGCCAGGCCGATATGGCGAAATTGTTCGCCGACCTGCCTGAAGCCATCGACAACACTGTCGAGATCGCGCTGCGCTGCTCCTACTATCCAAAAACCCGCAGTCCGATCCTGCCGCGTTTCACGGGCGGCGATGCCTCCGACAAGGACGCCGCCGAAAAGGCCGAGGCCGAGGAACTGGCCCGTCAGGCGCGCGAGGGGCTCGATGCACGGCTCGCCCTGCACGGACCGACACCGGGCTACACGATCGAGCAGTATCGTGAGAGGCTCGAATTCGAGCTTGGCATCATCGAGAAAATGAAATTCCCCGGCTACTTCCTGATCGTTGCCGACTTCATCAAATGGGCCAAGGCGCAAGGCATTCCGGTCGGGCCGGGGCGTGGTTCGGGCGCTGGTTCGCTGGTTGCCTATTCGACCACCATCACCGACATCGATCCGCTGCGTTTCTCGCTGCTGTTCGAACGCTTCCTCAATCCGGACCGCGTGTCGATGCCCGATTTCGACATCGATTTCTGCCAGGACCGTCGCGAAGAGGTGATCCGCTACGTCCAGCAGAAATACGGCCGCGACCAGGTCGGTCAGATCATCACTTTCGGTACGCTGCAGGCGCGCGCCGTGCTGCGCGACGTCGGCCGCGTGCTGCAGATGCCGTACGGCCAGGTCGACAAGCTTTCGAAAATGGTGCCGCAGAACCCGGCCAATCCGGTCAAGCTCGCCGATGCCATCGCCAACGAGCCGCGCTTTGCCGAGGAGGCTGAGAAAGAGCCGATCGTGCAGACGCTGCTCGACATGGCGCAGAAACTGGAGGGCCTCTACCGCCACGCCTCGACGCACGCCGCCGGCATCGTCATCGGCGACAGACCGTTGTCGGAACTGGTGCCGATGTACCGCGATCCGCGCTCGGACATGCCTGTCACCCAGTTCAACATGAAATATGTCGAGCAGGCGGGGTTGGTGAAGTTCGACTTCCTCGGCCTGAAGACGCTGACGGTGCTGGAGACGGCCGTCAAGTTGATCCGCCGGCGCGGCATCGATATCGATCTGGCAACCATCCCGCTCGACGATCCCGAGACCTATGCGATGCTGTCGCGCGGCGAGGTGGTCGGCGTGTTCCAGGTGGAAAGTGCCGGCATGCGCAAGGCGCTGATCGGCATGCGGCCCGACTGCATCGAGGACATCATCGCGCTGGTTGCCCTCTACCGGCCGGGACCGATGGAGAACATCCCGACCTACAACGCCAGAAAGCATGGCGAGGAGGAGATGGCCTCGATCCATCCCAAGATCGACCATCTGGTGAAGGAGACGCAAGGCGTCATCGTCTACCAGGAACAGGTGATGCAGATCGCGCAGGAGCTGTCCGGCTATTCGCTCGGCGAAGCCGACCTTCTGCGGCGCGCCATGGGCAAGAAGATCCGCGCCGAGATGGACAAGCAGCGCGAACGCTTTGTCTCCGGCGCGGTCGAGCGCGGCGTCGCAAAGCCGCAAGCCGACTTCATTTTCGACCTGCTGGCAAAGTTCGCCGACTACGGTTTCAACAAGTCTCATGCGGCCGCCTACGCTGTCGTCTCCTACCAGACCGCCTATCTCAAGGCGCATTATCCGGTCGAGTTCCTGGCAGCGTCGATGACGCTAGACATGGGTAACACCGACAAGCTCGCCGACTTCCGCCAGGATGCGCTGCGCCTTGGCATCGAAGTCCTGGCGCCGTCAGTGATGACGAGTTTCCGTGCCTTCGAGGTCGGGGAGAACCGGATCTATTATTCGATGGCCGCGCTGAAGGGCGTCGGCGATGCCGCGGTGGAGCACATCGTCGCCGTTCGCGGCGAAAAGCCGTTCAAGAGCCTGGCCGATTTCTGCGAGAGGGTCGACCCGAAGATCGTCGGCAAACGGGTTTTCGAAAGCCTGATCATGGCCGGCGCGCTCGACTGCTTCGGCCACGACCGCGCCCAGATGTTGGCCGGCGTCGAGCGGATGATGGGGCTGGCGTCGCTCGCCCAGCAGAACGCCGTTTCGGGTCAGGCCGACATCTTCGGCGCCTCGCTCGGCGCACAGTCGCAGGCGCTCAATCTGCCGGCGACCGATCCGTGGCTCGCTGCCGACCGCCTGCACCGCGAGTTCCAGGTCGTCGGCTTCTATCTCTCGGCGCATCCGCTCGACGAGTACAAGGCGGCGCTGCAGAAGATGCGGGTGCAGAACTGGGCGGAGTTCTCCGCCGCCGTCAAGCGCGGTGCTTCCGCCGGCCGGCTTGCCGGCACCGTTACCAGCAAGCAGGAGCGCAAGACGCGCACCGGCAACAAGATGGGCGTGGTGGCCTTTTCGGACACCTCCGGCCAATACGAGGCCGTATTGTTTTCAGAAGGTTTGGCCCAGTATCGCGACCTCCTCGAAGCCGGCCGCTCGGTTGTCATCACTGTCGCGGCGGAGGACAGGCCCGAGGGCGTCAACCTGCGCATCAACTCCGTGCAATCGCTGGAGGACGAGGCAAGCCGCATCCAGAAGGCGCTGCGCATCTTCGTCAGGAACGATGGACCTGCCTCGATGATCCAATCCCAACTCACGCAGCGGGGTGAAAGCCAGGTGAGCATCATCGTGATCAAGGAAGAGGCGCAGGGCGAGGTCGAGATCGCTCTGCAAGGCGGCTATCGCGTCTCGCCACAGATCGCCTCGGCAATGCGCGCCGTGCCGGGCGTGATTGAAGTGGAACTGGTGTGATCTGCGCGCTTACCAGGCGGCACTCCGCGGGCCGGCACCGGCTGCTCATGCCAGCATGAAGGCCAAGGAGAGGCGTCCATCGCAGAACCTTTCCGCGACGGCGCGATTACGCGACAGGCTGCGCAGGCTCTATCACGGACGCTCGCCGGCCGCGTTCCGGTTCCAACTGGTGGCTGTCATCATCGACCTCGCCATCATCGCTTTTTTCATCGCCACCCCGGTCATCCAGCAGTCGCCCTCGTTTCTGTGGCTAGACTATGCCGTGGCGGCTCTCGTCGCCGCCGATCTGATTGCCAGGCTGCTCGCCTCCAACGACATGCTGCGCCTGACGAAGCAGCCGACCTTTTGGGTGGATGCCTTCATCCTTCTGACGCTGCTGATGCCGACGGCTCTCGCGAGCCTCGGCTTTCTGCGCATCCTGCGGCTATGGTCGCTGTCGCGCAGCGGTTCGATCTGGCGGCATTTCGAGATGCGTGGCCTGCGGCCCTGGCGCGAGGCAAGCCACGCGGTGATCAACCTTTTGACCTTTCTCTTTGTCATCACGGGCTTCGTCTACACGTTCTTTTTTCGCAACGGAGCCGGACTGGAAAACTACATCGACGCGCTTTACTTCACCGTCGCGACCGTGACGACGACAGGCTTCGGAGACATCGTGCTGCCGGGCATCGCCGGCAAGCTGACGGCGATCGTAACCATGATCATCGGCATATCGCTGTTCGTCAGGCTGGCGCAGGCGATCTTTCGGCCGGCCAAGGTGTTCTTTCCCTGTCCGCAATGCGGGTTGCAGCGTCACGAGCCGGACGCCGTACACTGCAAGGCGTGCGGACACGTGCTCAACATTCCAGACGAAGGGAACTGACTGGCAACGCTATGACGCCGCGACTTCTGCCGGCTTGACTGCCTTGCGCTGCAAGTTGAGCAGATTGCCCATCAGGATCAGCAATGCACCGCCAGCGGTGAAGGCGTCGATCTGCTCGCTGTAAAGCAGCCAGCCGATGAGCGCCGACAACGGTACACGCAGGAAATCCATCGGCGAAATGACGGTGGCGTCGGCATAGCCAAGCGCACGGGCCATGCAAAAATGCGACGACATGCCGGTGAAGGCGATCAGCACGATCCATGGCCACAGTTCCAGCGGCGGGTTGCGCCACTCGTAAAGGGCTGGAACGAGGCCGACCACCGACTGGATGATCAGCATCCAGAAGATAATGCGCACGACGCTGTCCGTCCGCGTCAGCGACTTGACCAGGACCACCGAGATGCCGAAGCAAACCGCGGCGCCGAGCACGATGAGATGGCCCGGATCGACCGAGCCCACACCGGGGCGAACGATGATTACCACCCCGATCAGGCCCAGCACGATCGCGGCAAGCTTTGGCCGGGACAACCTTTCACCAAGAAAGGTCACCGCCAGGATAGCCGTCCAGATCGGTGTGGTGAATTCGATCGAAATCAGCACGGCCAACGGAATCAAGGTCAATGCGTAGAGCCATGCCGCCTGCCCGGTATAGTGGATGACGTTTCTGGCGATATGAGCGACGGGCCGCTGCGTGCGCATCGCCGCGAAGCCGCCGCTCATCATCACCAGCGGCAGCAGAATGAAGAACCCGATGACCGAGCGCAGTTCCAGCACCTGGAAGACGTTGAGCTCGGCGGTCGTGGCGCGGCCGGCGACCGACATCGCCAGGAACGAGGCGATCGACAGCGCCATCCAGAAAGCGGCCTTGGGGATCGAGGGGGTAGGTGCCATGTCAGCTATCTCGCAAGCCGGGGTTTTTGCCGCAACCACTAGCCGCCGCATTTGACTGGGCCAGAGATATTGGCGCGACGTTGCAAAACAGCCCTGTCGCGGGCGGAACCTGACATGGCAAGCCGCGTTGAGTCGCGATGTCCGCTTGAGCATCACCGATCGCCGTTCCACCCGTCACAAGGAGACCTTCGATGACATTACTCACGCGGTTTGTGCTTGCCGGGTGCCTGGCCGTCGCGGCCACAGCCGCGCATGCGGACGAGAGCAAATTTCTCCAATCCTTCAAGGGCAATTTCGCCGGCAAGGGAACCGTTCAGGTGACGACGCAGGCGCCAACGGTCAGCGTTTCCTGCACGTTCAAATCGAATGCGACATCGTCTTCGCTGTCCCTCGACGGCAACTGCCGCGGCCTGATCCTGGTGACACGCGCCATCAGTGCTCGCCTGAAGACCAGCGGCGCCAAATACAGCGGTGTCTATGTGGGATCGCGCACCGGACCGGCGCAGTTGAACGGAAGCCGTTCCGGCAATGCGATAAACCTCGCCATCCGCTGGGCCAAGGAGGTCAATGGCGACCGCGCCGCGCAGCTTACCGTGCAGAAAAACGGTGCGGACGGCATAGTCTTGACCGTGGTCGACCGCGATCCCAAGACCGGCAAGAGCGTGGTGACCAGCCGCATCGATCTTCGACGCAGCTGATCGGGTTCAATCTTCCAGCGGCTCCGGCGGATGGGCGTCGCGGCCCTTGCCGAAGGTGTAGCCGGTTTGCACCGCCTTGCGGCCGAACTTGTCGCGTAGTGCATCGATGGCGCCTTCGGCCATGGCGCGCTTGCGCGACTGCACATCGACCAAATCCGGCGGATCGGCCTTATCATCGTCGGAGAGGTCGCTGACGCCGATGCCGAGCAATCGGAATTTCGTTCCGTCGGTCTCCTTGCGAAGAAGTTCCACGCCGGTCGAAAAGATGCGGTCGGCGAGGCGGGTCGGGTCGCCGAGCTGACGGTTGCGCGTGCGGAGCCTGAAGTCCTGGGTCTTCAGCTTCAGCACCACGGTGCGCCCCGCAATGCCTGATTTCTTCAGCCTCGCCGAGACTTTTTCCGAAAGGCCCCTCAGCACCGAGACAAGCTCGTCCAGTGAGGCGATATCGGTGTCGAAAGTGGTTTCGGCCGATACGCTCTTGGCGTCCTGGTCTGGGTCGACGCGGCGGACATCCTCACCGCGCGAAAGCCGGTAGAGCCGTTCGCCCATCACCCCATAGCGGCGCATCAGGTCGCCACGCTCCATCTTCTGGAGCTGGCCGATCGTGCGGATGCCATCCTGTTCCAGCGTGGCGTTGAACGCCTTGCCGACGCCCCAGATCATGGTCACCGGCTGCGTGGCCAGAAAGCCGACCGCCTCCGCCTCGCCGATGACGGAAAAGCCGCGCGGTTTGCGGAAATCGGACGCTATCTTGGCGAGGAATTTGCAATAGGACAGGCCTGATGAAACGGTGATGCCGATCTCCTTCTCCACCGCCAGCGAAAAGCGCGCCAGCACCACGGCCGGTGGCAGTCCGTGCAGGCGCTCGGTGCCGGCGAGGTCGAGGAAGGCCTCATCGATCGACAACGGCTCGACCAGCGGTGTCAAAGCCTGCATCATGGCGCGCACCTCGCGGCCGACGGCCACGTACTTTTCCATGTTGGGCGCGATCACGACCGCCTCCGGGCAGGCCTCGAGCGCCTTGAACATCGGCATGGCGGAGCGCACGCCGCGGATGCGAGCGATGTAGCAGGCGGTGGAGACGACACCGCGCTTGCCGCCGCCGATGATCAGCGGCTTGTCCTTGAGCGCAGGGTTGTCGCGCTTCTCGATGGCCGCGTAGAAGGCGTCGCAATCGATATGGGCGAGGTGCAGCCGGTAAAGCTCGGGATGGCGGGCAAGACGAGGGCTGCCGCAGCGTTCGCAACGGCGCGTTTCACTGCGCTGAAAGGTCAGGCAGTCACGACAAAAACCGTGGTCGGGATTGTTGACAGGGGTCGCCATCGCTGCGAACATAAAGAGAACAAATCCAATGGTACGACAGCGCAAGGCCAGCGACAAGCCTGGCCTGGGGAGAACGCATGAGCACGACCGTAGTGCCGCTGGCGCCAGAGCTCTGGCCTGAATTCGAGGACCTTTTCGGCAAGCAGGGCGCCTGCTACGGCTGCTGGTGTACGCATTTCCGGCTGGCGCCGGCGGCGCGGCGCGAGAGCAGCCGTGAACGCAACAAGGATCACATCAAGGCGCGCATCGAGGCCGGCCCGCCGCCCGGCCTGCTGGCTTTCGAGGACGATAAGGCGGTCGGCTGGATGCAGATCGGGCCACGCGCCGACGTGCCCGAATGGAACAACAAGGGCAGGGGCTCGGCGCCGATCGATTCCGCCGATGCGTCCGATCCGGCCGTTTGGGCGATCTCATGCTTTTTCATCCGCGCCAAGGCGCGCGGCAGGGGCATCACGCACCGCCTCGTCGAAGGCGGCATCGAGTTCGCCCGCAGGAACGGGGCGCGGCTCGTAGAGGCCTGCCCGATCGACCTGTCGCGCGATTCGCGTTCGATCGGCCTGTTTGTCGGGTCATCGGGAGTGTTCGAGAAAGCCGGGTTCGAAAGGCTTGTGGAGCGCAAGGCCGGTCGGCCGCTGATGCGGCTGGTGTTGAAGCCGATTGCCTGACTGTCATCGTCTTGCAGTCGCGATGGTATTTCCCTACCAGAGATACGAAACCATTTTTGCCTTTTCGACGAACGGAGAATTCCCGTGAACCGTATGCTGCCTATTGCCTTTACCGCGTTCCTGCTGAGCGCGCCTGCTTTCGGCCAGACCGTCGACAGTCAGGGCGCCAAGCAATTGTCCGATGATCTGTCGCGCTATGTCGGCAAACAGGCGCTCGACAAGGGCATCCTGAAGGTTTCGGCCGAAGGCGCCGCCTACAAGATCCTGGTTGATTTCAAGGCGCTGGCCAGCAGCTTTCCCGACCAGAAGCTGGTGAAATTCGACTTCGCGCCCTACGCCCTGCTGGTCAAGCCGCGCAGCGACGGGTCCTGGGATGTCTCGATGGATTTTTCGCAGAGCGCCTCCTTTGAATTCAACGGCCCTCAGGGAAAGCAGAGCACGCAGTTCTCGATCAAGGACGGCAAGGGCAACGGCGTCTACGATCCCAAGCTGGCGGCCTTCACCAGCGCCACGAGCTCGATGGCCGGAATGACGATGTCGTCGCAGGACGCCAAGCAAAAGATGGATGTGACCGCCGGTGCCGGCACCGTGACGCTTTCCGCGACCAAGGCGACCAATGGCGGCGTTGATTTCACGACGTCGCAAAAGATTTCGAACTTCGTCGAAGCGATAAAATTCAACGACGCCGAGAGCGGGCTGAATTTTCCCGTCACCGTGAAGTCGCCGGAATTTTCCGTGGAGGCCAGCGGCAAGGGCGTGCAGACCAAGCCTCTGCTCGATCTCCTGGCGTTTGCCGTGGCCAATGAGGACGAGAAGACGCTGAAGGCAAACCAGGCGCAGCTCAAGTCGCTTCTGCTTGCAGCGCTTCCGGTGTGGGAGCGTATCGACGGAACCTATGGCTTCAAGGACTTCGCGGTCGACAGCCCTATCGGCACGTTCGGAGCAACCCAGTTCGGCATAGCGTTCGGTTCCGACGGCGTCGCCCAGAACGGAAAGGTCAGCTATGGCATCAAGGCTTCGGGGCTGACCGTGCCGCAGCAGCTTTTGCCGAGCTGGAGCGTGGCGCTGCTGCCCACCGATATCGACCTGAATTTCGGCGGCGCCAACATCGATCTCGACAGCATGGCGAAGAAGGCCATCGAAGCCTTTGATCTCAACCAGGATCCGCCGCTGCCGGCCGAGTTCGGCGACCAGCTCAAAGCCGAATTCCTGGCCAAGACGCCGAAGGTCGTCATCGGCCACAGTACCGTGAAGAACAAGGACATGGAGATCGCGCTGGAAGGTGAGATGACAAGCTTCGGCCAGAAACCCGACGCAAATCTCACTGTCGACGTCGCCGGCTTCGACAAGGTCATGGAACATCTGCAGGAAGCGGCGAAGGCGGAGCCGGAGGTCGGGCAGTACGTGCCTATCGCTCTCATGGCGAAGGGTTTTGCCAAGACGCTGCCGGATGGCAAGCTGGAATGGGCTATCAACACCAAGGCCGACGGCTCGGTCACCGTCAACGGCGTCATGCTGAAGCCCGCCGACCCGGCGGTGGACGATAGCGTCGACGACGGTGACGGTTCGGACGATGAGAGCGGCGGCGACGATGGCGGTAGCGATAATGGCGGCGGCGCTAACGGCGGGGCAGGGGCGAAGCTCAATCCTTGAGTGTTCTGCCCTCGAGCAATTCCGGAACCGTTTTTTCGGTCCGGGATCGCACCAGAACGCCTGGATTAGAACCCCAGCGCGCCAGCGATCTTAGGCGCGGCTTCGTGCCAATCCTGGACGACGATGACATCGTCCGGGACCGATGGCAGGAACCTACGCAGCGAATTGTCGGCCATCAGATGGAAAAGATTTGCGTCGGCGACCGAGTCACGCACCGACGCCAGATTGGCTGGCTGATCGTCGACGAAGACCACCGGCCGCCCGCTCCTGCCGCGCAGTTTGGCTACCGCCGGCCCCTTGGCCATTTCGGTGGTCAGCAGCGGATAGGCTAGCCCCAGTGCATCGAGATGGGCGCGTCGCACGGCGCGATGCCGGTGCGGCATGGCTGTCAGCAATATGATTTCGGCACGGTCTCCAAGTCCGGTCAGGGCTTCCGCGGCGCCATCGGTGATGCTTTGCCAATCGGCTTGCGCGTCGAAGAAATCGCCCAGGAGTGCGGTGACTTCGGGTTGTTCGATCAGGCGGCCGCTGGCTGTCTCGGCAATGTTGCCGGTCAGCCGGAAGGACGCCAGCGTCAGGCCATAGCCGCGCGCCTTGAGGAAATGCGGGAAGGGCCGGATGAATTCGAGCACCACGTCGTCGACATCGAGCACCAGCAGCGGTCGGTCGTCAGCCGCCAGTTCCTCGATCTGGCGCGCGGTTTCGGGATCATCGCTCATGTGGAGTGCTCGTGATTGTCATCGCCAAGCGGCAAGGCGCGCAACGCCTTGCCGACAGCCGCTGGTGGCGTGCCGGTTTCCTCGGCGAAGCGCATCAAGGTCGGCTCGTGGGCAAGAATGAACTGCAGGACGCCGGCCAGGAAACCCGGCTCGCCGGCCGCCCGGCGGATCGAATGCGCCTCTATTCCCGTGATTGCCAGAAAGCGCGGTAAAAGCTCCGGATCGGCGGCAACGAAGCCCAGTGCCTTGACGGCAATGGTTTCCGCCTCTTCGCGCATTGACGCTGCGTTTGCCATCACTAC
Organism: Mesorhizobium sp. CO1-1-7; assembly: GCF_020164885.1. Lineage (NCBI taxonomy): Bacteria > Pseudomonadati > Pseudomonadota > Alphaproteobacteria > Hyphomicrobiales > Phyllobacteriaceae > Mesorhizobium > Mesorhizobium sp. CO1-1-7. The sequence goes on along the minus strand of NZ_JAIUHA010000003.1, from coordinate 228,923 downwards.
CTTCGGTGCGTGGAATGAGTCTCTCCCGCAGTAATGGCAAGAATTGCTTGCGGCAAGCCATTAGCGTGTGGCGCGCCTTTTGGACGCGCAGGGAGGCGAGGCGGAATTCGTGCTGCTTTGCAGGCTTCGGGTTTCCGTTTCGTCAATCATATTGCCGTATAGTGCAGCAGGGTTTGGTGCGTTCAAGGAAAGAGCGCATGACGGCCACCTCCGGGTGGAGGACGGCCGGGACGGGATGCCGATGCCTAAGAAGGTCATGATCGTCGAGGACAATGAGCTCAACATGAAGCTCTTTCGAGACCTCATCGAAGCAAGCGGTTACGAGACGGTGCGCACCCGCAACGGTCTGGAGGCGCTCGACCTGGCGCGCCAGCACCGGCCGGACCTCATCCTGATGGACATCCAACTGCCCGAAGTGTCGGGACTGGAAGTGACCAAATGGCTGAAAGAGGACGACGATCTGCACGTCATCCCGGTGATTGCGGTGACTGCCTTCGCGATGAAAGGCGACGAGGAACGCATCCGCCAAGGCGGCTGCGAGGCGTATATTTCGAAGCCGATCTCGGTGCCGCGTTTCATCGAAACCATCAAATCTTATCTGGGCGATGCCTGATGTACCCTTCCAGCCGAGCCGGAGCGTTGTGAAATGACTGCGCGGATCCTCGTCGTCGACGACATCCCTGCCAATGTGAGGCTGCTGGAAGTCCGGCTGCTGGCCGAGTATTTCGAGGTTCTGACCGCCACCAATGGGGCCGATGCGATCGAGACCTGCGAGAACGGCAAGGTCGATGTCGTGCTGCTCGACGTAATGATGCCCGACATGGACGGATTCGAGGTCTGCCGGCGATTGAAGAGCGATCCGGCGACGTCGCACATTCCGGTGGTGATGATCACCGCGCTCGATCAGGTCACCGACCGCGTGCGCGGGCTCGAGGCCGGTGCCGACGATTTCCTGACCAAGCCGGTCAACGACTTGCAGCTGATGACGCGCGTCAAGAGCCTGGTCCGCCTGAAGTCGTTGACCGACGAGCTTCGGCTGCGCGCCTCGACCACGCGCAACATCGGCATCGAAGAACTTTTGAGCCGCAATTTCGCGTCCGAGGACACGACGCCGAAGGTGCTTTTGATCGACGAGCGCAAATCGTCGGTCGAGCGCATCCAGAAGATGCTGCGCGATCGTGCCGACCTCGACGTCACGGGCGATCCGCATGCCGGGTTCTTCCAGGCCGCGGAGACGCCCTATGAATGCGTGATGATCTCGACGGCCTTCGCCGATTTCGATCCGCTCAGGCTCTGCTCGCAACTGCGCTCGCTCGACCGCACCCGTTTCGTGCCGATCATCCTGCTGGCGGAGGAGGGCGAGGAGGAGCGCATCATCCGAGGGCTCGAACTCGGCATCAACGACTATCTGATGCGGCCGATCGACCAGCAGGAACTGACGGCGCGGCTGCGTACCCAGGTGCGCCGCAAGCGCTACAATGACCAATTGCGCGCCAGTGTCACCCAGACCATCGAAATGGCCGTGACCGACGGCCTCACCGGGCTGCACAATCGCCGCTATCTAGACAGCCATCTGCAGACGCTGTTCGATCGCGCCGTGGCGCGGCGCCGGCCGCTGTCGGTGATGATCACCGATCTCGACCGCTTCAAGTCCATCAATGATGCGCATGGGCATGACGGCGGCGACGAGGTGCTGCGCGAATTCGCGCGGCGGCTGCGCAAGAACGTCCGGGGTATCGACCTTGCCTGCCGGTTCGGCGGCGAGGAGTTCGTGGTGGTAATGCCCGATACCGACGGCGCAGTGGCCGAGAAGGTGGCCGAGCGCATTCGTGCCGAAATCGCCCAGATGCCGTTCGCCATCGGCGCCGAGGGCAAGACGATCGAGGTCACCGTCAGTGTTGGCGTGTCATCGGTGCTGAAGGGCGTGGACACGGTGGCGGCACTGATGAAACGCGCCGATCTCGCGCTCTACGAAGCCAAGAGCGGCGGCCGCAACCGCGTCGTTGCCAAGGCAGCCTGACGCTCCGGGCCCGATTATCCGGTCAACCCCAACAGGGTTACCCATTTACCTTAATCCAAGCGATTCGCGAGCCTTGGTTAAGAAACTGTTGATTTCCATAAGCTCTTGCGCAAATGTGAAGGCCAAGACGAAGCCGGCACGAGGTAGACAGCCGGCTCGATCCTCGAATACCCCATGATGCTCAGGTCCGCCGCATCTCCTGGGTCCGTGGGGTCGGCCGGCCGGCGCTGGCACATAGTGGCCTCCTCGTACCGCTGCCAAACGCCGACCGGCCCCCTTTGCCCGATATGACATCAGGAATCTGCGTCAAGCCCCGGAAGTGCCGGGGCTTTTTTGCGGCAGGTTCCCGCTTTTCTGGACTGTAACGGCTTCGGCTGCACTCTCGCGCGTTATTGCCTGGCAACGCCAAGACTTTTTCACCGCCATTGCATAAGGAGAAGGAGAGGAGCCAGCTCCTTCCATTTCATACATATGGCGCGCAAGGGGCTTGCGGCAAGACCCGGCTGTTCCCGTAGAACCACGACCCAGGTTAACGGAAACGGGAGTGGCGAAATGCCGGAATTGTTGCCAGGAGACCGAGTGCGTCGGGATCATGCCGTGGTGATCGCCGGAGGTGGTCCGACCGGGTTGATGCTGGCCGGCGAACTCGCATTGGCGGGCGTCGATGTGGCCATTGTCGAGCGGCGGCTAAACCAGGAACTCATCGGTTTGCGCGCGGGTGGCCTGCACGTCCGCACCATCGAGGTGCTCGACCAGCGCGGAATTGCCGACCGGTTCCTCTCGCAGGGACAGACATCGCCGTCGGTGGGCTTCCACATGACCCGGTTGGACATCAGCGACTTTCCCACGCGCCACAACTATCTGCTGGCGCTGCGGCAAAACCACATCGAGCGGATATTGGCCGACTGGATCAGCGAGTTCGGCGTGCCGATCTATCGCGGGCAGGACGTCACGGGCTTCGCACAGGATGATGGTGGCGTCGACATCGATCTGTCTGGCGGCCAGCGGTTGCGGACGCAGTATCTCGTCGGCTGCGACGGAGGACGCAGCATGATCCGCAAGGCCGCGGGGATTGCGTTCGATGGATGGGATCCGACGATGAGCTGGATAATCGCCGAGGTGGAGACGGCGAAGGAACCAGCATTGGGCTTTCGCAGTGACGCCCATGGTATCCATGCGATCGGCAAGATTGAGGAAGACGGCCGGGTGGGTATCGTGCTGACCGAGCGACAACTGACCATTGGTGGCGAACCGACACTGCGCGATCTCAGCGAGGCGCTTGTCGGTGTCTACGGCACCGATTACGGGGTCCACAGTCCGACCTGGATTTCCCGGTTCACCGACATGACGCGGCAGGCTGCCGCTTACCGCGACAGACGTGTTCTGCTGGCCGGTGACGCCGCGCATATCCATCCCCCAATGGGCGGACAGGGCCTCAATATCGGCGTGCAGGACGCGGTGAACCTGGGGTGGAAGCTGGCCCAGGTGGTCAGGCGGATGTCACTGGAAGGCCTGCTCGACAGCTACCATGCCGAACGCTATCCGGTCGCCGCCCGCGTGCTGCGCAACGCGATGGCGCAGGTCGCGCTTCGCCGGATGGATGCTCGCACCAAGGCCTTGAGCGACACATTCGCCGAACTGCTCGCCATGGATGGGCCACGCAAACGGATCGCCGCGGAGATGTCTGGCCTGGGTGTCCACTACGATCTCGGGGAGGGGCACGCGCTGCTTGGGCGACGAATACCCGACCTCGATCTCTCCACCGCTAATGGGCCGTTGCGACTGTTCACGTTGCTCCACGACGCGCGGCCGCTGCTCCTCAATTTCGGTGAGCCAGGCAGGCTGGACATTGCGCCTTGGGCCGACCGGATCCGGCAGATCGACGCATCGTATGCCGGTGCCTGGGAGCTTCCCGTACTCGGAATGGTCGCCGCACCCGATGCGGTCTTGATCCGGCCCGATGGATACGTGGCCTGGGTTGGCGTTGAGGATGGACAGGGATTGGCCGATGCGCTGACCAGATGGTTCGGACCGGATGCCGGAGCCGGGCGCCGCTCCGAACGCAGCGCGTCACCTTCACGGCCTGAAAGGCCGGCTGCCTCCTGACAAGCGATTGACAGGAGGTTCCATCTATGCAGAAATTGGTTGGACCATTGGACCACTTGGAGGAAATGTGGACCAGAACAGCCTGCCACCCATCCAGAGGACGGCGCGTGACGACGCCGTGCTGAAGGCATTGGTGGGCTTCGTCCGCGCCGAGGCCTTGCGGCCTGGCGAGCGACTGCCGACCGAGCGCATTCTAGCCGAACGGCTCAAGGTCAGCCGCAACACGGTGCGCGAGGCGCTGACGCGGTGGGAAGGATTGGGCCTGGTCGAACGCCGGCAAGGCAGCGGCACGTTTCTCAAGGCGGCCGTCTCGCCCGACATGCTGCATTTGCCGCTGACGCTGGCGGGCGGTAATGACTTCACCAGCCTGATGCAGACGCTGGAAATACGCCGCGCGCTGGAGGCGGAAGCAGCGGCACTGTGCGCCGAGCGGGCAAGCCCGGCCGACATTGCCGAGATCGAGGGCAAGCTCGATATCATGGAGCAGGCGTTTCGCACCCTTGATGGCATGTCGTCGGAAGAGGACTGGGAATTCCATCAGGCGATCTACCGGGTCTCCGGCAATCCACTGTTCGAACAGATCATCGCGGCCATGCACGAACTGTTCCATCGCTTCTGGGAGCATCCGCTCGGTGTGCGCGATTTCGGCCATGCCAGCTTTCCCTATCACCGCACCATCTACGAACGTATCGCCGCGCGGGATCCGCAGGGCGCCCGCGACGAGGCGCTCAAGCTCATCGCCACCGTCGAGGACGACCTCAAGCGCGGTGCGGCCAAACTCAAACTTTCGGACCTGAAATGAACGGGCATCCAGACGGTTTCGACCACGATTATCTCACCGAGGCGGCGACGCTTTTGGCGCATGACGAACCGTTTCCCGGCGGCGCCGTCGTGCCGCCGATCTACCAGACCTCGTTGTTCACTTTCGCCAATTATGCGGAAATGGCCGATACCTTTGCCGGCAAACGAAAGCAGCCGATCTATTCCCGCGGCGACAATCCGACGGTCATGGAGTTCGAGGCTCGTGTCGCCGCGCTCGAGGGTGCAGAGGCCGCACGCGCCTTCTCCAGCGGCATGGCGGCGATCAGCGCCACCGTGCTTGCCTTCGTCGGGGCGGGCGAGCGCATCGTTGCTGTACGCAACTGCTATGGCGATGCCTACCGGCTGTTCGAGCGGCTCCTGCCGCGGCTCAACATCAAGGTCGACTATATCGACGGTTCCGACCCGGACGCGGTCGCGGCGGCGCTTCCCGGCGCCAAGCTGCTCTATCTGGAAAGCCCGACCTCGATGGTGTTCGAGCTCCAGGACCTGCCGCATCTGACCCGGCTGGCAAAAGAGCAGGGCATCGTCACCACCATCGACAATTCCTGGGCGACGCCGGTGTTCCAGAAGCCGATCTTGCACGGCGTCGACCTCGTGCTGCACTCGGCCTCGAAATATCTCGGCGGCCACAGCGACACGGTCGCCGGCGTGGTGGCTGGCTCGGCAGCGCATATCAAGCAGATCAACGAGCAGACCTATTCCTATCTCGGCGGCAAGCTGTCGCCGTTCGAGGCCTGGCTTTTGCTGCGCGGCCTGCGCACGCTGCCGCTGCGCCTGCCGCACCATATGAAGAGCGGGCTTGCCATCGCCGAGCGGCTGAAGGCGCATGGCGATGTCGAGCGGGTGAACCATCCGGCCTATTCGAACCATCCGGGCAAGGCGACGCTTGCCGGCTATGGCGGGTTGTTCTCGTTCGAGGTTACCGAGGACATCGACATTCCCGTCTTCGTCGACGCGCTGAAATATTTCCGCATCGGCGTCAGCTGGGGTGGGCATGAGAGCCTGGTCGTACCGGCCAAGGCGTCGCTGGAGCAGACGCCAGGACTGAATTCGATGGCGCGCTTCGGCGTCAGCCCCCGAACCATCCGCTTCAATGTCGGATTGGAAAGTGTCGAGGATCTCTGGGCGGATGTCGCCCAGGCCCTCGAAAAAGCCAGAAAATAACAAGCGGGTTCAAAATGGGAGTCTTGAACATGAAAAAACTGACCGTCATGCTTGCCACCGTCGCGGGGCTGGCGATTTCCGCCGGTGGCGCGCTCGCCGATTCAACCCTGAAAATGGTCGAGGTGATCACCAGCCCGCCACGCACCGAATTCCTCAAGAAGCAGATCGCCGAGTTCGAGGCGGCCAATCCAGGCGTCAAGGTCGAACTGGTCTCGCTGCCCTGGGGCCAGGCTTTCGAGAAATTCCTGACCATGGTGCAGGCCGGTGACACGCCCGATGTGGTCGAGATGCCGGAACGCTGGGTGGGGCTTTACGCCAACAATGCCCAGCTCGAGGATCTCGGCCCCTATATGGCCAAGTGGGACGACGCCAAGACGCTCGGCGACCGCGCCAAACAGTTCGGCTCGACGGTCAACAACACCCAGTTCATGATCCCCTATGGCTACTATGTGAACGCGCTGTTCTGGAACAAGAAGCTGTTCAAGGAGGCTGGTCTTGACGGCCCACCAGCGACGCTCGACGAGTTTGTCGCCGATTCCAAGAAGATCTCGGCCCTTCCCGGAAAATACGGCTACTGCCTGCGCGGCGGGCCGGGCGCCTTCAACGGCATGCACATGTTCATGAACATCGCTCAGGGCAAGGGCGGCTATTTCAACGAGGACGGCACCTCGACCATCAATGAAGAAGGCTCGGTCAAGGGCCTGCAGATGCTGGCCGACATGTACAAGAATGGTCTAGCGCCGAAGGATGCCGTAAGCTGGGGCTTCAACGAAACCGTCACCGGTTTCTACTCCGGCACTTGCGCCATGCTCAATCAGGATCCGGACGCGCTTCTCGGCATCGCCGACAAGATGAGCGCCGACGACTTCGCCGTGGCGCCGCTGCCGGTCGGACCAAGCGGAAAGTCCTATCCGACGCTCGGCTATGCCGGCTGGGCGATGTTCGCCAACTCGCAGCACAAGGATGATGCCTGGAAGCTGATGGCGACGCTTCTGTCGCCGAAGGACAATCTGGAATGGGCCAAGGAAGTCGGCGTCGTGCCGATCCACAACGGTGCCGACCAGGATCCCCATTTCAAGACCGAGCAGTTCAAGGGCTGGTTCACGGAACTCAGCGACAGCTCCAAATATGAAATGGTGACGCCGCCGACGCATCTGGAAAACCTCGGCAATTTCGTCGACCAGGTCGCGATCAAGAACTTCCAGGAAGTGCTGCTCGGCCAGAAGACGGCCAAGGAGGTCGCCGACCAGTGGGCTGCCTTCCTGACCAAGGAACAGCAGGACTGGCTGGCGAAGAACAAGAAGTAGCTTTTCTTCCCTTCTCCCCGTTCACGGGGAGAAGGTGGCCCGATAGGGCCGGATGAGGGGCTGCGCCAAGTTCTGAAAAGCTGGCGCCGCCCCTCATCTGCCTGCCGGCATCTTCTCCCCGTGAACGGGGAGAAGGACGCTCATTGTCCATCCCGCCGCTCCAGGGAGCCATTTCTCAGCCAAATGACCTATGCCGTATCCGAAATTCGGTCCGCAGCGGCGCCGCGAAAAAAGCGGCTCTCCTACGCGACGATCGAGCCTTGGCTCTACCTCAGCCCGGCGATCATCCTGCTGGTCGTGGTGCTGCTCGTGCCGCTGGTCATCGGCATCAGCTATTCCTTCCGCAAATTTTCGGCCTTCAAGTCCGAGTATGTCGGGCTCGGGCAGTATCAGGCGATGCTGTCGGACCAGGTGCTGGGCCAGGCGCTGATCAACACGTTGTGGTGGACGGCGGCCAGCCTGTTCTTCCAGTTCTTCCTCGGCCTTGGCCTGGCGTTGCTGCTCGACAAGCCTTTCCCAGGCCGCAAGGCGGTGCAGGCACTGGTCTTCCTGCCCTGGGCGGTGCCGTCCTTCCTGTCGGGCCTGACCTGGGCCTGGCTGTTCAACCCGATCGTCGGTCCGCTGCCGCACTGGCTGTTCGCCTTGGGGCTGAAGGCCGAACCGACCAACGTCCTGTCCGATCCCTCCACCGCCATGTGGGGGCCGATCATAGCCAATGTCTGGTTCGGCATTCCGTTCTTCGCCATAACGCTGCTGGCGGCGCTGAAGTCTATTCCCTCGGAACTGCATGAGGCGGCGGCGATCGACGGCGCTTCGCCGTGGCAACGTTTCACCAAGGTGACGCTGCCTTTCCTGGCCCCAACCATCGCCATCACGGTGATGTTGCGCACCATCTGGATCGCCACTTTCGCCGACCTGATCTTCGTCATGACCGAGGGCGGACCGGCCGGCTCGACCAACACGGTGCCGGTCTACATCTATGTCAGCGCCTTCAAGTCGCTGGACAAGGGCTATGCCTCGGCCGTGGCCGTGCTGCTGCTGGTCCTGCTCATCGCCTACGCGATCGTGCTCATCGCCATCCGCCGCTCGCTTGTGAGGCACGTCTGATGATTGCCGGACGCTCAGCATCACAGCGCTTCTTCGGTGGCATCGGCCTCTACGCCGCGATCGCCGCCTACGTCGTCTTCGCTCTGTTCCCGATTTACTGGACGCTGAAGATCTCGGTCACGCCGGAGCGGCTGCTCTATTCCGAAGGCATCACCTTCTGGCCGTCGCACATGACGTTGCAGAATTTCGTGACCGTGCTCGAAGCCACCGATTTCCCGCGCTATTTCCTCAACAGCGTCATCGTCTCGGTGTCGACGGCGGCACTGGTCACGGTCATCGCCACGCTCGCCGGCTACGCCATGTCCCGCTTCACCTTTCGCGGCAAGGCTGCACTGGCTCTCATGTTGCTGCTGACCCAGACCTTTCCGCTGGTGATGGTCATTCCGCCTATCTACCGCGTGATGGGGCAGATCGGCCTGATCAACAGCCTGACCGGGCTGATCATCATCTACACCGCCTTCAACACCGCCTTTGCCACCTTCCTGATGCAGTCCTTCTTCGACGGCATCCCCAAGGACCTGGAGGAGGCGGCGATGATCGACGGCTGCACGCGCGCGCAGGCGATGCGCAAGGTGATCGTGCCGCTGACGCTGCCCGGCATGGGCGCGACGCTGGGCTTCGTCTTTACCGCCGCCTGGAGCGAGCTGCTGTTCGCGCTGATGCTGATTTCCAGCGACGACCAGAAGACCTTCGCCGTCGGCCTGCTCACCTTCATCGGCAAGTTCGCCGTCGACTGGGGACAGATGATGGCGGCGTCGATCCTGGCGCTGATCCCGGTCTGCATCTTCTTCGCTTTCCTGCAACGCTATCTCGTCACCGGCCTTACCGCCGGCGCCGTCAAAGGATAGGTCGATGGCCTCTGTCACGCTCGAAAAAGTCCGCAAGGATTATGGCGCCGTGCGCGTCCTGCACGCGGTCGATCTCGAAATCGCCGATGGCGAGTTCGTCGTGCTGGTCGGACCGTCCGGCTGCGGCAAGTCCACGCTGTTGCGCATGATCGCCGGACTCGAGGAAGCCTCGGGCGGCGAGATCCGCATCGGCGAGCGGCTGGTCAATGACGTGGCGCCCAAGGACCGCGACATCGCCATGGTGTTCCAGTCCTATGCGCTCTATCCGCATATGGACGTCTCGAAGAACATGGGCTTCAGCCTGATGCTGCGAAAGGCCGAGAAGCCGGCGATCGATGCGCGCGTCGATGGTGCCGCCAAGCGGCTGGGGCTCGATACGTTCCTGCAACGCCTGCCCAGGCAATTGTCTGGTGGCCAGCGCCAGCGCGTCGCCATGGGCCGCGCCATCGTACGCGATCCCAAGGTTTTTCTCTTCGACGAGCCGCTGTCGAACCTCGATGCCAAGCTGCGCGTTCATATGCGCGCCGAGATCAAGGCGCTGCACCAGCAGTTGAAGACCACTTCGGTCTACGTCACCCACGACCAGATCGAGGCGATGACCATGGCCGACCGCATCGTCGTCATGCATGACGGGCTGATCCAGCAGGTGGGGGCGCCGCTCGATCTCTATGACCGGCCGGCCAATATGTTCGTCGCCGGCTTCATTGGCTCGCCTGGAATGAATTTCCTGCCGGCCACGGTGGAGAAGGGCGGCAAGGTGGACGCCGTGTTGTCCGATGGCCAGAAGCTTCGGCTGCCGGACGGCCTGCCGCTCAGGGACGGTGACGTCATCACCGTCGGCCTGCGGCCCGAGCATATCCGGCTGGCTGACGACGGCACGCTGCAAGGCGAAGTGGGAGTGGTGGAGCCGCTCGGCCTGTCGACGCAGTTCTACGTCAAGCAGGCCGGCCAGCAGCTTTGCGTCTTTGCGATGGGGCGCGCGGCCGTGAAGCCTGGCGACATGGTGCGCCTGTCGGCCGATCCGGCATCGCTGCATTTGTTCGACGGGAAGAGCGGCGACCGCATCGGCTAGAGCATGATGCCGAAAAGTGTGAAGCGGTTTTCGGACGACATCATGCTCTATCTCTTTGATTTAGAGACGGATTCAGATTTCAGGTCGACTCGACCTGAAATCATCCGGCTCTAAGGCGCTCAGCCGGGCTGACGGACTTCAGCCGCCCGGGCCGAACGAAAACGCCGCCCGATGGGCGGCGTTTGGCATTCCAGAGGAAAAACCAGATTACTTGATCTTGGTTTCCTTGAATTCGACGTGCTTCTTGGCGACCGGGTCGTACTTGCGGAACGACAGCTTGTCGGTCTTGGTACGGCTGTTCTTGCTGGTGACGTAGAAGAAACCGGTGTCGGCGGTCGACAGAAGCTTGATCTTGATGTTTGCGGCTTTGGCCATGATCTCAGTCCGTTATGTTCGTGGGGTTTTGGCCGCTGGAGCACGGGAAAACACCCGGACGCGGGAAACTTGGCGCGACACATAAAGAACGTGCCTGGAAAGTCAAGCCCGGCTGGCCTGATGTGGCTCGCCCAAGCTGCCCAGAATGCATAAATCAGGCGGTTTCCGCCTCGGATACCGCAACCCTCTTCCAGTCTCCGGTCGTGTTCCACCAGCGATTCGGATTGGCACGGTCGTCCAGCCCCTTGGAGCGGCTGGCAAGGATCGGCTGGATGCGGATCACCGGCTCCTGATAGGAGTGCGCCTGGAAAATCGCCTCGACGACGCGGGCCGCCAGCGCCTGGTCGTCGGGCAGTTCGAAGGAAACCTCGACCGTGCCCGGGCGGTGGCGCAATTCGGTCTCGGCGCCGGCCGCGGCCCCTTCAAGCGGCCTGTAGCGCTCGATGCCGTGTGCCGACTGATACGCGTTGCGGTCATACTTGCCCATCGCGAGCGGTGCGATCGCGACAACCGCGTCCATGATGCGGTCAACATCGGCAGCTGGAGCCTGGAAGGTTACAAGCAGCAGAAGCGTCATTCGCAGTGATGTGGTCTCAAAGCCGCTGTCGATCATGGCAGTGTCCTCAACTTCGGGTATCAGGGGACACTCTTTTAACCGGACGCTCCTGACACGGTTCTGTCAGCATCCGCCGCGGCGCGGCGGATAAGGGCACTCGACGGCGCAGTGTTACAGCAGGAGCTTGCGCACGAGCCTGAAGCAGACCAGGGCGATGTAGGCGCCGAAGAACAGGCCGAGTGACCAGCCGAATCCGGAAGGCCCGAAACTGTCCATTCCGATGCCGATCGCCTGCGGGCCAAGCACCATGCCGACGCCGTAGCAGAGCACGAAGGCGGCGTTGGCGGAGGCCAGTTCGTGGCCGGAGAGCTGCGAGCCGAGATGGGCGAGGCCGATCGTGTACATGGCGGCGACGACACCGCCCCAGACGAAGAGTAGCGCGGCCATCAAATGCCAGTTCGCGGCAAAGAACGGCATGAATATCGTGCCGACGAGGCCGACCGTGGCGCAGGCGAGCAAGAGATAACGCCGGTCGGAGACGCGGTCGCTGATCATGCCGATCGGAATCTGCAACAGCACATTGCCGAGGCCGATCATGGTCAGCAGCAGCGCCGCGTCGGCCTCGGAATAACCGATGCGGTTGCCGTAGACCGGGAACAGCGCGAAGCCGCCTGTCTCAACCGCGCCGAACACGAGCACGGCGAAAGTCGCGGTCGGCACCAGCCAGATATAACGCAGGAAGTGGCTGGTTTCGCTGTCGGCCACGATGGTCGGGCTTTCGTTGCGCGCAGCGAGCACCGGTATGGCAGCCAGCGTCACCAGGGCAATGATGACGCCGAACGGCCTGAAGCCGGAGCTGCCGAGATGGGCGAACAGCCACGGCCCGGCGGCAAAGCCGAGCGACAGGACGGTGGCATAGATGCCAAGCACAAGGCCGCGCCGGTGTGGCGGCGCCGACGTGCTGATCCAGAATTCCGACAGGATGAACAGCACGGTCAGCGCGATGTGCAGAACGACGCGCAGCGGAAACCACATCCAGAAATCGGGCGCGAAATGGAAACCGACAAAGGCGAGCGCGCCGGTGGCAATCATGGCGATCATGGTCCAGGCGACGCCGAAGCGCATGGCGAGCGGCGTGGCCAGCGGCGCCCCGGCGATCGAGGCCACGCCGGCGACAGCCGTGTTCAGGCCGATCATCGAGGCCGAATGACCGCGTGTTTCCAGGATGACGCTGAGCAAGGGCATGCCGAGGCCAATGGCGATGCCGACGACGCTGATCGACGAAATCGCCGCCACCATCGGCAGCCAGTGTACGCGTTCGTCGCCCTGTGGTTGGGTATCGACCGTCATGGGATGCTGAATACTCTGTCTTTTTGATCTTGCGCAATTCCCGTGGGAAAACCGCGGCACAGTGTTCCTGGAATTGCTTAGAGAAGTTCGCGGGTGAAGTGGTTGCGGACAAGCCGGTAGAAAGGGACAGGTCCGCCCGGACGCAGCAGCGGATCGTCGGCGAGCCGCTTTTCCAGCTCGTCCAGGATCATTCGGGTGATGTCGGGTATGTCGGCCTGCTTGGCCTTGGCGAGCGGCAGCCAGACCAGTTCCTCCAATTCATTGGTCGGGCCGCCATCGGGCAGTTCGACGGCGACATCGCCACGCCAGGCGCTGAAGAAGCGGGTATCGAAGCGGCGTACCCGGTTCGGCGGCGTGATGGCGCGCGCGACGAAGCGCAATGCTTCCAGCGACGGTGCCACGCCATGTTCGACGAAACCCTGCCAATCGCGCCTGGTCGTGGCAAAGGCGCCTTTGCGGCCGATCAGCAGGCCGGCTTCCTCGTAGGTCTCGCGGACCGCCGACAAGGCAATGGCGCGGGCGCGGGCGCGGCTGGTGCGGCCGGGGCCGGCCGTCAGCTTGGCTTCTTCGTGCTGGTCAAGTGCCGTCGCTGTCGGTATGCGGCTGTCGGCAGGGTCGGTTCGGCCGCCGGGGAACACGAACTTGCCTGGCATGAAAGCGTGTGCGGCGTGGCGGCGCCCCATCAACACCAGGACGTCGTCGCCCTTGCGGTCGAGCAGGATGAGCGTCGCGGCGTCACGCGGACGCAGGCGCCCGCCGCCATGCGTGGCAAGACCCTTGTCGAGCTTGTCGGCATCCGCCTTGGTCAATGCTTCCATGCGCAGGGACCTAGCGGAAACTTCTTGCATGCGAAAGTGGCCTTACCGATTGGCGTGTTGCGCCAGCGGCGCCTTAGGCGCCGTGGTGGGACTCCGTCCCATCCTTTTGGCCACCGAACCCGTGCATATAGAACGCCCATTGCAGTCCGATGACGGCACCCTTGACCGGTTGCAGCAGCGCGATGGAGAGCAGGATGGTCAAGGGCACCCATATTGCAATGTGCTGCCAGGTGGAGAGCGTCGAGGTCGCTTCCACGCCCATGAAGGCACCGAGAACGATATGGCCGACGATGACGATGACCAGGTAGGCCGGCAGATCGTCGGCGCGATGGTGATGGATCTCCTCGCCGCAGACGCTGCAGGTTTCGACAGTCTTGGTGAAGCCGCGGAACAGCTTGCCTTCGCCACAGTTCGGGCAGCGGCCCAAGAAGCCCCGCTTCATCGCCGTCCACAAGGGGCGGGCAACCCGGCCAGAGTGATGTTCGCCACCAAAAACCTGTTGTTCCATCATCGTCTCCTGCCGCGCGACCCCGGTCGCGATTGCGACGCACGGGCGCGGCCCTTAGCCTTGTGAAACGACCTGCTGGAGCCTGGCAGGGGCTTTGGGTCGGTCAACATCTCGAAGCGCATCGCGCCGGCCATTGGCGCCACCTCGACGAGCCGGACCTCGACGCGGTCCGCGAGCTGGTAGCCTTTGCCCGAGCGTTCTCCGAACAGGGAGCGGGCCGTTTCATCGTATATATAGTAATCGCCGCCCAAAGTTGACACCGGGATGAAACCATCGGCGCCATATTGCGGCAATTGGACAAAAAGTCCTGATTTGGTGACGCCGGAGATGCGGGCGTCGAAGCGGTCGTCGATGCGCTCGGCGAGGTAGGCCGAGATCAGCCGGTCGACCGTGTCGCGCTCGGCAGCCATCGCGCGCCGCTCGGTGCCGGAGATCAGCACCGCAACATCTTCGAGGCGGGCCTCCTCATCCTGCGTCAGCCCGCCGGGGCCGAGACCGAGCGCGGCAATAAGTCCGCGATGCACGATCAGGTCGGCGTAGCGGCGGATCGGCGAGGTGAAATGAGCGTAACGGCTGAGGTTGAGCCCGAAATGGCCGATGTTCTTGGGTGAATATTCGGCCTGGCTCTGCGAGCGCAGCACCACTTCGTTGACCAGCGCCTCATTGTCGGCGCCGCGCACACGCTCAAGAATGCCGTTGAACTGGCTGGGCCGCATCTGGGCGCCGCGTGCCAATGACAGGCTAAGCGTCTGCAGGAATTCGCGCAGCGATTCCTGCTTGGCCAGCGACGGCGCGTCATGGACGCGATAGACCAGCGCCTGCTTCTTGCCTTCCAGCGTTTCGGCCGCGGCGACATTGGCCTGGATCATGAACTCTTCGATCAGCTTGTGGGCGTCGAGCCGCTCCGGCACGATGACGCGGTCGACCGTGCCATCCGGCTTGAGCAGGATCTTGCGCTCCGGCAGGTCGAGTTCCAGCGGCTGGCGGCCGTCGCGGCCGCGCTTGAGGATCGTATAGGCCTCCCACAGCGGCCTCAGCACAGTGTCGAGGATCGGGCCGGTCTTGTCGTCTGGTACACCGTCGATCGCGGCCTGGGCCTGGCTATAGGCCAGCTTGGCCGCCGACTTCATCATGACACGGTGGAAGGAGTGCCTGATCTTTCTGCCCTCGGCGGAGAAGGTCATGCGCACCGCGAGTGCCGGGCGATCCTGACCCTCGCGCAGCGAACAGAGATCGTTGGAGATGCGCTCGGGCAGCATCGGCACGACGCGATCTGGGAAATAAACCGAATTGCCGCGCTTCAGCGCTTCGCGGTCGAGCGCCGTGCCATGGCGGACATAGGCCGCGACATCCGCGATGGCGACCGTCGCGATGACGCCGCCGGGGTTCTTCTCGTCGAGGTCAGGGGTGGCGAAGACCGCGTCGTCATGGTCCTTGGCGTCGGCCGGATCGATGGTAACCAGCGGCAGGTCACGCCAGTCCTCGCGATGGTCAAGCGTCGCGGGCTTCACCGCCTCGGATTCGGCAATGACGTCGGCCGGGAAAATGTGGGGAATGTCGTGCGCGTGGATGGCGATCATCGAAACCGCCTTTTCGCTGGTCAGCGAACCCAGCACGTTCAGCACCTTGGCGCGGGGCAACCCAAAGCGGGAGGCTCGCGCTGGCTCGACTTCGACAAGATCGCCGTTTTTGGCATCGTTCTGGAATTCCTTGTCGACGATCAACTCGGGCTGGCGCCGTTCCACCGGCTCGATGCGGAAGCTGCCGTCCTGAAGCACGCGAAAGACGCCGAGGACAGCGTCCGTGCGCTTCTCGAAGATCTTGATCACCCGGCCGGTATACGCAGGCCCTGACGGATCGTCGGTCGGGAAGGTTTTGGCCAGCACGCGGTCGCCGATGCCTGGCGCGGGACCGTTGCCGCTGCGCGAAACGCGGATCGAGACCACGGGAGGTTCGCCCGGACCGACTGCCTCGGCCGGGTGCGCCAGCAAGATGCCATCGCCGTCTCGGCCAAAGATGTCGAGCACGGCGACATGGGGTAGGGCGCCGACCCGGGCTAACCGCTTGCGCTCCTTGGTCAGAACGCCTTCGTCCTGCAGGTCGCGCAGGAGATCCTTCAGCCAGATGCGGTCGTCGCCGCGCAGCGCGAACGCCTTGGCGATGTCGCGCTTTCCGGCGCGATCTGGGTTTTCGGCGATATAGCGCAGGATTTCGTCGCGCGAGGGCCGATAATCGTCCTTGACCTTGGCCCGGGTGTCGGCGGTGCGGGGATCGCCGTGACTTCTTCCGGTGATCCTGCGCGCCACGCCGTTCTACCCTTTTTTCTTCGCGGCCGGCTTCTTGGCCGCTGTTTTCTTGGCGGCGGGGGCTTTGGTTGCCGCCGCCTTGCGGAACGGCTTCTTGCCACCGCCGCCCTTGGCTTCCTTTTCGGCGATCAGCGCCAGCGCATCCTCGATCGTCACCGATTGAGGATCCTTGCCCTTGGGCAGCGTGGCGTTGACCTTGCCGAAATTGACGTAGGGGCCGTATTTGCCGTCGCGCACGACGATCTTGCCGCCGCCATCCGGATGGTCGCCAAGCTCCTTCAGAGCCGCAGCCGTGCCACCATTGCGGCCACCCTTGCCCTTGGACTGCTTCTCGGCAATCACCGTGACGGCACGGTTGAGGCCAATGGAAAACACATCCTCGATGCTGTCGAGATTGGCGTAGGTGCCATCGTGCAGCACGAACGGCCCGTAGCGGCCGAGGCCGGCCGAGATCATCTTGCCGGATTCGGGATGTTTGCCCACGTCGCGCGGCAGCCCCAGCAAGGCGAGCGCCTTCTCATGGTCGATGGAATCAGGCGTCCAGCCCTTGGGCAGGCTCGAACGTTTTGCCTCCTTGCCGTCGCCGCGCTGGATGTAGGGGCCGAAGCGGCCGGAGCGCAGCGTGATTTCCTCGGCCGTATAAGGATCCTTGCCCAGCACCTTGGTGCCGTCCTCGCCGCCGCCATTCTCGCCATTGGGATTGGCGGCGTCGCCGAGCTGGCGGGTGAAGGAGCATTCGGGATAATTCGAGCAGCCGACGAAAGCGCCGAACTTGCCGAGCTTCAGCGACAGATTACCGGTGCCGCATTTGGGGCAGATGCGCGGGTTGGAACCGTCCTCGCGGGCGGGAAAAACCAGCGGCGCCAGTTCCTCGTTCAGCGCATCGAGCACATCGGTGACGCGCAGCTCCTTGATGTCGGCGACGGCGCCCGAAAAATCCTTCCAGAAATCGCGCAGCACGTCCTTCCAGGCGAGCTTTCCGTCGGAGATCTCGTCGAGCTTTTCTTCCAGCGATGCCGTGAAGTCATACTCTACATAGCGCTCGAAGAAGCTTTCCAGGAAGGCCGACAGCAGGCGGCCCTTGGCCTGCGGCACCAGCCGGCGCTTGTCGATGGTGACGTAGTCTCGGTCCTCGAGCGTCTTCAGGATCGCGGTGTAGGTCGAGGGGCGGCCGATGCCGAGTTCTTCCAGCTTCTTGATCAGCGACGCCTCGGAGTAGCGCGGCGGCGGCTCGGTCGTGTGCTGGGTGGCATTGATCGCGCGGCGGGCAAGCTGCTCGCCGGAGCGGATCTCCGGCAGACGGCGGTTTTCCTCGTCTTCGGCGTCGTCGTCCTTCTGATCGGTGTAGGCGGCGATGAAGCCGTCGAAGCGAACGACCGAACCGACAGCGCGAAGTTCAGCGGTGCGGGCGCCATTCAGCGCCTCGATCTCGACAGTGGTGCGCTCGATCTCGGCCGACTGCATCTGGCTGGCGATGGCGCGCTTCCAGATCAGTTCGTAAAGCCGCATCTGGTCGGAATCGAGATATTGCCTGACCGACGCCGGGGTGCGCATGAAATCCGTCGGCCGGATGGCCTCGTGCGCTTCCTGCGCGTTCTTGGCCTTGGCGGTGTATTGGCGCGGCTTCTCCGGCAGGTATTTCGGGCCGAATTCCTTGGCGATGGCATCGCGCGCGGCGTCGATCGCCTCGGGGGCCATCTGCACGCCGTCGGTTCGCATATAGGTGATCAGGCCGGTGGTTTCGCCGCCGATCTCCATGCCCTCATAGAGCCGCTGGGCCACCTGCATGGTGCGCGTGGCCGAGAAGCCGAGGCCCGATGAGGCGGCCTGCTGCAATGTCGAGGTGGTGAAGGGCGGACCGGGGTTGCGCTTGGTCGGCTTGGCTTCGACGGACAGCGCCTTGAAGGTGGCGCCCTCGAGCATCGCCTTGATGTCGTCGGCCTGTGCCTTGTTGGCAATGTCGAGCTTTTGCAGCTTCTTGCGCTCGAAAGCGGTGAGGCGGGCTTCGAAGGTCTCGTTGCGCGGCGTGCCGAGGAGAGCTGATATCTGCCAGTATTCCTCGCGGATGAAGCGCTCGATCTCGGATTCGCGGTCGCAGACCAGGCGCAGCGCCACCGACTGGACGCGGCCGGCGGAGCGGGCGCCCGGCAATTTGCGCCACAGGACAGGCGACAGGGTGAAGCCGACGAGATAGTCGAGCGCGCGGCGGGCCAGATAAGCGTCGACCAGCGGCGCATCGATCTGGCGCGGATTGGCCATCGCCTCCAGCACCGACGATTTGGTGATGGCGTTGAAGACGACGCGGCTGACCGGCTTGTCCTTCAGCGCGCGCTTCTGCTTGAGCACTTCCAGAACGTGCCAGGAGATGGCTTCACCTTCGCGATCCGGGTCGGTGGCGAGGATCAGGCCGTCGGCGTCCTTGACCGCCTTGGCGATGTCGGCGAGCCGCTTGCCGGAGGCGGTGTCGACCGCCCAGGACATGGCAAAATCCTCATCCGGGCGCACCGAGCCATCCTTGGCCGGCAAATCGCGGACATGGCCGAACGAGGCCAGAACCTTGTAGTTCCTGCCCAGATATTTGTTGATTGTTTTTGCCTTGGCCGGCGATTCGACGACGACGACGTCCATGAGGTCTCATATCAGCTGTGATGCGGCAGAAGAATTCCGCTGCGCGCGACGAAATCTCGGTTCTGTTCGTCGCTCACATGGCCGCGCTTTTGCATCCGGTCAAGGGCAAGCGCCCAAATTGCGGGGCCGCCGACAGCAATACACTCTAAGAGTGTATGGAGAACATCACATATTTTAGAATGAGTGGGCGCAAGCCTCGGAAGATTGGGAGAGGTTCAACCTGTTGCTGGTCGGCCTGGAATGGGTCAGGTTGAGTCCGCGACGGCCCGGCCGCCGGATTTGGAGGGATGCCCGGCGGCCGGTGAGAAGTCCCGTTCGGCGGACCTCCCGATAGGGAAATCAGTCCGCCTTGACGACGTGCCAGACGCCGGCGACGCCATCACCGGTCACGTCGCCGGCCTTTTTGTCCTTGATGAAGGTGTAGACCGGCTTGCCGTCATAGGCCCACATCTTGGTGCCGTCGGTACGGTCGACGACGCTCCATTCATCGTCCGCCTTGGCGCCGGCTTTGGCCTTCAGCGGCGGCCAGTTGGTGGCGCACTTGTCGTAGCAGTTGGTCTTGCCCTTCTCGTCCTTGTCATAGGTATAGAGCGTCATGCCATTGGCGTCGGTGTAGATCTTGGTGCCATTGACCTCGGCTTCCTTCCACGCTTCGGCGGCAAAGGATGCGGCGGTGCTGAGCAGGAGCGTGGACAGCGCTGCGGTTATCGTTTTCATGGAAATCTCCGTGGCTGATATTCGAAGGCGCGCGGAAAATCGCGGCCTCGTCGTGTCAACGCCTTGCGCCGATGCTTTCTTCCCCGCCCGCGATGACTTGCCACACGATGGTGATTGGCGGACAAACCGGCGTGCCGCTATATCGGACGCCAAAGGTTGGAGTTTTGGAATGGCATTGGATATCGGCTATGTCAGCGCGGTCGGGGCGGGGGCCATCTCGTTCCTTTCGCCATGCGTGCTGCCGCTGGTGCCGCCTTATCTCTGCTACATGGCCGGCGTCTCCGTCGACGATTTCCGCGGCAACGCGGGTGCGACGGCACGCGAGGGCGCGCGCGGCGCGCTGCTCTATTCCTCGATCGCCTTCGTGCTCGGTTTTTCCACCGTGTTCGTCGCGCTGGGCGCCGGCGCGTCGACCATCGGCCGGCTGCTGCGCGTCTGGCAGGAGCCGCTGGCGATGGGCGCCGGCGTGCTGATCATCCTGATGGGCCTAAATTTTTTGGGCATCCTGCGTATCCCGCTCCTGTCACGCGAGGCGCGCTTCCAGTCGCAGGGCAAGCCGGCCAGTGCCGTCGCCGCCTATATCATGGGCCTTGCCTTTGCCTTCGGCTGGACGCCCTGCATCGGCCCGGTGCTGGGGCCGATCCTGACGCTGGCCGGTGGCCGCGAGACGGTCGGCGAGGGGGCCCTTCTGCTCGCCGCCTATTCGCTCGGCCTCGGCATCCCGTTCCTGATCGCGGCGCTGTTCTCCGGCGCCTTCATGCGCTTCCTGGGCAAATTCCGCGTCCATCTCGGCCGCGTCGAAAAGGCGATCGGCGCGTTGCTGGTGGTCGCCGGCGTGTTTTTCCTCACCGGCGGCGTGCAGACGGTGTCGTACTGGCTGCTGGAGAATTTCCCGGTGCTGGGGCGGCTGGGCTGACGATTGTCGACTTGGGGCGAGCTATGGGACTCAACTGAGGACCCGTTAATTAAGAGTCAGCTGCTCTATCATCTCACCGGAATTTAACCGCATTGGTGCAGCATGGCGCCACTGCTATCCTGTATTGATTCCCAACCCTTTCATACGGTTGCCCGTCCATGAGCCAGAGATC
The DNA here is from genome assembly GCF_020164885.1 of Mesorhizobium sp. CO1-1-7. Classification (NCBI taxonomy): domain Bacteria; kingdom Pseudomonadati; phylum Pseudomonadota; class Alphaproteobacteria; order Hyphomicrobiales; family Phyllobacteriaceae; genus Mesorhizobium; species Mesorhizobium sp. CO1-1-7. The sequence goes on along the minus strand of NZ_JAIUHA010000003.1, from coordinate 208,131 downwards.
CTGCCTGTCCGTCATCCTCGCCGCCGGCGAAGGCACACGCATGAAGAGCGCGCTGCCGAAGGTGCTGCACCAGGTCGCCGGGTTGCCGATGGTGGCCCATGTGGTCAAGGCGGCCGAAGCCGCGGGTGCGAGCGGGCTGGCGCTGGTGATCGGCCATGGGGCCGACGAGATGCGCAAGGCGGCGGCCAGGTTTGCACCGAAGGCGGAAACCTTCGAGCAGGAAAAGCGCTTGGGTACGGCGCATGCCGTTATCGCTGCCCGCGCAGCGATATCAAGGGGTTATGACGACGTCCTCGTGATGTTTGGCGACACGCCACTGATCGATGCGGATGCGCTCACGGTGGCGCGGCGGAGATTGGCGGAAGGTGCTGCCGTCGTGGTGATCGGATTCCGCCCACCCAATCCGGCCGGCTATGGCCGGTTGATCGAAAAGGATGGCAAGCTCACAGCTATCCGCGAGGAAAAAGACTGCTCCGAAGAGGAGAAGAAAATCGGCTTCTGCAATGCCGGCATGATGGCGGTGGCCGGCGCGCACGCGCTGAAACTGCTCGACGCGGTCGGCAACGAGAATGTCAAGGGCGAGTATTATCTGACCGATATCGTCGAGATCGCCAGTGCACAAAATCTCGATGTCGTTGCCACCGAAGCCAGCTTCGAAAGCGCGCTCGGCATCAACAATCGCGCCGAACTGGCGCAAGCCGAAGCCATCTGGCAACAGCGCCGGCGCCATGACGCGATGCTGTCGGGCGTGACTCTGATCGCCCCGGAAACCGTGTTTTTCTCGCACGACACCGAAATCGGGGCCGACACCATCGTCGAACCCAACGTCTGGTTTGGTCCGGGCGTGAGGATCGCCAGCGGCGCCAAAATCCACGCCTTCAGCCACATCGAGGGCGCCACCATCGCTTCCAATTGCGATGTCGGGCCGTTCGCCCGGCTGCGGCCAGGCGCCGATCTCAGGAACAAGGCAAAGGTCGGCAATTTCTGCGAGGTCAAGCAAGCCGTTATCGAGGACGGCGCCAAGGTCAACCATTTGACCTATATTGGCGACGCGCGTGTCGGCGCGGGCGCCAATATCGGAGCGGGCACCATCACCTGCAACTACGACGGCTACTCAAAGTTCTTCACGGACATCGGCGAGGGCGCCTTCATCGGCTCCAATTCCTCGCTCGTGGCCCCGGTCACCATCGGCAATGGCGGCTATATCGCCTCGGGCAGCGTCATCACCGAAAGCGTGCCCGACGATGCGCTGGCCTTTGGCCGGGCCCGCCAGAAGACGATCCCCGGCAAGGGCAAGGAATTGCGCGAACGCTTTGCTTCCGCGGCGGCCGCGAAGAAGAAAGCGGCTGGCGCCGACCATTAGCGATTGGGTCGACGGTCTGCTTTCTCGCCGAAGCAATCGAAAAAACCGAACGATTGCCGTAACCGGATTGCAAGAGCGGGCTGTCATGGTGCATGCCTGCTGAAGCGTCCGTTACAGCGGACGAAATGCAATGTGACTTTCGCGGCAGGCCGGCCACGCCTAAATATCGCTGGTTTTCCGTGGGCAATCGGGGACTGTCTGCATGTGCGGTATCGTTGGAATCGTCGGCCACTCGCAGGTTGCGCCGCTCATCGTCGACGCACTGAAGCGGCTCGAATATCGCGGCTATGACTCCGCCGGCGTCGCCACCATTGAGAAGGGCGAGCTGGGCCGCCGCCGTGCCGAGGGCAAGCTGGTCAACCTCGAACGCCGACTCAAGGATGAGCCGCTCGACGGCAGGATCGGTATCGGCCATACGCGCTGGGCAACCCACGGCGTGCCCAACGAGACCAATGCGCACCCGCATTTTTCAGACGGCGTCGCCATCGTCCACAACGGCATCATCGAGAATTTCGCCGAACTGCGCGAGGAGCTGATCCGCGACGGCTATTCCTTCTCGTCGCAGACCGACACCGAGGTCGTAGCACACCTGGTGGCGCGAGAACTCGCCAGGGGGCTGAAGCCGGTCGAGGCCGCGCACCAGGCGCTGAAGCGGCTGGAAGGCGCCTTTGCGCTAGCCATCATGTTCAAGGGTGACGAGGACCTGATCGTCGGCGCGCGCAATGGCCCGCCTTTGGCCGTTGGCCATGGCGACGGCGAGATGTTTTTGGGGTCCGACGCCATCGCGCTCGCTCCGTTCACCAATTCGATCACCTATCTCGAGGACGGCGACTGGGCGGTGGTGCGCCGCGACGGCGTCGCCATCTTCGACATCGACGGCAAAAAGGTCGACCGCAAGCGCCAGCAGTCGCTCTCGACCAGCTTCATGGTCGACAAAGGCAACCGCCGCCATTTCATGGAGAAGGAGATCCATGAGCAGCCCGAGGTGATCTCGCACACGCTGGCTCATTATGTGGATTTCGTCTCCGGCGTCTCCAAGCCGCTTGATCTGCCATTCGACTTCGCCAAGATCGGCCGGCTGGCGATCTCCGCCTGTGGCACCGCCTATCTCGCCGGCCTGATCGGCAAATACTGGTTCGAGCGTTATGCGCGGCTCCCGGTCGATATCGATGTCGCGTCGGAATTCCGTTACCGCGAGATGCCGTTGTCGGCCAACGACGCCGCCTTCTTCATCTCGCAATCGGGCGAGACCGCCGATACTCTGGCCTCGTTGCGCTATTGCCGCAAGGCCGGGATGAAGATCGGCGCCGTCGTCAACGTGCGGGAATCGACCATGGCGCGCGAATCCGACGTCGTGCTGCCGACGCTGGCCGGGCCAGAGATTGGCGTCGCTTCGACCAAGGCTTTCACCTGCCAGCTGTCCGTGCTCGCGTCGCTTGCCGTGCGCGCCGGCGTGGCGCGCGGAGCGATCTCGAAGGAGCAAGAGAAAACGCTGGTGCGAGCGCTTTCGGAAGCGCCGCGCTATGCCAACCAGGTGCTGAAGCTCGAAGAGCAGATTGAACGGATCGCGCGGGAACTGTCGCGTTACAAGGACGTGCTCTATCTCGGACGGGACACCAATTTCCCGCTCGCCATGGAAGGCGCGCTGAAGCTGAAGGAGATTTCCTACATCCATGCCGAAGGCTATGCCGCCGGAGAGCTGAAGCATGGGCCGATCGCGCTGATCGACGAGAACATGCCGGTGATCGTGATCGCGCCGCACGACCGCATCTTCGAAAAGACCGTGTCCAACATGCAGGAAGTGGCGGCGCGTGGCGGCAAGATCATCCTGATCACCGACGCCAAGGGCGCGGCACAGGTGAGTCTGAAGACGATGGAGACCATCGTGCTTCCGGATGTGCCGGAAATCATCTCGCCGATCATCTATGCGCTACCGATCCAGATGCTCGCCTATTTCGCCGCCGTGTTCATGGGCACCGACGTCGACCAGCCGCGCAATCTGGCGAAGTCGGTGACGGTGGAATAGGCGCTTGTAAACAGGCGCCTTTAAAAACTTCGCAGTTCCAAAGCGTCTTCCGGTTCACTAATGTCGCGTCGCAATAGCGCCTCCGGTGAACCATGTCAGACGCTCCCAAGACTTCCGGCATGACACGGCTGAGGAACTATTTCCTCACGGGCTTCATCGTCTGCGCGCCGCTGGCGATCACCGCCTATATCGCCTGGTCGTTCATCGGCTGGGTCGATTCCTGGGTGAAACCGTATATTCCGGCGCGCTACAGCCCCGACACCTATCTGCCGTTTCCGGTTCCAGGGTTCGGGCTCATCGTTGCGCTCATCCTGATCACGCTGATCGGTTTTCTGACCGCCAACATTGTCGGCCGCGCCATAGTCGGCTTTGGCGAGCGCTTGCTTGGCCGCATGCCGCTGGTGCGCGGCATATACGGCTCGCTGAAGCAGATTTTTGAGACCGTGCTGTCGAACAAGGGCGACATGTTCCGCCAGGTTGGGCTGGTCGAATATCCACGCAAGGGCGTGTGGTCGCTGGTGTTCGTCGCCAGCGAAAAGGAAACCGAGATCAACCAGAAGCTCGACCAGGAAGGTGATCCGCTGATTGCCGTGTTCATGCCGTGCACGCCGAACCCGACGACCGGTTTCCTGATGTATGTGCTGAAGTCGGACATCGTGCCGCTCGACATGACGATCGAGGACGGCGCCAAGCTGATCGTATCAGCCGGGTTGGTGGCTCCCGAGGTGAAGACGAAACTGGTGACGCTGAACGGCGAGCCGATCAACGGAACCCTGGCCAATCCGCCGCTAGGGCCTCACCCGGCGCGCAGGAGCCGCACGGCCTCGTCGCGGCCGAACAAGTAGAGCAGGAGCCGCAGCGCCTCGCCGCGGTCCGATTGCAGTTCTGGGTCGCGCGACAGGATCAGCCTGGCGTCGTCACGGGCGGCCTCCAGTAGGTCGGCATGCACCTCGATGCGCGCCACCTGGAAACCCGGCGTGCCGGACTGGCGGGTGCCCAGCAGTTCGCCTTCGCCGCGCAATTTCAGGTCCTCCTCGGCGATCAGGAAACCGTCCTCGGTCTCGCGCATCACCGACAGCCGGCGTTTTGCGGTCTCGCCAAGCGGATCCTTGTACAGCAGCACGCAGGACGAGGGCTTGTCGCCGCGTCCGACCCGGCCGCGCAGCTGGTGCAACTGAGCGAGGCCGAAGCGTTCGGCATGCTCGATGACCATGATCGTGGCGTCAGGAACGTCGACGCCGACCTCGATCACCGTGGTGGCGATCAGGATGCGCGTCTCGCCTTGCTTGAAGGCGCGCATCGCCTGGTCCTTCTCGACACCCTTCATGCGGCCGTGGACAAGGCCGATGCGATCGCCGAACAGCGGCTTCAGCGAGGCAAAGCGATCCTCGGCCGACATCAGTTTTATTTCTTCGGATTCCTCGACCAGCGGGCAAATCCAGTAGATCTTCTGGCCATCCGCGACGGCATCGAGCATGCGGCCGACCAGCTCGTCGAGCCGCTCCAGCGGCAGCGTGACGGTGCGGATCGGCTGGCGGCCGGCGGGTTTTTCCGTCAGCTTCGACACGTCCATGTCGCCGAAGGCGGTCAGTACCAGCGTGCGCGGGATGGGGGTCGCGGTCATGACCAGCATGTCGGGCGCGTCGCCCTTGGCGGTGATGGCAAGCCGCTGGTGGACGCCGAAGCGATGCTGCTCATCGATGACGGCCAGGACCAGGTCGTGGAAGCTGACCGTTTCCTGAAACAGCGCATGGGTGCCGACGACGATGTCGATCTCGCCGCTGGCAAGACCCGCCAGCGTTTCGGCTCGCTCGCGACCCTTTTCACGGCCGGTCAGGATGGCGATGCGCAAGCCGACCTTGGCGGCAAGCGGGGTGATCGTCGCCAGATGCTGGCGCGCGAGGATTTCGGTCGGCGCCATCAGCGCCGCCTGGCCGCCGGCCTCGACAGCGCGTGCCATGGCAAGCAGCGCCACCACCGTCTTGCCCGAGCCGACGTCACCTTGCAGCAGCCGCAGCATGCGCTCCGGATCGGCGAGATCAGCGTTGATTTCGGCGAGCGCGAATTCCTGCGAGGGCGTAAGCGAATAGGGAAGGGCTGTACGCAGCTTCTCGACGATGCGCCCATCGCCGACGAGAGGGCGGCCTGACAGGCGCCGCACCTTTGCCCGCACCAGGGCCAGCGAGACCTGGCCGGCGAGCAATTCATCATAGGCGAGCCGGCGCCATGCAGCCCCTTCGACCGCGACATCGATCGGATCAGCGGGATAATGGATGCGGGTCAGCGCGTCGCCGAAGGACGCAAAGCTCTGGCGGCGCATGAAGGCATCATCCTGCCATTCCGGCAGCTCCGGCAGGCGGCCGAGCGCCTGGCCGATCGCCCGGCGCAGCACCTTGCCCGAGAGGCCGGCGGTCAGCGGATAGACCGGTTCGACCAGCGGCAAGTTTTCCGCTTCGCTGGCGAGCGCGATATGGTCGGGGTGGACCATGGTCGGGCGGCCGTTGAACCATTCCATCCGGCCTGACACCACGACATGCTCGCCCACAGGCATTGCCTTTTCGAGATAGGCGGCATGGGCATGGAAGAAGGTCAGGCCGATTTCGCCCGTGTCGTCATGGGCGTATACCCGGTAGGGCACCGACCTGTTGCCGCGCGGTGGCGGCTGGTGACGGTCTATGCGCAGCTCAAGCGTGACGATGGCGCCTTCGGCCGCGAGTGCGATGCCCGGCCGGTTTCGGCGGTCGATGACGGTGTGCGGCAGCACGAACAGGAGGTCGCCGGCGCGTGCGGCGCGGTCGCCGAGATCGGCGGCAACGACCTTCTCGATCAGCGCGCCAACCTTCGGCCCGACGCCGGCAAGCGAGGTGATCGGGACAAACAGGGGATCGAGGATGGAAGGACGCATGATGTCAGCTTATGTCGCGACGGCCGCAGCGCAAGGCTGACAGCGCCCACTATCCACGCTATATGCGCCGCTTGAAGCGAGGATGCGGCACAATGACCGGAACGAAACGATCAAGCGAGGGGCTGGACGCCCATCGCCGCAAGCTGTTGTTCCGTTCCTGGCATCGCGGCATGCGCGAGATGGACCTCATCCTCGGCACCTTCGCCGATGCCGAGATCGGCACCTTGACCACCGAGGAAATCGACCAATATGAGAGGCTCCTCGATATTGCCGACACGGAATTCCTGCCGCTGGTTACGGGCGAACGCCCGGTGCCGGCGGAGATCGACTGTGCCGTCCTGCAAAAAATCCTGGCGTCCCGCCGGACCATGACTTTCTGAACACAAGCAATTCCAGGAAAAGTGCGCAGCGGTTTTCCCATGGGAATTGCGACAAACAAGACCGTGATTTGATGGCTCTCATTCCCACCATTGGTTTGCCGAAGGGCCGCGCCGGCCAGTTCATCGTCGACGGTGTCGCGGACGGCTACGAGGCTTTCGCGCTGGTGCAGACGGCGCTCGAGATCGCGCCCGACAAGCCGGTGCTGTTCGTGGCCCGCGACGGCCAGCGCCTGCCTTCGATCATCGAGGCGCTGTCCTTCGTCGCGCCGGGCCTGCCTGTGCTAGAACTGCCTGCCTGGGACTGCCTGCCATACGACCGTGTCTCGCCCGGTTCGGATGCCGCCGCCAAGCGCCTCGATGCGCTGACCGCCATGATCGCACTGGCGAAGAAACCGCACCGTGCCGTAATTCTCACCACCGCCAATGCGCTGCTGCAGCGCATTCCGCCCGCGGAGCTTGTCGAGGCCCAAACCTTCCACGCCAGGCCCGGCAACCAGATCGACATGAATGCGCTGATCGCGCGGCTGGAGACGTCGGGATTCGAGCGGGTGCCGACCGTGCGCGGCATCGGCGAATTCGCGGTGCGCGGCGGCATTCTCGACCTCTTTGCGCCCGGCTGGAGCGAGGCGCTGAGGCTTGATTTCTTCGGCGACACGCTGGAATCGATCCGCGTCTTCGATGCCGCCACGCAGCGCACCACCGGCCAGCGCAAGTCGATGGCGCTTCAGGCGATGAGCGAGGTGGCGCTGACGCCCGAAACCATCAGCCGCTTCCGCCGCTCTTATATCGAGGCTTTCGGCGCGCCCCAGCGTGACGACGGCCTCTATGCGGCGGTCAGCGAGGGCCGGCGCTTCGCGGGCATGGAGCATTGGCTGCCGTTCTTCTACGAGCGACTGGAGACGGTGTTCGATTACCTGCACGACGCACCCGTGGTTTTCGACCATCTGGCACATGAGGCGCTGGCCGAGCGCCATACGCTGATCCTCGATCACTACGAGGCGCGCAAAAAGCAGGCTGACGCGGCGCTCAAGGATGCGGTCCCCTACAAGCCGGTGGCGCCGGATCTGCTCTATCTCTCGCCGGAGAATTTGAAGGCTTCGCTTGGCGAGCGCGAAGACATCGACTTTAGCGTGTTCGACGCGCCGGACCTGGGGAGCAAGAAAGTCTTCCACGCCGGCTCGCGCCATGGCCGCAGCTTCGTCGAGGAGCGAGCCGATCCGAACGTCAATGTCTTCGATGTCGTCGTCCGGCACATAGCCGACGAGCGCGCGGCGCGCCGCCGCGTCATTATCGCTGGCTGGACCGAGGGCTCGCTCGACCGCCTTGGCCAGATCCTGGCCGAGCACCATCTCGGCAATCTTAAGCAGGTCGAGACGCTGGCGGAGGCCGAACAGCTCGAGCCCGGACAGGCCGCATTGGCGGTTTTGCCACTGGAATCCGGCTTCGAGACTGAAAAGCTGGTTGTCGTCGCCGAACAGGACATTCTGGGCGACCGGCTGATCCGGCGTTCGAAGCGCAAGAAGCGCGCGTCCGACTTCATTGCCGAAGCCTCGGCCTTGTCGGCCGGCGATATTGTCGTCCATGCCGACCATGGCATTGGTCGTTTCATCGGCCTGCGCACCATTGAGGCGGTTGGCGCGCCGCATGACTGCCTGGAAATCCACTATGCCGGCGACGACCGGCTGTTCCTGCCGGTGGAAAACATCGAGCTGCTGTCGCGCTATGGCTCCGACACGGCCGAAGCGACGCTGGACAAGCTGGGCGGCGGCGCCTGGCAGTCGCGCAAGGCGAAGCTGAAGCGGCGCCTGCTCGACATGGCCGGACAACTGATCCGCATCGCCGCCGAGCGGCAGATGCGGGCCGCACCGGCCCTGGTGCCGGCCGAAGGCCTCTATGACGAGTTCGCCGCCCGGTTCCCTTACGAGGAAACCGACGACCAGCAGACGGCCATCGACTCGGTACGTGACGATCTCGGCGCGGGCAGGCCGATGGACCGGCTGATCTGCGGCGATGTCGGCTTCGGCAAGACCGAAGTGGCGCTGCGCGCCGCCTTTATCGCGGCGATGGAAGGGTTTCAGGTCGCGGTGGTGGTGCCGACGACCCTGTTGTCGCGTCAGCATTTCAAGACATTCTCGCAGCGTTTCTCAGGGCTTCCCATCCGTGTCGCCCAGGCGTCACGGCTGGTGGGCTCAAAGGAATTAGCGGAGACCAAGAAGGGCATTGCCGAAGGGCAGGTCGATATCGTTATCGGCACCCATGCGCTGCTGGGCTCCGCGATTTCGTTCAAGAATCTCGGCCTGCTGATCATCGACGAGGAGCAGCATTTTGGCGTCAAGCATAAGGAACGGCTGAAGGACCTGAAGACCGACGTCCATGTTCTGACCCTGTCGGCGACGCCGATCCCGCGCACGCTGCAACTGGCGCTGACGGGCGTGCGCGAACTGTCGCTGATCGCCACGCCACCGGTCGACCGCATGGCGGTGCGCACCTTCATCTCGCCCTTCGACCCGCTGGTCATTCGCGAGACGTTGTTGCGCGAGCGCTACCGAGGGGGCCATTCCTTCTATGTCGTTCCGCGTATCAGCGATCTGGCGGAAATCCATGATTTCCTGAAGGAATCTGTTCCTGAGCTGAAGGTAGCGGTGGCGCATGGGCAGATGCCACCGGGCGAACTCGACGACATCATGAACGCGTTCTACGACGGCCAGTACGATGTGCTTTTGTCGACGACCATCGTCGAATCCGGACTCGACATCCCGACCGCAAACACGCTGATCATCCACCGCGCCGACATGTTCGGCCTGTCGCAGCTCTATCAGTTGCGCGGCCGCGTCGGGCGCTCGAAGGTGCGCGCCTATGCGCTGTTCACCCTGCCGGCCAACCGCAAGCTCACCGACACTGCCGAGCGCCGTCTGAAGGTACTGCAGTCGCTCGACACGCTCGGCGCCGGTTTCCAGCTCGCCAGCCATGACCTGGATATCAGGGGCGCCGGCAACCTGCTGGGGGAGGAACAGTCCGGGCACATCAAGGAGGTCGGTTTCGAGCTCTACCAGCAGATGCTGGAGGAAGCGGTCGCCGAGGTGAAGGATTCCGGCGAGGTGCAGGATGGCGGATGGTCGCCGCAGATCGCCGTCGGCACGGCGGTGATGATCCCGGAAGGCTACGTGCCGGACCTACAGCTCAGGCTGGCGCTTTACCGCCGTCTCGGCGATCTCGAAAACACCGAGGAGATCGACGCCTTCGGCGCCGAACTGATCGACCGTTTCGGCCCGTTGCCGGAGGAAGTGAAACATCTCCTCAAGATCGTCTTCATCAAGGCGCTGTGCCGCAAGGCCAATGTCGAGAAGCTCGATGCCGGGCCGAAGGGTATCGTCATCCATTTCCGCAAGCGCGAGTTCTCGAACCCGGTCGGGCTGGTCAAGTATATTGGCGAGCAGGGTTCGCTGGCCAAGATCAGGGCCGACCATAGCGTGGTCTTCATCCGCGACTGGCCGACGGCGGAGAAGCGTCTGGCGGGCTCGGCCGTGGTCATGACGCAGCTGGCGCGACTGGTGGAGAAGGCAGCCTGATCTCGCCTTTCGGGCCGTCCAGGGCGCGTCAGCCATTCGCCAGCACCGAAATTCCGGTCTAGAATAGGAAATCGGCTTCGTGTATGGAGCCGCCACCCCAGTTTGGGGCGGGAAATGGCGGGCGAGGGTGTCCGCTGGAAAGAGCGTTTGGGTGCAACGATGATGAAATGGTCGCCGAATTCGTGGAGAGCAAAGCCGATCAAGCAAGTTCCCGCCTATCCGGACCTTGCCGCGCTGAAGAACACGGAAGCCCAACTCGCCACCTTCCCGCCGCTGGTCTTTGCCGGCGAGGCGCGCAAGCTGAAGAAGCAGTTGGCGGCGGTTGCCGCCGGCGAAGCCTTCCTGCTCCAGGGTGGTGATTGCGCGGAGAGTTTTGCCGAGCATGGCGCCGACAACATACGCGACTTCTTCCGCGTCTTCCTGCAGATGTCCGTGGTGCTGACCTTCGCCGGTGCGCAGCCCGTGGTGAAGGTTGGCCGTGTCGCCGGCCAGTTCGCCAAGCCGCGCTCGTCCGACAACGAGACCAAGGGCGAGGTGACGCTGCCGAGCTATCGCGGCGACATCATCAACGGCATCGAGTTCGACCAGAAGTCGCGCATTCCCGATCCCGCCCGCCAGGAAATGGCCTACCGCCAGTCGGCGGCCACGCTCAACCTCCTGCGTGCCTTCGCGCAGGGCGGTTATGCCAGCCTGGAGAATGTGCATCGCTGGATGCTCGGCTTCGTCTCCGACAGCCCGCAGGGCGAGAAATACGAGTCGCTTGCCAACCGCATCACCGAGACGATGGATTTCATGCGCGCGGTCGGCATTACGTCCGAAACCAATTTCGCGCTGCGCGAAACCGACTTCTACACCAGCCACGAGGCCCTGCTGCTCGGCTACGAGGAGGCGCTGACCCGTGTCGATTCGACCTCGGGCGACTGGTACGCCACGTCGGGTCACATGATCTGGATCGGCGACCGCACGCGTCAACCCGACCACGCCCATGTCGAATATTGCCGCGGCATCAAGAACCCGCTCGGCCTGAAATGCGGTCCGTCGCTGACGCCGGACGGCCTCCTGGAACTGATCGACCTGCTGAACCCCGAGAACGAGCCGGGCCGGCTGACGCTGATCGCCCGCTTCGGTTCGGACAAGGTTGCCGACCATCTGCCGAAGCTGGTGCGCGCTGTGCAGAAGGAGGGCCGCAGCGTGGTCTGGTCGTCGGATCCGATGCATGGCAACACGATCGAGGCGGCCGGCTACAAGACACGGCCCTTCGACCGCATCCTGAAGGAGGTGCAGACCTTCTTCGAGGTGCACCGCGCCGAAGGAACGCATCCGGGCGGCATCCATGTTGAGATGACCGGCAAGAACGTCACCGAATGCACCGGTGGCGCCCGTGCCATCACCGCCGAGGAGTTGCAGGACCGCTATCACACCCATTGCGATCCGCGTCTCAACGCCGACCAGGCGATCGAACTGGCCTTCCTGGTCTCGGACCTGTTGAAGAAGAGCCATCCGGTGCAGCACAAGCAGGTCGCGAACGGCTGATCTCGGCCAATTGGAACCGATAAAGGAAAGGCGCCTGGGAAACCGGCGCCTTTTTTATTGCAACTTCGGTTTGTGCTTCCGACCGTGTCGGCGCAACCGGCAAAAGCGAAAGCCTCAGTCTTTCTTGTAAAGCAGCCAGCTTTTGCCGGCGCGCCCTGCCATGGCTGAATGCCTGGTGACGCGGTTGCGCCCGCTGACCTTGGAGCGGTAGAGCGCCCGATCCGCCTTGGTGTAGAGGTCTTCGGGGCCTTCGGCCTCTGATGCCATGCAGATGCCCATCGATACCGTCACGGTGCCGTAATTCATGCCGGTCTGGCTGCTGGTGAACGGCGTCTGCTCGATCAGGGCGCGAATGCGTTCCGCGATCTCGTAGGTTGCGTCCTCGCTGGCGCCCTCGATGATCAGCGCGAACTCCTCGCCGCCGGTTCGGGCGACGAACATGTCGCCGCGGATGCTGGTCTGCAAAATCTCGGCGATGATCTGGATGATCTTGTCGCCGACAGGATGGCCATAGCGGTCATTAATGTCCTTGAACCGGTCGATGTCGACAAGGACAAGGGCATTGAACAGAATACCCTTGTTGCTGTTGTAGATCCTGGTGATTTCCTTGTCGAAAGCGCGACGATTCCAGATCTGGGTCAACGGATCCGTATCGGCCAGCCGCTTGTATTCCTCGAGCTTCGACTTGACGCTCTCAAGCTCCGCCGTCTTGTCGCTGAGCGTCGAGGCGACCTGCCGGCCGTGGTCGATCGTCGAATTGGTTGCGATCGTCATTGCGTTGGCGATCTTTTGCAGAAGATCCTGGGAGAGAAGGCTGCGGTTGCTCAGGCCACTGGATGTCTCGTCGAGGATCCTGCCGTATTTTTCGATATGGCTGCGCTCGCTGCGCAGAAGCGACGCGACCTCCTCAAGCTCCTTGGCGATGACGTCCCGGGCATGCTCGATGATGCCGGGGCCATGATTATGGGCAAAGAAAGCGCGCCCGATCTGATCCAGCTCATCCTGCGTCGGCCGGCTGCTCAGCGACAGGACGGCAAGACCGAGCTCGCGGTTGGTGCCGCTCAGGGCCTCATAGAAGATCTCGTAGTTGCGCGGCAGGCCGAGCACGCCAAGCTGGCGCATGGTGGCCACGACGGTGCTTGCGATCTCAGTGTTTCGTTCGGTCAGGGTGGCCGCCGGCTGCATGGTTGTTCGCTCTTCCCTTGGGAACGCGCCTGAACTTGGCGCATATCCATCATCGCTGACGCGGGGACGCCACCCATTCGAAGCCGACACACGAAAAGGCGCGTCCCCACACGCGACCTTCGATGGAGATCACCATAGATGCAGTAGCGCTAAAGTTTCCTTAATCGGCAGAACTCACGCCTTTTCGCTACATCAGGCTGCATGCGTCCAACCAGACTATCAACCTCCAGGCAGCGCTGATTGGCGGCGTTGCATGCAAATTCGCGTACCGATCTGGCTGAGCGAAACTGAACTTCGGATTTTCCACAACAACAGATGTCGCAATTGCTTACGCATGACGGCCGCAAAGCTGGAATGCTGGTGCCTTCGTCAGACTACAGTTTAGGGGAGAAACCCAGTGCGGGAGAGTCACCAGGGATCATGCCTGTGCGGAGCGGTCCGCTTCCGGACAAGTGGGGCACTGCGTGGCGTCGTCTACTGCCATTGTTCGCAATGCCGCAAACAGAGCGGGCATTTCTATGCCGCGACCAATGTTGCCGATACCGACATCGTGATCGAAGGCACGGAAAGCATCACCTGGTATGAAGCGTCCGGCTTCGCCAGGCGCGGCTTTTGCAAGACATGCGGGTCGCTGCTGTTCTGGAAGGCAATGGACCAAGACCATATCTCGGTCATGGCGGGATCGTTCGACAAGCCGACAGCGCTCGAGGGCGAATGTCATATCTTCGTCGGCGACAAGGGCGACTATTATTCGATCGACGATGGGCTGCCGCAGTTTGAAAAGTCGACACCGGCCATACCGGTAGCCGAATGAAATTTGGACGATCCGCCTTATTCCATTGATCGGGGCATTGCTTTATCCCGGGCCGGTGATTCCGAGAGGGGCCTTGGCATGCAGCGGCTGATCGATGCTTTTATCAATTCGGTGCGGGCATTTCGCAAGCTTGCGGTTAGCGAGAAGGCTTTCCAGCAGGAACTGATGCTGCTGGTGCTGGCCTTGCCCGCTGGCTGGTTCGTTTCGGTGTCGTGGCGCGGTTACGCGCTGCTGATCGGCGCGGTGCTCCTCTTGATCATGGTCGAAGTGCTGAACACGGGCATCGAGGCGGCGTGCGACGCAATTTCTCGTGAATTCCATATCGATATCCAGCTCGCCAAGGATTGCGGCTCGCTGGCGGTGCTGATTTCTGTGGTGATTGCCGGTGGCGTCTGGGGCATCGCTCTCATCGAGCGCATAACGGGGGTGCCGATCTGAAGCTTTGATGCCTATATGACGGTCACCAAAGGAGACCTTCATGGCAGAGGTCACGAATTCATCGCTTCTCGAACGCCTGGGCCTGCCGGACGACCTGCGCTGGCTGGCCGACAAATATCCCCGCGAAAACTGGCAGGCTCACGCCAACATTCACGGCATGGCCAATATGTGGCTGCAGCGGCACGACATGTTCCGCGAACTCGGCGGCATGCTCACCGGCGGTATTGGCAACTATCGCGAGGGCAGACTGACGGCCCCCGATTTCGCGCGCTGGTTCGCGCCGCGCCTCAACCATTTTCTCGGGCATCTCGACGGCCACCACAATGTCGAGGATTACCAGTATTTCCCGGCCTTCACCAAGGCGGAGCCCCGTCTGAAGCGCGGTTTCGAGATTCTCGATGCCGACCACCACACCATCCATGTAGGATTGGAGCGCAACGCCGAGGCGGCGAACGCGTTCATCCGTACACTTCAGGAGAGTGAGGACAAGCAGCGCTTCGCCGCCGATGCCTATGCCGACGAAAACAACCGTCTGATCGCGATGCTGAACCGGCATCTGGCCGATGAGGAGGACCTGATCATCCCGCTCATCCTCGATCGGGGGGACCAGGCGCTCGGCATCAACTAACGGTCAAAACTCCTTGTCGCGCTCCCGCTTGGCGACATGGCGGGCGACAAACCAGGCAAGCACGGCCACGGCAAGGCCGATGCCGAGCCCGACGAACAGCCGCTCGTGCCGCATCAGCGCCTGGCCAATCAACTGTTCGGCTCCCAACCCGAAGACATAGCCGATCGTGCTGAACAGGACCGCCCAGATGACCGAGGAAATGGCGTTGAGGATGACGAAGCGCGGCGCCGCTATGGTCGAAAGGCCGGCCGCGATGCCGCCGACCAGGCGCATGCCGTAGACATAGCGGTTCGACAGCACGAAGATGTTGGGATGGGTGTTGAGCAGGCGGTAGGCGCGGCGAAAGCCAGGCCGCCGGCGCAGCCTGACGACATGGCGATTATCGGCGAAACTTCTGCCGAGGATGAAGAAAAAGGTGTCGCCAGCGAAGGCGCCCAGCGCTGCCGCGACGAAGGCATGCCACAGCACGAAAACATGCTGGTGGGCGAAAAAACCTCCCAGGATAGCGGCACTTTCGCCTTCGGCCACGCAGCCGAGAAAAACCGCCAGCAACCCGTATTGCTCGATGAAATGGTGGATCGCTTCGGTCATGAGGCCGACTGCTGTGACAGTCTTTCGTCGATCCGCTTGACCAGTTCGGCCAGCCGCACGATTTCGTCGCGCATGCCGATGATCTGGCTGTGGCGCAGTTCGTCCAGCTTCTCATGCAGCGCCATGATCTCGATCTCGGCCTTCAGATTGACCTCGTAATCATGGGCGGCATCGATGCGGTCGCGTTCGGTCTGGCGGTTCTGCGCCATCATGATCACCGGCGCCTGCAATGCGGCGACCATCGACAGGACGAGGTTGAGGAAGATGAAGGGGTAGGGGTCGAATGCATCGCGCGACAACAGCCAGACATTGGCTGATGTCCACACGATCAGGAAGGCGATGAAGGTCAGGATGAACGACCAGGAGCCGCCGATGCGGGCGATCGTATCGGCAAGGCGGTCGCCAAAAGTCTGGTGGAAAGCGACGGCCTTGTTGGTGTCCCTGGTGATGGTGGTACGCTCGATGGTGCTTTGCAGCACGCGGTTTTCCAACTGGCTCAGCCCATCCGGCTTCCGCTTCAGCCAACGGTTCGCCAGGTCGTCGATGGTCTTGTTCATGGCCGTCTCCAAGCGCTTTGCTGCGCTAAAGCGCGTCGCGTCGAAGCGGATTGAGGCGACGCGCTTTAGGTTTTTGCTTTTATGCATGTCGTCTTCCCAAAACCGAGGTCACTTTTGGGCGACATGCATTAGAGGTAGAGGCTGCCGGCCGGGGCGGGAAGTGCTAGATTGAGGCGAACCGAGGGGGACCGATGGCCGACTTCAAGAAAATTCGGGCTCGCGCGGCAAATCGCAAGGGCGGTGAGGCGGAACTGACCTCGCTGTTGGGTCCGATACCCGACAATGCCGCCGTCGCCGACATTGCCGACGCCCGCATCCTTTCGACCATGGCCGAGCGCGTCTTTGCCGCCGGTTTCGTCTGGCGCGTCATCGAGCAGAAATGGCCCGGTTTCGAGGAAGCGTTCCTGCGCTTCGAGCCGAAACGGCTTTTGTTCCAACCCGACGATTTCTGGCACGATCTGGCCTCGGACCAGCGCATCGTGCGCAATCCGCAGAAGATCAGGTCCGTTCGCGACAACGCCGCCTTCGTCGAGCGCGTGTCCCGGGAACATGGCGGCTTCGGCAATTTTCTCGCCGAATGGCCCGCCGATGACCAGGTCGGGCTGATGGCCTATCTCGGCAAGCATGGCAGCCGGCTCGGCGGCAACACCGGCCAGTATTTTTTGCGCTGGCTGGGCTGGGATGCTTTCGTCATTTCGGCCGACATGGCGGCAGCCCTTCGCGACGCGGGCCTCGACATCGCGGACAACCCGACATCGAAGAAGGACCTCGACAAGATCCAGGTCCAGATCAACCGATGGGCCGACGAGACAGGGCTGCCGCGCCGGCATCTCTCGCGCATCCTGGCCATGTCGATCGGCGAAAACCACTCTCCGCAATCGCTGCGCGCGTATATGGGCGACGATTGACGGGCTGAATTGGTCCAAACGAACGTCATTGCGAGGTGAATTCCGCCGCGCTAAGTCAGCAGCATGACCAAGAAGCTCGACATACTGCGTATCGCCATCGCCCAGCTCAACCCGACTGTCGGCGACGTCGCCGGCAACCTCGCCAAGGCGCGCGAGGCGAGGGCGGATGCCGCCCGCCAGGGCGCCGATCTCGTGCTCTATACCGAGCTTTTCCTCGCCGGCTATCCGCCGGAGGATCTGGTGCTCAAGCCGGCCTTCCTCAAGGCATGCGAGCGGGCAGCACAGGATTTTGCCGCGGACACCGCCGATGGCGGTCCCGGCGTCATCATCGGCACGCCGCTGAAGCGCAAGAGCGGCACGCATAATTCCATCGTCTTCGCCGATGGCGGCAAGATCATCGCCGAACGCTACAAGCTCGACCTGCCCAATTACGGCGAATTCGACGAGAAGCGCGTCTTCCAGGCCGGGCCCGAGATCCAGGGACCGGTCAACTTCCGCGGCGTGCGCATCGGCATACCGATCTGCGAGGACATCTGGGGCGACGTCGCGGTCTGCGAGACGCTGGCCGAAAGCGGCGCGGAAATCCTGCTGGTGCCGAACGGGTCGCCCTATTATCGCGCCAAGATCGACGTTCGCCACCAGGTCGTGATCAAGCAAGTCATCGAATGCGGCCTGCCGATGATCTATGCCAACCAGCTCGGCGGCCAGGACGAGCTGATCTTCGACGGCGCCTCCTTCGCTATCGGGGCGGACAAGACGCTCGCCTTCCAGATGAGTCAGTTCGAGGATGCGGTGGACGTCACCACCTGGAAACGTACCGATGATGGCTGGGTCTGTTCGGAAGGACCGATGTCGAAAATCCCGGACAAGGAGGAGGCCGACTACCGCGCCTGCATGCTCGGCCTGCGCGATTACGTCAACAAAAACGGCTTCAAGAATGTGGTGCTTGGCCTTTCCGGCGGCATCGATTCCGCGATCTGTGCCGCATTGGCCGTCGATGCGCTGGGCGAGGAACGGCTGCGTGCCGTCATGATGCCTTATCGCTACACTTCGAAGGATTCCCTCAAGGACGCCGAGGACTGCGCCCGCGCCCTCGGCTGCCGCTATGACATCGTGCCGATCTTCGAGCCCGTCGAAGGCTTTTTGCATGCGCTGACGCAATTGTTCGAAGGCACCAAGGAAGGCATCACCGAGGAGAATTTGCAGAGCCGCGCGCGCGGCACCATCCTGATGGCAATCTCCAACAAATTCGGCTCGATGGTCGTCACTACGGGCAACAAGAGCGAGATGTCGGTCGGCTACGCCACCCTCTACGGCGACATGAATGGCGGCTTCAATCCGATCAAGGACCTTTACAAGATGCAGGTCTACGCGCTCTCGCGCTGGCGCAACAGCCATGTGCCGCCGGGTGCGCTCGGGCCTTCGGGCGAGGTGATCCCGAAGAACATCATCGACAAGGCGCCATCGGCCGAATTGCGCGACAACCAGACCGACCAGGATTCGCTGCCGCCCTATCCGGTGCTGGACGACATCCTCGAATGCCTGGTCGAGAACGAGATGGGCGTCGACGACATCGTCTCGCGCGGCCATGACCGGGCGACGGTGGCGCGCATCGAACACCTGCTCTACATCGCCGAGTACAAGCGCAGGCAGGCGGCACCGGGTGTGAAGATCACCAGGAAGAATTTTGGCCGCGACCGCCGCTATCCCATCACCAATCGTTTCAGGGATCGTGGCTGAAGCGCAGTTCGTCTGCTGGACGAAAATACGCGGCATGGCGGGATAGGGATACCAGCATGCCCGACTGTGAAATCAGCTTCGACCTCTCACGGATCGACTTTCGTGCGACCTCCGACCTGTTGATGGAAAGCTACTGGGGAGCTGGACGCAGCGACGAGTTCCATCGCCGGGCCTTTGCCAACTCGTTCTGCGCCGCCGCCTACATCGCTGGCAAACAGGTCGGTTTCGGCAGGGCGATCACCGACCGCACGGTATTCGCCTATCTCGCGGATATCATCGTCTGGCCCGTGCATCGCGGGCAGGGCGTCGGCTTGCGGCTGGTGCGGGCACTCATCGACCATCCTGAACTCAGCACCGTCTCGCATTGGAGCCTGTCGACCAGCGACGCGCATGGGGTCTATGAAAAGCTGGGTTTCAAGGCATCGATGGATGGGCGATACATGCGCCTCGATCGTGCGCCGCATGCCGGGTGAACGACGTGCGACGGCGATAGGCAGGGATAGCGACTGTTGCAAAATCGCCTCATCGGCTGGGCCAGAGATGCTTTTGGCCATGGCTTGCCTTGGCGCGCAATCGAAGCACCCCTATAAGAGCCTTTCCGCGATTCCCTTCAGGGAGGACCGAATGCCAGGATTTGACATCGTTATGCGAGGCCGCGAGGCCTAGGTCTGCGCCGGTGTTCCGAAGTATCGGAACCATACCGGGCGTAGAAAAGGCATTTGCCGCTGCCGGTCGCCGCCCATGGGCAGGCGACCAACGCCGAACCTCCGCATTCATGGGCAATTCGCCCCGGCGCGGTTTTTCAACCTTCGACCTTTATTTGGGATCGGGCTCGTTTTGCGCCCGAATGACATCATGGCTCGTTTCAAGATCGATTTGCGCGCGAGCGCCTTTCGCAGCGTTCTTGGCTTCACACTTACCCATTGGCGGCGTCAGCCTTGGCGGCTCTCGCTCATCATTGGCGGTTTCCTGCTGTCGACGCTGGCCGACGTGCTGACGCCGCTCTACTCCGGTCGGCTGGTCGATGCTGTCGCCAGCAGCGCCGGAGCGGATGCCATTGCCTGGAACGCCGCGATGACGGCATTTTTCTTCTTGATGGCGCTGGCGCTGACTGGCGTCGTGTTGCGCAATCTTGCCTTCATGGGCATCGTGGAGCTGACACTCAAGATGATGGCCGACATCGCGGCCGACGCCTTCCATCGCGTTCAGCGCTTTTCGACCGACTGGCATGCCAACTCGTTTGCCGGCTCGACGGTGCGCAAGGTGACGCGCGGCATGTGGGCGCTCGACCTGCTCAACGACACGATCCTGATCGCGCTGCTGCCGTCGGTGGTCATGCTCGCCGGCTCGACGCTGCTGCTCGGCTGGTTCTGGCCGCTGATGGGCGTGGTCGTCGCGGCCGGCTCCCTGCTGTTCATCACGGTGACGGCCATGTTGTCGCTTGGCTATGTCGCGCCCGCGGCAAGGCTTGCGAACACCTGGGACACGCGCCTCGGCGGCTCGCTGGCCGACGCGGTCAGCTGCAATGCCGTGGTCAAGGGCTTTGGCGCCGAGACGCGCGAAGAGCGCCGCCTGGCCAGGGTGGTCGCCAAATGGCGCGAGCGCACGCGGCGCACCTGGGTGCGCGGCACCATCAACGGCACCACCCAAGGGGCGCTGCTGCTGGTCATGCGGGCCGCCGTGATCGGCCTGGCGCTGATGCTGTGGTCGTGGGGGCAGGCGAGCGCCGGCGATGTCGCTTTCGTGCTGACCTCGTTCTTCGTGCTGCAAGGCTATTTGCGCGATATCGGCACGCATATCCGCAATTTGCAGCGTTCGATCAACGACATGGAGGAACTGGTCGATTTCCAGTCCGAACCGCTCGGCATCGAAGACAGGCCCGGCGCCGAACCGATTGCCATCACGCAGGGCCACATCGCCTTCGACAACGTCACCTTTCACTACGGCAATCACCGGTCGCCGCTCTACCGTGACTTTTCGGTGGATATCGCGCCGGGCGAGCGTGTCGGGCTCGTCGGTCACTCGGGTTCGGGCAAGACCACATTCGTCAAGCTCATCCAGCGGCTCTATGACGTGAATGCGGGAAAGATCGTGATCGATGGCCAGGATATCTCACAGGTCGCCCAGGCGTCGCTGCGCGGCCAGATCGCCATCGTTCAGCAGGAACCGATCCTGTTCCACCGGTCGCTGGCCGAAAACATCGCCTATGCCAGGCCAAGCGCGACGCAGGGGGAGATCGAGCATGCCGCCAGGCTGGCGAGCGCGCACGACTTCATCACCAGCCTGCCGAAGGGCTATGGCACGCTGGTCGGCGAACGTGGCGTGAAACTGTCGGGCGGCGAGCGCCAGCGCGTGGCGATCGCCCGCGCTTTCCTGGCCGATGCGCGGATCCTGATCCTGGACGAGGCGACGTCGAGCCTCGATTCGGAATCGGAGGTGCTCATCCAGCAGGCGATGGAACGGCTGATGGTCGGCCGCACGACACTGGTCATCGCGCATCGGCTTTCGACGGTGCGGGCGCTCGACAGGCTGCTGGTCTTCGATCGCGGCAAGATCGTCGAGGAAGGCTCGCATGACGAGTTGATCCGGCTGAAGGGCGGCATCTACCGCCGCCTGTTCGAGCGCCAGGCGCTGGAACTTACCAAGGGCCTCGTGATGTGATCCGAGGTGGCCTCCGGCTCCTGCCGGGGGCCACCTCTATCGGTTGCCATAAGCCGGCGAGCCATGTGGCGCTCGCAATCGCAGCGCGAAGCCAAAGTCCCGAGTGCGGGACGTCTGTTTACGTTACCGGCCGAGATTCGTTGTTTCCACTTTTGGTTGCTGTACTCTGCAAAAGCAACCTGTTCGGTGTTTACGATGCATCTCGTTTCCGCAAATGCCGGCGCGCAAAAGGTGACCGCCCCGTCGGTGCTGGACTCCCAGCACGGCTCGGTTCGGCCACTCGCCGCCGAAGATCTCGAGCGCGTCGCGGCACTCTTCCTGACGAAGTTTCGCCGCCGCCGGCGTCACCTCCTCGATCGCGCTATCGAGGAGACGGCCGAATACATGAGAAAGATCTATCTTGACCCCGCCGGCCAGCCCGGTGCGAGCAGCGCTCTTGTCCAGATCAACCGGCAGGGGGATCTGGGCGGGTTCCTCGGCGTCCTGAAAGCCCGTTACGAGTTCAACGGCGCTGGATTGAATGCGGCGATCATCGGTCCGTTCATGGCCGACACTGGCGCCGACGATGGCTCGGCAGGACCGCAATTGCTGCGCGCCTTGCACCAAGGCGAATTCGATCTGCAACTGACGGATTCGGCCAACCGGGTCTCCCTGGCCTTCGCGCGACCGATGAAATACCAGCTCCTGCCGGTCCACTGCCTGGGATGGACCTGCATCTTCCGGCCAGCCGCGATGGCCGCCGCCGCGCTGCACCGTAAATGGCCCGGCCTGCCTCGCTTGGCACTCGAACCCTGCGCGAGAGCATTCGACGCTGTCGCGAAGCGAAGGTTCGGATCGCCTTTCCAGGCTTCATCGTCGCATCGGGTCCATGCCGAGCCGATCAATGCCGCGCAGTTTGCCGAGCGGCTGCCGACCCTTCTCTCCGATTACGCTCTTCGGCCGAGTTGGAAGGACGGCGAACTGCCGCGGCTGCTCGCGCTGGCGGCCGAGAAGCGGGCCGACGGACCACTTCATTTCGGCGGGACTTACGATGAGGCAGGCAAAATGCTCGGTTGCTATGCCTTTTACGGCCAAGTCGGAGACATGGCGGTCCTGCTGCAAATCCAGGCTTCCGGACACCACTGGGGCGCGACGCTGGACGGCCTCGTCGCGGCAGCGCGGGATATGGGCTGCGCAGGCATCACCGGGCAGACACAGGGCAAGTTCATGCCTCACCTCTTCGGCTACAGGAATGTCTTCTTCCGCTATGCCGGCGGGACGATGGTTCGCTCGCGAATCGCCGAGGTCACGCAAGCGGTCCGTTCCGGCGACATCGCTATCGGCGGCTTGATGGGCGACCGCTGGACCCGCTTGAGTTCAGACGACTTCGGCCGCTGATCGTCGTCAACCACCTATTCGTCGGCTCCGCCGGCTGCTTGCCCTCTCACGGCGGGCCTTGCGCCGCCTGCCGGCCCGGTCTTTTCATTCCAGCCGCCATGTTCTATGTCTGCGGCACGGCGCGGGGGCGCATCTTGTCAATCATAAAGGCATCCGGTACGCCCCGCTCATGACAGTTACCGTTCGTTTCGCCCCGTCACCGACCGGCCGCATCCACATCGGCAATGCGCGCACCGCTCTGTTCAACTGGCTGTTTGCCCTCAACAACAAGGGCCGCTTCATCCAGCGCTTCGACGACACCGACATCGCTCGCTCGAAGCAGGAATTCGCCGACGCCATCCTTTACGACCTGCACTGGCTGGGCATTTTCCCGGATGCCACCGAGTATCAGTCGCGGCGCTTCGAAATCTATGACGCGGCGGTGGAGCGGCTGAAGGCGGCGGGCGTTCTTTACGCCTGCTACGAAACGCCGGAAGAACTCGATCTCAGGCGCAAGGTGCGCCGCACGCGGGGCCTGCCGCCGGTCTATGGCCGCGAGGCATTGGCGCTGACGACAGAGCAGGTGGCCGAATATCAGGCCGATGGACGCCGGCCCCACTGGCGTTTCCTGCTGCCCAATTTCTCCGGCGATCCGCTGCAGCCGGAGCGCACCGAGATCCGCTGGGACGATTTGGTGCGTGGCGAGGAGATGGTGGATCTGGCCTCGCTGTCCGATCCGGTGCTGGTGCGTGAGGACGGCACCTATCTCTACACGCTGCCCTCCGTCGTCGACGACATGGAGATGGGTGTCAGCCATGTCATCCGCGGCGACGATCATGTCACCAACACCGGCGTGCAAATCGCCCTGTTCAAGGCGCTGGGTGCCGAGCCGCCCGTCTTCGGCCACCACAATCTCCTGACCACCGTCTCGGGCGAGGGGCTGTCGAAGCGCACCGGCGCACTTTCCATCGAGAGCCTGCGTGAAGACGGCATCGAGCCGATGGCCGTCGCTTCGCTGGCCGTACTGGTCGGCACGTCGGAGAATGTCGCGGCCGCGCATGACCTGACCGAACTCGCCGGCCATTTCGACCCGGCCGCGACCTCGAAATCGTCCTCCAAGTTCGATCCGGCCGAATTGTTCGTGCTCAACCGGGTGCTGCTGCATCACATGCCGTTCGACGAGGCGCGGGACCGGCTGATGGTGCTGGGCATTTCCGGCGAACAGGCCGAACCATTCTGGCTGGCGGTGCGCGGCAATCTCGACCGACTGGCCGATGCGGTTGCCTGGTGGCGCGTCCTGCGCGAAGGGCCGCGGGAGAAGCCCGACTTTTCCGACGACGACCGCGATTTTCTGCACCAGGCGCTCGATCTCCTGCCTGAGGAGCCGTGGAACGGGACGGTCTGGAAGGATTGGACCGGCAAGATCAGGGAAGCGACCGGCCGCAAGGGCAAGGCGCTGTTCATGCCGCTCAGGCTTGCCCTTACTGGACTGCCTTCGGGGCCGGAGCTTGCAGATCTATTGCCCCTGATGGGTCGGGAAGGAACGTTGGCCCGACGACCCTGACCTTGCGCTGGTCCGGAGGCACGGCAGAAACCGGCGATGTCACAGGCTTGGCCGAGAGGCGCTTGATGGCCTCACGGTCGAGCCCGCCGTCCCTGTTGGCCAGGGTCTCCGGGTCGGCACCCGGATCGGGCTTTAAGGCCGGCACCGGAACGAGCGGTGCCGCTTCCGGTTCGGGCTGTGACTGTTGGGGGCTTGGCGAGTTGCCGCCAATGATCTGGAAATTCTGCGCGGCGTTGCAGCCGCACGCGGGCGGCCGCGACATGTCGGGCTGCTTGTAGAGATAGGCGGTCGGCAATTCGCCGTAGGGCCTGCCGGTGACCGATGACATCATCGATGCCGAATCATCGTCCATGCCGCGCGAATAGAAGACCTGCATCTCGGTGCCGGGGCAGGCCGATTCGCAATTCTTCTGGTCGCGCTCGAAATCGCCGGCCGAGGCGGCATTCGACATGGGGAAGAAATAGCCGTCGCAAGTGCGCACGCAACTGGTGTGGAATTCGCCGCCGCTGCTCGCAACGTCCGGACTGCCGGGCTGGTTCAGAACGCGGCCGACATCGCGTTCCTCGCCGGAATTGTCAGGCTGGTCCAATGTATCGATCTGGCGGTCGTCGCCGCCGAAAAGCTGGTCGAAGAGATTGGCATTGCCTCCATCTTCACGATTCGCTTCCTGCGGAGGCGCGCGGCGGGGGGACACCGCATCGTCACGACAGTCATTGGCATCGAGCGCCGCCAGGATATGGCCCCGGTCGCGGCGTGAACGGCCGCCGGCGAGTTGGGCGCGCTTGGCCTGCAGACTGTCGAGATTGGCGCTCATGCGCTCGATGGTGGCGTTGAGCCCAGCGCATCGATTGATGTTGCGGGAAAACAGTGAAAACCCGCAACCGGCATTGTCCGCCTGGCTGCGGGCCTTGGAGATCTGTTCGCGCTGCCGGTCGATGGCCGCATCGTATTTGCGGATCATTGCCGGACCGCCGCCGCCACGCGAAGCCGCGGCGAGCTCGGCCTCCAGTTGACGGCAGACCCGCGAAGCGGCCTGCGGCTCGCTGACCACCGTGCCGGACAGCAGAAGGCCAAGCAGCACGGCAGCATGCGCCTGCTTCAAACCTCCGCTCGCCATCCGCCTCGATCCCGCTTGCCTGTGGTCGCCAAGGCTACCCCGTTCGCGGTTAATCGTCCATTTCGGAAGTTGCTTAGTTGCCGGCTGAAAAGCCGCGCGCATTCTATGTGCCAATCAGTCCGGCAATGGCAGGGTGGGCCGTCAGAACTTGTAGTTCATCCCGATCCTGACCGTACTGAACGTGTTGTCGAAAGTCGTATTGGAGTTGGGCGCGTAGTTGATCGTCTGATCCCGCAGGTCGACATATCGGTATTCGGCATTTGCCGACCAATGATCGGTGATTGCCTGCTCCAGCCCTGCGCCAATCGTCCAGCCAATTTTGGTGTTCTTTTCGGAATAGCTGTCGGCGGGGCCATCGAGATACCGGTTCTCGACACCTCCGATAGCGAGGCCGCCGGTCCCGTAGACAAGGGTGCTGCCGAACGCATAGCCTGCCCTGGCGCTGATCGATCCGAACCAATCCACCTTGGTGTCGTAGACATCGCCTCCGCCGACATTGACCTCGTCGGAATGCCCCTTGATATCGGCGCCCGAAATATCGGCCTCGATCCCCAGAACCGCGGAATTGACCTGGTAATTGTAGCCGATCTGGACACCGCCCAGAAAGCCGTCGATGTCGTAGTCCTGCGTGCCCCGGATCGCTGGCGTGTTTGGCAGGTTGTAGGTCGCGTCGGTTTTGCCGAAACCATAGCCGAGATGCCCGCCGACATAGACGCCGGACCAGTCATGCGCGGCCGGGCCCAGCCCGACGGCGTCGGCGGCGAACGCCTGTCCGCCAATCACAGTCAGCATTGCCGAAGCGAGCAACAGGGCTCTCATGACATTTTCACCGCCCGATCAGACGGTGTGACCATATCAAATTGACCCGGTCCGAGAAATCCGCATTCGTCCGATGCCGGATTACTCGGTTAAGAGTTGTCGGTTCGCAACATTCGATCCCGCCAATGCGGTCCGTGGCGCGTCGCCACCACACCTCAATCGGGGCCGGATCAATCCGATCGCGACCGCCGGTTCAGTCCAGATTGGCGATCGCCTGGGCCTTGTGCGCGGCTTCGACCACCGCCAGCGCCGTCATGTTGACGACGCCGCGCGAGGTCACCGAGGGTGTCAATATGTGCGCCGGCTTGTCGGTGCCGAGAAGGATGGGGCCGACATGCAAGGCATCCATCATGGCCCGCAGCGCCGTCAGCGTGATGTTGGCCGAATCGAGGTTCGGGAACACCAGGAGATTGGCTTCGCCCTTCAGGCGCGAATGCGGATAGACGCGCTGGCGCAGATGCTCCGACAAAGCGGAATCGGCGTGCATTTCGCCGTCGCACTGCAGCTCCGGCGCGATGCGCGCCAGAATCGCCGCGGCCTGACGCATCTTCAGCGCGCTCGGCGAATCGCGCGAGCCGAAATCCGAATGCGACAAGAGTGCCGCCTTCGGCTCGATGCCGAAACGCTGGATTTCTTCCGCCGCCAGCACGGTCATCTCGGCGATCTCGTCGGCCGTCGGGTCGACGGAGACGTGGGTGTCGGTAAGGAAGATGATGCCGCGTTGCGAGATCAGCATGGATAGCGTGGACAGGTCCCGGTCCTTGATGCCGGTGCGCGGCCCTATGATCAGCGTCACATTGCGCAGATGCCGCTCGAAACGGCCTTCGAGGCCGCAGACCATGGCGTCGGCATCGCCGCGCTTCAGCGCAAGTGCGGCGATCACCGTGTTGTCGGTGCGCACCATGGTACGCGCGGCCTCCGTCGTCACGCCGCGGCGGCCGGCGAGTTCGATCAGGAGGTCGACATAGTGGCGGTAGCGCGGATCGTCCTCCGGGTTGATCAGGCCGAAATCGACCCCGGGCTTGATACGCAGGCCATAGCGCTTCAGCCTGACCTCGATGACGTGCGGGCGGCCGATCAGGATCGGCTCGGCGATGCCTTCCTCAAGCACAACCTGGGCGGCACGCAGTACGCGCTCGTCCTCGCCGTCGGCGTAGATGACGCGCTTGGCGCTGGAGGCCTTGGCGGAAGAGAACACCGGCTTCATCACCAGGCCGGAGCGGAAGACGAAACGGTTGAGCTTGTCGATATAGGCGGCGAAGTCGGTGATCGGCCGTGTCGCCACACCGGTGTCGCAGGCTGCCTTGGCCACCGCCGGCGCAATGCGCAGGATGAGGCGCGGATCGAAGGGCGAGGGGATCAGGAATTCGGGTCCGAAGACCGGCGTCTCGCTGGAATAGGCGCGCGCGGCGACATCGGAAGGCTCTTCGCGGGCAAGGGCGGCGATGGCCCGCACCGCCGCCATCTTCATCTCCTCGTTGATGGCGCTGGCGCCGCAGTCGAGCGCACCCCTGAAGATGTAGGGGAAGCAAAGCACGTTGTTGACCTGATTGGGAAAATCGGACCGTCCGGTGCAGATCATGGCGTCTGGACGGGCCGCGCGCGCCACTTCCGGCATGATCTCCGGATTGGGATTGGCCAGCGCCAGGATCAGCGGCTTCGGTGCCATGTGTTGCAGCAGTTCCGGCTTCAGCACGCCGGCGGCGGAGAGACCGAGGAAAACATCGGCGCCCGTTATGACGTCGGCCAGGGTGCGCGCGTCGGTGTCCTTCACATAAGGGTCTTTCCAACGGTCCATCTCGTCGACACGGCCCTTGTAAGCGACGCCGAACCGGTCGGTGACCCAGATGTTTTCGACGCGCACGCCGAGGGAAACGAGAAGATTGAGACAGGCTAGTGCGGCAGCACCCGCGCCGGAGGTGACGACCTTGATGTCCGAAATGGTCTTGCCGGCGAATTCCAGCCCGTTGAGCACGGCAGCGGCAACGATGATGGCGGTCCCGTGCTGATCGTCATGGAACACCGGTATGCTCATGCGAACCTTCAGGCGTTCCTCGACCTCGAAACACTCCGGCGCCTTGATGTCCTCGAGGTTGATGCCGCCGAAGGTCGGCTCCAGAGCGGCGACGGTTTCGACCATGCGCTCGATTTCCGGCGCGTCGATCTCGATGTCGAAGACGTCGATGCCGGCGAACTTCTTGAACAGGACCGCCTTGCCCTCCATCACCGGCTTGGAGGCGAGCGGCCCGATATTGCCGAGGCCGAGCACGGCCGAGCCGTTTGATACGACACCGACCAGGTTGGCGCGCGCCGTGTAGTCGGCGGCAGTCGCCGGATTGTCGCGGATTTCGAGGCAAGGGGCGGCGACGCCGGGCGAATAAGCGAGCGCCAGGTCGCGCTGGTTGCCGAGCGGCTTGGTCGCCTGGATCTCTAGCTTTCCCGGCGTCGGGTGCTTGTGGAAATAGAGCGCGGCTTCGTCGAGGTCCGAACGTGCCGTTTTCTTGTTCTCGCCTTCCATGCGGCCGCTCCTCGAAACCTGCTTCGGGAGTCCTTTTAGCATGAGGCCAAGGTTTTTCGCGACGCTAATTGACGCGCCGGCATCTTTAAGCGCCAGCGCATCGAAAATCTCTAGATGTCAGACACTTACGGCTGTTACATGCCGGATGTTTCGCGCCGCTTTGCCGACATTTCGGTCAGAAAGCGCTGACGTAGAGACCGCCATCGACGGGTATATTCTGCCCGGTCAGGTAGCCGGCATGGACCGAGCAGAGGAAGGCGCAGATCTGGCCGAATTCCTCCGGCGTGCCGAGCCGTTTGGCCGGCACGTCGGCACTGATGCGGGTCTTGCGCGCCACGGCCGCCTTGGGATCCTCTGGCGTGCCAGCCTCATGCGGGCCGCGCAGTCGGTCAGTGTCGAGCTTGCCGGGCAAGAGACTGTTGATGGTCACGTTGCGCTCGATCACCGTGCGCGCCACGCCGGCGAGAAACGAGGTCAGGCCGGCGCGCGCGCCCGATGACAGGTCGAGGCCGGGTATGGGGACGTAGACCGATAGCGAGGTGATGTTGACGATGCGCCCGAAGCCGCGCGCAGCCATGCCGTCAATGACCGCCTGCACCAGTTCGATCGGCGTCACCATGTTCTGGGTCACGCCTTCGAGGATTTTTCCGCGATCGAGTTCGCGGAAATCGCGCAATGGCGGTCCGCCATTGTTGTTGACGAGGATGTCGGGTTCCGGACAGGCGGCGAGCAGCGCTTTCTGTATCTCCGGCTTAGAAACGTCGCCGACCACTTCCGTCACCGTCACGCCATGGCGCTGGCGCAGTTCCGCGGCGGTTTTCGCGACCAGCTCCGCATTGCGCCCATTGACGACGATGTCGCAGCCCGCCTCGGCCAGCGCCATGGCGCAGCCACGGCCAAGCCCCTTGCTCGAAGCGCAGACGATGGCCTTCTTTCCGCGGATACCGAGATCCATGACGATTTTCTCCTTTGATTTGCCCGGCAGGCTAGCGCCAGCGCTGGACCAATCGCAACCGTCATACGGTTGTTGCATGAATCGGGGCATAGGCTGCTCGAAAGCAAGGGTGAATCCGCGATGTCAGGCCAAGAGCCCCGCACTTTCCGCAGCATGTTTATTTCCGATGTCCATCTGGGCTCGAAGGCGGCGAAGGCCGATTTCCTGATCGACTTTCTGCGCTACCACGACGCCGACATCATCTATCTGGTCGGCGATATCGTCGACGGCTGGCGCCTGAGGCGCAGCTGGCATTGGCCGCAAAGCCACAATGACGTCGTGCAGAAACTGCTGCGCAAGGCGCGCAAGGGCGCCTCGATCACCTATATCGCCGGCAATCACGACGAATTCGCCCGCCAGTTCCAGGGCGTGCATTTCGGCGGCATCGTCGTTGCCGACCGCGCCATCCATGAAACCGCCGATGGCCGGCGGCTGCTGGTCATCCATGGCGACCAGTTCGACACTGTAGTCCACAACCAGCGTTGGCTCGCTTATCTCGGCGACCATGCCTATGACGCCGCCATGCAAGTCAATCGGGTGATCACGCGGTTGCGCCAGCTGCTCGGCCTGCCTTACTGGTCGTTTTCGTCCTGGGCCAAGGTCAAGGTCAAGAAGGCGGTGAACTTCATCGGCTCG
Source organism: Mesorhizobium sp. CO1-1-7 (assembly GCF_020164885.1). NCBI lineage: Bacteria > Pseudomonadati > Pseudomonadota > Alphaproteobacteria > Hyphomicrobiales > Phyllobacteriaceae > Mesorhizobium > Mesorhizobium sp. CO1-1-7. Next base: position 177,829 of record NZ_JAIUHA010000003.1, on the reverse strand, counting down.
TTCCAGACAGTGCTCAGCGAGGAAGCGCGACGCTCGCATGTCGACGGCGTCATCTGCGGGCATATCCACCATGCCGCCATCGAAAGCTATGGGGACGTACAATATATCAACACCGGCGACTGGGTGGAGAGCTGCACCGCCGTGGTCGAGCATTTCGACGGCCGCATGGAAATCCTGACCTGGGCGCATGTATTGCCTGAAGCGCTTGACGAACCCTTCATCCCGCTGCTGATCGAGGACAGGGTGGTGCAGGCGGCCTGAGGCGGAAGCCGGCCCTGCAATTTCTGGTGTTAATCGACTGGTCCAGCCGGTTTCGCCCGCTTTTTGCTCATGTTAAGGATCGGCTTGCGCTGCTCGCCGGTCGTTGAGCGCAGCGTCATTGGATCGATTCATGCCGCTGCCACCGCTTTCGCCCGAACAACTCGTGAAGCCGAGCCGTTTTGAACTGCGCATGAGCCTGATCTTCGGCACGTTGTTCATATCGCTTGGCACCCATTTGCCCTATTTCCCGCTTTGGTTGCAGGCCAAGGGGTTTCATGCCGAGCAGATCGCCGTCATCCTGGCGGCGCCGATGTTCCTGCGCGTCGTAACGACGCCGCTGCTGACCACACTTGCCGATCGAGCCAGGGACCGCGCCGATGTCTATGTCGTGCTCGTCGCCGCATCGCTGCTGCTGTCCGCGGGATACTTCCTGACCCCGACATACGCGACAGTGCTGGCGGTGTCGCTGGTGCTGACCATTGTCTGGACGCCACATTCGCCGATCGCCGATTCGCTGGCGCTTTCGGGTGTGCGCCGCTTCGGGGCCAATTACGCGAGCATGCGCAAATGGGGGTCGATCTGTTATCTCCTGGCCAATGTCGCGGGCGGTTTCATCCTGGCAGCCAGTGGCCCTGGAGCCGTCCCGGTGATCATATTCCTTGCCCTTGGCGCGGCACTCATCGCAGGCCTGCTGGCACCGCGCATGGGACGGCCGCGAAAGGCCTCGCCGCTGTCGGCAGTGGAAATCCAGCATGCGGCGCCAAGCCTGTTCAACGCTTATTTCCTCTCCTTCACCCTTGGCGTCGGCATCATTACAGCCAGCCACGCCTTCCTCTACGGTTTCGTTTCCATCTATTGGAAATCGATCGGCATCAGCGATTCCGTTGTCGGCCTGCTGTGGGCGTGGGGCGTGGTGTCGGAAGTCTGCATGTTTTTGTTTTTCAATCGCATTTTCGCCTCCGTGTCTGTCGTCAAGGTGATGGTGATTGCCGGCGTCGGCTCCGTTGTGCGCTGGATCATCTTTCCACTGATATGGCCGCTCGGCCTCGGCATCGCCGGCTTCTTTGCCGTGCAGTCGCTGCATTCGGTGTCTGTCGCAATGGTGCTGATCGGCCTGCAGAAAATGATCGGCGAGACCGTCTCCGAAGAGCGCACGGGTGCCGCGCAAGGCATCGCCTATTTCTTCAACGGCTTCTTCATGGCCGCTGTTACGCTTGTTTCCGGCCCGCTCTATGACCGTCTCGGTGTCGATGGATTCCTGGCGATGATCCCGATCGCGATCGTCGGCCTTATGCTGATCGGGTTTGCCGCGCGCTCAGCCCCACAGAGCCCGGTCCGGGGGTGAGACGAACGATCCCTGGTAAACGAGACCCGGCACACGATCCCGGGCAAGCAGCAGCGGGCCGTCGAGGTCGACGAAATCCGCTCCTTGCGCTAGCAGCACCGCCGGCGCCATTGCCAGCGACGTGCCGACCATGCAGCCGACCATGATGCCAAAACCCAGCTCACGGGCGCGGTCGCGCAAGGTGAGCGCCGCCGTCAGTCCGCCGGACTTGTCGAGCTTGATGTTGACGGCGTCGTAGAGGCCGACAAGCGCCTCGAGGTTTCCTGCTTCATGGACGCTCTCGTCAGCGCAGATCGGCACCGGATGGGCTATGTGGCGCAGGATGCCGTCACGGCCCGCCGGCAGCGGCTGCTCGATCAAGGCGATATCTTGCTTCGCGGCAAAAGCGAGATTCGCGACGATGTTGTCGTCGGTCCAGCCTTCATTCGCATCAAGGATCAATCGGCTCCCGGGCGCCGCCTGCCTCACCGCCTGGATGCGGGCGGCGTCGTTGTCGCCGCCGATCTTGACCTTCAGCAGCGGCCTGCCGGCATTGGCGCGGGCCTGCGCAGCCATCGCCTCCGGTTCGCCGAGCGACAGCGTGTAGGCGGTTTCGAGCTGATGCAAAGGGGCCGGCCAGATTGCGTTCGCCACCGGATTGCCGCTGATCTTGGCTTCAAGGTCCCACAGGGCACAGTCTACAGCGTTACGCGCCGCTCCGGCAGGCATTGCGTCGAGCAGGGCGGCACGGTCCATCCCGCCGGCGATCCGGTCGCGCATCGCCGCGATCGCGCCGCTCACACCGTCCATGGTCTCGCCATAGCGCTTGTAGGGAATGCATTCGCCGCGACCGACATGGCCGTTGTCGCTGATCGTGCAGGTGATGACCTCGGCCTCTGTCTTGGAGCCGCGCGAAATGGTGAAGGTCCCGGCGATCGGAAAACGCTCGGCCTCGACCGAAATGACACGCGCCATATTTTTCTGCTCCGGCTATGCGAGAAGGGTTGTCGGCAAATCGACAAGGTCGGACCCATCAGGCTAAACAGGACGCCATGTTGACCATCGGCAAACGCGACGCAAGCGGCACGACCGCCTCGGGGACTGACCACGACCCGCGCGTCGCGGTCGGCGAGGAGGATGGGGTCCTCGGCTGTGCGTTCTCCGGCATCTGGACGACGCGGACGGTGGCGCTGATCGACGCCGAGATGCGCAAGATCGAGAAACGAAGCGGTTTCAAGATGTTGGCGCTCGATCTTTCGAAAATCGAGAAGATCGACACCGCCGGCGCCTGGCTGATCGATCGCTTGGTCAGCGTCTTCGAGAAGAAGAATGTCGAGGTAAGGCTGCAAGGCCAAAGTGACGTCGCTTCCATCCTGCTCGAAGCAGTGAGCGAGGCCGTCCGGCGCGAACCCGAAGCCGGACCGGCGGGACCACCCAACATTGTCATTCGGGCACTGGAGGCGGTGGGCCGGCGCGTCTACGAGATGCGCGACGATTTCCTCGCCTCGATGAACATATTGGGCGCCACCATCCGCGGCGCGCAGATGAAGCTCGGCCGTGGCCATGCCGTGAATCCGGCGGCGATCTTCAACCAGATCGATCGCATGGGCGTCGGCGCTATCCCCGTGGTGGTGCTGATGTCGGCGATCGTCGGCGCCATCGTCGCCCAGCAGGGTGCCTATCAGCTGAGCTATTTCGGCGCCGACATCTTCGTCGTCGACCTAGTCGGCGTGCTGATCCTGCGCGAACTCGGCGTGCTGATGACGGCAATCATGATCGCCGGCCGCTCCGGCAGCGCGATCACCGCCGAAATCGGCTCGATGAAGATGCGCGAGGAGGTCGACGCGCTGAAGGTCATCGGCCTCAATCCGATCGGCGTCCTGGTTTTTCCGCGTCTGGTTGCCCTGGTGATCGCCTTGCCCTGCCTGACGATCATCGCCAATTTCGCCGCGCTCGGCGGCGGCATTGTCGCGGCCTGGCTCTACTCCGATATCCCCCCCGCTGCCTTCATCGACCGGTTGCGTGTCGCAATCGATCTCAGCACGATTTTCGCCGGGCTGATCAAGGCGCCGTTCATGGCCATGATCATCGGCACGATCGCTTCAGTCGAGGGCATGAAGGTCGGCGGCAGTGCCGAATCGCTCGGTCAGCACGTGACCGCTTCGGTGGTGAAGTCGATCTTCGTCGTCATCATTCTCGACGGACTTTTCGCCATGTTCTACGCAGCGATCCAGTTCTAGTAACATGGCAAAGGGAAACGGAATCACGACTGAGGCGCCGGACGAGAGCGAAATCGTGCTTTCGGTGCACGACGTCACCGTTGCCATCGACGACAAGCTGATCCTCGACAAACTGTCGCTCGACATCAAGCGCGGCGAGATACTGGGGTTCGTCGGTGCCTCGGGCGCCGGCAAGTCCGTGCTGTTGCGAACCATTCTCGGACTGATGCCCAAGCAGTCGGGAACAATCAAACTGTTTGGCGTCGACGTCGACAAGGCAAGCGATCTCGAGCGGCTGCGCATCGACATGCGTCTTGGCGTTCTGTTCCAGCATGGGGCGCTGTTTTCGGCGCTGACGGTGATGGAGAACGTGCAGGTGCCGATGCGCGAATATCTCGATCTGCCAAGAAAGCTGATGGACGAGTTGGCGCTGCTGAAAATCGAGCTGGTCGGACTGCCGCCGGATGCGGCGCAGAAGTTTCCCTCCGAACTCTCCGGCGGCATGATCAAGCGCGCGGCACTTGCCCGCGCCCTGGCGCTCGACCCCGACATCGTTTTTCTCGACGAGCCGACGTCGGGCCTCGATCCGATCAGCGCGGCCGAGTTCGACGAACTCGTCGTCAAGCTGCGCGACACCATGGACCTGACCGTCTACATGGTGACCCACGATCTCGACACGCTGTTTACCGCCTGCGACCACGTGGCGGTGCTCGGCAAGAAAAAGGTGCTGGTCGAAGGCACGATCGACGACATGCTGAAGAGCGAGGAGCCGTGGGTAAAATCCTATTTCCGCGGAAAACGCGCACGGCAACTTGATCTTGCCGCACGTGCATAGCCATAAGTGAAGCAATGGAAACCAGAGCCAACTACGTCATTGTCGGCATTTTCACGCTGGTTGCGATCCTGGCGGCGTTCGGCTTCGTCTATTGGACGGCGGCGATCGGCGACAGGGGCGAGACGACGCTGCTGCGGGTGCGCATTCCGGGCTCGGCCTCAGGTCTCGGCCGTGGCAGCTTCGTGCTGTTCAACGGCGTCAAGGTCGGCGACGTCAAGCGCGTCTACATCGACGTCGACAATCCGACTGTCGCCATCGCCGACACCGAGATCGACCGGATGACGCCGATCACCAAGTCGACGCAGGCCGATATCGGTCTCGCCGGCCTCACCGGGCAGGCCAATATCGAACTCAAGGGCGCCGACCCCAAGGAAGTCAAGCTGCTCGATCAGGCTGAGAAGGAAGGCAAGGTCGCCGAGATCGTCGCCAATCCTTCCGCCGTGACCAATCTGCTGCAGACGGCGCAAAACATCTTCACCCGCGCCGACAAGGTGCTAACGGAGCTGGAAGGCTTCACCAAGGATGTGCGGGGGCCGCTGACGCAGACCGTGCAGAACGTGCAGACGTTTTCCGATGCATTGGCCAGGAATTCCGACGGCATCGACAAATTCCTGTCCGCCGTCAGCGCGCTGTCCGATGAGCTGAAAGGCGTTTCAGGCAAGCTCGACGGCACGTTGAAGGCAGCGGAAGGCCTGCTCAATGCCGTCGACAAGGACAAGATCAAGAGCATCGTTGCCAATGTCGATGCGGTGACGGGGAACCTCAAGGAAACCTCGCAGCAGCTGGACGGTGTGATCAGGAATGTCGATACGGCGGTGGGATCGGTCAACGATTTCGCCGAGCAGACGCAAGGCACGCTGGCCAAGGTCGATGGCGTGCTCGACGGCATCGATCCGGCGCAGGTGCGCCAAGCGCTCGCCAACATCCAGAAGGCCAGCGACAGCGCCAACAAGGCGGCTGCCGATATCGCGGAGGTGACCGGCAAGATCGCCAATCGGGCTGACGACATCGACCAGACGATCAAGGACGCGAGGCAGCTGGCGCAACGGCTCAACGACGCCTCGGTGCGGGTCGACGGCATTCTCGCCAAGGTCGACAAGCTGCTCGGCTCGGGCCAGGCCGACGGCGTGATGGCCGACGCCAGGGATACGCTGAAATCGTTCAAGCAGGTCGCCGATACGCTGAATGCCCGGCTTGGGGTCATCACCGACAATCTGGCGCGCTTCTCGGGCCAGGGGCTGCAGAATGTCGAGGCGCTGGTGCAGGATAGCCGCCGCTCGATCAACCGCATCGAGGAGGCGGTGACCGATCTCAGCCGCAATCCGCAGCGCATCCTTTCGGGCGGCGACGGCGAGGTTCGGCAGTTCGACGGCAGGGCGCGGCGTTGACTTCGGCATCGGCCCGCCGCAAGAACAGTGCTCGTGAATGCGGGTTGATCTTGCGATCAGGGGATAACGGGGATCACGCGTGAGATTGAGTAGGCTTGGAACGGGCGGGTTGAAATCGGCTGCGGCGCTGCTTGTCCTGGCGATTGCCGGCTGCGCGGCGCTCGGCGGCAAGCCGGCACCGCTCGACACGTTCGAATTGTCGGCGCCGTCGGTCGACGCGCATGGCCATAGCCGCAAGCAAATCCTGATCGCCCAGCCTTCGGCGCTGAAGGCACTGGACAGCCAGAACATCGTCATCAAACCCTCCGATGGCTCGATCCAGTATCTGAAAGGGGCGCAATGGGCCGACCGCCTGCCGCTGATCGTGCAGGCGCGGCTGGCCGAGACGTTCCAGCGCTCGGGCAGCTTTGCCGGCGTCGGCAAGCCGGGCGAGGGGCTGGCGATCGACTATCAGGTGATCGTCGAGGTCCGCTCCTTCGAAGTGCGCGTCAATGGCGGCGAACATGCCGAGGTCAACCTGTTCGTGCGCTTGCTTAACGACCGCAACGGCGAAGTGAAGGCTTCCAAGAGCTTCACCGCATCGGCACCCGTTTCGGGCAGCGGCAACCCGGCCTATGTCGGCGCGCTCGACGCGGCCTTCGGCGATGCGGCCAAGCAGGTCGTTCGCTGGACCGATTCGGTGATCTGACCGCCAGGCGCGCCGGGATTCCACCAACGCTTCCGGGTTACGGACGGTCGAAGGTGTCCGGCCGCAGCTTTCCAGTCCTCATCAGGTGCTGCAGGGTGTAGGTCACGGACAGCGCATCGTCGAGCGCGTCATGCCCCTGCAGTGGCGGATGTTCGACGCCGTAATAATCAGCAAGCTTGTTGCTCGGCGTCCTTGCCAGGTCCTCGATCGGCATGCCGGCCGCGATCAGCAACTTGACGGCGTTGTCGAACCGGGCGGCCGGGATAGGTGGCTTGATGCCCGCGACATAGCAACTGATGGCGATCATGTTCAGTTCGTCCTTGCCCCAGGACCACAGCCGCGCTCCGGCGGAAAACCGGTCGACGCCGGCCAAGGCGTCTTTCAGCGCAATGCCCTCGGCCTCGATGATTTCTTCGGTGATGCCAGTCAGTCCAGTGAAGAACGGATCGAGCGTGTACCGCTCGCCAAACCGGTCGACCGGTCTGATATAGGCTTTGTGCGTGCCCAGCACGGGGAAGTCACCTTCGAGGCCGAGCCTTGCCGCGCCGATCTGCGCGATGATCGGATCGGGATCGTGGGCCGCGCACCAGAATCGGCGTTGTGATCCCTCAAGGCAGAGAAACTCGCAGTCGAAGATGATTGCCGTCTTCACAGTAGCACCCAGATCTGGAAATCGCGAAACCAAGAGAGATCGCGGTGAGGTGATAAGAAGAGATTAGCCATGCTCTTTGTCACGAACTTCGGAATTTTCTCACATTCATGATTGTCCTCAATAGCTCGATCGCTTGCGGGACCGATGGTCCGCTGATTGGCGGCGGTTCAGCTCGCTCGCAAAATTCCCGCCATATAAAGAGCGTCAGTTCCGCGCCATCGGTGAGCGTGTCGCCCTCCGGCTCTGCAAACGTCTTGAGCAGCCGATATCGAGTGTCCCGCCAGAAGAGTTCCTCGACCCAATCGTATACCGGAATGACATGAAAATGGATCGGATAACCGGGAGTATGTCCATACCGGCCGATATAGACGCGCTGCGCAGTCAATGTTTGCTGCAGGGCACTTTGGGCGCCTGCCAGCAGTGGACCGAGCTCGGACAGGGCCTGCTCGGACAAGGTGGATAAATCGTCGCTGAATCTTCTGGAGCTGACCATCAGATAGCCCGGAAGGGCTGAGTTGATCCGGTGACTTACAAGCCAGCCATCTGTTTCGAAGACATGGAATTGTTGGGGTATCTCCAAAGAACCGACTTTGGTTGGCACTGCGATCTCCCGGCCAAAGACGTATTCTTCTCACGAAAAAGGCGGGAGACAATCCCCCGCCTCTTTCGGTTTGGCTTGTCGACCGCCTAATGCAGGCGGCCGCTGGCATGGGCCAGCATGGTGTAGACCTTGCCGGTGTCCGACGTGAGATAGGTCTGCGCCATGATGTTGTCGCGGTCGTTGCGCGAGACATCCTTGAGCAGCTTCTCGAAATCGTCGCAATAGCGGTCGACGGCGGTGCGGAATTCGGCCTCCGCCTGGTACTTGCGGCGGATTTCATCGAACGTCTGCTGGCCCTTGAGCGTGTAGAGCCTGCGCGTGAACACGTCACGCTCGCCGCGCCGGTAGCGGTTCCACAGCTCGATCGAGGCATCGTGGTCGATGGCCCGCGCGATATCGACGGACAGCGAGTTCAGCGATTCCACGACATGTGCCGGCGAACGCTGGGCAGGGGCCGCGCGCGGGGCTTCCGCTGGCGCCTGGGGAGACGCCGGCCTGAGCTCGGCATCGTTCGACGCGGCGGTCAAGAGATCGCGCACCCAGCCGCCTTGCGGCGCGCGGGCAGTGGCGTCGGTGGCACGCTGGCGCGGTGCTGCCTCAGCCGGGCGCTCCAGATCGAGCGTGCCGCGCAGTCCCGCGCCGCCCAGTGGCGCCTGTGGCGGGCGCAGATCCGCCTGCGGTGCCGGAGCGCGACGGGGCGGCTCGGCGGCGCGTGCGGCCGGCGCCTGCGGCGCAGGACGCAAGGGGCGCGGTTCTGAAGTGTCGCCGCCACGACCGGACTTCGCCACGATGTCCGAAAGCTCCTTCAAGGCGTTGATCTGCTCGGAAACCGCGCGGCGGATGGCCGATGTCGACTCCTTTGCCTCTTCCGGCATCTCGATGACGCCCTTCTTGAGCTCGGCGCGGGTGAGGTCGAGTTCACTCTTGATCGAGCCCGCGGTGCGCCGCATCTCCTCGGTCGCATCGGCGAAACGCTTGGTTGCCGAATCGACGACGTCGGTGATGGCGTTGCGGATCTTGTCGGCGGACTCCATCGTCTTGCCCTCGGCGTTCTGCAGGGTCTGGCCGACGAGATTTTCGAACGAGCGCATGACCCTTTCGAGATCTTCCGACTTCTTGACCAGGCCGACGGCGAGGTCCTCAAGTGAGGACTGCCTTTCCAGCGTGTGTTCGAGGTTGCTCTGGGCCGAGCTCAACAGGTCCGAGGCGCTGGCCAGCAAGCGGCTGTGTTCATCGAACTTGGTGGCGATCGAGGCGACTTCGCGCAAGGTCGACGACGACAGTTCCGTCAGCCTCGTCGTGTTGGAATCGACCAGACGCGCCGAGCTGGCAAAGGTCTGCGCCGCCTTTTCGGTGGTCGCCGCGAAGCTTTGCGTGCTGCCGGTCAGACGTTCGTCGACCTCGCCGAGGTTGACCGCGGCCTGCTCGATCAGCTGACCGAGCTGCGAGCTGGACTTGGTCATGCGGCCGATCAGATCGGCGACGCTGTCGGACAGCGACGAGCGGGCGCCTTCGACCGCCGACAAGGTTTCGGCGGTGCGGCTGGCCAGTGCGTTGACCAGGGCTGCATTCTCGCTGCGCAGCTTCTCGGTCGCGCGTTCCGTGACCTCTTCCATGCTCTTCTGCAGTTCCGAGCCGCCCTGGGCGAAGCGCTCGACCAAAGGCCGCGCGGTTTCGTCGAGGATCTTCGACATCTCGGCCGACCGCGCCGCGAGCATGGTGTTGAGCTCGCGGGTGTTGGCGCCGATCGTCTTGGCCGCGTCATTGGTGCTCTGGCCGATATGTTGTCCGACCGCGGTAAAGGTTTCCGCGATCACATTGGCACGCGATACGAGTTGTGCCTCGGCACTCGACACCTGCTCGTTGAGCTTCTGGCCCATCGTCTCGGTGGTGTAGGCGAGCCGGTTTTCGACCCCAGCGATCTGTTCTTCGACACGGGCGGCCGCTGCCGCCGCGCTCGATGCAAGACGCTCGTCGGCGCCAGCAAGTGCCTGCTCGATTTCGCGGGCGTGCACGGCCAGCTCCTGACCGGTCTGGCGGGCGCGATCGGCGACCCGCTGCTCGGTGCTTGCAAAGGCGCCGACAATGGTCTGCGCATGCTCGCCGATCGTCGAGGTGCTGTCGGCGATGCGCGAAACCAGGCGCTGGTCGGCGTCGTCGAAGATGCGGGCGATTTCGGATGCCCGGCTGGACAGCGCGTCCGAACCCTCGGCGATGCGCGAGACCAAGTGCTGGTCGGCGGCATCGAAGATACGACCGAGGTCCGACGCGCGGGCGGCGAGCGCCTCGGCGGATTCGCCGATGCGCATGCCGAGCCGCTGGTCGGCGCTTTCGAAGTTCCGCAGGATGTCGCCGGCGCGGGCGGCCAGCGACTGCGCCGTTTCCACGGCACGGGCGACCAGCTTCTGGTCGGCCGCGTCGAACGTGCCGGCAATCTCGCTTGCGCGGGCGGCCAGCTGATCGGCGGTTTCCTGGGCGCGGGCGGCAAGCTTCTGGTCGGCCATGTCGAAGGTGCCGGCGATCTCGCCGGCGCGGGCAGCGAGTTGATCGGCGGTTTCGTGGGCACGGGCCAGCAGCGAGCTGGAGGTGTCATCGGCGCGGGCGAGCAGGGCGTTCGACGTATCCTCCGCACGGGCGTGGAGGCGACGATCGGCCTCCTCGAAGGTGCGGGCGATGTCTTCGGCCCGGGCCAGCAGGGCGGCGGACGTCTGCTCGGCGCGCTCGGCGATCTTGCGATCGGCGTCGCTGAAAGCCGCACCGGCCTGTTCGTGCAGCGTGCTGGTGACTTCCAACACCTTTTCGCGCAATGCGCCGGCGACGAAGACAGCGCTCTTCTCGAGCACGTTGCGGACGTTGTCGACACCAGTCGAGAGCGCGCGCTCCATGGTGCCGGCGCGTTCCTCGATGATGCCGGTCTGGCGGCTGAACGCCTGCTCGATCTTGTCGACATCGGCGGCGATCGCGGCGGAAATGTCCGTGCTCCTGGCCGCGATCTGGTCGATGTGGCCGGACAGCGAACGATCGACCTCCTTGCGGCTCTCGGCGAGCTTGCCGAGATCATCTTCCAGCGCGCGGCTGAGCATGTTGCGGCCTTCGGACAACTTGCCGACATGTCCGGCGATGATATCGTCGATATCGCCGCGGCTTTCGGTCAGCTTCTGCAGGTCGGCTTCGAGAGCACGCTTGAGAATGTCGCGGCCTTCGGCGAGCTTCTCGACCTGGCCGGCGACCAGACCGTCGATGCTGGAGCGGCTTTCGGCCAGCTTGGCAAGGTCTGCCTCCAGCGCACGCTTGAGGACATCGCGGCCTTCGGCAAGCTTCTCGACCTGGCCGGCGACCAGACCGTCGATGCTGGAGCGGCTTTCGGCCAGCTTGGCAAGATCGTCCTCGAGAGCCTTCGACAAGGTCGAACGCTCCTGCACAAGCCGTTCCGCATGATTGTTGACGTGGGTGCCGACAGTCTCAAGGTCGGCCTCAAGCGCCTTCGACAAGGTCGAACGCTCCTGCACAAGCCGTTCCGCGTGACTGCTGACGTGGCTGCCGACAGCCTCGAGATCGGCCTCAAGCGCCTTTGACAGTGTCGATCGCTCTTGGGCAAGTCGGTCCGAGTGGCTGTTGACAAGGCTGTTGACAGTTTCGAGATCGGCCTCCAGCGCGCGGGCGAACTGGGCGCGGTCGTCGACCAGCTTCTGGGACTGGTCGGCAACGGTGTTTCTGACCGTGCTGAGGTCGGCTTCCAATGCGCGGCGCAGGATATCGCGGCCCTCGGCGAGCTTCTCGACCTGACCGGCGACCAGACCGTCGATGCCGGAGCGGCTTTCGGCCAGCTTGGCGAGATCGTCCTCCAGCGCCTTCGACAAGGTCGAGCGATCCTGAACCAGCCTGTTCATGTGGTCGGCGATGACGCTGTTCACATTCTGCAGATCGGCTTCCAGAACACGTGAGAGCTGCCCGCGATCCTCGGCCAATCTGTCCGACTGGCTCGATATGACGTTCTTGATCGTATTGAGGTCGGATTCCAGCGCACGCTTGAGGATGTCGCGGCCCTCGGCGAGCTTCTCGACCTGGCCGGCGACCAGACCGTCGATGCTGGAGCGGCTTTCGGCCAGCTTGGCGAGGTCGGCTTCGAGCGTCTGCGACAGCAGGCCGCGGTCTTCCGCCAGGCGTCCCGAATGGCTGTCGATCAGCCCGCGTATCCCCGACAGGTCGCTTTCGAGCGAACGGCCAAGCTGCGTGCGGTCCTCGGCCAGTTTCGCCGAATGCGCCTCGATGAGGTTCTTGATACCGGCAATGTCGTTTTCCAGCGCCTTGGCGAGCACCGCGCGGCCCTCGGCGATTTTCTCGACCTGGCCGGCGACAAGGCCGTCAATGTCGGCGCGGCTCTCGGACAATTTGCCGAGATCGGCCTCCAAGGCGCGCGACAAAATGTTGCGGCCTTCGGCCAGTTTTCCAACATGCCCGGCCACCATTTCATCAATGATGGTACGAGCTTGCACCAATTTTCCGGAGTCTTCGTTGAGAGCCAGTGAGAGCCGGTTGCGGCCTTCTTCCAGCCTTTCGAGGTGGCTGCCGAGCGACGCATCGATGGCGGCACGCGATTCGTTGACCTTGCGCAGGTCTTCTTCGAGCGCACGCGCTATCAGGCTGCGGCCTTCGGCCAGCCTCTGCACCTGGTTGGTCACCGCCGCATCGATGCCGGCGCGGCCTTCGTCGAATTTCTCCAGGTCCGCCTGCATGGCTGCCGCCATGCGCTCGCGGCTCTCGGAGAGCTTGCGGCTATGGTTTTCGACGGCTTCTTCGATACCGACGCGCGCGTCGGCGAGCCGCTGGATGTCGGCATCGAAGGAGCGCGACACGACGTGGCGGGCTGCCTCCATGCGGCCGGCGAAATCGCTGGCGCGCGCTTCGAGCATGGAAGAGGTCGAGGTGACGATGTCGGCCATGTCGGCGCCGATCTGGGTCTTGCCCTGATCGATCATGGCCGACAGCGTGTCCTTGCTCTCGGCGAAGGTGTGGGCGATTTCGCGCGCGCGCTCGACCAGCGTTTCGTTGATCTGGCGGGCGCGGGCTTCCAGCGCGGCATTGAGCTTCTGGGTGCCGGTGTCCAGCGCTTCGGCGCGGGTCTGAAATTCGCTGATCAGCGCCTGGCCGCGTTCGGCCAAGGTGCGTTCGATGCCGTTGAGGCTGGCCTCGAACTCGGAATTGAGGGTGCGCGCGGCGCCGCCGAGCAGCGACACCATGCCGGTGGTGCGATCGTCGAGCAGGTCCGTCAACGAACGGGTCAAGCCGTCCGTGGTGTCCGTCAGCTTGGCGATACGGGTGTCGAGCAGGCTGGCGAAAGCCTCGCCGGAGGTCGAAAGCCGGTCGGTAATGTTGTCGAGACGGCCCTCCACCGAATCGAAGATCGACATCGAGCTTTCGTTGATGCGGTCGATCAGCGTGTCGCCGGAATTGGTGATCGTCATCGACAGTTTGGTCGACGCGTTGAGGATGCTGTCCCGGATGATGTCGCTTGCCGCGCCGATTTCATCGCGCAGCGTCTCGTGCGCGCCGGAGATCGAGGCGCGGACGCGTTCGGCATGGGTGACCACTGCTTCGCGTTCGCTGCCCAATCCGTCGACCAGCGACCTGATGCGGGTTTCGTTTTCCGAATAGGAGCGCTCGATCTGGTTGACCTCGCTGTGGACCAGCGTCTCCAGTTCGACGGCACGGGCAAGGGTGCGTTCGATGCCTTCGCCCATGGCAGCCACCTCGCGGCGGACGGCCTGGCCGATCATCATGACGCGATCCTGGGCCATGTTTTCCGGCTCGGTCAGGCGGAAGGCCACTTCCGTCATCGATTGCGCGGCGATGCGCATGTCCTGAGCGCGGCGAATCATCGTCGCGAAGGCCCAGAACAGGATGACAGGCACGATAGCCGCGACGGCAAGGCCGATCAGTTCGGGGCGGGCGAAGAACTGGTCCAGCGTGCGGATCCGCCAGATGCTCGGTCCAAAAAGCAGGTTCGCCAGTCCGCCGGCGCCCGCGATCCAGGCAAGCGAGACAAAGGCGATGACCCAGTAAATGGTGTTGGAGGCGCGCCTGTTCAGGCTGTGCAGAAGGGTCTTGTAATCTTTCTGACGATCGTCGTTGGCTGGCGCGAAGCCGGCGGGCTGGCCACCATTGCGCGTCTCAACCGGGCGAAGTTCGGCCGGCTTGGCGTTTGGCGCGGGCTTCGCGGCCTGGGGCTGATTGACGACGGGCGCCGGCTGCTGATTGCGTCCCTCGCGTGCCAGTTCGTCGGCGGCCTGTGATATCTGCGCTTCCAGATCTTCCATCGAGGCCGCGATATCGAGGTCGCCGCTATCGGTATCGCCGCTCAGGTCGAGATCGAGCGCTTTTTCGAGTTCCCTGGCTACGTCGCTGTCGAGAGTTCTGGTCGTTGTTGGTTTCTTCGCCATGCCTTCGCTACCCTGTACTAGCTGCCGCGGGGGCTTATAATTGTGCTTGTCTTACCCCCGCGCAGGAGGCTGAAAATGGACCCTCGTATCGTAATGACACAGGGGGGTAAAGAAAACATGCATTCCGCGGGATACGTAAAACTTTAAATATAAGGTTAACGGAAGCGTGATTTGGGCGCCCCTTTCGCAACATTTTTCCGGGCCATCCATTAACCCGTTGTCCACTGGATTCGCCTAGGTTTTCAGGCGACCGAAGAAAATGGAGTTCGAGTTCATGCGTGGCGAAAGCGGCATTGCCTTCTCAATGCCGGGGGGCGACGTATCGGGAACGAGGCAGTCCCGACCGGTCGATTTGGCACACCTTGCCCGACAAACGATGGGCGACCGCGCCCTCGAGCAAGAGGTGCTGGCGCTGTTTGTACAGCAGGCACTGTCGGTACGCGACAAAATAGTCGATGCCGACATCAAGGACCGGCTCCTGCTGGCTCATGGTTTGAAAGGGTCGGCCCGTGGCGTGGGTGCCTTCGCCATCGCCGATTGCGTCACCGATATCGAGCATCGCCCGGAAGACGCCCAGACGCTCAAGCGGCTCGGCAGGCTGATCGACGAAGTGCGCGACTTCATCGCCGCCATCAATCGCTGATCCAGGTTGCGACAAAAACGTCACGGAGCGCCGCTTTCGCACGGCAGTTGACTTGTTTGCCGGAGTGATTATCTCGGGCGAAACTCGCTTTCCCCTCGGGCGAACTCCCTTCGTCCGGGGTGGAACTCCCTTCAGGTGACAAATGACCAAACTGACCTTCATCGCCCATGACGGCACACATTTCGACGTGGACGCCGAAAACGGCTCGACGGTCATGGAGAACGCCATCCGCAACGCTGTCCCGGGCATCGAGGCGGAGTGCGGCGGCGCCTGCGCCTGCGCGACCTGCCATGTCTATGTCGATGAGGCATGGACGGCCGAAGTCGGCGAGCCCGAGGCGATGGAGGAAGACATGCTGGACTTCGCCTACGACGTCCAGCCGAACTCGCGCCTGTCCTGCCAGATCAAGGTACGCGACGCGCTCGACGGCCTGATCGTCCGGGTGCCCGAGCGTCAGGGCTGAAGCCAGCACGGGCGATTTTTGCCGCTGACGCTTGGCAGCGGGCCGCTGGTCATGCAGTCTCGCCCGGACTTTCGCAGCGAGGCGCATCATGACCGGCATCATCAGCACAGACGTCCTCATTGTCGGGGCAGGGCCGGTCGGCCTGTTCGCCGTGTTCGAGCTCGGCCTGCTGGACCTGAAATGCCACCTGATCGACATCCTCGACAAGCCCGGCGGCCAATGCGCGGAACTTTATCCGGAAAAGCCGATCTACGACATTCCCGGCTGGCCCTCGATCTCGGCGCAAGGGCTCGTCGACAAGCTGCTCGAGCAGGTCGCGCCGTTCCAGCCTGAATTCACCTATAACCGCATGGTCTCCAGCCTTGAGAAGCTGGAAGACGGCGGCTTTCGCGTCACCACGGACGAGAACGAGGTATTCGAGGCCAAGGTGGTGGTCATCGCCGCCGGCGGCGGCTCATTCCAGCCGAAGCGCCCGCCGATCCCGGGCATCGAACCCTATGAGGGCAAGAGCGTCTTCTATTCGGTGCGCCGGATGGAGGATTTCCGCGGCCATGACCTTGTCATCGTCGGCGGCGGCGACTCGGCGCTCGACTGGACGCTGAACCTGCAGTCGATGGCAAAGAGCGTGACACTGGTTCACCGGCGGGCCGAGTTTCGCGCGGCGCCCGACAGCGTCAACAAGATGTATGCCATGCAGGAGATGAAGCAGCTGGAATTCAGGGTCGGTCAGGTGACCGGGCTCACCGGAGCCGATGGCCAGTTGTCATCGGCCACCATCAAGGGCGGCCCGGATGGCGACATCGAGGTGCCTTGCACCCGCATGCTGCCGTTCTTCGGACTGACCATGAAGCTCGGCCCGATCGCGGAATGGGGGCTCAATCTCCACGAGAACCTGATCCCGGTCGATACCGAGAAGTTCCAGACCTCGGTGCCCGGCATCTTCGCGGTGGGCGACATCAACTGGTACCCGGGCAAGCTGAAGCTGATCCTGTCGGGCTTTCACGAGGTGGCGCTGATGGCGCAGGCCGCCAAGCGCATCGTCAGCCCCGGCGAGCGTATCGTGTTCCAGTACACGACCTCGTCCACCAGCCTGCAAAAGAAGCTCGGCGTTTCCGGCTAGTTATTCCGCCAGGATCGGCGCCGGATCATCGACGTGGCCCCGAAGTTCTTTCTCGGGCATCAGCGTCAGCGTGACGAGGCCCAATCCCAGAGTGCCGGCCGCGACGAGAAAGATCATCACGAAGGGTTGGGCCGATACGACATGTCCAGCCACCTGAACGCCTTCGCCGGCCAGCGGCAACCCAAAGCCAAGGGCGACCGCGCCGAGCATCGCCACCCCCAATGCACTGCCCAGCGAACGCAGAAAGGTAAGCACCCCCGTCGCCACGCCAAGATGCATGCGGTCGACGGCGTTCTGCACGGACACGGTGGTTACCGGAAATGTCGTGCCGGTTCCCAGCCCGATACAGATGGTCAGGGCTTCGACGACAAGCAGCGATGCATGGCCGGCGACAAAGGCCAGCAGGCCCATGCACAGGATGGCGAAGACGACGCCGACCACGGCGATGCGCTTGTAGTGGGTGAAGCGTGGTATCAGGCGGCCGCTGGAAGCGGCGCCGCCCACGGTTCCAAGCAGAAGACCAAGCATTGCAATGCCCGACTCGCTGGCCGTGAGGCCGAGTATCGACTGCAGATAGACCGGCAGATACACGGCAAGGCCGACGCTGGAGGCCTGGAGCAGGAACATCGACAGGGTGCCGGCCAGGACGATCGGGTTGCCCAGCACCTCGAGCGAGATGAGCGGTTCGGCCGCCCGCATCAGCCGCAAGGCAAAGGCGCCCCAGAACAGCGCGGAGCACGCCAGGACGCCGATGACTTCCGGCGATAACCAGGGATAGGCACTGCCGCCCCAGTTCAGTGCCAGCAGCAACAGCGCCGTTGCCACGATCAGCAGCAATGCGCCAAGGCCATCGATGCTGTGGTTCTTGGCAGCGATGGGCAGCTTCTTGAGCGGCTTGTTGATGATCGCCATGGCAAGAAAGCCCAGCGGGATATTGATCCAGAAAATGAGAGACCAGTGCAGATGCTCAGCGAAGGTGCCGCCCAGCAGCGGCCCGGCGACGCTGGCAACGGCCCAGGTGCCGGAAAACCACGCCGCATAGCGCGCCCGCTCGCGCGGCGGGACGAGGTCTCCGACCACGGTCTGCGTCAGCGCGAAAAGACCACCGCCGCCGGCCCCCTGGATCGCGCGACCCAGGATGAGGACGAACATGTTGGGGGCCAGTGCGCTGACCAGCGATCCAGCAAGGAAGATGAGGATTGCCGCGTAGACGGTTGGCCGACGCCCATAGACGTCGGAAATCTTGCCGTAGAGCGGTGCCACGGCGGTTGCGGTCAAGAGGTAGCCGGTGACGATCCATGGCAGGTATTCGGCACGGCCGAGCAAGCGCCCGATGGTCGGCATGGCGGGCGCGACGATGGTCTGGTCGAGGGCTGCCAGCAGCATCGACAGGAGAACGCCGCCAATAATGGCGTTCTTTTCGCTTTCGCTCAGCGGCGCGCTCACGGCCGCCACGGCCTGCTTGTCGACAGCGTGGTCCATAAATCTTCTCGTCCATGCGCTTTGCGCTGCCGCATCACCATTGGGCTTGTCTGGTGCATCCGCGGCGTGATCGATCGTGATGCCCGTGCTTCTGGATTGTGCCCTTGGCAACCCTGGATATGTCGTTCCGTATAGGCCGATTTCGACGGTTGCTCGAAAAAAATTCCAAGCTGGCACTACGCTTCCGCCCGGCTGGCTTGCATCCAGGCGAACGGAGGCGGCGAGGAGATTCAGGCCGGCGGCCGCAACTGGCCGCTCTCGATGCGCTCCATCCGGTAACGCAGCAGCCGCAGGATGCGGCTTTCGAAATTGGCGCCTTCGACACGGTCGAACCGCACCTGGTCCCTGTCGTGTTTGGCAAGCTCGGCCGCAGTGATCGCGGCGGCCTTGGCCTTTGCGGCATCGCAATCCTTCTGCGGATAAGCTGCCTTCAGGGCGTCTTCCAGCGCGCGGCCGTGGTTCTGGGCGATCTCGACATGGCGGTCTTCATGGCGCTTGATGTCGGCGGACAAGGTATCCCAGAACAGCCGCACATCGGCGTCGGCTTTGCGCGGGCGGCGCCATTCCGGAAGGATCACCTTGACCTTGACGGTGACGGCCGCGTCGGCGATCCGGCAGGAGCCCGGCTGGCTGGCGTAGCTAATGCGTGTCGTGAAAGCCATCTGGGTGGCGCCAGGGTGGCGCGACCCCGTGCTTTTGACCTGGGGCCCGTGTTTGGCAAGTTGCTGCTCGATATCCTCCAGCGTTCTGCCGCCAATGGCGAAATAGCTGTATGTCTTCACCAGATTGGCCGCATTCGCCGGAACGGCGGCGGTAAGCAGCAGTGCGCAGAGCAGGGATCGTATCATCATGTTGCCTCTTCAATCACCTTGCTTTACGGCCTTCGCCGGCGCAACGGAATTGATCCAATGCGGACCACAGATCGTTGATGACATCTTGGTTGATGAGCCCATGGTTGAAGCGCAATGACGGCGGGGCGATGGCAATTGGCGCATGGACGCCATCTCGAGCTTGGCGGCAAGGCCGTGGTCGTCGGCATCCTCAATGTCACACCCGACAGCTTCTCCGATGGCGGCTTGTTTGATGCTCCTGAACCCGCGCTCGTCCAGGCGCGCCGCATGATCGGGGAAGGAGCCGCCGTCATCGATGTCGGCGGAGAATCGACTCGCCCGGGCGCCGCCGCGATATCGGCCAGCGAGGAGCAGGCCCGTATCCTGCCCGTGATCGAGGCGTTGGCGCAGGTCGGCGACGTGCTGATTTCCGTCGACACCTATCGTGCCGACACCGCCCGGCTCGCCGTCAAGGCCGGTGCGCATATCGTCAACGATGTCTGGGGTCTGCAGCGTGAGCCCGACATTGCGCGGGTGGCGGCCGAAACCGGCGCCGGGCTTGTCATCATGCATACCGGACGGGATCGCGACAAGCTGCCCGATGTGATCGCCGACCAGCTGGCGTTCCTGGGAAAATCGCTTGAGATCGGGCGCGGGCAAGGTGTCGCCGACGGCCATATCGTGCTCGATCCCGGCTTCGGCTTCGCCAAGGAGACGGCGGAGGAAAACCTCGATCTGATGGCACGGTTTGCCGAGCTTGGCGCGCTAGGCTTCCCGCTGATGGCCGGTACGTCACGAAAGCGTTTCATCGGCACCGTCACCGGCCGCGACGCCGCCGACCGGGCGGCCGGCACGGCGGCGACCAGCGTCATTCTCCGGCTCAAGGGCGCGCATCTGTTTCGCGTCCATGATGTCGCAATCAACGTGGACGCGCTGGCGGTGGCGGATGCTATGCTGGCGCGGGAAACCGGATCGGAACGCTGAGCCATGTATGTCATCCGCATGAAGAATTGCGCCTTCTTTGCCCGGCATGGCGTGCTGGACGAGGAAGAAGCGCTGGGGCAGCGCTTCTATGTCGATGCCTCGCTCACCGTCGAGCCGGGACGCGCGCTCGTCGATGACGCCATCGGGGAAACGGTGAATTACGGCGTCGCCTTCACCGTCATCGAGGAGATCATCACCGGACACCGGCGCTGCCTGATCGAGGCGCTGGCCCTGGAAGTCGCGAAGGCTCTCACCGGGCGCTTTCCCCAGATCCGGAAAGCCGAGGTCACCGTTCGCAAGCCCAATGCGCCGGTGCCTGGCGTGCTCGATTACGTCGAGGTGACCGTTGTCTGGCCCGAATAACACCGTCTATCTGAGCCTCGGCGGCAATCTGGGCGATCCGGCGGCGTCGATGGGAGCCGCGTTGCGCCTGCTCGACGCCGATCCCGATACCGACATGGCCGCCGTCTCCTCGCTCTACCGGACGCCGCCCTGGGGCAAGCTCGACCAGCCGGATTTCCTCAATGCGGCCGCCGAATTGTCGACGCGGCTGTCGCCGCGGGCATTGCTCGACCTCTGCCTCGATGCCGAGCGAAAGCTCAAACGTGTGCGTGAGGAGAGGTGGGGGCCGCGCCTCATCGACATCGACATCCTGGTGTTCGGCGACCGCATCATCCATGAAACGGGCCTGGAAGTGCCGCACCCGCGCATGTTGGAGCGCGCCTTCGTGCTGGCGCCGCTGGCCGAAATCGCGCCGGATCTTGCCGTCGGCGGCAAACGCGTGGCCGATCGCCTGAGCGCGGTGGATGCGGCCGGCATCGAGCGGCTGCCGTCGGGCCGCGACTGGTGGCGGCGCTAAATCGCGGATCAGCCGGAGAAACCACCGTCATCCAGGAATGCTTTTTCCTCAGCCGTGGTCTCGCGGCCAAGCATCCGGTTGCGGTGCGGAAAGCGGCCGAAGCGCTGGATAATGTCGCGGTGCTCCAGCGCGTATTTCAGATTGAACGCGGCCCTCGCGGTATGAAGTTCGACCGACCGTTCCTGGTCCGCAAGGTTTTCCGAATGTTCGAACGGCAAATAGAGGAACACACGGACCTCCGGCTCCAGTGCCAGATCGTGGCCGGCATCGACCGCTTTTTGCGCAAAATGCTTTGCCAGTGGGTCGGTCGCAAACATGTGGCCGGTGCCGCGAAAGCAATTGCGCGGGAACTGGTCGAGCAGGATCATCAGCGCCAGCGAGCCCTCGGCATGGCTTGACCAGACATCGCATTCACGGCGCGCTGCAGCGTAGTGGAGATCGAGGAAGCGGTCGCGGAAATCGGCATCGAAAGCGTCGTTCTTCTCGAACCAAGCATCCTCGCCGGCGTCGCGCCAGAACTTGGTGATCGACAGGGCTCTTCTGTCCAATTCCATGCCTAACTCCCTCAATCCGCCGATTCGGATTTATGCAGGACGCCGGCCGTTTCCTCGTTGAGCGCCTGGCCAGGACGGCGGGGCGTGGAGAGTGGGGTCGGGATCGGCGTACCGATATTGCCTTTCAGGAAACGCTGTCCCGAGCGGATGCCTTCGGCGAGCTGGGTCTCGAACCGGGCCGTGTCGCGGCGCCTGACGTCCTCGATCGTTTCGGCGACGTCCTCGGGATCGACGCCCAGCGCCTCGAGGGTCGAGCCACCAAAGACGAGCGCCGATTCGAAGGTTTCGCGCAGCTGATAATCGACGCCGGCGCGGATGAGCTGCAGCGCCGTGCCGCGGTCGAACGCACGGGCCAGCACCGTAAGCAAGGGGAACTCAGCCTTGACGAGTTCGGCGATGCGGATGGCGGCGTCGGGCTTGTCGACACAAATGAGCACGGCCCGCGCCCGGCCGGCCCCGGCCGCGTGTAGGATGTCCAGCCGCGTGCCGTCGCCATAATAGACCTTGAAGCCGAAATCGGCGGCCGCCTGGATCATCTCGACATCGTTGTCGATGATCGAGACGTCGATGCCGCGCAAGAGCAGGGGTTGGCTGGCGATCTGGCCGAAGCGGCCAAAGCCGATGATCAGCACGCTGCCGGACAGGCCGTCGGCGACTTCGACGCCGTCCAGCGACTGCTCGTCCCGTGGCGTGAAATAGCGCAAGGCGATGATCGCCAGCGGCGTCAGCACCATGGAGATGATGACTATCGCGGTCAGCGTTGCGTTTGCCTGGCCGTCGATGATGCCGACGGCGGCGGCCGCGGAATAGAGCACAAAGGCGAATTCACCGCCTTGCGCCATGAAGACCGCGCGCTCCAGTGCCTCGCGGTGGCCTGATTTCAGGATGCGGGCGACAATGTAGATGCCGAAAGCCTTCATCACCATGTAGGCCACGACGTAGACGGCGATCAGCTTCCAGTTCGCGGCCACCACATGCAGATCGAGCGACATGCCGACCGCCAGGAAGAACAGGCCGAGCAGGATGCCGCGGAACGGCTCGATGTCGGCTTCAAGCTGGTGGCGGAAGGTTGATTCCGAGAGCAGCACGCCGGCCAGGAACGCGCCCATCGCCATCGACAGGCCGCTGAGCTGCATGGCAAGCGCCGATCCGAGCACGACCAGCAGAGCCGCAGCCGTCATCACTTCGCGCGCACGGGCATCCGCCAGGATGCGGAAGAAGGGGTTGAGGAGGTAGCGTCCCGCCACCACCAGGCCGATGATCGCGGCGAGGCCGATGCCGACCTCGGTCAGCCGCTCCGACAGGCTGGTACCGGCACCGCCCGGCGCCAGGAAAGCAATCAAGGCGAGCAGCGGCACGATGGCCAAGTCCTCCAGCAGCAGGATGGAGACGATGCGCTGGCCCTTGGGCGCGGCGATTTCGCCGCGTTCTTCCAGAAGCTGCATGACGATGGCCGTCGAGGTCAGCACGAAACCGGCGCCGGCGACGAAGGATTGCGCGATCGGAAACCCTCCGGCCATGCCGACACCAGTCAAGAGCACCGCGCAGACGCCGACTTGAAGCGCGCCCAGCCCAAAGATCTCGCGGCGCAGGCCCCAGAGCCGAGACGGCTGCATTTCCAGGCCGATGATGAACAGGAACATGACCACGCCGAGTTCGGCGACATGGAGGATGGCTCCCGATTCGGAAAAGACGCCGAGGCCGAACGGACCGATCACCACGCCGGCGGCCAGGTAACCGAGAATCGAACCGAGACCCATGCGCTTGAAGATCGGGACGGCCACCACGCCCGCCGCCAGCAATGCCACCACCTGAATGAGATCGCTGCCCGCTGCCTCTGCCGCCATGATCCGTCCCTTTGTCGTATAGCACTCCTTGCATGCAGTGGGAGCGGGAGGCAAGGGCGGGAAGCCTGCCAGGAAAGGTAGGGTGCTGCCGGTGCGACTCCCCCGGTGGAACAACGGTCTCCGCTTGTCTGCGGGACGTTCGGCATCTATATCAGCTGCATGCTTGACCGTTCGTCCCAGCCGTCTTCGCCGTCCCATATCCCGATGGATGCGCTCAGCGAAGTCCTGCAAGACTTTCGCCTGAGTGGCGTCAACTATGGCCGCTGCGAGCTCCGACATCCATGGAGCATAGAATTTCCGCGACAATCGCTGCTTCGTTTTCACTTTGTCGGCCAGGGTCCGTGCTGGATTCACACCGAAGCGCAGGGCTGGCAAGAGTTGCGCGATGGCGATCTGGTGCTGCTGCCGCAGGGCATCGCCCATCGGCTGGCGAGTGCGCCGGACGTGGTGGGCGACTCGCTCGAGGGCTGCCAGGTGATCAAGTTAGGGGGCAATGTCTGCGAAGTGGTGCGGGAAGGAACGGGCGCGACAAGCACCCTTTTCTGCGGCTCCATGGCCTTGGACTCCTGTGCGCTCAATCCATTGATCACGTTGATGCCGGCTGTCATCAAGGGTTGCGACGTGGCCGGCAATGACCCGGTCGTTGGTCCTTTGCTGGCTGCCATGACGATGGAGGCCGCGCAACCGCAGATGGGCAGCGCCACCATCTTGTCGCGTATGGCGGATTTGCTGACAGCCCGGCTCATCCGCTGTTGGGTCAATTGCAACGGAGCCTCGACCACAGGTTGGCTCGCAGCCATCCGCGATCCCCATATCGGCCGCGCCCTGGCAGCCATGCATCGAGACCCCGGCCACGACTGGACGCTGGGAAGCCTTGCGAGCGTGGCAGGCCAATCGCGATCGATTTTCGCCGCGCGTTTCAGCGCTGTATTGGGCGAGGGTGCCGCGCGCTATCTCGCCCGCCTGCGCATGCAGCTTGCCCGCGAGTTGTTGGGGCAGAGCGGCTTGTCGGTTGCCGAGGTCGCTACCCGTTTGGGCTATGATTCCGAGGCATCCTTCGCTCGCGCGTTCAAGCGCATCACCAATGTCTCGCCGGGAATTGTGCGTCGCACAAATCCCGGACGAATAGACATGAATTTCGGATTTTAAGATACATATCATCCGACAGAACTCGTCTATCAAGATCTCCAAACTTGGAGATCTTTCCGTGACAGACACAACATTACAGCTTGAAGACACCGCGATTGGCCTTGATGCCGACACGCCGGCCGCGTGGAGTGCAGCCACCTGGTTTGCGGTCATTTCACTGGCGGCCACCAGCTTTGCCCTGGTGTCGGCCGAATTCCTGCCGGCAGGCCTGCTGACGCCAATGGCGCGCGATCTCGGTATCAGTGAGGGAACGGCCGGACAGGTCGTCACCGCCACCGCTTCCGTCGGCGCCGTGACGGCCATGTTGAGCAATGTTCTCATCGGCCGATTGAACCGCAAGACGGTGCTGGTCGGTCTCATGGCTTTGGCGGTGGCTTCCAATATCCTTGCGGCGCTGGCACCCAATTTCTGGCTGTTGTTGTTGGGCCGGGCCGGGCTGGGGATCGCTCTCAGCGCTTTCTGGGCACTTTCGGTTGCCGTCGTGGCGAGGCTGGTCGGCGCCAATGCGACAGGCCGGGGCATGGCTATCGTTACCCTCGGCGTCTCGCTCGCCACCATTGCCGCGCCGTCCTTGGGGGCGTTGATCAGCGACTGGCTGGGATGGCGCAGCGCCATGGCCATGACAGCGGGGCTGGCCGTATTGGCCATGTTGGCGCAGTTGCTCAGCCTGCCGACCTTGCCGGCGACAACAAGCAACAGTCTTGCAGACGTGTTTCGGCTTACACGGCGGCGCGGCATTCAAATCGGCATGCTGGCCATTGTCTTGCTGATGACGGGGCATTTTGCTGGTTCTGTCTATGTGCGCCCCTTCCTCGAACACGTCACGCTGCTTGCAACCGGTCCAATTGCCCTGGCTCTGCTTGGGTTTGGCATCGCCGCTGTGATCGGCAACATTGCCGGCGGCCGCATGGCCGATGCCAATATTCACATGGCTCTCGTGGTCACCGCGGCGTTAATGGCGGTTGCGGCGCTGGCCTTGGTGCTTTGGGGCGTGCACATTGGCGTTGCCTTCGGATTCGTCACGCTTTGGGGCTTCGCCTTCGGCATGGGGCCGGTGGTGCTGCCAACCAATCTCTCGCGTGCGGCACCTGACGCGCTGGAAGCAGCGGGCAGCCTGATGGTCGTCTCTTTCCAGGTTGCCATCACGATCGGCGCGGTTGTCGGTGGCTATGTCGTGGACACCTATGGTGCCACGGCGCCGTTGACCGTTACGGCCATCCTTGCTGCATCGACAGCTGTGCTCGCTCTGCTGCAGCCTCGCGGCTGAACTTTGCTCCAGCTGACATCGAACTCGAACCGCCGCAATGTTGCAGGCTCTTTACACAAGTTTACGCCATGGGCGCGTTGCTTGTTGCCGCAATCGAAGGCTAAGCACGCTCGGCTTCGGCCATTGGGGGTGAGCGGCGATCAAGTCGCACCCTTTTGAGGAGATGACTGACATGAAGAAGTTTTTGCTCGTTGCCGCCGGGCTGGCGGTGCTTGCCGGCTCGGCCTGTTCGAAGGCGCCGGAATGCACGACCGAGATCGCGACCAAGAAGGCGCAGGACATGGCCGCCGCGCTGCAGGAGGCGATCACCAAGGATCCGTCCAAGGCGGCTGACCTGACCGCCAAGGTTCAGGCGGTGACGACCAAGTACCAGGGTTCCACGACCCTGGCCGATGCCTGCAGGGCGTACGACGAGCTGACCAAGGCGATCAAGGGCTGACGCCTGGTTCGTCCGTTTCCAAGGAGGCGGTGGCGATGGGCCGCCGCCTCTTTGTTTTGTGGGGTTCGAAAATCCCAGGAAAAGTGTTTTTCCGTCCGGAATAGCGTAGGCGAGGGTGTGCTCAGTTCGGCGCGATGGAGCCGACTTCGACGGCATCGACGCGCTTCAGGCTCATGCCGATGACGGGCACCAACTGGTCCTGAACGCGCACGGCAACCGTTACGGTCATGGAATTGTCGTCGGGAATGCGGGCCTGCATGACACCGCGCAATTGGTTGCGGTTGATGGTGAAGACCACCTTGTGGGCATCGACGACGTTGCCGCCGATGATATCGAGGCCGGCGCCGGCAGCGCCACCCATGAAGGAACCCTTGTAGTCGCGGCCCTTGCGCTCGATCTTGGCCGACATGGGCTGGGTGAACATGCCGACCCGGCAACCGCCGTCCAGTGTCATGCCCATCTTGCCGTCCGGCGTGGAGCCGGTGAAGCTGCAGTTGAATTTCGTGCCCTTGTATTTGCCGGCGACGATTTCGCCCGGGCCAACCCATTTGCCTTCGGCCGACTGGAAAAACTGCTTGTCCGGTTCCGTGGCAGAGGCCGCCGAGGCAATGCCGACGACAGCTGTGATCACCGTCGCCAGGGGCAGGACGCTGGACAGAATTACGCTTTTCATCGACGACACCCGGCAACAACGAGGCTGTTTGAAACCCGTTCGACCATGAAGAAGATTGGTTAATGCTTCGTCACCGCGGGCCCTCGAAACAGCAGTCCGATCATCGTCCCGAAGAGCTGGACGCTATTTGCCGGAGCCGGCTGTTTCGGCGTCTTTCTTGGCTGCGAACGACGTCAATGCGGCGAGGAAATCGCCCAGCCCCGGGCGCCTGGCAGCGCTGAAGGGCAGGGGACGCGCCGTCTCCATCGCGGCGATACCGATGCGCGCCGTCATCATGCCGTTGACGACGCCTTCGCCCAGCTTTGCCGAGAGGCGGGCCGCCAGGCCGTGGCCGACGATCTGCTGGACGAAACTGTCGCCGATGGCGATCGAACCGGTGACCGCCAGATGCGCCAGTACGCTGCGCGCCAGGCGGAAGAAACCCAGCGTTCCGGGCCGTCCGCCATAGAGTTCCGAAAGCCGGCGGATGAGGCGCCCGGCCTCGAACACCACATAACCGACATCGACCAGCGCGCGAGGGCTCACGGCCGTCACCAGCGAAACCCGCTTGGCGGCCTCGAGAATTATCACCTTGGCCCTGACATCAAGGGGGCCGAGGATTTCCGCCTCCGCCAGGCGCACCAGATTGGCGCCGTCGATAATCTCGCCGCGCAATTCAGCCAGCGCGCGCCGGCCGGCAGCGGTCTCGGGTTTGGCCGCGACAAAGGCCGACAACTCGTCGACCACCGCGCGTGCCGCCTTCGGATCGTCGCGCGCGATGGCATCGAGCGCGCGCTTCTGCAGCTTTTCGACCTCGGCGAGGCGGGCGATGGCCAGGAACTCGCGAATCAGGATTACCAGCAGCGCCAGCAGCGCAATCGCCGCCATCCCGGCGGCCAGCCAGCCCAGCCATTCGGCGCGGGCAAAGAGATCGCGTATCAACTGGTCGGTCCACAGGCCGACAGCCAGCGAAACCAGCACGCCGAAGGCGCCGAAGAAGATGCTGCCGAGAACCGAGCGCCTTCTGGGGGCGACCGATGGCGGCGGCTCGGCGGCAATAACGTCCGGTTCGTCGAAAACGTCGACCTCCGCCGGGATGACCAGCGCCACATCAGCCTTCATGGAGCGCGGTCTGCGCGACGGTTCGGTCTGGCGTGCTTGTGGCGCGTCTTGTTTCGGCGCGGCTTCCGGCTCGATGCGGAATGCCGCCGGTTTGCGGGGCGCGGTCATGCCAGATAGTCTCCGATCAGGAACTGCAAGGCGCGGTCTAGCCTGATATGGGGCAGCGACAGCGTGACACCTTCGGCCGTGCGTTCGAGTTTCGGCGGACGGAACCGGACGAAGCGGATTGCCGGGTCCGTGGAGTCCTGTCTGTGATCCGGCCCCGAAAGGTCGAAAACAGCATCAATGTTCTCCGGCAAATCACCAGGAAATATAGCTGTTTCCGTCTTTCCGTCGAATGTTTCACCATCGATCTTCTCGCCGGCGATCGGCGTGCCGATGATAACAGGCAATGTCTCGCGGCCCTGCTTGACGGTGCCTTCGCGGGTGGCGCGCACCGCCGCCATGGCGACGACGTCGACATCGGCGCCGGTGAAATTCGCCCGCGCCACGGCGCGGTCGGCAAGGCGCCGCACGATCGCCTGCAACCGGTCATGGCTTTCGTGGTGCAGATGATCGGCCTTGGTCGCCGCGACCAGGATGCGGTCGATACGCCGGGAGAAAAGGTCGGTTATGAAGCTGCCTCGGCCGGGGCGAAAACAGCTGAGGATCTCGGTGACAGCGCGCTCCAGATCGGCCATGGCACCAGGCCCGGCGTTCAGCGCCTGCATGGCGTCGATGAGCACGATCTGGCGGTCCAGGCGCGTGACGTGCTCGCGGAAGAACGGTTTGACGACATGCGTCTTGTAGGCCTCGTAGCGCCGTTCCATCATGGCGTGCAACGAGCCGTTGCGCGCGCGCCTGTCGCCCAGGCCGGCCAGCGGCGCGAAAGTCAGCGCGGGCGAGCCTTCGAGATCGCCGGGCATCAGGAAACGGCCGGGCGGCAAAGTCGAAAGCGCCCGTTCGTCGAGCTTGCATGCCTTGAGATAGGCGGCGAAGCTTTCAGCCAGCCGGCGTGCCGTCATTTCCTCGGCGTCGGCATTCGGGTCGATTTCCGCCGAGATCGCTCGCCAGGCCAGCGAAAGGTCCTCGCGCACCGGCAGCGTGGCCATTTCGAGGGCTTCGCGCGAAAAATCGGCGAAGGATTTGCCGAGCAGCGGCAGATCGAGCAGCCATTCGCCGGGGTAGTCGACGATGTCGACCGACAGCTTGCCCGACGAGAACATGCGGTTCCAGCCGGAGGCCGATTCATATTCGATCGTCAGCCGCAGTTCCGAAATGGCGCGGGTCGAGTCCGGCCAGACGCGATCGTTGACCAAAGCGGCGATGTGGTCTTCGTATTGAAAACGCGGCACGGCGTCGTCGGGCTGCTGTTCGAGGAAGGCGCGCGCGATCCGCCCCGATTTCTGCGCCTCGAACAGCGGCAGACGTCCGCCGTGGATCAGATTGTGGACGAAGGCAGAGATGAAGACGGTCTTGCCGGCGCGGGAGAGACCCGTCACACCCAGACGCAGCGATGGAGAAAAAAGTCCGGTGGCACGTCCCGACAATGTGTCGAGGGCAATTCTTGCCTCGTCGGTGAAGGTGGTCAGCGATGATGCCAAAATATGATCTCTCGGGCTTGCGTCCGCCCGATATAGGCGCTGGAACCCGGCTTTGAAATGGCGCTGGAAATCGGCATCAGGGATCGGCCGGTGTCAGGAAGGCTTCGAGATAGCCCGCTCCCTGGGTCGCTTTCGCCAGATCGCCGGGGAAACGGACGACCGCAAGACCCGAGGTTGGAAAGCCGTGATTGAGCATTGCCCGCTCCGCCTCGCCGCCATCACCCGAAACCGCCATGGCGAGATCCTCCGTCATCGGGTTGTGGCCTATGACCAGCAATGAACCGGGGCCGCCATGATCCCGGACGAGGCGGAGATAGCAGGCCGCGTCCTCGCTGTAGAGCGCGTCGAAAAACAGCACCTTGCCTGTGTCGGTCTGTCCGGCCAGACCCTCGAGGGTTTCCCTGGCGCGTTTGGCGTTGGAGCACAGCGTCAGGTCCGGCACATAGGAGCGGGAACGCATCGCGGTCCCCATTTTTTCGGCATCGGCGCGGCCGGATGCGTCCAACGGACGATCGAAATCACGCATGCCCGGCAAGGCCCAGCCGGCCTTGGCGTGTCGCAACAGATAAAGCCTGCTCACCCAACCTCCAACGGTGCCCGAGAGGAGAAGTCCTGCCGCGATTAGCCACGAGAAAAGCCGCACGCACAATGGTACGCGTGCTTCAGCACGGCGAATCACTTGCACGCGATGGGCGAGGATCGTCGTACTTTCGCCATCAAAACAGATTTATGCCGCTCCGGAGAAGGCTGGAGACGCACTTTAACAATTGCGTGAGTCGGTGGCTGATTGCGCTTGTGCAGGCGTCTGGTGGCGAATATATAGGCGCCAAATTTGGGGCTGTTGGGTGAGTCGAATGAACGACATCGTTACCGCCGATTACATACCCTCCGAAGACGAGCCGTTCATGAACGAACGGCAGAAATCCTACTTCCGCCAGAAGCTCGTCACCTGGAAAAATGACATCTTGCGCGAGGCGCGCGAAACCCTCGAAATCCTGCAGCAGGAAAACGCCAACCATCCCGACCTCGCCGACCGCGCCTCTTCGGAAACCGACCGCGCCATCGAACTCAGGGCCCGCGACCGTCAGCGGAAACTCATCTCAAAGATCGATTCGGCGCTGCAGCGCATCGATGAAGGCACTTACGGCTATTGCGAAGAAACCGGTGAGCCGATCGCCTTGAAGCGGCTCGACGCGCGCCCGATCGCCACCTTGTCGATCGAAGCGCAAGAACGGCATGAGCGCCGTGAAAAAGTCTATCGCGACGACTGATGGACCGCCTTTGCATTGATTTCCAAATGGCTGGTTATCCGGCCATTTCTGTTCGATGCGTGCCACCTTCAATAGATTTGAACACGCTTGAACGCCGGCCAGCCTAGTCACTGGCAGGCGACAGTTCATCTCTTGACCTAGGCGCAGTTCATCTCTTTTGGCTTGAAAGTTCGCCCAACAGCCTGGTCATTTCATCGTCGAGCGAGGGCGGCGCCTTGGCTGCCGGTTTGCCCACCGGGCCGCCGGAGCGGGGCTGGTCGAGCGAAACCTCGAGTTCTTTCATCAGCGTGTCGTCGATGCTGTCCTGCGTCGGCGGTGGCGGCGTGTGCCTGGCGGCATTGACGTTGGCGGAGCCATAGGCAGGCAGCGGCGTGACATTGGTCGATTGATAGGTTTGCGCCGCTGGTTTCGGTGCGGGCGCCGGAGCCGGTGGTGGCGCCGCCGGACGCTGGCGGGCAGGCTGTGCCATGGCCACCGGCTGCGGAGCGGGTGCTTGTCTCGGAGGCACGGGAGCGGGCTGCGGCGACCGCGGCTTCGCAGCCGGGGCGGCGGCCGCCGGGACAGGCTGCAGGCCGCCATCTCCAGTCAACGCCGGACGGCGCGGCGCGGCGAGGCGGATGTCGCGTTCGACAACGACGTCGGTCGGGCCGCCGATCAGAAGCAGATGTTCGATGTCGTCGCGTCGCACCAGCACCAGTCGGCGATGGCTGTCGACGGCGGTTGCGTCCATGACGGCGAGCCGCGTCTTGCGGTTGCGCCCGCCGGCGACAAACGTGCCGAAGGTCAGGTTGCGCACGAGCCTGACGATGACGAGAACGATGACCAGCAGGATCAGCGCCGCGAAGGTCCACAGGAGTGCCGCCGCATAACCGGGACCCGCCACGCTATCCAGCCACTGCATTGGTTTCCCCCGAACGGTTTGGAAAGTGGACGCGACACTAGACCGTTGCGACTGGCTACCGCAAGTTGCCTTTCACGCATCGTGAACAGCTTGAAACACAGGGAAGGCCAGCCGACAGCATTTTTATCCGACATTTGCCGCCCGGGCCTTTTCCAGACCAGGAGAATGTGATTCAACCGGCTAAAGCGCGTCGCGCTGAAACGGATTCATGCGGCGCGTTTCAGGTCCGTGTTTTTCATGCATGTCGTTTTCCCAAAACCGAAGTCATTTTTGGGCGACATGCATTGGGGGCGGGTGTCGGAACATCGGATTTCATGAGCAGGGGGCATATGGCCAAGGAAGCGCGCGGCGATTTCTATCCGGCACCGATCGTCGACCAGAATACGCGACCGGGCGCGGTCACCCGGCTTATCATCTTCATCGTCGTCCTGACGGGCGCCGCAATCGTCTTCGGCCTTTTCCGCGAGCGCCTCGGCGATCCGTTCCTGCTCGGCATGCTCGGCGTACTGGCGATGATCGGTGTCGGCTTCCTGTTCGCGACCGCGATCGGCTTCGTGCAGATCACACCGCGCTCGACGGGCGACGAACTGTCCAAGGCCTTCGTCGATTCGATGTCGCAGGGCCTGCTGGTCACGGACACCAAGGGTCGCGTCGTCTACGCCAACCGCGCCTACGCCGATATGACCGGCGCCTCATCGGCCGCTGACCTGAAGACGGTCGAAGGATTGCTCTCCGATGTCCCCGAAGCCTCGGTGACCATTTACCGGCTGGCGTCCGGCTTGCGTGACGGGCAGCCGGGCGACGGCGAGTTCCGGCTGGCGCAATCGATCCGGCCCGGCGCCGAACCGGGCGCGCGCTGGTACCGAGCACGCGCCCGCGCGTTCAGCGTCCCGGGCCAGCGGCTGCCGATGCTGGCCTGGCAGCTCGCCGACATTTCGCAAGAGCGGGCCGAGCAGGAGCGTTTCTTCCTCGATCTGCAGAAGGCAATCGACCACCTCGACCACGCGCCGGCCGGCTTCTTTTCGGCCGACCAGGACGGCCGCGTCACCTACATCAACGCCACGCTCGCCGGATGGCTGGGCATCGATCTCGCCAGCTTCACCCCCGGTGCCGTCGCCTTGCCCGATATTGTTGCCGGCGACGGCATGGCGCTGGTGCGCTCCGTCAAGGCGGACCCCGGGACGACGCGCAATGCGGTCATCGATCTCGACTTGACGACGATGACCGGCGAGGCGCTGCCGGTGCGCTTCATGCATCGCGTTTCGGCCAGCCGTGAGGGCGTCGGCGGGCCAACCCGCACCATCGTGCTTAACCGCACACAGGGCGAGGATGCCTCGGCCGACCTGCGCGCCTCGGAAGTGCGCTTCACCCGCTTCTTCAATTCGACGCCGATGGCGATTGCCGGTGTCGATGCCAGCGGGCGCATCCTGCGCACCAACGCACCGTTCCTGTCGCTGTTTTCCTCGGTCGTCGACCGCGATGCCGTGGATCGCCGCGTGCGGCTCGACACGGTGATCCATGACCGCGACCGGCCGGCCTTTGCCGCGGCTTTCGAGAAAGCCCGGCAGCGGCAGGCCGACATCGATCCGATCGAGACCGTGCTGCCCGGCAATGATGAGCGGCATATCCGTTTCTACGTCAACGCCGTGGCCGATGGCACCGGCGGCGAAGGAGCCGAGGAAGCGGCCATCGTCTACGCCGTCGAGACGACCGAGCAGAAGGCGCTCGAAGGGCAGATGGCGCAAAGCCAGAAGATGCAGGCCGTCGGCCAGCTCGCCGGTGGCATCGCGCACGACTTCAACAATGTGCTGACCGCCATCATCATGGCGTCCGACCTGCTTTTGACCAATCACCGGCCATCGGATCCGTCCTTCCCCGACATCATGAACATCAAGCAGAACGCCAATCGCGCGGCCTCCCTGGTCAGGCAGTTGCTGGCCTTCTCGCGCAAGCAGACGCTGCGGCCGGAAGTGCTGAGCCTCACCGACGTGCTCGCCGATCTCAGGATGCTGCTTGCCCGGCTCGTCGGCAACGACATCAAGCTCAAGGTCGACCACGGCCGCGACCTGTGGCCGGTCAAGGTCGATATCGGGCAGTTCGAGCAAGTGGTGGTCAACCTGGCGGTCAACGCGCGCGACGCGATGCCGGCGGGCGGCGATCTCACCGTGCGCACCCGCAACGTGACCGCCGAGGAATGCAAGACCTTTCCCTACCGCGAACTCGCGGCCGCCGACTATGTGGTGGTCGAAGTCGAGGATACGGGTTCAGGCATCGCGCCCGACGTGCTGAAGAAGATCTTCGAGCCGTTCTTCACCACCAAGGAGGTCGGCAAGGGCACGGGCCTTGGCCTGTCCATGGTCTACGGCATCATCAAGCAGACCGGCGGTTTCATTTTCTGCGATTCCGAAGTCGGCAAGGGGTCCACCTTCCGCATCTTCCTGCCGCGTCACATCGTGGAAGCGAAAACGGCAGCCGAAGCCGGTGAAGCGCCGGCGGCAGCGGCAGTCAAACTGGCCGATAGCACCAAGGATCTGTCCGGATCGGCGACGGTCCTGCTGGTCGAGGATGAGGATGCCGTGCGCATGGGCGGCATGCGGGCACTGACTTCGCGCGGCTATACCGTTCACGAGGCATCCTCGGGCGTCGAGGCGCTGGAAGTGTTCGAAGCGCTGGGCGGCAAGGTCGACATCGTCGTTTCCGACGTGGTGATGCCGGAAATGGACGGGCCGACCCTGCTCGGAGAGTTGCGCAAACGCCAGCCGGACATCAAGTTCGTTTTCGTCTCCGGCTATGCCGAGGACGCTTTCGCCAGGAACCTGCCGGCGGAGGCGCATTTCGGCTTCCTGCCAAAGCCGTTCTCGCTCAAGCAACTGGCCACGATCGTCAAGGATGTCCTTGAATCCTAGGTGCTTCCAATGCCGCACTCTTGCACAACGCCGTAACAACGCCATGATTGTTGAAAATACAGCAGGCGGGCTTGGGGGAGCGGCTGTTGACGCCACACATCGAGGCAGGCAAGGGCGATTACGCCGACACGGTTTTGTTGCCGGGCGACCCGCAGCGCGCGGAGTGGATGGCGCAGACATTCCTGGAGGCATCGCGCTGCGTCAATCGCCGACGCGGCGCTCTCGGCTTTACCGGCTTGTTTCGCGGCAAGCCTGTCAGCATTCAGGCGACGGGCATCGGCGTTTCATCCTTCCTGATCTACGCCCATGAACTGCTTGACTTTTATGGCGTCCGAACACTGATCCGCACCGGTACCTGCGGCAGCCTGAGCGCCGAGGCAAAGCTGCGCAGCCTTGTGATCTCGCAATCGGCACGGCCTGAAAATACCGAGAGCGGTCGAGTTTTTGGCCTTTACGTAGCCGATGTTGGCCCGGATCCGGCGCTGCTGGCTCGCGCATTGAGCAAGGCAGCCGCACTTGGCATCGACCACCACGCCGGCCTGACAGCCTGCACCGATATATTCTACCATCCTGAAGCGCGTGCCCGTTATGCCGACGCAAGGGCGCTCGGGGCGCTGGCGGTAGACATGGAAACCAGCGCTCTCTATCGCATATCGGCCCATTTCGGCGCGAGGGCGTTGTCGCTGCTGACCGTCGTCGACAATCTGCTTACCGGCGAACAGACCGACTATTCCGAACGCCAGGCGCTTTTCACCGACATGAGCCGGCTCGCGCTCGAAGTCGCCACGGAAGGGCGCTAGGCGGCCTCTCGCTTCAACACCTCCTCCATGGATGGTCGGTGGCCGCGTAGATAGAGTGCGCAAGTGGTGCGCAGCATCGACGCGAAATTAGGGATCTCGCCGTTGATCTCGATGGCTTCGTCGTAGAGCTTCGAGATGAATTTCGGCGTCGTCAGGTTCTGGCTTTCGGCGATTTCGTCGAGCAAGGCCCAGAACGTGACCTCGAGCTGGATGCTCGTCGAATGTCCGTCAATGCGGATAGACCGGTTGATCTGACGATAGCCTTCCGGATCCTGTGCGGCAAAGACTCTGCACATCGTTACCTCCCGTTTTTGTTGGTCTTGGGCGCCGACGGGGCGGTCGGTGCCTTTTGAACGCTGCCTGCGGTTTCATCATCGACCGGAAGGTCGTCAACGGCAATCAGACTTTCGTCCTTGGCAGACTTACGTCCTTGGGATGGGCATATCCGTTTTTCCAACCCCATGCGTGGTAGTCGGCTGCCACCACCTTTCTTCACCGGCGCGCATAATCACCTTCGAAAGCACGAAGCTGCGGAGTCTGATTTGGCGAAGGCAATCCACACCATGATCCGGGTTCTCGACGAAGCCCGCTCCATCGATTTCTACACCAAGGCATTCGGCCTTGAGGTCGCCCAACGGCTGGACTTCGAGACCTTCACGCTGGTCTACCTCAGCAATGCCGATGCGCCTTTCGAGGTTGAGTTGACCGTCAACAAGGGGCGCGCGGAGCCCTATGCGCTGGGCGACGGCTATGGTCACCTCGCGGTCTCGGTCGCCGATCTCGACAGCGAACATGATCGGCTCGGCGCTCTCGGCCTCAATCCGAAGAAGATCGTCGAATTCAGCCGCGACGGTTCGCTCATCGCCCGCTTCTTCTTCATCGAGGATCCCGACGGTTACAAGGTCGAGGTCCTGCAGCGCGGAGGGCGCTTCCAATAGGGACAACCGGCCGTGCGGACCGGCGCGGCGCCAGCAACGGCACTCTTCGAGTGCGAACAGCAAGCAGGGAGGAAAACATGGTCACGATCCACGAGGGGAAGCCCGGGCTTTCACGGCGCGAACTTCTCAAACGCGGCGGCGTCGGCGCGCTGCTCGTCATTTCCGGCAGCGCCGTCATCAGTCCGCAACATGCCTGGGGGCTGGAAACCTCGGCTCTGAAGCCCGAGACAATGGCGACGCTGATCCAGCTGGCGCGCGATATCTACCCACATGACCAGGTCCCTGACAAATATTACGCCGTGGCGGTCAAGGGCCATGACGAGATGGCCGCCAAGGACAAGGCTCACAAGGAGCTTATCGAAAACGGGATCGCCGATCTCGACAAGAGAGCCGGCGAGGGCGGTTATCGCGGGCTCGGCTGGGAGGAGCAGCGGGTCGCGCTGCTCAGGGACATTGAGGGTACGGCCTTCTTCCAGGCGGTTCGCGGCGGTCTTGTCGTCAGCCTCTACAACCAGAAGGAGGTCTGGCCGATCTTCGGCTACGAGGGCGAATCCTATTCCAAGGGCGGCTACATCGCGCGGGGATTCAGCGACATCGAGTGGCTCTGACCCGCTTCGCCTCAACCGCATTCAATTGATTTCATGGGAGGAAACCATGGCAGCAGCATTTGATCTGAAAAACGAGGGCGTGGTCGTCATCATCGGCTCCGGCGCCGGCGGCGGCACGCTCGGCAACGAACTGGCGCAGAAGGGCATCGATGTCGTCATCCTCGAGGCCGGTGCCCGCCACGAATATGAGGACTTCATCAACGACGAGTGGGATTCGTTCGCTCAGCTCGCCTGGACGGACAAGCGCACCACATCGGGCGATTGGCGCGTGGCCAAGGATTTTCCCAACCTTCCGGCCTGGATCGTCAAGTCGGTCGGCGGCTCGACCACGCACTGGGCGGGCGCATCGCTGCGCTTCCAGGAGCATGAGTTCAAGACGCTGTCGACCTACGGCAAGCTGGGAGGCGCCAACCTTTTGGATTGGCCGGTGACGCTGGCCGAGATGGAGCCCTATTACGCCAAGGCGGAAGCCAAGATGGGCGTCACCGGCACCAATGGCTGGCCGCGCCTGCCGGGCAATAACAATTTCAAGGTGCTGAAGGCCGGCGCCGACAAGCTCGGCTACAAGGAATGCCATACCGGCAACATGGCGATCAACTCGGTGGAGCGCGACGACCGCAATTCCTGCCAGCAGACCGGCTTCTGCTTCCAGGGCTGCAAATGGGGCGCCAAATGGTCGACGCTCTATACCGAAATCCCGAAGGGCGAGGCGACGGGCCACCTCGAGGTCCGGCCGAACGCCATGGCGATCAAGATCAACCATGACGCCTCTGGAAAGGTCACCGGCGTCGTCTATGCCGACAAGGACGGCAAGCTGCAGGAGCAGAAGGCCCGCATCGTGGCGGTCGCCGGCAATTCGATCGAGAGCCCGCGCCTGCTGCTCAATTCCGAATCAGCCAAGTTCCCGCACGGCCTTGCCAACTCGTCAGGGCAGGTGGGCAAGAACTACATGCGGCATACCACGGGATCGGTCTATGCCATCTTCGACAAGCCAGTGCACATGTATCGCGGCACAACCATGGCCGGCATCATCCGTGATGAGGCGCGCCATGATCCGTCACGCGGTTTCGTCGGCGGTTACGAGTTCGAGACGCTGTCGCTCGGCCTGCCCTTCATGGCTGCCTTCCTGAACCCTGGCGGCTGGGGGCGTTCCTTCGCCACCGCGCTCGACCACTACGACCACATGGCCGGCCTGTGGATCGTCGGTGAGGACATGCCGCGCCAGGAGAACCGCATCACGCTGCATGGCGACGAGAAGGACGAGCACGGCATGCCGATCGCCGATGTGCATTTCGACGACCATGCCAACGACACGGCGATGCGCAATCATGCCTACAAGCAGGCCACCGCGCTTTACGATGCGGTCGGCGCCACACGCACTTTCCCGACGCCACCCTATCCCTCGACGCACAATCTCGGCACCAATCGGATGAGCGAGAAGGCCGCCGACGGCGTCGTCAACAAGCATGGCCAGGCACACGACATCAAGAACCTGTTCGTGTCGGACGGCAGCCAGTTCACGACGGGTGCGGCCGAAAACCCGACCCTGACCATCGTGTCGCTGGCGATCCGCCAGGCCGACTATATCGCCGCGCAGATGTCGGCGAAAACCATCTGACCTCCCGACTGCCTGCTGGCGCGGAACTTGACCAGTTCCGCGCCTTTTTTTATGGCCTCAGGCGCCGACCGGCTGGCGGTCCTTCGGCAACATCCAGATGAGATGAGAAGACGGGCAGGGTTGCAGACCGAGGCGGTGTCATTGCCAGGGAAGATCTATTGATTGCTTCCCCTGGTGCAGGTCGTGGCGGTGAAGGCGCCGTCGGGCTGCTTCATGATGATGTCGAAGGAGGGCGGACTCTGGCCGTCCAGCGTTGCCTGGGTGAGCGAGAGCGAGTTGCCGCCGGTGGTGTAACCGCCAACTGGTCCCAACCAGGAGATCACGCCGTTTGCATCCATCTGGTAGTTGTAGCCCTGCTGCGCGGTCCCGAACGTGACCGGGCCGTTGTAGACGTTTCCCTTGATGGTGATGTCGCCGAGGTTGAGGAACATGCCGAGCAGGTAGGCCTCGCAGTGATAGATGCCGTCGGGCATCCTGCCGTCGCTGAAGTCGGCTCGGGCCGCTCCGGTTGCCGCCGCCAGAGCCACTATGCCGATGAATATGCGTGAAATGGCTGATGTCATGATGCCGTCCGCTTGAACGACCAAGCTTGCCCTATTTTTGCGCCGCGCCGCAACATTTGCCGTCGGCGATCTGCCTTCGAGATCAAAATATAGGCATATAAAGAAAATGGGCAAAACTTAGGCATATGCCTTGTGCATTGCGCAAATTTCCCTCAATCAATTTTTAACCGGCTCTCTTTGTTTCGTTCAATCTAATATAGCAACGCACTGATAACATGTATCTATTTTGCGCTTTTCCGCATGCCTTCAGCGGTTGGCACGGGGGTTGCATTGCATAGTCGCGGTGCAATCAAACCAGCTTGGGAGTCTTCCGCATGAGGGGTAATTTCTCGACAATAGCAAAAATGTTCTCGGCGAGCGTAGTTGCCGCCGGCCTGGTGATGTCTGCTCCGGCCAGGGCCGCCGATGACACGATCAAGGTCGGCATTCTTCATTCGCTGTCGGGCACGATGGCGATTTCGGAGACGACGCTGAAGGACGCCATGCTGATGCTCATCGACGAGCAGAACGCCAAGGGCGGCCTGCTCGGCAAGAAGCTCGAAGCGGTCGTCGTCGATCCGGCTTCCAACTGGCCGCTGTTCGCCGAAAAGGCGCGTGAGCTGATCTCGAAGGACAAGGTCGCCGCGGTGTTCGGCTGCTGGACCTCGGTGTCGCGCAAGTCGGTGCTGCCGGTGTTTTCCGAACTCGACAATATCCTGTTCTATCCGGTCCA
This sequence comes from Mesorhizobium sp. CO1-1-7, assembly GCF_020164885.1. Lineage (NCBI taxonomy): Bacteria > Pseudomonadati > Pseudomonadota > Alphaproteobacteria > Hyphomicrobiales > Phyllobacteriaceae > Mesorhizobium > Mesorhizobium sp. CO1-1-7. Next base: position 138,110 of record NZ_JAIUHA010000003.1, on the reverse strand, counting down.
GTATGAGGGCGAGGAAAGCGAGCGCAATGTCTTCTACACGGGTGCCGCGCCGAACCAGCAGGCCATTCCGGCCGTCGATTACCTGATGAGCGAGGACGGCGGTTCGGTGAAGCGCTGGGTGCTCGAAGGCACCGACTACGTCTATCCGCGCACCACCAACAAGATCCTCGAAGCCTATCTGAAGGCCAAGGGCGTCGCGGCCGAAGACATCATGGTCAACTATACGCCATTCGGCTTCTCCGACTGGCAGACCGAAGTCTCGGCGATCAAGAAATTCGGCTCGGCCGGCAAGAAGACCGCCGTCGTCTCGACCGTCAATGGCGATGCCAACGTGCCGTTCTACAAGGAACTCGGCAACCAAGGCATCAAGGCCGAGGACATCCCGGTCATGGCCTTCTCGGTCGGCGAGGAAGAGCTGGCCGGTCTCGACACCGCGCCGCTGGTCGGCCATCTCGCCGCCTGGAACTATTTCGAGAGCGTCGATACGCCCGAGAACAAGAAGTTCATCGCCGACTGGCACAAGTTCATCAAGAGCGACAAGCGCACCACAAACGACCCGATGGAAGCTCATTATATCGGCTTCAACATGTGGGTGAAGGCGGTTGAGAAGGCCGGCACCACCGATCCGGACAAGGTCATCGACGCCATGATCGGCGTTTCTGTGCCAAACCTGACCGGCGGCTACTCGACGATGATGCCGAACCATCACATCACCAAGCCGGTGCTGATCGGCGAAATCCAGGCCGACGGCCAGTTCGAAACGGTTTCGCGCACGCCCGGCCTTGTGATGGGCGACGAATGGTCCGACTACCTGCCGGACTCCAAGGATTTGATCTCCGATTGGCGCAAGCCGCTGTCGTGCGGCAACTTCAACGTTGCCACCGGCAAGTGCGGCGGCAAGGGCACAAACTGATCCTCCCCGGGCTGGGCCTTCATGCCAAGCCCAAGACCGCACGCGTCCGGACGGTTTCCTCCACTGTCCGGACGCGCCCATTTCAAACCTTCAAGGGTTAACTCAAGCCGATGACCTTGATCCGCACGATTGGCCTGACGCTGTTGTTCCTGCTGGCGACACTGTCGTCGTCGGGCGCAGGCGAAGCCGATCTGCGCGCCATCATCGCCAAGTTCGCGAGCGCCAAGGGCTTTTCCGAGACCGGAGCCGTCGTGCATGACCTCGCCGCCACCGGCGATCCTTTGGTCGAACACCCGCTTTCGGCACTCGCCGATGGCAATCTCTATATCCGCAAGGCCGATTCCCTGGTCTTCGTCGGCAAGGAAACCGGCGAAAGCGTCCAGCTTTTCGATCCGCTCAGCAGCGAAGCATCCGGCGAGGCGGCCAAGGACGACGTCGCCAAGATCAAGGTCAACAACACACTGCGCCGCGTCATCCGCGATGCGCTCGGCACGCTGACGCTTGGCGCCAAGGATCCGGCGGTGCGGCTGGCCGCCGCCGGCACCATGTTCAAGACGCCCGACGCAGCCAACATCGAGCCACTCGACACGGCTGTCGCCAGCGAGACCGTGGCCAGCGTCAAGGCTCTGCTCGAACAGGCCCGCGCGGCCTCGGTGCTTGTTTCCGACAGGCCCGAGGCCGACAAACTCACCGCGGTCGCCCTGATCGGCGCGCGTGGCGACCGCGACGCGGTTTCGCTGCTCACTTCGGTCGAGGCCAGTGCCTCCGGCGCGGTCAAGGATGCGGCGACGGCAGCGATCGCCAACATCAATTCGACGCTGGCCTTGTGGGATGCCGGACAGAACATCTGGTACGGGATTTCGCTGGGTTCGGTGCTGCTGCTGGCAGCGATCGGGCTTGCCATCACCTTCGGCGTCATGGGCGTCATCAACATGGCGCATGGCGAGATGGTGATGCTTGGCGCCTATACGACCTTCGTCGTCCAGCAGGTGATCCGGACGTCCTTTCCCGGCTTGTTCGACTGGTCGCTGGTGATCGCGCTGCCGCTCGCCTTCTTGGTCGCGGCATTCGTCGGTCTCGTCATCGAGCGCGGCGTGATCCGGTTCCTCTACGGCCGGCCGCTGGAGACGCTGCTGGCAACCTGGGGCGTCTCGCTCATCCTGCAGCAGGCGGTGCGCTCGATCTTCGGACCGACCAACCAGGAGGTCGGCAATCCGTCCTGGATGTCCGGCTCCTTCGACGTCGGACAACTGGCCATCACCTGGAACCGGCTGTGGATTCTGGTGTTCGCGCTCACGGTATTCGGCATGTTGCTCTATGTGATGAAGCGCACGCCTTGGGGGCTGCAGATGCGCGCCGTCACCGCCAACCGGCGCATGGCCGCCTCGATGGGCATCAGGACGCCCTGGGTCGACGCGCTGACCTTCGCGCTGGGATCCGGCATTGCCGGTATCGCCGGCGTCGCGCTCAGCCAGATCGACAATGTCTCGCCCAATCTTGGTCGCGGCTACATCATCGACAGCTTCATGGTGGTCGTCTTCGGCGGTGTCGGCAATCTCTGGGGTACATTGGTCGGCGCCTTTTCGCTCGGCATCGTCAACAAGGTTCTCGAGCCCTATGCCGGCGCGGTGCTCGGCAAGATCGTCGTGCTGGTGCTGATCATCCTGTTCATCCAGAAGCGCCCGCGAGGCCTGTTCGCGCTCAAGGGCAGGGCGGTGGAAGCATGATATCGGGACGCTTCTTTGCCGCCGGCGCGGATCGCCGCATCGCCATCACCATCTTCATCCTGCTGGCGGTGGCTATAATCGTGCCGGTGCTTAACCTGGCCGTCTCGCCGACAAGCGCCTTCTACATTCCGTCCTACATCGTGGCGCTGACCGGCAAATATCTCTGCTATGCACTGCTGGCGCTCTCGCTCGATCTGGTCTGGGGCTATTGCGGTATCCTCTCGCTCGGCCACGGCGCCTTCTTCGCGCTCGGCGGCTATGCGATAGGGATGTATCTGATGCGCCAGATCGGCTCGCGCGGCGTCTACGGCAACCCGATCCTGCCCGATTTCATGGTTTTCCTGAACTACAAGGAATTGCCCTGGTTCTGGACCGGTTTCGACCATTTCTGGTTCGCCGCCATCATGGTGCTGGCGGTGCCCGGCCTGCTTGCCTTCATCTTCGGCTGGTTCGCCTTCCGCAGCCGCGTCACCGGTGTCTACCTCTCCATCATCACCCAGGCGATGACCTATGCGCTGCTGCTTGCCTTCTTCCGCAACGACATGGGTTTCGGAGGCAATAACGGCCTGACCGATTTCAAGGATATTCTGGGCTTCAACGTCCAGGCCGATACGACCCGCTCGGCACTGTTCGCGGCCAGCGCGGTGATGCTGGCACTCGCCGTTTTCATCACCTGGGCGATCGTCGGCTCCAAATACGGCAAGCTGCTGATGGCCGTGCGCGACGCCGAGAGCCGCACGCGCTTCCTCGGCTGGCGGGCGGAGAACGTAAAGCTGTTCGCTTTTACCGTTTCGGCCGTCATGGCAGGCATTGCCGGCGCGCTCTACGTGCCGCAGGTCGGCATCATCAATCCAGGCGAATTCGAGCCGGCCAATTCGATCGAGGTGGTGATCTGGGCGGCGGTCGGCGGCCGCGGCACCATTGTCGGGCCGATCATCGGCGCGTTGCTGGTCAATGCCGGCAAATCCTGGTTCACCGGCGTGCTGCCGGAATTCTGGCTGTTCGCGCTCGGCGGCCTGTTCGTCGCCGTCACCTTGCTCCTGCCCAAGGGCATCATCGGCATGTGGGACAGCTGGCGCGGCAATGCCAGGGCGCTGCGCGTGGCGTCCCTGGCTGAAGAAGCCGGCGCCGAGGTTGGCATCGCGTCCGCGACCTCGAAGCCCGCTCGCTCGCCGGCGAGAAACCCAGGCGAATGGTCCTGGTCCGACCCCGAACCGCAGGCGGCGGAGTAAGCGACCATGAGCAAATCCAACACTATCCTCTATCTCGACGGCGTCTCGGTGTCCTTCGACGGCTTTCGCGCCATCAACAATCTGTCCCTGGTGCTCGACAAGGGCGAGATGCGCGCCATCATCGGCCCCAACGGCGCCGGCAAGACGACGATGATGGACATCGTCACCGGCAAGACGAGGCCGGATGAAGGCGAAGTGTTCTTCGACGGCCAGGTGGACCTGACCAGGCATGACGAAGCCGAGATCGCCATGATGGGCATCGGCCGCAAATTCCAGAAGCCGACCGTTTTCGAAAGCCACACGATCGAAGAAAACCTGATGCTGGCGCTGAAGGGACCGCGTTCGATCTTCCCGGCGCTGTTCCATCGCCAATCGCCCGCCGAGGCGCGGCAGATCGATGACATCCTTGGCATCATCCGGTTGGGCGACAAGCGCCGCGAACTCGCCGCCAATCTCAGCCACGGCCAGAAACAATGGCTCGAGATCGGCATGCTGCTGGCGCAGGACCCGAAGCTGCTTCTGGTCGACGAGCCGGTGGCCGGCATGACCGATGCCGAGACCGAGGAAACCGCGCGGCTGCTCAGGGATATCGCCCGTGACCACTCGGTCATTGTCGTCGAACACGACATGCATTTCGTCCGCGAACTCGGCGTCAAGGTTACCTGCCTGCATGAAGGCTCGGTGCTCTCGGAAGGGACGCTCGATTTCGTTTCGGCCGACGAGCGCGTCGTCGAAGTCTATCTGGGGAGATGAGCATGCATTGGCGGGTTCAATTCCATCGCTTCGATCTGTCTTTGCTGAGGTTCTGGAGAAGGCGCTGACATGCTCGAGGTTTCCAATGCCACGCTGCACTACGGCGCCGCCCAGGCGTTGCGCGGCGTATCGCTGAAGGCGGGCGCCGGCAAGATCACCTGCGTGCTCGGCCGCAACGGCGTCGGCAAGACCAGTTTGATGAGATCGATCGTCGGCCACCACAGGCTGACGAGCGGAAGCGTTGCCTTCGAGGGGAAGGCGCTCGACCGGAGCGCGGCGTATGACCGCGCCCGGTCGGGCATCGCATTCGTTCCGCAGGGCAGGGAGATCTTTCCGCTGCTCAGCGTGCGGGAAAATCTCGAATCCGGCTTCGCGCCCTTGAAGCGCGCCGACCGCAACGTGCCGGCGCACGTCTTCGAGCTGTTTCCGGTGCTGAAGCAGATGCTTGGCCGCCGTGGCGGCGATCTTTCCGGCGGCCAGCAACAGCAGCTCGCCATCGGCAGGGCACTCGTGATGCGGCCGAAGCTGCTGGTGCTCGACGAGCCGACCGAAGGCATCCAGCCCTCTGTCATCAAGGATATCGGCCGCGCCATACGCTATCTGCGCGACCAGGCCGGCATTGCGGTGCTGCTGGTCGAACAGTATCTCGATTTCTGCCGCGAACTCGCCGACGAGGTCAACATCATGGATCGCGGCCAGATCGTCCACACCGGCCCGGCGGAAGATTTAGACCGGGCCGATGTCCGCAAATTCCTCACGGTCTAGAATCGGTGCCAGACTTCATTGAAGATTTGAAGTTATTGGCAAGTCCAATATTTCCTACATCCATCATCTGCGTCTCTGGCACATGCAATATCGCATGCTAGTCTTTCCGTGGCTTTGTGAGTCGGCCGTTTCCGTATCAGTCTGGTTATCGCAGATCGCGGCGCGGCAAAGGCCCTGCAAGTTCCACGCAAGCAAGGCTTCCTAGCTTCCCGATCTGATTGTCGTTCAAACGCGTTTGGGCACACAGGCTAAGGGACAGCCATGGAACGTTACGTCGAGGACTACCAGAAGCGGCGGCTTACCGAACGCGTCGACATCATCGCCGCCATCAACATTCTGAGGTCACAGGGCTGTGACTACGACGACCTGATCGAGGAGATCACCAAGGTCTTCTATGTCGACCTCGATACCTTCAATGAAATCGTCATGGCGGCTTAATGCATGTCGCCCGGCGGGCTTGGCGTGATACGCGCGTTTAGCTCGCGCGTCGGAATGGCGAGGCGGTGACGCGGTTGCGGCCTCCGCGCTTGGCGTCATAGAGCGCCTTGTCGGCGGCGCTGAGCACCTTGTCCAGGCTGATGCCCTCTTTGCTGCCAAACGCAAATCCGGCGCTGACCGTACAGGTGAGGGAACCGGTTTCGGTTTCTATCAGTCGCGTCGCGAAAGCCGCCCGGATACGCTCGGCTGCTTCCTCGACCGCCTCCGGCAGCGTGCGCTTCAGTACCAGCGCGAATTCCTCGCCGCCCATGCGCGCGGCGACGTCGGCCGGTCGAAGGTTGGCTACCAACTCGTTGGCGAACACCCTCAGCACTTCATCGCCCGCCGCATGGCCGAATTCGTCGTTGATGGTTTTGAAGTTGTCGAGGTCGAAGACGACCACCGCGGTAAAGGCGCCGACCGGGACATGGCCATGCATGTCGAACAGCGCGCGCCGGTTGAGCAGGCCGGTCAGGGAATCCGTCTGGGCGTTGCGATGGTGGTGCCTCGCCAGACGCCCCTGATTGAGGGCAAGCGAGAGCGCGCCAATACCTGTCATGCTGGCGATAACCACGACGAGGCTGAGCTCCTCGGCCCAGTTGCTTGGTGCATGTCCGAGCACCAGTTTTCCTTCCCAGGCGAGAACCATGGCGCAGAGCCCGAAGGAGGTGGCCGTGGCCGAATAGAGCGCGGTGATGCCGATCGTCAGGGCGGGTGCCTCATCACGGCCCTTCCAGTATTCGAAAGCCGTGGCGAACAGGAGCACGGCGGCAAACATGTTCTCCGCCACGAAGCCGAGGCCATCGTAGCCCAGAGCCATGGGGGGCAACGCTATCGCCAGGGAATAGCAACCCCACAGGGTCCGCGGCAGTGGCGAGCCGCCGGTTCGGAACTGATAGGCCGCACCCAGCATGGCCGAAAAGCCGATCAGCAGAAACGCGGAGGTGGCGATGCCGAGCAGGCGTCCCGGCATCTCGATATAGGCGTCATAGATAAAAATATCGCCGACCACGAACACCAGGCTGATCGCCCATGTCAGCAGGAATTTTTCCGAGCGGGCGGTCAGCCACATGCCGAACAATGTCAGGCTGAGGCAAGCGGCCGAGAAACCGACGGCCAGCAGAAGTGAAGTGTAGTCGAGCGACATGCCCTCTTTCCCTGCCGGCGGCGGTCCCAGCTCTGCGGCTTGGCGTCGGCGCATTCATGCGGCAAGGAAGTGTCGATAAGGTTACGATCGTGGCGAAGATGCCCAGGAACAGGCGCTTTGCTACGCTAATACGCACAGGCTATGCGCCTATTGTGTGTAGCTGGAAACCGACTGATGCCTTTTCAGTCGGCTACGCGCCTCATCAATGCCATCGCCCCGAACGGCGCCCGCACCTTGCCCTCGGTGATGAAGTAGACGAACACGTCGCGGGGCTGGACCGGGGCATCGGTGGCGGGGTCGGCGCGCCGCAGATCGGCCGGCTGCTTGCCCTGCGCCCAGATCTTGGCCCGCGCCGCCCATTCGTCGAGGCCCGTTGGCGTATAGCAATCGGGATTGTCGTCGCTGCCGGTCTGCAGCCGCGCATAGATGAAATCGCCAGTGATGTCGGCGATATCAGGATATTTGGCATGGTCGGCATAGACGATCGCCGCCTTGTATTTGCGCGCGAGCGCTGGGAATTCCGGCACGATGAAACTGTCGTTGCGCACTTCCAGCGCGTGGCGCAGCGCGACACCATCCTGCTTTTCCGGCAGCAGCTTCAGAAAGGCCTCGAAATCGTCCGGATCGAACTTCTTGGTCGGCGCGAACTGCCACAGGATCGGTCCCAGCTTGTCGCCGAGCGCGGCAACGCCGGAACCCAGGAAACGCATCATCGATTCACCGGCCTCGCCCAGCACGCGCCGGTTGGTGACGAAGCGGTTGCCTTTCAGCGAATAGACGAAATTGTCAGGTGCTTCGTTGGCCCATTTGACGAAGGTCGGCTCCTTGAAGCTCGAATAATAAGTGCCGTTGACCTCGATGCTCGGCACCTGCCGGGTAGCGTATTGCAGTTGCTTGGCCTTCGACAGTTTCTCGGGGTAGAAGGACGTGTCCCAGGGTTCGAAGGTCCAGCCGCCCATGCCGGCGCGGATTGTTCCCGATTTGCTCATTGTCGTCCTCCCAGATTTCTAATGGCGATCAGGCCGTGGTGGACCTGTTGTCGACGGGTTTGGCCATGTCGACGAGCATCCACCCTGGCCGGTAGGGATTGGGCCGGCGACCCGTTTCGCGATAGCCGTAAGCGAGATAGAGCGCGATGTTTCGTTCCATTTTCGCATTGGTGTAGAGCCGTATCTCCGGCAGGCCCCACTGCCGCGCCTGCTCGTCAGCGTGCTTCAGCAATGCAATACCGAACCCCTTGCCCTGGAAGGCAGGCGACACCGCGACGGAGAAGATCATCGCGTGATCTTCATGCCGCTCCAGCGTGATCACTCCGGCAAGTTCATCACCGCTCTCCAGCAGCCAGACCTTGCCCTGGGCAATACGCGGCGCGTAGTCCTCGGTAACCGGGATCGGCGGTGCATCGAGTATGGCATTGTAGGGAGCGTAGGCGGCTTGCGTCAGCGCGACGATCGCGGCGAGATCTTCAGGGCCGGCAAGCCTCATGCCAAAGCTGCTCTGGACCGTGATGAGATCATCCTTACCCATCACTCCGCCGCTTCGCGTTTGCCTCCGGGGCGTCGCTCCAGCAGTTCCTTCAGGAACTGGCCGGTGTAGCTGCGCTTTTCGCGCACGATCGCTTCCGGCGTGCCCGAGGCGACCAGTTCGCCGCCGCCATCACCGCCCTCGGGGCCGAGGTCGAGCACCCAGTCTGCGGTTTTTATCACTTCGAGATTATGCTCGATGACCACCACCGTATTGCCTTGGTCGACCAGTTCGTGCAGCACTTCCAATAGCTTGGCGACGTCATGGAAATGGAGACCGGTGGTCGGTTCGTCGAGGATGTAGAGCGTCTTGCCGGTCGCCTTGCGCGACAGTTCCTTGGCGAGCTTGATGCGCTGCGCTTCACCGCCGGACAGCGTCGTCGCCTGCTGGCCGATATGGATGTAACCAAGGCCGACCTGCTTCAGCGTCTCCAGCTTGTCGCGTACGCCGGGTACGGCGGCGAAGAAATCGACGCCTTCCTCGACGGTCATGTCGAGCACGTCGGCGATCGACTTGCCCTTGAACAGCACGTCGAGCGTCTCCCTGTTGTAGCGCTTGCCGTGACAGACGTCGCAGGTGACGTAGACGTCGGGCAAAAAGTGCATCTCGATCTTGATGACGCCGTCGCCTTGGCAGGCCTCGCAGCGGCCGCCCTTGACGTTGAAGGAGAAACGGCCGGGCTGATAGCCGCGCGCCTTCGCTTCCGGTAGCCCGGCGAACCAGTCGCGGATCGGCGTGAAGGCGCCGGTATAGGTGGCGGGGTTCGAACGCGGCGTGCGGCCGATCGGCGACTGATCGATGTCGATGACCTTGTCGAGGAACTCCAATCCCTCGATGCGGTCATGCTCGGCCGGATGTTCGCGCGAGCCCATGATGCGGCGCGAGGCAGCCTTGAACAGCGTCTCGATCAGGAAGGTCGACTTGCCGCCGCCCGATACGCCGGTGACGGCGGTGAAGGTGCCGAGCGGGATTTCGGCGGTGACGTTCTTCAGATTGTTGCCGCGCGCGCCGACGATCTTCAGCCGCCGGTTTTTCTTCGCCTCGCGGCGCACGCCGGGCGTTGCCACTTCGAGCGCGCCCGACAGATATTTGCCGGTGATCGAATTGGGGTTGGCCATCACCTGCTGCGGCGTGCCCTGGGCGATGATCTCGCCGCCATGGATGCCTGCGGCCGGACCCATGTCGACAACGTAGTCGGCATGCAGGATTGCGTCCTCGTCGTGCTCGACGACGATCACGGTGTTGCCGATGTCGCGCAGGTGCTTGAGCGTATCGAGCAGGCGCGTGTTGTCGCGCTGGTGCAGGCCGATCGACGGCTCGTCCAGCACGTAGAGCACGCCGGTGAGGCCTGAGCCGATCTGCGAGGCCAGCCGGATGCGCTGGCTTTCGCCACCCGACAGCGTGCCGGAATTGCGCGACAAGGTGAGATAGTCGAGCCCGACATCGTTGAGGAAGCGCAGACGCTCGCGGATTTCCTTCAAGACGCGGACAGCGATCTCGTTCTGCTTGTCGTTGAGCTGCGCCGGCAGGTCGGTGAACCATTTGTCGGCGTTGCGGATCGACTGTTCCGTCACTTCGCCAATGTGCTTGCCGGCGATCTTCACCGCCAGCGCCTCCGGCTTCAGCCGGTAGCCCTTGCAGACCGGGCAGGGCGTTGCCGACATGAAACGCTCGATCTCCTCGCGCATCCAGGCGGATTCGGTCTCCTTCCAGCGGCGCTCGAGATTGGGGATGACGCCTTCGAAGGTCTTTGTCGTCTTGTAGGAGCGCAGGCCGTCATCATACTGGAAGGTGATCTCGCGCTCGCCGGTGCCGCGCAGGATCGCTTCCTGGGCTTGCGCTGAAAGATCCTTGAACTTGTCGCCGAGCTTGAAGTCGTACGCCTTGCCCAATGCCTCGAGCGTCTGCGAGTAATAGGGCGAGGTCGATTTCGCCCATGGGCTGACGGCGCCGTCGCGCAGCGACACGTTCTCGTCCGGCACCACGAGGTTGGGGTCGATGGCGCGCTGGCTGCCGAGACCGTCGCAGGTCGGGCAGGCGCCAAACGGGTTGTTGAAGGAGAACAGCCTGGGCTCGATTTCCGGAATGGTGAAGCCGGAAACCGGGCAGGCGAACTTTTCCGAGAACAGGATGCGCTCATGCGTCTCGTTCTTCGACTTGTTGACCGAATCCTCGCCAGTCTGGCTGGCATCGAGCGGCCTGTCGGCGAACTCGGCCACTGCCAGCCCCTCGGCCAGCTTCAGCGCCGTCTCGATGGAGTCGGCAAGCCTTGTGGCAAGGTCGCCGCGAACGACGATGCGGTCGACGACGACGTCGATGTCGTGCTTGTATTTCTTGTCCAGCGCCGGCACATCGGCGATTTCATAGAAGACGCCGTCGACCTTGACGCGCTGAAAGCCCTTCTTCTGCAACTCCAGCAGTTCCTTGCGATATTCGCCCTTGCGGCCGCGCACGATGGGCGCCAGCAGGAACAGGCGCGTGCCTTCCTCGACGGCCAGCACCCGGTCGACCATCTGGCTGACCGTCTGGCTCTCGATCGGCAGGCCGGTGGCCGGCGAATAGGGCACGCCGACGCGGGCAAACAGAAGGCGCATATAGTCGTAGATCTCGGTGACGGTACCGACCGTCGAACGCGGGTTCTTCGACGTGGTCTTCTGCTCGATCGAGATGGCCGGCGACAGGCCGTCGATCTGGTCGACGTCGGGCTTTTGCATCATTTCGAGGAATTGCCGGGCATAGGCCGAGAGGCTCTCGACATAGCGGCGCTGGCCTTCTGCATAGATGGTGTCGAAAGCAAGCGACGATTTGCCGGAGCCCGACAGGCCGGTCATGACGATCAGGCTGTCACGCGGCAGGTCGAGATCGACATTCTTCAGATTGTGTTCGCGCGCCCCGCGAATGGAAAGATATTTATGGTCGGCCATGTCAGGTCGCCGCCTCAGATCTGGAATTTGTGGGATAGGCGGGTTTCCCCGGCCATTCCCTATGTAGTTATTTTTGCCGCCACGTCGAGAGACGCCACAATTCTCGACAGAAGTCGTTTAACCGCCTTTCGCGCGAGGGGGCAAGCGGAAAGAACAAAGACCGAACACGCTCCTGACAAAGCTGTGCGGAAGCTGACCCGAACGTAAGCTCCCGGCGATCACATTTTTCCGTAACCGGCTATTGATGGTTGACGCGGCCAACTCACGGGAGCAGTCTTGCGAAGTCAGCGAAGCCGGCCGTCTATCGATGGCCTCGCCGCCCCAAGGCGGCCTGCGAGACGCCGCAGGCATTTGCGATTTGCGCTTCACGACGACAATGTCGCAACGGACAAGAGGAGCGGAGCATGACGCCACCGGATAGTCCCCCAGGGCTTCAGTTGTTACTGGAGCCGCGGCAGGCATAAGTGCCAAGGGCAGGCGTTTGCGCCCCCCGACAAACCGTGACCTGCCGTATCCCTGAAAATCAGAGACTGCTAGTCGGATCGTCGGCTGAATGCCGCGAAGCATCCGAAATCAAACGCCGGCAGTACACTCCCGGCAAAAATGGATTTGAGATCCAGAAAAGCCCCGTCCGTTTGCCCAAGGCACGGCGGGGCTGTTCTTTTGGCGGGCTCCAGTTGGAAGGCCCGATCTTTGCCTATCTGGGTGGCTTGGTCCCGCCAACTCCGACATCGACGGTGATGCTGCCGGAAATCCTGACATCGGTATTGCCGATCTTGAACTGCCCGTTGCCGCTGCTGGGGAACGCGTCGTCGGGTTCGGGCACCGGGGCGGGCTTTGCGATGCGATAGTCGCCGGTTACGCCGGGCAGGGCGCCTTTCCGAACCGACGACGAGGCCTCGTCGGCAAGTGCCGACCTGGACACAAGGCCGACGATGGCAAGCACCATGGCGGCCGTGACACGGTGCGATGTTCTTGATCGATGAGTGTCGGTCATCCCTTGTTATAGGGGCCTGCCGCCACCGGAGCCAGAGCGGGATCGTCAAATCTTCGACAAGCAGCAGGATTTGACCTCACTCTGGTCCTACGCAGCCTTTTTGCGGGTGTCGAACACATGGTCGACGATGCCCCAGGCCTGGGCCTCGCGGGCGGTCATGAAATGGTCGCGATCGAGCGTGCGCTCGACGTCTTCATAGCTGCGGCCGCAATGCTGGGCGTAGAGTTCGGTCATGTGGCGTTTGGTCTGGCCGATGCGTTCGGCGTGCCGCTGGATGTCGGAAGCCTGGCCCTGGAAGCCGCCCAGCGGCTGATGTAGCAGGATGGTGGCGTTGGGTAGTGCGATGCGGCGCCCGGCGGTGCCCGCCATCAGCAGGAACGATCCCATCGACGCGGCAAAGCCCATGCATACGGTCGACACCGGGCAGCTGATATACTGCATCGTGTCGTAGATGGCGAAGCCGCTGGTCACCATGCCGCCGGGCGAGTTGATGTAGAGCGAGATCTCCTTCTCGGGATTGTCCGACTCCAGCGACAAAAGCTGCGCGCAGACCAGCGCCGAGACGTCATCGTTAATCTCCCCGTTGACGAAGACGATGCGCTCGCGCAGCAGCCGCGAAAAAATGTCGAATGCGCGTTCGCCGCGGCTCGATTGCTCGATTACCATCGGCACAAGACTGGCAACACCGCCCATTTTTCTGTCTCCAATTTTCCGTGTTCAAGCCGCGTGCAGCAGCAAAAGGCGTGGGGTGTTCGCGGCTATAGGCGTGTCGGTCCCGTGCAGCGAAAGCCGGCAGCCTGCCCCCGCCATGGCCACGGCCGGCATCGCCTTGCGAGCAAAGCCGTCATGGACGATGCGCAGATGCGTGCCGCCGGAAACGGTTCGGGCGAGTGTGAAGGTGACGGTGCTGTCGAGTGGGTGCGCGGCATCGTCCGACCGCTCGCGCCAGGAATAGCGCAGCAGGCGTTCGGGCTCGGCATCGAGAATCTCGCATTCGATCGCCGCGTCTTGACCGGCGAAGGCAAAGCGGCTGCCGGTCTGCGGCCTGATGTCGTTGGGCATCATCCAGGCGGCGAGCAGTTCCGGCACGGTCAGCGCCCGCCAAACCTTTTCCGGCGGCTCGGCAAGATCGTATTCGAACTCAATCGCATCGGGAGAGACTTCGCTTTGGCTGTTCATTGATCCATGTCCTTCAAAACCGTCTTCAGCCTTTCGATGCGCTCCGGCCAGAAGGTACGGTAGCGTTCGATCCATGAGAGCAGCGGGGCAAGCCCCTGCGGATCCGCACGATAATAGGCGTTGCGGCCGGCCCGCCGCTCGACCACGAGGCCGGCGCCCCGCAGCACCGCCAGATGCTGCGACACCGCCGGTTGCGACACCGTCAGGCCGTTGCGCAATTCCGAGACGCTCATCTCGCTTGTGGCGAGACGCTCGAAGACGGCGCGGCGTGTCGGGTCGGCCAAGGCGCGGAAAATCTCTGCTTCGATCATGACAAAAGCATAAGTCGATACTTATTGATTTGGCAAGCGTTGTTTTGAGGCCCATATGCGGCGTTCCGGCATTGCTGCCATTCCTTGACAATTGGCGGCGGTGCGTATAGGAACGAAAAGGGAACAAAAACCTTGTGGGAAAAGCCAGCCTTGGCAAGCGGCTGACGTGCGTAGCCTGTAAGGTGCTGCGACAAAAATTTGTTTCGGATAGCGCGGAGAAATATCATGGCGGGTAGCGTCAACAAGGTCATTCTGGTCGGCAATCTCGGCGCTGACCCTGAAATCCGCCGCCTGAACTCGGGCGAGCCGGTCGTCAACATCCGCATCGCGACGTCGGAAAGCTGGCGCGACAAGAATTCCGGCGAGCGCAAGGAAAAGACCGAGTGGCATAACGTCGTCATCTTCAATGAGGGCATCGCCAAGGTGGCGGAGCAGTATCTGAAGAAAGGCATGAAGGTTTATGTCGAGGGCCAGCTGCAGACGCGCAAATGGCAGGACCAGACCGGTGCCGACAAATACACGACCGAAGTCGTGCTGCAGAAATTCCGCGGCGAGTTGCAGATGCTCGATGCGCGTGGCCAGGGTGAGGGCGGTCAGGTTGGCGGCTACAGCGGTGGCGGCAGCAGCCGTGGTTCCGATTTCGGCCAGTCGAGCCCGAACGAAGGGTTCAACCGCGGTGGCGGCAACGCTCCCAGGGGCGGCGGTGGCGGTGGTTCGTCGCGCGAACTGGACGACGAAATTCCGTTCTGATCGAAAGCCGCACCAAATAGCGAATGCCTTTACTTGATATGCCCCGAGGGTCCGCATGGACTTTCGGGGTTTTGCATGGTGGTTTTGAGCTGACGTTGGCGCGATCAGAGACGTAAGAGGACTGGCGATGAAGGCACGGGTAAAATGGGTCGAGGAGCGCACCTTCGTCGGCGAGTCCGGCAGCGGCCACAAGGTCGTGCTGGGCACGGCGTCAAGCCCGGAAGGCAAGACGCCGGGACCGAGCCCGATGGAGCTGGTGCTGATCGGCACCGGCGGCTGCTCGGCCTATGATGTCGTCCATATCCTCGAAAAGGGGCGCGAGGCCGTCGAGGATTGCGTGGTCGAGCTCGATTCCGACCGCTCCGAAACCGATCCCAAAGTGTTCACCCGCATCCATATGCATTTCATCGTCAAGGGCCGGGCGCTGTCCAGCGACAAGGTCAAGCGGGCAATCGACCTTTCGATCGAAAAATACTGCTCGGCCTCCGCCATGATGGCCAAGACCGCGACGATTACCCACGACTTTGAAGTCATCGATACGACCGCAAAATAAGCGGGCCTACGAGGCCATCAGCGCCTTGATGCCATCTGCCACGAACTGCACGGCCAGTGCCGCCAGGATAACCCCGAGCAGGCGGGTCAGGATCGAGCGGCCGGTCTGGCCGAGGATGCGGTCGATGCGTTCCGATAGCACGAACACCAGATAGGTTATGACGAGGCAGACAAGAATGATGCCGACCAGGGCCGCCTGCGCCGCAAAACCCTGAAACGAGCCTGAGAGCAGCACCGTCGCTGAAATCGCGCCGGGGCCGGCGATCAGCGGGATCGCCAGGGGGAAGGCGGCGATGTTGTGGATCATGTCCTTGGTGATGGCGACGTTGCCGATCTTTTCCTTGCGGTCCTGCCGGCGCTCGAACACCATTTCGAAGGCGATGAAGAACAGCAGGAACCCGCCGGCGACACGGAACGCCGGCAAGGTGATGCCGAACACCGACAGGATCGATGCGCCGGCCACCGCAAACAGCGCCATCACCAGAAAACCGATGACCGAGGCGCGCACGGAAACCTGGCTGCGCTCCTCGCGGTTCATGCCGCGCGTCACGGCGAGGAACAGAGGCGCCAGCCCAGGCGGATCGATGGTCACGAGAATGGTGACGAAGGCATTGAACAGGCTGTCGAAACTCGGCATCGCTGACCCTCCCGCCGGGCCAAGCCCGTACCCACATTGGTAGAGCAAAGCCCGGTCGGTGGGAACAGTCAGAACCGCAGGTTAGGCGGCAGCGCCGCAATAGGCCTCCAGGCGATAGCCGTCCGGATCGACAACGAAGGCCGCGTAATAGTTCTCGCCATAGTCGGCGCGCAGGCCCGGTCCGCCATTGTCGCTGCCGCCTTCGCGCAACGCCCCGGCATGAAAGGCACCGACGCTATCCCGTGTCGGCGCGGCGAAGCAGAAATGCAGGCCGGATCTTTCGTCCGCCGGCACCGGGCGCGCCGCCTCGTTGACCCACAGCGCGACAGCCTGGGGCGCGACAGCCTGGACACCATAGCCGAGCGAACCCGGCGATTGGCTGACGCAAGTGAAGCCGAGCGGCCTCAACGCGGCATCGTAGAAACGTTTGGAGGCAGTGACGTCGCTAACGCCGATCGAGTATGATCGAACATGGTTTTCTCCATTGTTACTAAGGGTTGTGGGGTCATCTTTCAGATTGACGACGCGCCAGGAACTCGACTTCGAGGTGCCAGTCCGCGCCGTCATGCGAGCGCTCGCCGAGCCATCGGAAGGAATTCTCGGTGATGCGCGAAAAGCTCCAGCGTACCGAGGAACCAGTGCCGTCGGCGCCGACCTGCACGATCGTGCCGCCTTCGGCGCGGCCGAACTGACGGCTGAAATACTGGTTGCGCGGGTCGCTCCAGAAGATGTGCCAGGCATCGATTCCGGGGTCATAGACCCGCAGCGTCGTGCCGTAAAAGGTCCATTTGCCAAGCGATGGCGAGGGGCCGGCGTCACGCGCGGGCAGGATCCAGACGTCCTGGATGGCGCGGCCTTCCAGCGCCCAGCCGAAGTGCACCTCGCCGCGTCCGGTCAGCACCGTGCCGTCCTCGAGATGGCGCGCGGCGTCAAACGTCCAGGCACCGACGAAGCGGCCGTAAAGGTTCAGTTTTTCGGCAAGCCCTTCGATCGGTCCGGGACTGTGCAAGGCTTCGGCAAATGTGGATTGGTCGGGCATGGCTGCGGCCTCTTCTTGTCAGGAGACCGCGAGCAATAGGTGCCGGCGGGGTTTTGGGCTTGGGAAAAATTGCTATATTTCAGCCATGACGGCGACCGCGAATACCCTTGCGTCCGGACCTGGCTGGGACGTGGCGGATGTGATCTGCACGGCCAGCGCCGGCGATCGGCCGTTCGAGGAAGTCCATCGGGATTTTTGCGTCGCGGCGGTCACCAGTGGCACCTTCCGCTATCGCGCACAGCAAGGCACCGCAATGCTCGCGCCAGGCAGCCTCCTGCTTGGCAATTCCGGCACATGCTACGAATGCGGGCACGAGCATGGCAGCGGCGACCGTTGCCTCTCCTTCCATTTCGGGCCGGCCTATATGGACCGGATCGTCGCCGACGTACCGGGCGCTGGGAAGCTCACCTTCAAGACGCCCCGCCTGCCGCCGTTACCCGCCATCGCACCGCTGCTGGCCGAGGCGGAAGCCGCGCGCGACATGGCCGACGCAGGCGCCTTCGAGGAAGTTGCCCTACGCATCGCCGGTGCCGCCGTGGCGATAATCTCAGGCGCAAGGCATGCCAGTCGCGATCCAAGCCGCCGCGATCAGAAAAGGGTTGCCGAGGCGGTGAGGCGGATCGAACTGGATGCCGACGGACCGGTCTCGCTTCCAGCGTTGGCGGATGAGACCGCGACCAGTCCCTATCATTTCCTGCGCACCTTCCGGCAGGTCGCCGGCATGACGCCCTATCAGTACCTGCTCAGGACCCGATTGCATCGCGCGGCGGTGCGATTGCGCACGTCCAACGATGCCATCTCGGCAATTGCTTTCGAAGCCGGCTTCAACGATCTGTCGACTTTCAACCGCCGGTTTCGGCGGGTCATGGGCGAGACGCCGGGCCGGTATCGGTCCGGGCGGGTTGGCAGCCGCTGAAAAGTTGCCACGAGGTCCAATTGATCGCGCTCGCGGCGTTCGTCTGGGGAAAACGGTCCATTGCCGGCTTTTGCCTTGGTGGCGGCGAAAGCGCCTTGGCCATATCGTCGCAATCAGTGGTATCCATTTGAAATTACCACCAAAATTGACACTGGAAAAGTGCCGCGAACATTGGAGTTTCGGCCTCGCTTCCTATATAAGCAGCGAGTGATTCCTGATTAGATTGTGATCCGATTTGACCGACCAGAAGACACCGCGCGGCACAGACGGCGGCCCCAGCGGCATCGAGCCGATATCCATCATCGAGGAGATGCAGCGCTCCTATCTCGATTACGCCATGAGCGTGATCGTCAGCCGTGCGCTGCCCGATGTGCGCGACGGCCTGAAGCCGGTGCACCGTCGCATCCTCTATGCCGCCCATGAGAGCGGCTACCACTGGAACCGCAAATATGTGAAATCGGCGCGCCCCGTAGCCGACGTGATGGGTAAATACCATCCGCATGGCGACGCCTCGATCTATGACGCCCTGGTGCGCATGGCGCAGGACTGGTCGTTGCGCGTGCCGCTGATCGACGGGCAGGGCAATTTCGGTTCGATCGACGGCGATCCGCCGGCGGCGATGCGCTACACCGAATCGCGCCTGACCAAGGTCGCGCACGAGCTGTTGGAGGACATCGACAAGGATACCGTCGATTTCCAGGACACTTATGATGCTTCGGACACCGAGCCTAAGGTTCTGCCGGCGCGCTTTCCCAATCTGCTGGTCAACGGTTCGGGCGGCATTGCCGTCGGCATGGCCACCAACATCCCGCCGCACAATCTCGGTGAAGTCTGCAACGCCGCTATTGCCGTCATCGACAATCCGGCGATCGACCTGCCGGCGCTGATGGAGATCATTCCGGGCCCCGATTTCCCGACCGGCGGCATCGTGCTTGGCCGTTCCGGCATCTACAGCGCCTATTCCACCGGCCGCGGCTCCATCGTCATGCGCGGCAAGGTCAACATAGAGCAGCGCGGCAATGACCGCGAATCGATCATCATCACCGAGGTTCCCTACCAGGTGAACAAGGCCTCGATGATCGAGAAGATGGCCGAACTGGTGCGCGACAAGCGCGTCGAGGGCATTTCCGATATCCGCGACGAAAGCGACCGCCAGGGTTATCGCGTCGTCATCGAGCTCAAGCGTGACGCCGTTGCCGACGTCGTCCTCAACCAGCTCTACCGGTTCACGCCGCTGCAGACCTCTTTCGGCGCCAATATGGTGGCTCTGAACGGCGGCAAGCCGGAACTGCTGAACCTGACGGACATGCTGAAGGCGTTCGTCACCTTCCGCGAGGAGGTGATCAGCCGGCGGACGAAGTTCCTGCTGCGCAAGGCGCGGGACCGCGCCCATGTGCTGGTTGGCCTGGCCATCGCCGTCGCCAACATCGACGAGGTCATCAAGCTGATCCGTACCGCGGCGGACCCGCAGACGGCGCGCGAGCAGTTGATGGAGCGGCGCTGGCCCTCGGGCGATGTTGAATCGCTGATCCTCCTGATCGACGATCCGCGCCATCGTATCAACGAGGACGGCACCTACAATCTGTCCGAGGAACAGGCGCGCGCTATCCTCGAACTGCGCCTGCAGCGCCTGACCGCGCTTGGCCGCGACGAAATCGCCGATGAGTTGAATACGATCGGCGACGAGATCAAGGACTACCTCGACATTCTGTCGTCGCGCGCGCGCATCCAGCAGATCGTCAAGGACGAGCTCGCCGCCGTGCGCGACGAATTCGGCACGCCACGCCGCACCGAGCTCACCGATGGCGGCGCGGACATGGAAGATGAGGATCTGATCCAGCGCGAGGACATGGTCGTGACGGTGAGCCATTCCGGCTACATCAAGCGCGTGCCGCTGTCGCTCTATCGGGCGCAGCGCCGCGGCGGCAAGGGCCGCTCCGGCATGTCGACCAAGGAAGAGGATTTCGTCACCCGGCTGTTCGTGGCCAACACCCACACGCCGGTGCTGTTCTTCTCCTCGCGCGGCATCGTCTACAAGGAAAAGGTCTGGCGGCTGCCGATCGGCAACCCGCAGTCACGCGGCAAGGCGCTGATCAACATGCTGCCGCTGGAGCAGGGCGAGCGCATCACCACCATCATGCCGCTGCCCGAGGACGAGACGAGCTGGGGCGATCTCGACGTGATGTTCGCCACGACGCGCGGCACCGTGCGCCGCAACAAATTGTCCGACTTCGTCCAGGTCAATCGCAACGGCAAGATCGCCATGAAGCTGGAGGAGGAGGGCGACGAAATTCTCGGCGTCGAGACCTGCACCGACAATGACGACGTGCTTCTGACGGCGAATTCGGGCCAGTGCATTCGCTTCTCCGTCGGCGACGTGCGCGTCTTCCAGAGCCGCAATTCCGTCGGCGTTCGCGGCATAACCATGGCTGAAACCGACCGCATCATCTCCATGTCGGTGATCGAGCATGTCAATGCTTCACCGGCGGAACGCGCCGCTTACCTCAAGCGGGCGGCGTCGGAGCGGCGGCTTGCCGCCGAGACAGCCGGAGAGGAAGAAGAGATCGCGCTCACCAATGAGGAGATCGGCGAGGAGACCGAGCTTCCAGACGACCGCTACGAATTCCTCAAGGCGCATGAGCAGTACGTGCTGACGGTGACCGAATATGGATACGGCAAGCGCTCGTCGTCCTACGACTTCCGCCTGACCGGCCGCGGCGGCAAGGGGATCCGTGCCACCGACGTGTCCAAGGCAGCCGAAATCGGCCAGCTGGTGGCAACCTTCCCGGTCGGCAATGACGATCAGATCATGCTGGTGTCGGATGGCGGTACCGTCATCCGGGTGCCGGTCAATGGCATCCGCTTCGCCAGCCGCGCCACCAAGGGCGTGACCATCTTCAACACGGCTGAAGGTGAAAAGGTGGTTTCGGTCGAGCGGATTTCGGAGCCGCAATCGGACGAGGAAGTGGAAGAGGCCGTCGAGGGTGGCGCGGGGTCGGATTCGAATGACAGCGGTCCGGACAACGCCGAATAGTTCCTGGTACGTTTGACATAGCAACGCCGGCCTGTCGGCCGGCGCGGCAGCGTTGCGGACTGTCTTAGTAGTGGCGATACGGCTTGCGCAGGCAAAAGCCTTCGAAGCGCTTGGTAGTGGCCTTGACGCGGATGCGCTGTGCTTCCTGATGCAGCCCGAATACTGTGGCGATCAGCATGGCGACGGTCATTGCGGTGGCGAGCATGTAGATCAGCATGTGCGTGTTCTCCTGCGCCTTACAACGGATATATGGGACTTTGGTTTCATCTTATTAAGGGTGCAGCCTAGTGAACGCTGCGTGAAGGCTTCGTGATCAGCGTGTTCATCTGTCGTTCATGCGCCGGAAAAGGTTCATGGGCCGCCTGCCAATCGGATTTGCCTTTGTGATAGAGGCTCGCTAGAAGCTCCGCCATGACCGAACGCATCGCCCTTTATGCCGGCTCCTTCGACCCGCTGACCAACGGCCATCTCGATGTGCTGAAAGCGTCGCTGGCGGTTGCCGACATTGTTTATGCCGCGATCGGCATTCATCCGGGCAAGAAGCCGCTGTTTTCGTTCGAGGATCGGGTGCAGTTGATCGAAGCCGCCGCGAAGGCCGAATTCGGCCGCGATGGCGCCCGCATCAAGGTGGTTGCCTTCGATGGGCTGGTGATCGATGCGGCCAGGAGAGAAGGCGCCTCGATCATGATCCGCGGTCTGCGCGACGGCACCGACCTCGACTACGAAATGCAGATGGCCGGCATGAACGAAACCATGGCGCCTGAATTGCAGACGGTTTTCCTGCCCGCCAGCCCGTCGGTGCGCACCATTACCGCCACACTTGTGCGCCAGATAGCCTCGATGGGCGGCGACATCCGCCCCTTCGTGCCGGCGGCCGTGGCCGGCGCGCTCACCGCAAAATTCGCGAAATAAGCTCGGAGAACCCTCATGCAGCTCAAAAGGCTCGCCTCATTCCTTGTTGTGCTCGCCGGTCTCGTGACCGCATCGGTCTCGGCCTATGCCGCAGATCCGGAAAACACGATGATCATCACGCTGAAAGATGGCGACGTGACCATCGCGCTGCGCCCCGATCTGGCGCCCAAGCATGTCGCGCAGATCAAGAAGCTGGTGCGTGACCATGCCTACGACAATGTCGCATTCCACCGTGTCATCGACGGCTTCATGGCGCAGACCGGCGACGTCAAGTTCGGCAACATGAACAAGGGCTTCAATGCCCAGGCCGTCGGCACCGGCGGCTCCGACCTGCCCGACCTGCCTGCCGAGTTCTCGCAGGCCGAGCATTACAAGCGCGGCGTGGTCGGCATGGCCCGTTCGCAGGACCCGAACTCCGCCAATTCGCAGTTCTTCATCATGTTCGCACCGGCGCCGCCGCTCGATGGCCAGTATACGATTGTCGGCAATGTCGTCAGCGGCATGGACCTGGTGGACAAGATCAAGAAGGGCGACGAGGCGGACAATGGCACGGTCACCGATCCCGACCGGATGATCAAAGTGCGCATCGCCGCCGACAAATAGTTCCAATTTTACAAAAGGATATCTGACATGGCTGAGATCAAGGACCGCGAGAACGCGCTCATCATGGAAACGACCAAGGGCAAGGTCGTCATCGAACTGTTTCCCGATTTGGCTCCTGGCCATGTCGCCCGCATCAAGGAATTGGCGCGTGAAGGCGCCTATGACGGCGTCGTCTTCCACCGCGTCATCGAAGGCTTCATGGCGCAGACCGGCGACGTGAAATTCGGCAATTCCAGCAAGCCCAGCTTCGCGCCGTCTCGCGCCGGCATGGGCGGCTCGGAAAAGCCTGACCTGAAGGCCGAGTTCTCCAACGCGAACCACGGCCGCGGCACCTGCTCGATGGCTCGTTCGCAGAACCCGAACTCGGCCAATTCGCAGTTCTTCATCTGCTTCGACGACGCCGCGTTCCTCAACCGCCAGTACACGGTCTGGGGCCAGGTCATCGAGGGCATGGACAATGTCGACAAGATCAAGCGCGGCGAGCCGGTGCAGGATCCCGACAAGATCGTGTCCCTAAAGGTCGCGGCCGACGTCAAGTAAGGACAAACGACAATGATGGGCGTCGTCTGGTCGCTTCTCGGCATCCTGTCCGGCGCCTTCATTGCCATCCAGGCGCCGATCAATTCGCAGCTTGCGCGCGGCTTGGGTCTCCCGGTCGCGGCGGCAGCGTTTTCGTTCCTGTCGGGCGCGATCGTGCTTGGCATCATCTCCGTCACGGTGGTGAAGCTGCAAGGCATCTCGCTCGACTGGAAGGCGCCCGCGCCCTGGTTGTTTGTCGCCGGCGGCATGCTTGGCGGCTTCTATGTCACGCTTTCGACGATCCTGACGCCGCGCATCGGCGCGGCCGCCCTGATGGCGTTCCTGGTGGCCGGCCAGCTGCTCGCGGGTATGCTCATCGACCGCGTCGGCTTCCTTGGGGTCGCCGTGCGTGAAATCTCGCTCGGCCGCGTCGCCGGCGCGGTGCTTCTGCTGGCCGGAGCGCTGCTCGTTCGGCTGTTTTGAGTCCCGATGCGCGTCGACCTCTTTGAATTCGACCTGCCGGAGGAGCGCATCGCACTTCGCCCGGCAGAACCGCGCGACAGCGCCAAAATGCTGGTGGTCAAGCCAGGCAAGGGGCTGGTGGACAGGACGGTTGGCGATCTGCCATCGTTGCTCCGTGCCGGCGACGTGCTGGTTTTCAACGACACCAAGGTCATTCCGGCGCAGTTGAAAGGCATCAGGCGGCGCGGCGAAGCACAGTCGCAGGTCGAGGCCACGCTGCACATGCGCATGGCGCCGGACCGCTGGCTGGCCTTCATGCGGCCGGGCAAGCGCATTGCCGCCGGCGACCGCATCCATTTCGGCCATGACGGCAATTCCTGTTTCCTCGGCCAGCTCGACGCCACCGTGATCGAAAAAGGCGAGGGCGGCGAAGCGCTGCTCGGCTTTGATCTATCCGGTCCTTTCCTCGACGAAGCGCTGCACGCGGTCGGCCACATTCCACTACCGCCCTACATCGCCTCGAAGCGCGATGACGACGAGCGCGATCGTGCCGACTACCAGACCATCTATGCCCGGGAAGAAGGCGCGGTAGCGGCGCCCACCGCGGGCCTGCACTTCACGCCGGCGCTTTTCGCGGCGCTGGACGCCAAAGGGGTCGAACGCCGCTTCGTCACCTTGCATGTGGGCGCCGGTACGTTCCTGCCGGTCAAGGCGGACGATACCGCGGACCATAAGATGCATGCCGAGATCGGCTCGGTCAGCCAGGCGACCGCCGATGCGCTCAATGCGGCGAAGGCGAGGGGCGGGCGCGTCATTGCCGTCGGTACAACCTCGCTGCGCCTGCTCGAGAGTGCGGCGCGTGAGGACGGCACGCTGGCGCCATGGTCCGGACCGACCGACATCTTCATCACGCCCGGCTACCGCTTTCGCACGGCCGACATGCTGATGACCAACTTCCATCTGCCGCGCTCGACGCTGTTCATGCTGGTCTCGGCTTTCAGTGGCCTCGACACGATGAGTGCCGCCTATGCGCATGCCATCGAGAGCGGTTACAGGTTCTATTCCTATGGAGACGCCAGTCTTCTGTTCAGGGAGGAGAACGATGGACGATGATCTGCAAACCTTCGACCGCGACAGGCTGATCGCGGAAGTGAAAAGGCTGCGCGCCGGCATTCGCGCGCACCGCGATACATCAGGTCATGACCTCTGCTGGCATCACCCCGATCTGTGGGACCTGCTGCCGGAAAGGACCGAGCCGTCAATCGCGGTGCCGCCCTGGCCAAAATTCATGCGCGGCTGCATCCAGTACCGTCAGTCGCTCGACGAGCAGGCGCCGGATGCGCCGGTATTCGACAAGGAATTCAATGGCTGAGAATTTCACCTTCAGGGTGTTGGCGACCGATGGCAAGGCGCGGCGCGGCCTGATCGACATGCCGCGCGGCGAAATCCGCACGCCGGCCTTCATGCCGGTCGGCACCGGTGGCACGGTCAAAGCCATGTACATGGACCAGGTGCGCGGCGTTGGTGCCGACATCATCCTGGGCAACACCTATCACCTGATGTTGCGGCCCGGGGCCGAGCGCGTGGCGCGGCTCGGCGGTCTGCACGAATTCGCCCGCTGGCCGCACCCGATTCTGACCGACAGCGGCGGTTTTCAGGTGATGTCGCTGTCGAAGCTGAGGAAGCTGACGGAAAAGGGCGTCACCTTCCGCTCTCACATCGATGGCGCGGCCTACGAGATGTCGCCGGAGCGCTCGATCGAAATTCAAGGTCTGCTCGATTCCGACATCCAGATGCAACTCGACGAATGCACCGCGTTGCCGGCCGAGATCAAGGAGATCGAGCGCGCCATGGAACTGTCGCTGCGCTGGGCGGAGCGCTGCAAGACGGCGTTCGGCGACCAGCCGGGCAAAGCGATGTTCGGCATCGTGCAGGGTGGTGACAACGCGGCGCTCAGGGTTCGCTCGGCACAGGCGCTGAGCGCGATGGAGCTCAAGGGCTATGCTGTCGGCGGCTTGGCCGTCGGCGAGCCGCAGGCGGTGATGCTCGACATGCTCGACATCACCTGTCCCGAACTGCCAGACGACAAGCCACGCTATCTGATGGGCGTGGGAACCCCGGACGATATCCTGAAATCGGTTGCCCGCGGCATCGACATGTTCGATTGCGTGATGCCGACGCGGGCCGGCCGGCACGGGCTGGCCTATACCAGGCGCGGCAAGGTCAACCTGCGCAACGCCCGCCATGCCGACGATCCGCGCCCGCTCGATGAAGAGAGCGACTGCCCGGCAGCCAGGGATTATTCGCGTGCCTATCTGCACCATCTGGTGCGCTCGCAGGAGGCGCTCGGCGCGATGCTGCTGACCTGGAACAACCTGTCCTACTACCAGAAGCTGATGCAGGACATCCGCGCCGCGATCGAAGCCGGCACCTTCAAGACGCGCGGGGCGGGGATCAGCGAAGGCTGGGCGAGGGGCGATATCCCGGCGCCGTAAACCCGTTCAGGTGCTGAGCGAGTTCGACGCCCGCAGGCTGCAGCCGGTGATCTGGAATGTGCCGTCAGGCTGCTGCTGCAGCGTGTAGACCGCCTCGTAGTCCTTGCCGTCGGGGCCGACGATCAGCACTTGCTGGATAATTGAACCCGGGCCTGTCTGCTCGACCTTGCCGAAAGCGTAGGACTGGGGTTTGCGCACAGGCGGGTAGCCATTGGTCACCATATTCATGAAGGCATCGACGGTCGGGAATATCTGCTTCACGTTCGGGGCGGCAAAGCTGTAGGCCTTGGCGCCGTCATCGGCGATGAGGGCCTTCAACTGACCGTCGATGACGGACTGGCCAGCCTTGATCTCGGCATCTCCGGCCAACGCCTGGGAAGCCAATATGAGCGAAACGAACGCAAATGCGAAAAAGCCGCGGCGCATGGCTTGTCTCCACCGTCCCTCGAACCGCCTCCAGAAGTTCCAGGAGACATCCTAACATACGTGCCAGGGCGCCTCACGGTTTCAGCGCCAATATTCGTCGCGCCTCGGTGCAGAAGCCGAACGATATTGCAGGGCACGCTGGCGCTGAGATGGCGGCAGGCGGTCGAAGCGCGGCATGCCGGTTGCGGAGCCGCGCGAGGCGGTGGCCGGGACCCCGCGCCGGCTAAGCGCGCATTCCAGTGCTTGAAAGGCTGCCTCCAGTCTGCCAGAAGGGCCGCTTGGACCTGGAAGTTTAGCGGGACGAAGCCATGAAGGCGTTTTTCGTGCAGATCAAATGCGAGCTGGGCAAATCCTATGAGGTTGCCAGCGCGCTTGCCGACGCCGAGATCGCCTCGGAAATCTACTCCACCGCCGGCAACTACGATCTGCTCGCCAAATTCTATGTCGACGACGAAGAAGACGTCGGCCATTTCGTCAACGAGAAGGTGCAGATTCTTCCCGGCATCAAGGACACGTTCACCGTCGTCACCTTCCGCGCCTTCTAGCAGTGCGAGGCGGTTGCCCGGGCACGAGGCAAAGGCTGATCAAGCTCGTATTTGGGCTGCCTTAATTTTAGGCAGCCGCAACATACTGATCGTCCGCTTCCCCCAAATCACCGATTGCGCTTGATTTTCTCCCACGACGCCAGTGAAATGGCTTCACAGGGGAGTATGCGATTGGCAGCGTTCGATGAAATGCTTCCGGAAGTCTCCGGATTGAGAAGACCGTATTCGGCTTACGATCGCTGGCTGAAGGAGCAGGATCCAGCCAGGCTTACCGAGAAGATGCAGGACGCCGAACGCGTCTTTCGCAAGACGGGCATTACCTTCGCCGTCTATGGCGAACAGGAAGCCTCCGAACGGCTGATCCCGTTCGACATCGTCCCTCGCATCATTTCAGGCAATGAGTGGCGGCGCCTGACGCAAGGCATCGAGCAGCGCGTCCAGGCGCTGAACGCCTTCCTCGACGACATCTACCATCGCCAAGAAATCCTGCGCGCCGGCCGCGTCCCAAGGGATCTCATCGCCAGGAACGAGGCCTTCCTGCCGGAGATGATCGGCGTGCGGCCGCCGGCCGGCGTCTATACCCACATTATCGGCGTCGACATCGTTCGCATCAGCGAGGACGAGTTCTACGTTCTGGAGGACAATGCGCGCACGCCGTCCGGTGTCTCCTACATGCTGGAGAACCGCGAAACGATGATGCAGCTGTTCCCCGAGCTGTTCCAGAAGATCAAGGTGCGGCCAGTGGAGAACTATCCGCAGCTGCTGCGCCAGTCGCTGGCGGCCGTGCGGCCACAGAACACCAACGGTGCCCCGACCATCGCGGTGCTGACGCCGGGCAGTTTCAATTCCGCCTATTTCGAACACGCTTTCCTTGCCGACCAGATGGGCGTGCAGCTTGTGGAGGGCCAGGACCTGCGCGTCGTCGACGGCCATGTCGCGATGCGCACCACCGAAGGCTACAAGCAGATCGACGTGCTTTACCGCCGCGTCGATGATTCCTTCCTCGATCCGCTGACTTTCAGGCCGGATTCAGCGCTTGGCATACCCGGCATCATGGATGTCTATCGCGCCGGCAATATCACCATCGCCAATGCGCCCGGCACGGGTATCGCCGACGACAAGGCGATCTATTCCTATATGCCCGAGATCGTCGAATTCTACACCGGCCGCAAGGCGATCCTCGGCAACATCCCGACCTGGCGCTGTTCGGAACCGGACAGCCTGAAATATGTGCTCGAGCACATCCACGAACTGGTGATCAAGGAAGTGCATGGTTCCGGCGGCTACGGCATGCTGGTCGGCCCGGCGGCGACCAAGAAGGAATGTCAGGATTTCGCCAAGAAGCTGCAGGCCAAACCGTCTAATTACATCGCCCAGCCGACGCTCGCGCTCTCGACCTGTCCGATCCTGACTGAAAAGGGGCTGGCGCCGCGCCACGTCGATCTCAGGCCCTACGTCCTGGTCTCGGATCGCATCCAGATCGTGCCCGGCGGGCTGACGCGGGTGGCGCTGAAGGAAGGCTCACTGGTGGTGAATTCCTCCCAGGGCGGCGGGACGAAAGATACCTGGGTGCTGGATGATTGAGCTGAGCCGGTAGGGATTAGCGATTAGTGAGTAGTGAGTAGTCAGCTACAGAGGGAAAGCGCATGCCATATCTCATATGGATTCAACTATTTAGTACTGACTACTCACTGATCCCTACTCACTAGCCCAAGGGCCTTCCCATGCTTCTCGGCCGCACCGCCAACGGGCTCTACTGGATGAACCGCTATATTGAGCGGGCGGAAAACATGGCGCGGCTGGTCGACGCCGGGCTGCGCATGGCGCTCACTCGCACCCAGAGCGCGTCGGAGGAGTGGAATTCGGTGCTGCTCAGCGCCGGCTCCGACGTCACCTTCAAGCAGAAATACCCGGACTATACCGCCGCCAATGTCTCTGATTTCCTCTTGCGCGACACGTCGAACCCATCGAGCACGATGTCGTCGATCGAGACCGCCCGCAACAATGCGCGCATGGTGCGCACCGCGCTGACGCGCGAGACATGGGAGAGCATCAACGAAGCCTGGATGGCGCTGAAACGGATGCTGGCGAGGCCGATAGACGAGCGCGACCTGCCCAACGTGCTCGACGCGATCAAGCGCGAGACCGCGCTGATCCGCGGCTCGTTTTACGGCACCATGCTGCGCAACGAGATCTTCGATTTCTCGCAGCTCGGCACCTATGTCGAGCGCGCCGACAACACCGCGCGCATCCTCGACGTGAAATACTACGTGCTGTTGCCGTCGATCTCCTGGGTCGGCTCGACGCTCGACAACTATCAGTGGGAATCGATCCTGCGCTCGGTGTCGGCGCATCGCTCGTATCGCTGGGTTTATGATGCCGACTATAAGCCGACCAACATCGCCGACTACCTGATTCTCAACGTCCGCATGCCGCGATCGCTGACCTTCTGCTATCGCTTCCTGGCAGAGCATCTGAAGTTCCTGGGCGACGACTATGGCGAGCGCCATGCCTGCCATGCGACGGCGCAAAACACGCAGGCAATGCTGCAAGCAGGATCGATCAAGGACATATTCGATGCCGGGCTGCACGAGTTCCTGGCCGGGTTCATTCGCGACAACACCAGGCTCGGCGACGAGATCGCGCAGGACTACAGGTTTTATTGAGCATGATGCCGGGAAGTGGATGTCGTTTTTCGCTAGAGATCATGCACGCGAACGGAAGATGGCCATGCGGCTGAAAATAACGCACCGGACTGAGTACCGCTACGACGCACCGGTGCAGTATTTGCTCCAGAGGCTGCGGCTGCTTCCCGTGAGCGGGCCGACTCAGACCGTGCTGTCCTGGGCGCTGAAGGTCGAGGGTGCGCGCGAGGAAGTGCGATTTACCGATCATTACGGCAACGACAACAGGCTGTTGAGCGTCGAGGGTGACCACGACTTCATCACAGTCGAAGCGTTGGGCGAGGTGGTGACGCGCGATACATCGGGTGTTTGTGGGCCTCATCAAGGCTTCGCGCCACTCTGGTTGTTCGCGCAGGAGACCGCTTTGACCACCATAGGCGGCGGCATCCGTGATCTTACCGAGGCGGTCGGCAAGGGCACCGACCTTGACAGGCTGCACCGGCTGATGGCCGCCATTGGCGAGCGCGTCGCCTACACGCCGGGAACAACCAATGCGACGACCTCGGCCGAGGAAGCTTTGGTACTGAAAACCGGAGTCTGCCAGGACCATAGCCACATCTTTGCCGCCGCCGCGCGCGCCATGGGATTTCCGGCCCGCTATGTCAGCGGCTATCTGATGATGGATGCGGTGGAGCAGGCAGCAAGCCACGCCTGGGCAGAAGCGCATGTCGCGGGCCTCGGCTGGGTTGCCTTCGATCCCGCCAACGGTATTTCTCCCGACGAACGCTATGTGAAGGTGGCCACCGGCCGCGACTACCGTGACGCTTCGCCTGTGTCGGGAATTCGACTGGGACAGGCGGAAGAACTGCTTGCGGTCACCGTCACGGTAGAGCAGTAATCCCCCAGGGATTACCGCCTTAAGAGATTCCATGACCTATTGCGTCGGCCTCAAGATCGATCGCGGGCTCGTGTTCATGTCGGACACGCGCACCAATGCCGGTATGGATTCGATCTCGACCTTCAAGAAGATGCATGTCTGGGAACAGCCGGGCGAGCGCGTCATCGTGCTGATGTCGGCTGGCAACCTGGCGACGACACAGGCCGTGGTCAGCCTGCTCGACGAACGCACAAAGGCGGTGACCGACCGTCATGAGAAGCTGCTCGAGACGCCATCCATGTACCAGACGGTGCGGCTGCTCGGCGACACGGTGAAGGAAGTGATCGCGCAATCGTCGCCCGCCGGCGAGAAGGCCGATTCCTATTTCAATGCTTCCTTCATCCTGGGCGGGCAGATCAAGGGCAGCCCGCCACGCCTGTTCATGATCTACCCCGAAGGCAATTTCATTGAGTCGACCGAGGACACGCCGTTCTTCCAGATCGGAGAAACCAAGTACGGCAAGCCGATCATCATTCGCGCCTACGAAAAGACGATGAGCCTGGCCGAGACGGTGAAACTGCTTCTGGTGTCGTTCGATTCGACGCTGAAGTCGAACCTGTCGGTCGGCCTGCCGCTCGACCTGCTTTTCCTGGAGCAGGACGCCTTTCAGGTCGGCCTTAAAAAGCGGATCGGCCAGGACGACCAGTATTATCGCACGATCTCCGATGGATGGTCGAATGCGCTGAAGACGGCCTTCGCCAGCCTGCCGGATTTTCCTGGCTAGTCCGCATATCTCGCGCCCGTCGGCGGCTTCAAATATTTCACTGGTGACTAATATCCGATCTTGAGGAGCCGGCGCTATCACCGGCAGCGAATGACCTGTCGGGAGGACAAGATGAACAATGATGATTTCCGGCAATGGTCGCAACGCGCCGCCGATTGGGGCGCCGACTATCGCAACAATTTGCGTGAGCGGCCGGTGCGGCCGCTGATCGAGCCGGGCGACATTTTCAGGAGCATCGAGGCGTCGCCGCCCGAAGACGCGGAGTCGATGGACAGGATTTTCGCCGATTTCCAAGAGAAGATCGTGCCGGGGATGACGCATTGGCAGCACCCGCGCTTCTTCGCCTATTTCCCGGCCAACGCGGCGCCGGTCTCGGTGGTGGCTGAATATCTGGTGTCGGCGATGGCCGCGCAATGCATGCTCTGGCAGACCTCGCCGGCGGCGACCGAGCTTGAAATGCGGACCGTCGACTGGATGCGCCAGGCGCTCGGCCTGCCGGAAGGATTCTCCGGCGTTATCCAGGATTCGGCCTCGTCGGCGACACTCAACGCGGTGTTGACGATGCGCGAGCGGGCGCTGGACTGGCAAGGCAACAAAAAAGGATTGGCCGGGCAGGGCCGATTGCGCATCTATTCCTCCGACCAGGTGCACACTTCGATCGATCGGGCGATCTGGGTGTCAGGCATAGGCGAGGACAATCTCGTGCGCATTCCTGTCGCCGGCCGTTTTCGCGCCATGGACGCAGCCGCACTCGACGCGGCAATCGTCGCCGACCGCGCGGCCGGCATGTTGCCCGCCGGCATCATCGCCAGCGTCGGCGGCACCAGCACCGGGGGCACGGACGATATTGCAGCAATTGCGGCAGTCGCCGGTCGGCATGGGCTCTACCTGCATGTCGATGCCGCCTGGGCCGGGTCGGCGATGATCTGCCCGGAGTACCGGCATTTCTGGGCCGGCGCCGAGCTGGCGGATTCCATCGTCTTCAACCCCCACAAATGGCTGGGCGCGCAATTCGACTGCTCGATGCAGTTCATTCGCCAGCCCGAGGACCTCGTTCGCACGCTGGCCATCAAGCCCGAATTCCTTAAGACACATGGCCGCGACGGCATCATCAACTATTCCGAATGGTCGGTGCCGCTTGGTCGGCGCTTCCGGGCGCTGAAGCTTTGGTTTCTGCTGCGCGCGCATGGACTGGAAAACCTGCGAACCATGATCCGCAACCATGTCGCCTGGAGCGAGGGCCTTGCCGCTCGGCTGGCAAGGGAGGTGGATTTCGAGATCGTCACCGAGCCGATGCTGTCGCTGTTTTCGTTCCGGCACAAGGCTGCCTCGGGCGCCGATGCCGACGAGCACAATCTGCGGCTCGTCAATGCGATCAACGACGATGGCCGCATCTACCTGACGCAAACGAAGGTCGATGGAAAGGTGGCGATCCGCTTCCAGGTCGGCCAGTTCGACGCGACGGCGGGAGACGTCGATGCCGCTTTCACCGCCATTACCGAAATTGCGCGTGCCACGGCCTGAAAAGGCTGGATGGGTGGCACCGAGGTTCACCCGTACAATCATCAGATTTCGTTAGCCGGCTTGCACCTTTTCATCGGTTTCGTTTTCTATTATAAGCAAAAAAAACGAAAACGGGAGCTTGCCTTATGTATCTGTCGCCGCGCCATGCCGAGATCATCCAGATGGCCAAGGACAACGGCCGCGTGCTGGTTGATGACCTGGCCACGCATTTCAACGTGACGCCGCAGACCATACGCAAGGACCTCAACGATTTGTGCGACCAGCGGCTGCTTTCGCGAGTCCATGGCGGCGCCTTGTTCCCGTCCGGTATCGAGAACATGGAGTATGAAGCCAGGCGCAAGATCGCGGCCGACGAGAAGGAAGCGATAGGCCGCGCGGCGGCCAGATTGATTCCCGACAACGCCTCGCTGTTCATCAACATCGGCACCACGACGGAGGCGGTCAGCAAGGCACTGCTCGATCATGACGGCCTGATGGTCATCACCAATAACATCAATGTTGCCAATAGGATGCGCATCTATCCCTCGATCGAGGTGGTGATTGCGGGCGGCGTGGTGCGCGGCTCCGACGGGGGTGTTGTCGGCGAGGCGGCGGTCGATTTCATCAGGCAGTTCAAGGTCGACTACGCTGTCATCGGCGCCTCGGCTATCGATCATGATGGCGCGCTGCTCGATTTCGATTTCCGCGAGGTGAAGGTGGCGCAAGCGATCATCGCCAACGCCAGGCACGTCATCCTGGTTTCCGACCAGACCAAGTTCGAACGCACGGCGCCTGTGCGTATCGGCCATCTGTCGCAGGTCAACACCTTCATCACCGATCGCTGCGACATCCCGTCCGTGCGCAAGATCTGCCAGGAGGCCGAGGTTCAGCTCATCGAGACGTCGCTTGGCTGACGCAATTCACGGTCTTCTCACAGGCGTGTGATATTTCGTTTGACATTCGTTATGAGTTCGAAATAATTCCGCCACGGTTTCGCAAAAGAGCAAAAATGGTGCAATGCGAAATCGTGGAGGAGCTAGGTGGACACATCTTCAGTCCGGGACATTTTCGTCATAGGTGGCGGCATCAACGGCTGCGGCATCGCCCGCGATGCCGTGGGACGCGGGTTCTCGGTCTTTCTCGCCGAAATGAACGATCTCGCCAGCGGAACCTCGTCCGGTTCGACCAAGCTGATCCATGGCGGGCTGCGCTATCTCGAATTCTATGAATTCCGCCTGGTGCGCGAGGCGCTGATGGAGCGCGAGGTTCTGTGGAAGAACGCTCCGCACATCATCTGGCCGATGCGCTTCGTGCTGCCCTATGCCAAGGGCCTGCGCCCGGCCTGGCTGATCCGGCTCGGCCTTTTCCTTTACGACCACATCGGCGGGCGCAAGTTGCTGCCGGCGACCAGAACGCTCGACATGGCAAGCGACCCGGCGGGCAAGCCTTTGAAGCCGCTGTTCAAAAAGGCTTTCGAATATTCGGATGGCTGGGTCAACGACGCGCGGCTGGTGGCGCTGAATGCTCGTGACGCCGCTGACCGGGGCGCAACGATCCGGACTCGCACCAAAGTGGTTGGAGCGCGCCGCGAGGGCGGAATCTGGGCGATAAAGATCGAGGACCTGCGGACCGGCGAGACCGACGAGGTCAAGGCACGGTTGCTGGTCAATGCGGCGGGTCCTTGGGTCGACCACGTGCTGTCCGGCGTCGTCGGCCTCAACGACGTGCACAATGTCCGCCTCGTGCAGGGCAGCCACATCGTCATCGCCAAGAAGTTCGACGACCCGCGCGCCTATTTCTTCCAGAACAGGGACGGCCGCATCATCTTCGCCATCCCCTACGAGGACGAGTTCACGCTGATCGGCACCACCGACCAGGATTATCCCGGCGACCCACATGATGTGAGGATCAGCGACACCGAGATCGACTATCTCTGTGCCGCGGCGAGCGAGTATTTCGCGGTTCCCGTCAAGCGTTCCGACATCGTCTGGACCTATTCGGCCGTGCGTCCGCTCTACGATGACGGCGCCTCCAAGGCGCAGGAAGCGACACGTGACTATGTGCTGAAGGCGGATGGCGGCGACGGCGCCGCGCCGCTGGTCAACGCGTTTGGCGGCAAGATCACCACCTATCGCCGGCTGTCGGAATCGATGCTGGAGAAGATCGAAGGTTTTCTCGGCAAGCGCGGCAAGCCGTGGACATCAGATGCGCCGCTGCCGGGCGGCGATTTTCCGGCCACGGGTTTCGATGCGCAGGTGGCGAAGCTGAAAAGCGCCTATCCTTTCCTCGACCAGCGCTTGGCGCGCCGGCTGACGAGGCTCTATGGAACGCGTGTACAGGTGCTGCTCGGCTTGGCCAAGTCGATTGCCGATCTCGGCCGCAATTTCGGTGGCGATCTCCACGAAGCCGAGGTGCGCTATCTCGTTGAAAACGAATGGGCTGTGACGGCGGAAGACGTGCTGTGGCGGCGAACCAAGCGCGGCCTGCATCTTAACCGCGAGCAGGTCGCGGCACTCGATGAATTCATGCGCGGCATAAGCCGGCAGCACGTCGCGGCCGCTGAATGAAGAGGTTTTGAGCTGATGCGGAAAGCCTGGGAGGAGGCGTCATGCTGGAACTGAGGAACGTCACCAAGACGGTCGGTGCGGTCGAGCACATCCGCGACGTGTCGCTGACGCTTCAGCACGGCTCGCTCAACGTTTTGCTCGGGCCCACACTTTCAGGCAAGACCAGCCTGATGCGGCTGATGGCCGGCCTCGATGTGCCGACCTCCGGCTCGGTCTGGTTCGACGGCCGGAATGTCACTGGCACGCCTGTGCAGAAGCGCAAGATCGCCATGGTCTACCAGCAGTTCATCAATTATCCGGCGATGACCGTCTATGACAACATCGCCTCACCCCTCAAGGTGGCCGGCGTCGAGCAGGGCAAGATCGACAGCCAGGTGCGCGAAGCGGCGGCACTCCTCAAACTGACCTCCTATCTCGACCGCACGCCGCTCAGTCTGTCGGGCGGGCAGCAGCAGCGCACCGCGCTGGCGCGCGCCATCGTCAAGAATGCCAGCCTTGTGCTGCTCGACGAACCGCTTGCAAATCTCGACTACAAATTGCGCGAGGAATTGCGAGCCGAACTGCCGAGGATATTCGCGGCCGCCGGTACCATCTTCGTCTATGCCACCACCGAGCCACATGAGGCCCTGCTGCTCGGCGGCAATACAGCAACGCTGTCGGAAGGCCGCATCACCCAGTTCGGGCCGACCATCGACGTGTTCCGCAAACCGGTCGACCTGGTGACGGCGAGGACCTTCGCCGATCCGCCGCTCAACACCATCGTGCTGGCCAAGAAGGGGGCGGATTTTCTGCTGGAGGGCGGCGTCAAGCTGCCGGTGCCCGCTGATCTCGTCGGCATCGCCGATGCGAACTATACGGTCGGCTTCCAGCCGCACCATCTTTCGCTCGACCGGCCCAATGCCTCCGCGGTGCCGGTGCGGGCGAAAGTCACCATCACGGAAATCACCGGGTCCGAAAGCTTCATCCATCTCGACTTTGCCGATGTGCGCTGGGTGATGTTGACCCATGGCATCAGGGATTTCGAGACAGACGCGGTGGTCGAAGTGTTCATCGATCCACGTCACATCATGGTCTTCGACGAGCACGGCCGGGCCGTAACCGCGCCGAAGCTGGCGGCTTGAGGAGGGCGATATGGCGCGCATCGACGTCAACCATGTCAGGCATTCCTATCTGCCGAACCCGCGCAAGGATGCCGATTTCGCGCTGCGCGAAGTGCATCACACTTTCGAGGATGGTGGTGCCTACGCGCTGCTCGGGCCGTCCGGCTGCGGCAAGACCACGCTGCTCAACATCATATCGGGGCTGCTGCATCCCTCGCATGGCCAGTTGCTGTTCAACGGCAGGGACGTGACTACCCTGTCGACGCAGGAACGCAACATCGCGCAGGTGTTCCAGTTCCCGGTCATCTACGACACCATGACTGTCTATGACAATCTGGCCTTCCCGCTGCGCAATCGCGGCGTGCCGGAGGCAGACGTCGACCGCAAGGTGCGCGAGACGCTGGAGATGATCGACCTGGCGTCCTGGGCCAAGAAGAAGGCCAGGGGCCTGACCGCCGACCAGAAGCAGAAGATCTCGCTCGGCCGCGGCCTGGTGCGCTCGGACGTCAACGCCATCCTGTTCGACGAGCCGTTGACCGTCATCGACCCGCATATGAAGTGGGTGCTGCGCTCGCAATTGAAGCAGCTTCATCGCCGCTTCGGCTACACGATGGTGTATGTCACCCACGACCAGACCGAGGCGCTGACCTTCGCTGACCAGGTCGTCGTCATGTATGATGGCGGCATCGTGCAGATCGGCACGCCGGCGGAACTGTTCGAGCGGCCGCGCCATACTTTTGTCGGTTATTTCATCGGTTCGCCCGGCATGAACGTCATGCCTGTGGCGATAGACGGCAAGACGGCGACGCTCGGCTCGCAGCGTATCGAACTGCCGGGCGCGCCGAAGGCGGCCGGCGGCGCCGTCGAACTCGGCATTCGCCCCGAATATGTGCGGCTCGGCCGGGACGGCATGGCCGTCTCGATCACCAAGGTCGAGGATGTCGGCCGCCACAAGGTGGTTCGCGCCAAGCTTGAAGGCAGGGACATTGCTGCCGTCATCGGTGAGGACGAGACCGTGCCAGCCGAACCGAAGGTGCGGTTCGATCCGGCCGGCATCAACATCTATGCCGATTCCTGGCGTGTCGAGATGGGGGCATAGATGGACAAGACCTGGAATAACAAGGCCTGGTTCCTCGTGCTGCCGGTGCTGGTGCTGGTGGCCTTCACCGCCGTCATACCGCTGATGACGGTCGTCAACTATTCGGTGCAGGACACGTTCGGCAACAATGTCTTCACCTGGGCCGGCACCGAATGGTTCGAGGAACTGCTTTCGTCCAGCCGCTTCTGGGAAGCGATGGTCCGCAACCTGATCTTTTCCTTTATCATCCTGGCGATCGAGGTGCCGCTCGGCATCTTCATCGCGCTCAACATGCCTAAGAAGGGCTGGGGCGTGCCGGTCTGCCTGGTGCTGATGTCGCTGCCACTGCTGATCCCGTGGAATGTCGTCGGCACCATCTGGCAGGTGTTCGGACGCAACGACATCGGGCTGTTGGGCTATTACCTCAACGCGCTCGGCATCGACTACAATTACGTGCAGGATCCGTTCGATGCCTGGGTGACGATCATCGTCATGGATGTCTGGCACTGGACCAGCCTTGTCGTGCTGCTCTGCTATGCCGGGCTGGTCTCGATCCCCGATGCCTTCTACCAGGCGGCAAAGATCGACGGGGCCTCGCGCTGGGCGGTATTCCGCTACATCCAGCTGCCGAAGATGCAGCGCGTCCTTTTGATCGCCGTGCTGCTGCGCTTCATGGACAGTTTCATGATCTACACCGAACCGTTCGTCGTCACCGGCGGCGGGCCGGGCAACTCGACGACCTTCCTGTCGATCGACCTCGTCAAGACGGCGCTCGGCCAGTTCGACCTTGGCCCGGCGGCCGCCATGTCGCTGGTCTACTTCCTCATCATCCTGTTGTTGTCATGGGTGTTCTACACCGTGATGACCAATTACGACGCGGAGCGCTGAAATGGCTGGCGCCAATGAACGAACCGAGCGCAATGCGATGAACGGGACCGCCTCGGAAAGTCTCGCCGGTACGCTGTCGCAGAGCGATCTCGACAGGCGCATGCGCCGGCGCGGCGAGGAATCGCGCTGGTGGTGGATCGTGCCGACGCTCTACATCATCGTACTTTTGCTGCCGATCTACTGGCTCATCAATATGAGCTTCAAGACCAATGCCGAGATCGTCAACTCGATGACGCTCTACCCACACACGCCGACCATCGCCAACTACGTCACCATCTTCACCGAGAAGGCCTGGTACTCCGGCTACATCAACTCGATCACCTATGTGGTCATGAACATGGTGATTTCGGTATCGGTGGCGCTGCCGGCGGCCTATGCCTTCTCGCGCTACCGCTTCCTTGGCGACAAACATCTGTTCTTCTGGCTGCTGACCAACCGCATGGCGCCGCCGGCGGTGTTCGCACTGCCGTTCTTCCAACTCTACTCGGCCTTCGGGCTGATCGACACGCATATCGCGGTGGCGCTGGCGCATTGCCTGTTCAACGTTCCGCTGGCCGTGTGGATTCTCGAGGGCTTCATGTCGGGCGTGCCGAAGGAAATCGACGAGACCGCCTATATCGACGGCTATTCCTTCCCGCGCTTCTTCATAAAAATCTTCATGCCGCTGATCGCGAGCGGTATCGGTGTGGCCTGCTTCTTCTGCTTCATGTTCTCGTGGGTCGAATTGCTGATCGCACGCACGCTGACCACCACCGACGCCAAGCCGATCGCCGCCACCATGACGCGTACGGTATCGGCCTCGGGCATGGATTGGGGCCTGCTCGCCGCCGCCGGCGTGCTGACGCTGATCCCCGGCGCGCTGGTCATCTGGTTCGTGCGAAATTATATCGCCAAGGGCTTTGCCCTGGGGAGGGTGTAACGTGAACCTCGACTTCTCCTGGATGGCATGGACCTGGCCGACGGCCGCGTTCTTCACCGTCATCGCGCTGCTTTTGCTTGGCATGGGCGCCTGGGAATACGCCTCGCCGGGCGGCAATCCGCGCGTCGGCGTCCTGCGCTTCGAGACGACGCGCGGCGATCGTCTTTTCCTGTCGCTGCTCGGCAGCGCCTTTATCCATCTCGCTTGGCTGGGTCTTGTCGGACCCAACCTGTGGTGGGCTCTCGCTCTCTCCGTGGTCTACGCCATCGGCGTGTTCCGCTACGTATAGAGGGGGAAACTGTTGGAGCGGTCGCGTGCCGGTGACCGCTCCAGATCGTACTTGAAACATTTTAACTGTGGAGGAACACATGCGACGGCAATTTTTGACATCGACGACGGCCCTTGTACTATTGCTCGGGGCCGGTAATGCCTATGCCGGGATGGATGAAGCAAAAGCCTTTCTCGACAAGGAGATAGGCCCGCTCTCGACCCTTTCCCGCGCCGACCAGGAAAAGCAGATGCAGTGGTTCATCGACGCGGCCAAGCCCTTTGCCGGCATGGAAATCAAAGTCGTGTCTGAAACCTTGACCACCCACCAGTACGAGTCTCAGGTGCTGGCACCGGCCTTTACCGCCATCACCGGCATCAAGGTCACGCATGACGTCATCCAGGAAGGCGACGTCGTCGAGAAGATCCAGACCCAGATGCAAACCGGCCAGAATATCTATGACGGCTGGGTCAACGATTCCGATCTGATCGGCACCCACTGGCGTTACCAGCAGGTGCGCAACCTGACCGACTGGATGGCGGGCGAAGGCAAGGACGTCACCGATCCGATGCTCGACGTCGACGACTTCATCGGCACGAAGTTCACCACCGCGCCGGACAAGAAGCTCTACCAACTGCCCGACCAGCAGTTCGCGAACCTCTACTGGTTCCGTTACGACTGGTTCAACGATGAGAAGAACAAGGCGGACTTCAAGGCCAAGTACGGCTACGATCTCGGCGTGCCGGTCAACTGGTCGGCCTATGAGGACATCGCCGAATTCTTTACTGGCCGCGACGTCAACGGCAAGAAGGTCTATGGCCACATGGACTATGGCAAGAAGGATCCGTCGCTCGGCTGGCGGTTCACCGACGCCTGGCTGTCGATGGCCGGCAATGGCGACAAGGGCCTGCCGAACGGCGTGCCGGTCGACGAATGGGGTATCAAGGTCGATGCGAATTCACGGCCTGTCGGCTCGTGCACCGCGCGCGGCGGCGACACCAATGGACCAGCATCGGTTTATGCCATCCAGAAGTATCTTGATTGGCTGAAAGCCTATGCGCCGCCGGAAGCCCAGGGCATGACCTTCTCCGAATCCGGCCCCGTGCCGTCGCAAGGCAATGTCGCTCAGCAGATCTTCTGGTACACCGCCTTCACCGCCGACATGGTGAAGCCCGGCCTGCCGGTCATGAACGAAGACGGCACGCCGAAGTGGCGCATGGCGCCGTCTCCGCACGGCTCCTACTGGAAGGA
Source organism: Mesorhizobium sp. CO1-1-7 (assembly GCF_020164885.1). Classification (NCBI taxonomy): domain Bacteria; kingdom Pseudomonadati; phylum Pseudomonadota; class Alphaproteobacteria; order Hyphomicrobiales; family Phyllobacteriaceae; genus Mesorhizobium; species Mesorhizobium sp. CO1-1-7. Next base: position 97,412 of record NZ_JAIUHA010000003.1, on the reverse strand, counting down.
CGGCATGAAGCTCGGCTATCAGGACGTCGGTTCCTGGACGCTGATGAAGTCGACGCCGACCGACCGCGCCAAGGCCGCCTGGCTTTATGCCCAGTTCGTCACCTCGAAGACCGTCGATGTGAAGAAGAGCCAGGTTGGCCTGACCTTCATTCGCGACTCCACCATCCATGACAAGAGCTTCACCGAACGTGCGCCGAAGCTCGGCGGTCTGATCGAGTTCTATCGCTCGCCGGCCCGTGTGCAGTGGACGCCGACCGGTACCAACGTGCCGGACTATCCGAAGCTGGCGCAGCTCTGGTGGCAGAACATCGGTGACGCATCGTCTGGTGCCAAGACACCGCAGGAAGCCATGGATTCGCTCTGCGCCGATCAGGAAAAAGTCATGGCACGTATCGAGAAATCCGGTGTCCAGGGCGACATCGGACCGAAGATGGCCGAAGAGCATGACCTTGCCTACTGGAACGCCGACGCGGTCAAGGCAGGCAATCTCGCGCCTCAGCTGAAGCTCGAGAAGGAGAAGGACAAGCCGATCACCATCAACTACGACGAACTGGTGAAGAGCTGGCAGAAGTAAATTCCGGTGCTGGCGTTCGCGCCGGCGTCATAATGATCGGGGAGGCGGCTTCTTGCCGTCTCCCCTGTTTGTATAAGCTGCTTACCGGGAGGGAGAATGACCGGATATATCCTTGCGATTGACCAGGGTACGACATCGAGCCGGGCGATCCTGTTCGACGGCACGATGAAGGTCGCAGGCGCCGGGCAGAAGGAATTCACCCAGCACTATCCGGCCTCAGGCTGGGTCGAACACGATCCGGAGGAGATCTGGTCGAGCGTCATTGAGACTGTGAGGGCCGCGCTGAAGAATGCCGGCCGCGAGGCTTCGGATGTGGCTGCGATCGGCATCACCAACCAGCGCGAGACGGTCGTCATCTGGGACAAAGCGACCGGCAAGCCGATTCACAACGCCATTGTCTGGCAGGACCGGCGCACCGCACCGCTATGCCAGAAGCTCAGGAAGCAGGGGCTCGAGCAGAAATTCACCCGCAAGACCGGTCTGCTGCTCGATCCCTATTTCTCCGGCACCAAGATCGCCTGGATGCTGGACAAGGTGAAGGGGGCAAGGAAGCGTGCCGAGAAGGGCGAGCTGCTCGCCGGCACCATCGACAGCTTTTTGATCTGGCGGCTGACCGGCGGCAAGGTTCACGCCACGGATGCCACCAACGCCTCGCGCACGCTGGTCTACAACATCGAGAAAAATGTCTGGGACGACGAGCTGCTGGCCATCCTGCGTATCCCCGCCGCGATGCTGCCCGACGTCAAGGATTGCGCCGATGATTATGGAATAACAGAGAAAAACCTGTTTGGCGCAGAAGTTAGAATCCTCGGCGTTGCCGGCGACCAGCATGCCGCGACGATTGGCCAGGCCTGCTTCGAACCGGGCATGATGAAATCCACCTATGGCACCGGCTGTTTTGCGCTGCTCAACACCGGTAGCGATATGGTGCGGTCGAAGAACCGGCTCTTGACCACCATTGCCTATCGGCTGAACGGCAAGACCACCTATGCGCTGGAAGGCTCGATCTTCATCGCTGGGGCTGCCGTGCAATGGCTGCGCGACGGCATCAAGGTGATCGGCAAGGCAGAGCAGAGCGGCAAACTCGCGGCGGAAGCCGATCCGACGCAGAACGTCTATCTGGTGCCGGCCTTTGTCGGGCTCGGTGCGCCGCACTGGGATGCCGAGGCGCGGGGCGCGATTTTCGGATTGACCCGCAACACCGGACCGGCGGAGTTTGCCCGCGCGGCACTGGAATCCGTCGCCTACCAGACCCGCGACCTGCTCGACGCCATGCACAAGGATTGGAAGGGCGCCAAGGCAAAGACGGTGCTCAGGGTCGATGGCGGCATGGTGGCATCGAACTGGACCATGCAGCGCCTGGCCGACATTCTCGACGCGCCGGTCGATCGGCCGACAATTCTGGAGACGACCGCGCTGGGGGCGGCATGGCTTGCCGGTTCGAAGGCCGGCGTATGGCCGAAGGCGCGGGAATTCGCCAAGACCTGGGCCCTGGAGCGGCGGTTCGTGCCCGACATGGAATCCGCTACCCGGTCCGTCAAATTGGCGGGCTGGCGGGACGCTGTGCGCCGGACATTGAGCGTGCCATAATCGCCTTGAGGTGAGGGCTTGGCGAGGGGGAAATGACGCCGGAATGGTATAGCAACTGGTGCGCGGAGGCATTCGAACAGCTTACCGCGAAGAACGCCCGTCTGGAGAAGGATTTCCACTTGGGACACTGGCCGCGCTATGACTACGACCTGACGACGGGGAAGCTGCTGTTTTCACAGGAAGGGAAGGTCGCGGTCGTCGCCGAAATCCAGATCGCGGGTTCCACGAGCACAATGGCTGGCAACTGGCTGTGGGCCTGGGCGAACTCCAACCTGCCCGACGAACTCCTTGTGGACGCAAAGCAGGTCCGATCCTTCGGGGAACAGAACGGCATCGACGAGCTGGCGCAGGCTTACGTGGTCGATACCGACGACGACCTCGAAGCACTCGGATGGGAACTCAGCGGGGCTATGGTACGGATTTGCGACCCTGTTGGAGCGTACCGCTCTCCCCGCGGCAAAGGTGGCGGTCTTTACCTGGTTATCAAGAGCCTGAGCTGGGCCAGCGACAAACGCGACCACTGCCAACCATGTTAGGATAGACGCGACAAGGCCCGCGTCTTCTATACGCGGGCCTTTACTCACCATTACCAGCTACTGATACTCAACAGGGATCAGTAAGGGGAGCGGCACTCCCGACGAGGACCATTGTTCGGCTGGAAGGTGTTGTCGGAAGCGCGATAGCTCCGATAGTGATCGTAGCACCACTGAACGTGCGAGTTGCCTTCATAGACGCGGTTGTTCTCGTTGTTGACAATCGCGCCGGTGATCAGCGCGCCAGTCGCGAAGGCGGCCAGCGGGAACCAGTAGTCGCCATGACGGCGATAGCCGCGGCGATATTCACGATAGCCGCGATGCCCATTCCAATACATGTCACCGTTGCGGCTAAAGCTTCGATTGCGCGAGAAATTGCGGTCGAAGGAGCGGTTTCTCCTCCACTCCCGGTATTGCACCGTCTGTACATCCGGCGCTGCCGCCTGGGAGAGTGGCACGTAGTTGGGCTGGGCGTTGACCGGCACCACCTCCGCCGCGACGAATGTCGCCGAAAGGGTGGCGGCAAGCAGGCCCGTTGTGATTCTATTCATTGGTATTCTCCTCGAGGGTTTGGCGAACGTCCCTTTGGCAAAAAACGACAGTGCGTCGGATTTGTTCCGCCGTGTAGGCAGCCGTTCCCGCACCGAAACCCAAACCGCCGGACTGCTCGCCAGAACCCGGGGGAACAAGCAAGAGGCGGCGAATTAGGGCAAAGAGCAGGTTTGGAACCCATCTTTTCCGGTTGACCGGTCGCGGCACTCTCCCTATGTTCCGCGCAATTTCGAGGGCGGCCTTTTCGAGCCCGCGGGAGCGCGTAGCTCAGCCGGTAGAGCAACTGACTTTTAATCAGTAGGTCATGGGTTCGAATCCCATCGCGCTCACCATCGTCAAATGACATGCCAGCGCTTTTGATTTGCCCATGTATCCTTGCGGCGCTCAACGACCGTTCAGACGCCTCCTGACAGGTGCACGTCCAAAACGGCGGCTTTCTTGGCGATCAGTCCTGTCAGATCCGCGTCGGATCGCTTGGTGCCGGTCCGTTCGCGCAGCAACGAGATGACCGCGCTCATCGAAAGCTGGGCAGTGCGATCGCTCAGGATAGCGTCCACCGCGCCGGCAACATCCGGGGTCTCCGTCGGTGCTCGCATGATCGGTTCCTTTCTGTTCAGGTCGGCCTCGGCGCCGTTGGCCGGTCCCCGCACGCCACGGTCGAAGATGACGGCCAGGCCGTTCTTCACGGCGAGGGCGGCGACCATGTCGTCGAGGTCGTGATCGGAAAGCGCTGGCTCCGAAGGATCGGGCTTCAGGGTTCTGCGGATCACTCGGGCAGCCTGATCAGTCGACACAAAGCCAAAATGCCGTTTTCTGGCCTCGACATATTGCTCGATGATCATGCTCAGGCGCCGCGCTGCGATATCCCTGGGTTGCTGCATCTGGGCCTCCTTCGGCTGCCGCAAGCGCAAGGTCGACAGCACCAGAAGGAAATAGGGCGGCGGATCTACTCAAACAGGGGACGGATCGATCATTCGACGCATCTTGCGCTGATATAGGAACGATCCGGGCCTTGATGCATTTTGGCTCTATGACCAGCTCATTGAGGGACGCCGGGACATGAAGATTGCCCATGTCGCACCACTCTACGAATCGGTGCCGCCACGACTTTACGGGGGTACCGAGCGTATCATCTCGTATCTTACCGAAGCTCTCGTCGATCTCGGCCACGAGGTGACGTTGTTTGCCAGCGGCGACACGAAGAGCTCCGCCAAACTGGTGCCATGCCGCGAAAGGGCGCTTCGTCTCGATCCGCGTCCGCTGAAGTCCGAGATCGCGGCACATTTGTCGATGCTCGACGAAGTGCGCAAACGGGCCGACGACTTCGACGTCGTGCATTTCCATCTGAGCCATTTCCTGCATTTCCCGTTTTTTCGTGATATGCCGCAGCGCACGGTGACGACGCCGCATGGCAGGCTGGATTACGCGGACCTCGCGCAAGCCTATGACCGGTTCCCGCGGTTCCCCATGATTTCCATATCCCGCAGCCAGCGGGCGCGGTTCGCATCCGCGAACTGGCTGGCGACGATCCATCACGGGCTGCCGCTTGACCTTTATGAGGCCGATTTCGAGGCCGGTTCGGACGGTACCTACCTTGCTTTTCTCGGCAGAATGTCACGCGACAAGCGGCCGGACCGGGCAATCGAGATTGCTCGCCGAACCGGCCTGAAACTGAAGCTCGCCGCCAAGGTCGGCGATGGCGACCGCGCCTATTTCGAGGAAGTCGTGCAGCCGCTGATCGATGGCGACCGGGTCGAGTATGTCGGCGAGATTGGTGAGGACCAGAAGGCCCGGTTTCTGGGCAATGCGGCCGCCTTGCTGTTTCCCATCGACTGGCCTGAACCCTTCGGGCTTGCGGTGATCGAGGCCATGGCGTGCGGAACCCCGGTCATGGCTTGGAGTTGCGGCGCTATGCCCGAGATCATCGATCATGGGGCCACCGGCTTTGTCGTCGAAACCATCGAAGATGCCGTCGCCTCGATGCCGGCTCTCCTGCAACTCGACAGGCGACGAATAAGAACGGCCTTCGAAAGGCGGTTTTCGGCCGATAGAATGGCCAGGGATTATGTCGAGGCCTATTCGCGGCTGACCACCGGCCACGAAGAGAGCAGGGCCTCATAGATCTTCAACCCGTTCGGAAACCAGCACGGGACAATCTTCTTGACCATTACCCAACTCGACGAGCGCAAGCTCGATCCTGCGATAGCACTGGCTTCCCTGGACGAAACCGCGCCCAGGGAGCCGCATCGGCTTTACGCTCTCAAGCATGGCGATTGCTTTGCCGTCGCCGACGCCTATGGCGACATACGTGGCGCCGGCGACGGCTTCTTCCGCGACGACACGCGCGTGCTCTCCGAATTTCGCCTGACGGTTGGCGGACGATCGTTGTCGCTGCTGGGCGCATCGCTCAGCCAGGACAACGTCCTGTTCACCAGCAACCTGACCAATCTGCCGATCGAGAGCGCCGCGGGCCGCCAGATTCCGCAGGGCGCGATCCATATCGAGCGGGTCAGGCTTCTGTGGCAGGAAAGGCTATATGAACGCATCACGCTCTCGAACTATAGCCGGGAGCATTCGACGGTCTTGGTGTCACTGCGCTTCGGCGTTGATTTTCGCGACATGTTCGAAGTCCGGGGCTCGACCCGCTCCAAGCGCGGTACCGCGCACACGGCCGAGATCGACCAGAGTTCGGTCGTGCTCCGCTACGAAGGGCTGGACAAGGTCGTGCGGACCTCGGCCATTTCGTTTTCACAGCCCCCGGATCAACTGACCTCCGAGCGGGCGGATTTCTTCATTGCCGTCACCAAGCGCAGCCGCCAGACGCTGTATGTGGAGGTGGGGAGCAAGACACCGGCCCGCCCGCAAAGTGAACGTTTCCGGGCCGCGGCGGCGCGCGCCCGTTTCGGCATGCGCGCCAAGCGCCGGCATGGGGCAACGCTGCACAGTTCAGGCCGCGTCTTCAATGATTGGATGGAACGGGCGCGTGCCGATGTGGCATTGCTCACCACGGAACTGGCGACCGGGCCTTACCCATATGCCGGGATCCCGTGGTTCTCCACCGCCTTCGGCCGCGACGGCGTGATTTCAGCTCTGCAGATGCTTTGGCTCAATCCCGGCCTGGCTCGTGGCGTGCTTGCCTTTCTCGCCCAGCACCAGGCGACCGAAACCTCTCCCTTCAGCGATTCCGAGCCCGGCAAGATCATGCACGAGACCCGCAAGGGCGAGATGGCGGCGCTGAGCGAGTTGCCGTTCGGCCGCTACTATGGCGGCGTCGATACGACGCCCCTCTACATCCATCTCGCCTGCGCCTATGCGGACCGCACGGGAGACACGGCTTTCATCGATGGCCTTTGGCCATCGCTGTGCGCCGCCGCCGAGTGGATCGAGACAGCGAGCCGTTCGACAGGGTTTCTTACCTATCAGCGCGCCGCGGAATCCGGCCTTGCCAACCAGGGATGGAAGGACAGCTTCGATTCCGTCTTCCATGCCGACGGCCGCATTCCGAAAGGGCCGATCGCGCTGGTCGAGGTGCAGGGTTACGTCTTTGCAGCATTTCGGGGATTGGCAAAGCTGGCACGGCTGCGCGGCGAAGAGGAGCGGGCGGAGAATTGGGAGCTGCGCGCCGATGCCATTCGCCAACAAGTCGAACGCCATTTCTGGATCGAAGAGCTTGGCTACTATGCGCTGGCGATCGATGGCGATGGCCAACCCTGCAAGGTGCGCACGTCCAATGCGGGTCACCTGCTCTATGTCGGCCTTCCCAATCCGGATCGCGCACGCATGGTCGCCGACCAGCTGCTGTCGGCTTCGTTCCATTCCGGCTGGGGGCTGAGAACGCTGGCGGACGATGCGATCTTCTTCAATCCGATGTCCTATCATAACGGCTCCATCTGGCCGCACGACACCGCGATCTGCGCCGCCGGGCTGGCGCGATACGGCATCCGCGACAGCGTGGTGCGGTTGATGAGCGGGACCTTCGAATCCGCGGTTCATTTCAACATGCGGCTACCCGAACTGTTCTGCGGGTTCACGCGCTCGGCCGGCGAAGCGCCGATTGCCTATCCGGTGGCTTGCCTGCCGCAGGCCTGGTCCGCGGGCTCCGCCTTCATGCTCATGCAGGCCTGCCTCGGCCTACAGATCGACGGTTGGACGAACGAAATTCACGTGACCCGGCCGCACTTGCCGATCGGCATCGACAATCTTGTCATTCGCCATCTCTCGGTGGGACATGTGGCGGTGGACCTGACGTTTCAGCGCGTGGGGGATCGTGTCGGTGCCTTCCTTGCGGATGCGCATGAAGGATTGGTGCCACTGGTGGTCAAGAGCTGAAAAATCGGAACCAACACCGGGTGCGGAACGTTGGATCAGCACGCCAAGGATGCTGGAGTTCCTGTCGGTGGATCTGCCGCGTCCCATTGAAAGGTAATCAATTCGAAATGCCCGACAACAGTTCGTACCTGGTCGTACCCTCGGCCGCACTGTGGCTCTTCGTTCTCGTAATTGTCGGTATCTCATGCGTCGCGCTCGCGGTGGTGCTGTCACGGGCGCGCCGGGCCAGAAACATGAAGCTCGCCCGTCTCGAAGCAGGATCCGTTCGCAGCCCATTGCCGGAGTTCGAAAAGAACGGGCAATCCGCGGCCGCCGCCCTCGTCCAATGGTCGCCGGAAACGTTGCGTCACATTCTGGCGAAGGAACTTCCCGATGCACAGGTGATCGTGGTGTCAAATCGCGAACCCTACATCCATAACCGCAACGGCGACAGCATCCATCTGGTCGTACCCGCCAGCGGGCTGGTCTCCGCCCTGGAGCCGATCACGCGCGCCTGTGCGGGCACATGGATCGCCTATGGCGGCGGTTCGGCCGATGCGCTGGTGGTGGACGAAAACGACCGCGTCGAAGTGCCGCCGGAAAACCCTTCCTATACGTTGCGCCGTGTCTGGCTGAGCGAGGAAGAACAGCAAGGCTATTATCTCGGCTTTGCTAATGAGGGGCTTTGGCCGCTGTGCCACATAGCCTTCACCCGACCGATATTCCGTGCGTCCGACTGGGAGGCCTACGAGGCGGTCAACCGCAAATTCGCCGACACCGTCGTCGCGGAGGCACGCAACGAGCGGCCCATCGTGCTTGTCCAGGACTACCATTTCGCCCTGTTGCCGCGGATGATCCGGGAGCGCCTGCCGGAAGCCATCATCATCACCTTCTGGCACATTCCATGGCCGAATTCCGAGGTATTCAGCATCTGCCCATGGCGCGAGAAGATCCTAGAAGGATTGCTGGGCAGTTCGATCGTCGGCTTTCACACCCAGTTCCATTGCAACAACTTCATCGACAGCGTCGACCGCTTCCTGGAGAGCAGGATCGAGCGCGAGGATTCCGCCATCTCCTATGGCGGCCAGATCAGCCTGGTTCACGCGTATCCGATTTCAATCGAATGGGAGCCGGCGCGACAGGCCCAGCTGCCCGAGGTGGCGCAATGCCGTCGGCATGTTCGTGAAAAATTCGGGCTGGCGGACGATGTCAGGCTGTGTGTCGGCGTCGAACGTCTCGACTACACGAAGGGCATCCTCGATCGCTTTACCGCACTCGATGAGCTGCTGAGGCTCCATCCGGAATGGATTGGCAAGGTCGCCTTCCTGCAGATCGCGGCACCCAGTCGCGGCACCTTGCCCGCATACCAACAGTTGCATGAAGAGTGTCTGCGTCAAGCCGAGGATCTCAACCGGCGCTATGGCCGCGACGGCTACACTCCCGTCCTGATGGTCACGGAACATCATTCGCAGGAACAGGTCTACGAAATCTACCGGGCCGCCGACGTTTGCTTGGTCACGAGCCTGCATGACGGCATGAACCTGGTGGCCAAGGAGTTCGTCGCGGCGCGCAATGACGAACAGGGGGTCCTGCTGCTCAGCATGTTCGCCGGCGCTTCCAAGGAATTGCTGGAAGCGCTGATCGTCAATCCCTACGACGCCACAATGATGGGCGACGCCTTGTTGCAGGCTTTGACGATGTCGTCGGAAGAGCAGCGGCAGCGCATGCAAAGGATGCGTGAGGTCGTTCGCGACAATAATGTCTACCGGTGGGCAGGCAGCATGCTTCTCGATGCCGCGCGCCTGCGCAAACGCGTTGCGGTCGATCGCGCCGTCGGCGCCGCCCCGACCTCATCGGGCAACGTGATCTCGCTGCTCGATCGCAGACGGGTGGCGGCGCTGTGATGTCGCTTCTGCCAAAGCTGCCCGCGCCTGAGCTCCCAACAGGGCCGTGGGCCTTGTTCCTGGACATTGACGGCACGCTTCTCGAACACGCCGCGCATCCCGATGCGGTGGTTGTCGGCGATGAATTGCGTACGCTGCTGGCGAGGCTCGAATTGCAATTGGATGGAGCTCTGGCGTTCATCACGGGACGATCGATCGCTGCGGTCGACCATCTTTTCCAGCCGCTCAGATTGCGCGCCGCCGGGCTGTATGGGCTTGAGCACAGGCTCATCCGCGACGGCCCGGTCGAGGCAGCGGGAGAGCCGGCCGACATTGCGGCACTTGCCGAGGAAATCGAAGCGGAGCTGGGCAGTTCGGACGTTTATATCGAGCGCAAGGGACCGATCCTGGCAGTCCACACGCGCGCGGCACCGCAACTGTTGCGGCGCGCGACGCAACTGGTCGAACAGGCGTTGGGCAGGTTGCCTACGGGATATCGGGTGCTGGCCGGCAATGCCGGCGTTGAATTGATGCCGCTGGAGGCAGCAAAGGGAGCCGCCATCAGGCGCTTTCTGGATCTGCCGGCTTTCGAGGGGCGGCGGCCGGTGTTTCTGGGCGACGACACATCCGACGAAAATGGTTTCGAGGCCGTGAACGAGATGGACGGCATGTCGATCCGCATCAAACCGCACGGACCGACAGCGGCGCGCCATGTGCTTGCCGACGTCGGGGAGGCTTTGGCTTGGCTGGGTGCGGTGAGCCAGTGTAATTTGGATGGATCGACCGGCCTGGTCCATCCCTTCAATCGAAGGAGTCCGTGATGACCCAATTCACCAGTCTCATCTTGGAGATCATGCCTGCTTGGCTACGCCGGCGGTCGCTGCCGAATACGCACGAGACCCAGCCGAGTTTCGATCCGTCGCGCCCGCAGGACGCGGATGAGGTCTGGCGCCAGTTTGTTCAAAAGGATCTCTTTGACGCCAACATGCATGATTACGACGAGACCGGAGATAGAAAGACCAGCCGCCACTGAGGGCGGTTAGCCTTCCCCGAAAACAAGCGAAACATTTCCACCGGCGTGACGCTCGAGGCGGCCGGCAAGGTCGAGTTCAAGCAGCACCATGAAGACCTGGGCGGGATGCAGGCCGGTGTGGCGGATGATCTCGTCGACCGGCACCGGTGTCGGCCCCAGCGCCTCGATCACCTTGGCCCGGTCGCTCTCGCCTGGTGGCGGTGTGGCCGAAAAGTCGGGCGGGTCCTCAAACGGCGGCAGATCAGGCGCCCGCATGCCGGTCAGCGGAACGATCGCCCTGGAAATGTCCGAAGCTTCGGTGACCAGCGTGGCGCCGTCCTTGAGCAGACCGTTGGTACCGGCCGCGCGCGGATCGAGCGGGGAGCCGGGTACCGCAAAGACCAACCGGCCCATCTCGCCGGCAAGCCTGGCGCTGATCAGCGAGCCTGAGCGCTGTGCTGCCTCAACCACCACCAGCCCAAGAGCGGCGCCCGCGACAAGGCGGTTGCGGCGCGGGAAATCCTGGGCACGCGGCTGCCAGCCGAACGGCATTTCCGAGATGATGGCGCCACGCTCCGCAATGTCATCGCACAGACCGGCATTTTCGGGCGGGTAGGGCAGGTCGAGCCCACCGGCGAGCACGCCGACCGTACCGGTCAAGAGACTGCCCTGATGCGCCGCCGTGTCGATGCCACGTGCCAGGCCGGAGACGATGCCGTAGCCGTCTCGTCCGAGATCGGCTGCCAGCATGCGCGCCATCTTGATGCCGGCAAGCGATGCGTTGCGGGCGCCGACTATAGCGACACCCGGCAACCGGAACACCGCGGCATTGCCCCTGACCGCCAGCATCGGCGGCGGATTGTCCATGCTGCGCAACAGCGGCGGATAGTCCGCCTCCCCAATACCGACAAAGCGTGCTCCAACTCGCCGCGCGGCCTCCATCTCGGCCTCGGCCTCGGCAAGGGAAGGGATGCGCACGATCCGGTTGGCGCCGCCGGAAATCATCAGTTCCGGCAGCATTTCCAACGCGACTTCGGCCGAACCGAAACGGTTGATCAGGTCGCGAAAGGAGGCAGGGCCGACATTCTGGGTGCGGATCAGCCGCAGCCAGCTCAGCCGCTGGCGATCGGTAAGACGCGGCCCGGCGGCCGGTTCGCTCACCCCTTGGCTCCGATCTTGCCTTCGGAGCCGGCAATCAGTCGCGAAATGTTTTCTCGGTGCTTGATGAAGACAATGATGCTCATCACCACGAACAGAATGGCTATCTGCGGCGTGCTCAGGAAATAAAGCGCGATCGGTACCACCACGGCAGCAGCCAGCGCCGCCAGCGATGAGTAGCGGAAGAGGAAAGCCATCACCAACCATACGACAGCGAAGATCAATGCGACTTGCCAGGCAAGGCCGACCAGCACGCCGAGATAAGTGGCGACGCCCTTGCCACCCTTGAAGCCGAGCCATGCCGGGAACAGGTGGCCCAGAAAGGCGCCGAGACCAGCCCAGATCGCGGCTTCAGGCGCGAAATGGCTTGCTATCAGCACGGCGGCCGTGCCTTTCAGCACATCGAGCAGCAAAGTCGCGGCGGCAAGCCCCTTGTTGCCGGTGCGCAGCACATTGGTGGCGCCGATATTGCCTGAACCGATCTTGCGCACATCGCCAAGGCCGGCCGCGCGGGTAAGCAGCAGGCCGAACGGAATCGAGCCCAGCAGATAGCCGAACACCAGCGCCAGGATTGGGCCGTAAGTCATTGTTCCCCCCGCGTTCCCCCAACCATGCCTGAAGTCGCATGGCTACCGCCGGCTCAGGCAGAAAATATTGTGCGGCCCGCCACCAGCGTTTGCAAGACCTTGCCTTGCAGCCGTGCGCCTTCGAAGCAGGTGTTTTTCGAGCGCGAGCGGATACCGCTTTCGCTGACTATCCAGGGTTCATCGAGGTCGACAAGCGCGAGATCGGCGACGGCGCCTGGCTTCAGCGTGCCGCCGGCCAATCCAAACAGCCTCGCCGGCGCGGTGGACAAGGTTTCGATCAGCCTGAGCAGGGGCACGTCGCCATTGTGGTAGAGGCGCAAGGCCGCGCCCAGCAGGGTTTCGAGGCCAATGGCGCCGGCCGCGGCGTCGGCGAAGGGCAGGCGCTTGGTATCGACGTCCTGCGGATCGTGCGAGGAGACGATGACATCGACCGTTCCGTCCTTGACCGCATCGATCATCGCCAACCGGTCCTCCTCGGCCCGCAGCGGCGGCGTCAGGCGGAAGAAGGTGCGGTACTCGCCAACGTCGTTTTCATTGAGAGACAGATTGTGGATCGACACGCCAGACGTCACTGCCGCGCCGTCGGCCTTCGCACGCGCCACGGCGCTTGCCGCCATTGCCGTCGAGATCTTCGCGGCGTGGTACGAACCTTGCGTCAGCCGCGCCAGCGCGAGGTCACGCTCGAGCGGGATGGATTCGGCTTCACGTGGAATGCCGGAGAGGCCGAGCCAACTGGCATACAGGCCTTCGTTCATGACGCCCGACGACCCAAGATCGGCATCCTGCGTTTCATGGACGATGGTGGCGCCGAAATCGCGCGCATAGGTTAGCGCGCGACGCATCACCAGCGCGCTCGATATGGTATGCCTGCCATCGGTGAAAGCGACCGCACCCGCCTCGCGCAGCAGGCCGAACTCCGTCATTTCGCGTCCGTGGAGGCCCTTGGTGATGGCGGCGGCCGGAAAGATATTGACGACGGCCGTGTCCTTGGCGGTGCGCAGCACGAATTCGACCAGCGCCACATTGTCGATCACCGGATCGGTGTCTGGCATCATCACGATGGACGTGACGCCGCCGGCCGCTGCGGCGACACTTGCCGAAGCGATGGTTTCGCGATGTTCGGCGCCGGGCTCGCCGATGAAGACCCGGCCGTCGATCAGGCCGGGGATGATCGCCTTGCCGCTGCAGTCGATCGCCGTAGCGCCGTCGGGGACGCCGTGGTTCAGCGCCGCCTTGCCCGCGGCAACGATTTTCCTGCCTTCGACTATGACGGAGCCGACTTCATCAAGGCCGCGTGACGGATCGACGATGCGGGCGCGTTCAAAGACCGTGATGCTCATGCGCCGCGGCCTTCTTGATTACGGCCCTCTTGATTGCGGCGGGGATCGAGCAGCGCTTCCATCACCGCCATGCGCACGGCGACGCCCATTTCCACCTGCTCCTGGATGACGCTTTGCGGGCCGTCGGCGATTTCGGACGCGATCTCGACACCGCGGTTCATCGGGCCAGGATGCATGACAAGCGCGTCGTCCTTGGCGGCCTTCAGTTTCTCGGCGTCTAGACCAAAATAGCGGAAATATTCGCGCACCGATGGCACGAAGGCTCCTTCCATGCGCTCGCGCTGCAAGCGCAACATCATCACCACATCCGCGTTCTTCAGGCCCTCCGCCATCGAGCGGCAGACGATCACGCCCATCCTGTCGATGCCCGAGGGCAACAGCGTCGAGGGCGCCACCACCCGTATTTGTGCGCCGAGTGCGTTGAGCAGCATGATGTTGGAGCGCGCGACACGTGAATGCAGGATGTCGCCGCAGATCGCCACGATCAGCTTCGACAGCGCACCCTTGGCGCGGCGGATGGTGAGTGCGTCGAGCAGCGCCTGTGTCGGGTGTTCGTGGGCGCCGTCGCCGGCATTGACCACCGAGCAGCCGACCTTCTGCGCCAGGAGGGCCGCCGCGCCCGCCGACTGATGGCGGATGATCAATATGTCAGGCCGCATGGCGTTGAGTGTCATCGCGGTGTCGATGAGCGTTTCGCCCTTCTTTACCGAGGAACTCGCCACCGACATGTTCATGACATCGGCGCCAAGCCGCTTTCCGGCCAGTTCGAACGAGGATTGCGTGCGGGTCGAGGCTTCGTAGAAGAGATTGATCTGGGTGCGGCCGCGCAGCGCCGAGGTCTTTTTTTCGGACTGGCGCGAGATCGCGACCGCCCGATCCGCCCTGTCGAGCAAAAGCTCGATGTCGGCGGGCGAAAGGTCGCTGATGCCCAGAAGATGGCGGTGAGGGTAGAGTGGCAGGGACGAAGCGTCGGTCATCTCAAGGGGCTGCTATAGGGTGCGGATTTCGCGCCCGCAAGCACCCGCTTTGGATTGACGCCGTTCTCCTCAATTTTTTCGTGTAGATAGCCGATTAGATCGGCCGGTATTTTCGTCGCGCGCGCAGCAACGCTTGGCTATATCTAAGCCGACGGCCTCGGATTCGAGGCTTTCCGACAATAGGGCCTTTCTAGAAGGATCGGCTAGAAGGATTGGGCGTGACCGACGACGTAACGAACCAGCCGCCGCCGCTGACGGGCGGCAACGCCTGGCGAGGCGATCCGTTGCTGATCCAGCTTGCCGAGCGCTTTTCCGATCCGGTGCGCAAGGATCTCGACGGGCTCGGCCGTTTCGTGCTGACGCAAGAAGCGCAGGAACTGGCGCGCCTCGCCAATGTCGAGACGCCGAAACTCAGGACGCACGATCGCCAGGGACGGCGCATCGACCTGGTCGAATTCCATCCCGCCTACCACGCCTTGATGCGCCGCTCGGTGGCCAACGGCCTGCATTCCTCGGTCTGGGAAAATGGCGACGCCGAGATCGGCCGCCGCCATCAGGTGCGCGCCGCCCGTTTTTACCTGACGGCGGAACTCGAGACCGGGCATCTCTGCCCCATCACCATGACCAGCGCCTCGCTGGCGGCATTGATGGCCAGCCCAAAACTGTTTCGCGAATGGGCGCCGCGCGTGACGACGCGCAAATACGACCAGAGCCAGAAGCCGCCCGTCGAAAAGACCGGACTGACGCTCGGCATGGGCATGACCGAGAAACAGGGCGGCACCGATGTGCGTGCCAATGTGACCCGGGCGGAACGCGTCGGTAGCGGCTTCTACCGCCTGACGGGACATAAATGGTTCATGTCGGCGCCGATGTCGGACGCCTTCCTGGTGCTGGCACAGGCGCCGGAGGGACTGTCCTGCTTCCTGGTGCCGCGCGTGCTCGGCGACGGGTCTGGCAACGGCTTTCGCTTCCAGCGGCTGAAGGACAAGCTCGGCAATCGCTCGAACGCGTCTTCCGAGGTTGAATTCGTCAACGCCATCGGGGAGATGGTCGGCGAACCCGGCGCCGGCGTCAAGACGATCATGGACATGGTGACGCTGACCCGGCTCGACTGCGCGGTGGCGTCTTCGGCGATCATGCGGGCGGGGCTGGCCGAAGCGATCCATCATGCCCGCCATCGCCAGGTGTTCGGTTCGACCTTGATCGAGCAGCCGTTGATGCAGCGCGTGCTGGCCGACATGGCGCTCGATGTTGCCGCGGCGACCGCGCTGTCGTTCCGGCTGGCGCGTTCCTTCGACGAGGCGGCGAGCGATCGCGGCGAGGCGGCGTTCGCCCGCGCCATGACGCCGGTCGTCAAATACTGGGTCTGCAAGATCGCGCCGCCGCTGCTTTACGAGGCGATGGAGTGCCTTGGCGGCAATGGCTATGTCGAGGAAGCTCCGCTCGCCCGTTATTACCGCGAAGCGCCTGTCAACGCGATCTGGGAGGGATCGGGCAATGTCATGGCGCTCGACGTGCTGCGCGTGCTTGGCCGCGCGCCGGGGCTTTTCGAAGAAGTATTGACCGGTATCGACCGCGACCTCGGCGCCGGCGGGCGCGGCACGATCGGCGTTCTGAAGGCGGCCATGCAGGTCGCTTCGACCGACGAGGGCTCGGCCCGGCTGCTGACGGAACAGCTTGCGCTCTCTGCGGCGGCCGCCGAGTTGCGTCGGCTCGGGGCAGGGCGGATCGCTGATGCCTTCGTCGAAACGCGGCTCGCGGGCCAGTGGCGCAATACTTACGGCATGCTCGATTCGCGCCACGACGCGCGCATGATCATCGATACGCTCTATCCGCCGGTGAATTGACGGAGATGCCTTTCATGTTTGAGCGGCGTTGCCGGAATCCCCACAGACCTCGCCGTCGCCGTTAACCTTAACAAATGGTTTCCGTTGCGGCGGCGAACCGCAAAGCCCACTGTCAATCCTGTCGAAGCAGGAATCACGATGCGACACGTACTGACCTCCTTTCTGTCCGTGCACTGGGCGATCGTTTTTGCCCTGCTTGCGGTGATCTGTATCGATGGAAATCGAGGTGTGACGGCGGCTCTCGGCGTACTCGGCGTGACCGTCGAGAGCGCCCAGTTTGTCAATCTGGAGAACATCGTCGTGGTCGCTCCGCTGGCGATCGCGTTGCTGGTCGTGGCGGTGCTGTTCTTCTGGGCCTTTGTCGATACACTGATCAACGACGCGTCCAGCCCCGGCGCCGACAGCGTCGTTCGCATCGCCTTCATTTCCGCTTCCGGGGTGATGTCGATGATCCTGATCGGCGGTGCGGCCCAAGGCATCAACGGCCTGTTCATGGTGGTCGCAGTGCAACTGGCCGCACTTCTGGTCTCCTATGTCGCAATGCTTGCCGAACGGCGTTCGGTAGCTGCGCTGGATGAGGAGGATTTCCACGCCACGGCGCACAGCATGGCGAAAGCCGCGGCGCACAATTCGCTGCTCTCCATGATATCGGGACGGACCGGCCCGAACGGGAAGGGAGGCCGCTGATGCGCTACATCTTCGCGTTGTGGGCCGCGCCGATGGCGCTGTTTTGGGGCTGGTTCTACCTGTCGCTCAACGACATGAATTTCGGCTATGTGATGCTCAGCCGGCAGCTGCACGATTTCGTGTTCCAGCTCTACGGTCAGATGCTCGGCATCGACCCCGCAACCATCCCGGGCATGGTGGCAAAAGCCTGCGTGTTCGATGGCTTGCTGCTCGTTGCGATATGGGTGTTTCGCAGGCGTCGCGAGATATTGGGCTGGGTCAGGCGTCGCTGGACGGGTCCGGTCCCGTTCGATCGGCTGCATCGAGTGACTGAAGCCGGTCTAAAACTCCCTGCAGAATAAAGGCGGCCGCCGCCGAATCGATCTTGCCGGCGCGTTTGGCGCGCGAGAAATCCATCTCGATCAGCGTCCGTTCGGCCGCGACGGTCGACAGCCGCTCATCCCAGAATACGAAGGGCAGGTCGCTTAGCTGCGCCATGTTGCGCACGAAGGCGCGCGATTTCTGTGCGCGCGGACCTTCCGATCCATCCATGTTGATCGGCAATCCGATCGCCACCGCACCGACATTCTCTTTCGTCAGCAATGCCAGAAGGACGGCGGCGTCGAGCGAGAATTTCCGCCGGATGATGACTGGACGCGGATGAGCGAAGAAGAACCCCCGATCGGAAACCGCCACGCCGATCGTCTTGTCGCCGAGATCGAGCCCCGCCAAGGTCCTGCCGTCGGCGAGCCGTGCCGGCAATTGCTCAATCGTGATGACGGTCAACGGTTTTCCCTCGTTTTTTTCGACAGCACGCGTCCTTTCGGATGCCCGGCGGACACTATACCCTTTGATCTCAAGGCTATCGGCGTTCTATCCTTTGGCTCGGGAAAAATCGAGGAAATGCATTCATGAAACTGACCTGGTATGGCCACTCGGCCTTCCGCATCGAAACCGGTGACGCGAAAATCCTCATCGATCCCTATCTGATCGGCAACCCGTCCTGGACGGGCGGGTGGGAAGGACCGGCCGAAGGGATCACGCATGTTCTTTTGACGCACGGGCACAGCGACCACATCAGCGGCGCGCTGGAAGTGCTCGGCAAGAGCGGCGCGCAACTGGTCGCCAATTTCGAGATCTGCATGTACCTTGTCGGCAGGGGCGTCAGCGACAAGAAGATCAATCCCGGCAACATTGGCGGCACGGTCGATTGCGGCGGTTTCACCTCCACTTTCGTTCAGGCGCTGCATTCGTCCTCCTTTGGCGAAGAGGGCGGCAAGAACGTCTATCTCGGCAATCCGGGTGGGCTGGTCCTGCATTTCCCGGAAGACCAGACGCTCTACCACATGGGTGACACCGACATCTTTTCCGACATGGCGCTGATCAATGAATTGCACGAGCCAAAGATTGGCATCGTTCCGATCGGCGATCGCTTCACCATGGGCGGTGCGGTGGCGGCCCTTGCCTGCCGCCGCTTCTTCAAGTTCGAAACGGTGGTCCCTTGCCATTTCGGCACGTTTCCAATGATCGACCCGACGCCCGAGAAGTTCGAAGCCGGGCTGGAAGGATCTGGGGTCAAGCTTGCATTGCCGAAGATTGGTGAAACGATTACCATCTAGAACAGCCAAAGCGGAACAAATCCATGGCATTAGGGCGATCTCTTTGCGTATCGATGTTTGTCGCGGCGTCGCCCGCGCTTGCTGCGGATGACTTCATCGAAGGTGTCTATCTCCAGTCGGAGGAACTCTGTACCCAAGCCAAAAAGGATACGCTGCAGACGCTGATCGATGCCGGCAACATCGTTCTTTCGAAGAACGGCCTGCAAGGCGTCGAATACAATTGCGAATTCGTTCAGGTCAGCAAGGCGACACGCTCGCCGAGCTGGGCTGTGACGGCGATCTGCCAGGAGCCGGGCTATGTCTTTCCTGACGTCCTGTCGGTGACGCAGATGAACCCGACGCAGGTCGATCTCGTGTCGGCCCGGCCGATCGACGATGAAAGCGAGGCGAGCGGCAACAGCGGCAGCTACTATCTGTGCGAGGGCATTGCCCTGCCATGAGGTTGTTGCCCGATTGTCGGGCGGCACATGTTGCGCGTCGCGCGCCGCGCCGCTATAGCCCGGACTGGTTTTCCCCGAGGCAAATACATGTCCGTTGATGTCAAGACAGTGAAGCGCGTGGCGCATCTCGCCCGCATCGCGGTGAGCGAGGAAGATGCCGAGCGTATGACCGGCGAGTTGAATGCCATACTGGGCTTCGTCGAGCAGTTGAACGAGGTCGATGTTTCCGGCGTCGAGCCAATGACGTCGGTGACGCCGATGGAAATGAAGAAGCGCGGCGATGTCGTCACCGACGGCAACAAGGCGGCCGACATCGTCGCCAACGCGCCCGCGACCGACGAGAATTTCTTCCTCGTGCCGAAGGTCGTGGAGTAAGGCACCGATGGCTATCGAGATCGCCATCGAAACGCCGCTGCAGGACGACGTGCGCGGCTTGGTCGCGGAACTCAACGCGACCTTGCTCGAACTGACGCCGCCGGAGCACTGCTACCACCTGACGGTCGAGCAGATGGCAGGCAAGGACACGACGGTTTTCATCGCTCGCGACAACGGCGTCGCCATTGGTTGTGGTGCACTCAAGCGCCATGACGATGCCATTGGCGAGGTCAAGCGTATGTACACGAGGCCTTCGCATCGTGGCCGCAAGATTGGCGCTGGAATCGTCCAACGGGTCGAGGCGCTGGCGCGCGATGAAGGGTTGAAGCGGCTGGTGCTGGAGACCGGCGATCGCCATCCCGCCGCCTGGACCGTCTATGAACGCGCCGGGTTCTCGCGCTGCGGCCCGGTGCTGGACTATCCCGATTCCGAGTGGTCGGTGTTTTACGAAAAGAGCCTTTGATGAGCGACCTGACCCATCTGACGATTTCGCAGGCCCGCGCCAAGCTGCGCGCCAAGGAAATCACCGCGACCGAGATCACCGAAGCCTATCTCTTGGCGATCGATCGCGCCAATCCGGCGCTCAATGCCTATGTGGCGGTGACCGGCGACAAGGCGCGCGACATGGCCAAGACGTCGGATGCCAGGCTGCTCAAGGGCGAGGGCGGTGCGCTGGAAGGC
The DNA here is from genome assembly GCF_020164885.1 of Mesorhizobium sp. CO1-1-7. Taxonomy (NCBI): domain Bacteria; kingdom Pseudomonadati; phylum Pseudomonadota; class Alphaproteobacteria; order Hyphomicrobiales; family Phyllobacteriaceae; genus Mesorhizobium; species Mesorhizobium sp. CO1-1-7. The sequence continues at coordinate 77,270 of NZ_JAIUHA010000003.1, read as the reverse complement.
ATTCCGCTCGGGATCAAGGACCTGTTCGGTACCGAAGGCGTCCACACCCAGGCCTGCAGCCACGTGCTCGACGGCTTCAAGCCGCGCTATGAATCAACGGTCACGTCCAACCTGTGGGCCGACGGCGCCGTCATGCTGGGCAAGCTCAACATGGACGAATTCGCCATGGGCTCGTCCAACGAGACCTCCTACTACGGCCCGGTCATCAACCCGTGGCGGCGTTCGCGCCTCGATACGGTGGTGATGCCGACGACGCATCAGGGTGATGGCGGCTTCGTCTCGGCAGGCGGCACGAAAACCCAGCGTAGCCTCGACAATGCGCAGCTGGTGCCGGGTGGTTCTTCCGGTGGTTCGGCGACCGCCGTGTCGGCTTTCCTGTGTGCAGGCGCAACCGCCACCGACACCGGCGGTTCGATCCGCCAGCCAGCCGCGTTCACCGGGACCGTCGGCATCAAGCCGACCTATGGCCGCTGCTCGCGCTGGGGCATCGTCGCCTTCGCCTCGTCGCTCGATCAGGCCGGACCGATCGCCCGCGACGTGCGCGACGCCGCCATTCTTCTGAAATCCATGGCGTCGGTCGATCCCAAGGACACCACGTCCGTCAACCGGCCGGTGCCGGACTACGAGGCGGCGATCGGCAAGCCGATCAAGGGCATGAAAGTCGGCATTCCCAAGGAATACCGTGTCGACGGCATGCCGGAAGAGATCGAGGCGTTGTGGCAGAAGGGCATTGCCTGGCTCAAGGACGCGGGCGCCGAAATCGTCGACATCTCCCTGCCGCACACCAAATACGCGCTGCCGGCCTATTACATCGTGGCGCCCGCGGAAGCTTCTTCCAACCTCGCCCGCTATGACGGCGTCCGCTACGGCTTGCGCGTGCCGGGCAAGGACATCGTCGAGATGTATGAGAAGACCCGCGCCGCCGGCTTCGGCCGCGAGGTCAAGCGCCGCATCATGATCGGCACCTATGTGCTGTCGGCCGGCTACTATGACGCCTACTACCTGCAGGCTCAGAAGGTGCGCAACCTGATCAAGCGCGACTTCGAAAATGTCTTCGCCGCCGGCGTCGATGTCATCCTGACACCTGCGACGCCGTCCGCTGCCTTCGGCATTGCCGACGAGGACATGGCCGCCGATCCGGTCAAGATGTACCTCAACGATATTTTCACGGTCACCGTGAACATGGCCGGCCTGCCCGGCATCGCAGTGCCCGCCGGCCTCGACCCCAAGGGGCTGCCGCTCGGCCTGCAATTGATCGGCAGGCCATTCGAGGAAGAGACGCTGTTCCAGACCGCCGCCGTCATCGAGCAGGCGGCCGGCACATTCCAGCCGGAGAAGTGGTGGTAAGGGTATCGCTCGCCTGACGCATGGTCCTGAAAATCGCGATCGATTTTGGACAGCCTTGCGGGCTGTAATGAGTGAGCGATGTTCTACTATCTTTCCAAGATATTCTGGTTCTTCATCCAGCCGCTCAACCTGACGATCTTCCTGCTTTTGGCAGGCCTGCTCGCCGGGATGGCCGGCCGGCGGCGACTTGCCGTCAGCGGCGGCGTGCTGGCGTTTCTGATCCTTGCGCTGTCGGCGTGGACGTCACTTGGAGCGATGATGCTCAATCCGCTGGAGGAACGCTTTCCCAGGCCGCCGCTGCCGGAGAAGGTAGACGGCATCGTCGTGCTCGGCGGCGGCTTCGAGGGCGCTATCAACCTTGTGCGCGGCGGCTATGAATTGAACAGCAGCGGCGATCGCATGGTTGAGACCGCGATCCTCGCCAGGCGTTTCCCGCAGGCAAAGGTGGTGGTCTCCGGTGGAAACGGTTCACTGTTCTTCGACGGCGAAGGTGATGCCGACACCGCGCCGCGCCTGCTCGAGGCGCTGGGTGTCCCGGCCGACCAGCTGCTCCTCGAAGACAAATCCCGCAACACTTACGAGAACGCGGTCTTCAGCCGCGAACTGGTCAAGCCCAAACCTGGCGAGACATGGCTTTTGGTGACATCAGCCTTTCACATGCCGCGCGCCAAGGCCCTGTTCGACAAGGCAGGTTTTCCAACTGTCCAATGGCCGGTCGACTATCGCACCTCGGGTCGGGAAGGCATCGGCTTGTTTCGCGACAACGCGGCCGATTCACTGCAGAACACGACCATCGCGGTTCGCGAATGGATCGGGCTTTTCGCCTATTGGCTTTCCGGCCGCATCGATCAGCCGTTTCCGACGCCCGGCGGCTGACCGATCACCGCGCGCCGCGCCGCGGAGAAGAACTGCCGCCGTACCAGGACGGCCAGCAGCAGAAGCGTCGACAGCACGAACACCAGGGGATCGACGAACCAGCCGAGATAGCCGATCGAGAAGAACACGCCGCGCAGGCCCGAGTTGAAATGCTTGCCGGCCAGCATGTTCATTTGCGTCGCACGCCACACAGCCGTTTGCGTGAGGGGATTGCGCGAGGCCTCGCCATGCGGGATCGGCACGGCGCCGATCAGGATCGAACAGTAGTTGAACAGCCTATAGGCCCAGCCGAATTTGAAGAAGGAAAAAGCCAGGATCAGCACCAGTCCCAGCACCTTGATCTGAAAGGCCGAGCGCGACGGCGCGCCGCCCAAGGGCAGGGTGCTCAGCACCTCAAGCACCCGGTCCGACGCGCCAAGCAGGGCGAAGCAGCCGCCGAGCGCGATCAGCGAACTGGAGGCGAAGAAGGCTGTTCCCTGCTGCAGGCCGCTCATGATGGCGGTGTCGACGATGCGGATCTCGCGCTCGGCCATGGTGCGCATCCAGGCCTCGCGTTGCGCATTCATGGCGGTGGTCAGCGACACGCGGCTGATCAGGTGGCCGTCCGAGGCGAGCGTGTGCAGCACCCATGCGAGGAGGAAAAAGCCCAGCGCCGCGAGATCGGCCGCCGAAAGATAGGAATCGCCCATGGCGCCGAATCTACCATATTCGGCCGGGTTGCTTCGATGACCTTGCACGGCGCGTTGCACTCGATGTCGCTGCCGGAGCAAACAAGGTCGGCAGGTGCTGCGCCGCGATTGTCAAAAGAGCGGAAACATCCCGGGAATTCCTATATGTAATCCTCGACGTGACCCAGGAGACAGCGTGTTCCTTTCGGTTTTCGACCTGTTCAAGATCGGCATCGGCCCCTCGAGCTCGCACACGATGGGACCGATGACGGCTGCGCGCCGCTTCCTCGATGAGGTCGCGGGCGACGACTGGCCGCGTCCCGCCGGCGCCAAGGTCGATCGCATCGGCGCCAGCCTGCATGGCTCGCTCGCCTATACCGGCATCGGCCATGGCAGCGACCGTGCCGTCATTCTCGGCATTGCCGGCCAGACGCCACAAACGGTCGACCCCGACCGAGCCGACGACATTGTCAGCCGCATCACCGCCGACAAGCTGGTTTCACCGCCCGGCCACCCCTCCTACCATTTCGATCCGGCCACCGATCTGGTTCTCGACCGCAAGACGCCGCTCACCGGCCATGCCAACGGCATGGCGTTCTACGCTTACGACGCCGGCGGCCGGTTGCTGCTCAAACGCATCTACTATTCGATCGGCGGCGGCTTCGTGGTTTCGGAAGAAGAGCTGCAACGGATGAAGTCGAAGGGCTCGGTCACAACCGAGGGCAAGAAAGTGCCGTATCCCTTCAAGAATGCGGTCGAGATGCTGAAGATGGCGGCCAAGAGCGGCCTTTCCATTGCCGAAATGAAGCGCGTCAACGAGGAGACGCAGATGTCGCGCGAGGCGCTCGACACCGGCCTCGACGCGATATGGGACGCCATGAAGGGCTGTATCGACCGTGGCCTTTCGCAGGACGGCATCATGCCCGGCGGCCTGAAAGTGCGCCGCCGCGCCAGACAGCTCCATGACAAGCTGCAGGAGCAGTGGCAGCAGAACCGGCCGAACCCGCTGCTCGCCAATGACTGGCTGTCGATCTATGCGATGGCGGTCAACGAGGAGAATGCGGCGGGCGGGCGTGTCGTCACCGCGCCGACCAATGGTGCCGCGGGCACACTGCCGGCGGTGCTGCGCTACTGGCTGCATTTCCATCCCGAGGCCGACCAGCCGAGCATTCGCGACTTCCTGCTGACGGCAGCCGCCGTTGGCGGCATCATCAAGTCCAATGCGTCGATATCGGGCGCCGAGGTCGGCTGCCAGGGCGAGGTCGGTTCCGCCTCGGCGATGGCTGCGGCCGGCCTGTGCGCGGTCATGGGCGGCACGCCCGAGCAGGTCGAGAATGCTGCCGAAATCGCCTTGGAACACCATCTCGGCATGACTTGCGACCCGGTCGGCGGGCTGGTCCAGGTGCCCTGCATCGAGCGCAACGCATTGGGTGCCGTCAAGGCGGTGACGGCCGCGTCACTGGCCATCAAAGGCGACGGCGTGCATTTCGTGCCGCTCGATGCAGCGATCGAGACGATGCGCCAGACCGGCCTCGACATGAACGAGAAGTACAAGGAAACCAGCCTTGGCGGCCTGGCGGTCAATGTCGTTGAGTGTTGAGGGCTGGCCCAAGCCGGCACTGTGGAGAAGTCCGTCAGGCCGTTGACGTCCCGGCGCTCCGGACTAACCTTGGGCGATGGCTCTCAATCTCCTAAAGCTTTGCGTCGGTTGCGACAGTGTCGAGGATCTCGAAGAGTGGATCGCCTTCCGCCTTGACGAGCGCCGCCGTGCCGGCGAACCAGCCGAACACTGGCACACCACCCGCATGATGCCGACACGTGGCGACGAGGTCACCGATGGCGGTTCGCTCTACTGGGTGATCAAGGGCAGCGTGCAGTGCCGCCAGTTGATCACGGAAATCCGGCCGTTCACCGATGACGACGGCATTGGCCGCTGCCATTTGATGCTCGATCCCGAGGTGGTGCGCACCGACTGGCAGCCGCGCCGCGCCTTCCAGGGCTGGCGTTACCTGAAGCCGGCGGACGCCCCGGCCGACCTCGGCAAGGGCAAGGCGGGATTGGTCGAGATGCCGCCGAAACTCAGGCGCGAGCTGGCCGACCTCGGCCTGCTCTAGGGCTTGAGCGAAGGATTGCCTACTGCCGCGCCCGCGTTTTCTGGCCCTCAATCTTGCCCCGCGCTGGACTTGCAAGCGACGCGACGACGCCACATCTTGAAATCCATGCGCGATGAAGAATTGTCGACACAGGCCGCTGTGCTTTGGAGGATCAGTTCGCATGATGGTCCTCCTTCCGGCCCGATTAAAGGCCATGATTCTGGCGCAGGAAAAGTGTTGAAGGACATCACGCGGCTGTCCGAGCGGACAGGACCCCTGCGGGGCGGTGCGAAATGTTAGGCGCAATTATCATCGTGGTCGCGTTGTTGCTGGTGCTGCTGGGGGTAGCCACCGCATTTCTCCGCGCGGATCCGGCGCAACTCGCAAGCGGAATGAGAAAATTGGGACCGATCCTGCTGGCGCTGGTGGGTGGCGCCGTGCTCCTGGTCGGGCGCCAAGGCATCGGCGGCATCATCCTGTTCGTGGCAATCGCCTGGTACGGCGCCATGCATACGGGCGGGCCAAAGGCCAGACCGGGTGCTGGAAAACGCTCAACGGTGCGGACGGCGGCACTCGAGATGGAACTCGATCACAATACTGGCGGCCTGGAAGGGCTGGTGCTGGCCGGCCGCCACGATGGCAAGATGCTTGGCTCGATGACCCTTGCGCAATTGCAGCATCTTTACCGCGAACTCTCCGGCGATCCGGAGAGCCGGCAGTTGCTAGAGACGTATCTTGACGGCAGATTTCCCGTCTGGCGCAAATACGCTGAGACGAACGGTGGCGAAAGGCTGGGTGTTGCGCCAGGTCCGGGCGCCATGACTAAGGAGGAGGCCTACAAGGTCCTTGGTCTTGAAGCGGGGGCCGCCGCGGCGGATGTCCGCAAGGCGCACCGCCGCCTGATGCAGCGCCTGCACCCCGATATCGGCGGCACGTCTTTCCTGGCGGCGCGGATTAACGAAGCCAAGGACGTCTTGCTCTCCAATCACAACTAGTCTCCTTCGACGCAAAAATTTTCCGGGAGATATCTTCCACGCAGTCCTATTGCTGGACGGCGTAGCACTCGATTTTCTTCTTCTTCAAAGCGGTGCAGGCCTTCCAGGCGGCATCCTTGGACCCAAAGCCGCCGAAGCGAGCGCGGTAGTAGGTGGCGCCGTCCTTGTCGAAAGCGACGGTGAAGCCGGAAGCGTTGGCCAGCACCTTGGGAGCCTGCTTGGTGGTCTTGTCGAGGAAAGCTTGGGCTTCGGACTGCTTCGGCGAGGAGGCAACCTGGATGGCCCAGCCTGACGGAACCGACGCGGTGCTGACCGGATCAACGGCCGGGGTGGGCTCGGCATAGGCGGCCACGACCTGGGCGGTGGCGACCTTGGGAGCGGAGACGATGACCGTCTTTACCTTCTTTGCCGGGACAACCAGCTTGGGTGCCTCCGCCTCGGCTGTATCCTCGTCCTCGCTGTCGCCCTGGGCAATGGTCGCGTCGTCGGCGACGGCCGTATCGGCTTCCGCCACGGCCACCGGCTTTTCGTCCGGGGTCGGCGCGTCATGCTTGGGCAGGAGAACCTTTGCAAGTGCGCTGATGGGGTTGCTGTCCGCCTTGGCAACGAGGTCGCCGCCACCGCGGGTCGAGGCCCTCGGCAGATAGGTGTTGATCAGGCCTGCCATCTGGTTGTCTCGGCTGCCGCCCGACGTGCCGCCCATGACAACGGCGACCAGGCGGCGGTTGCCGTCATTAACGGAGGAGACGAGATTGAAGCCGGAGGCGCGGGTATAGCCGGTCTTGATGCCGTCGACGCCCTTGATGCGTCCGAGCAGACGGTTATGGCCATTGATGCGCTGGCGACCGTAGAGAAAGGATCGCTGCGCGAAATAGCCGTAGTACTGGGGAAAATGTTCCCTGAGCGCAATGCCGAGCGTGGCCATGTCGCGCGCGGTGGTGAACTGTCCCGGATCCGGCAGGCCGTTGGCGTTGCGGAAGACCGTGCCGTTCATGCCGAGCTGCCGCGCCTTGGCCGTCATCATGCGGGCGAAGTTGGTTTCGTTGCCGCCGAGCATTTCGCCGAGCGCGGTCGCCGAGTCGTTGGCCGACTTCGTCACGATCGACAGGATCGCGGTCTCGACCGCCACCGATCCACCAGGCTTCACGCCGAGCTTGGTCGGCGCCTCGGCTGACGCATGGGCCGAAAACACGACTGGCGAGTTTCTGCTGATCTTGCCCTTCGCCATCGCTTCAAAGGTCAGATAGAGCGTCATCATCTTGGTCAGCGAAGCGGGATAGCGCCGGCCATCGGCATTAGCCGAGTACAGCACCTTGCCGGTTTTGGCATCGACGACGATGGCCGCGGATTTCGCCGCGAGCGACGAGGCGACGTCCGCGACGACGAAGGTCATCGCCATGGCGAGGATCATGATCGTTTTAAGAGGGAACGCGGATTTGGAAACGAAGCCCGACAACGCCTGACGCACTGGTAGTTCCTTTGAATTTCTCGTTGCGCTGGAGGCGGCAAAGGGATCCTGCCTCACTTCTGGCCAAGCTAGCGGGGCAGCGTTACCAATCCGTTTATGGTAACCGCCGCGTTCACCATTTTCTGGGGGTTTGAGCCTTCCTTTATTCGAATTTTAGCCATTGCCGCTGCCCGCGGGGTCGCGAGTCCCCGACTTCTTGACTTTTGTGCGCTGCACAATATATATTATGCATTGCACAACGGCGCTCGGGGCAGGGCGCGTCAACCGTCCAGGGAGAGTACGAAATGACCCAGACCTATGAGGACTTCAGCAAATACGGCAAGGAGTTCGCCGACACCGGATTGAAGAGCTTCGCCTCCTTGTCCAAGGGCGCGCAGGCGATCGCCACCGAGGCCGGCGAATACACCAAGAAGAGCTTCGAAGCCGGCAGCGTCGCGTGCGAGAAGCTGTTCTCGGCCAAGTCGCTGGACAAGGCGATCGAGATTCAATCCGACTATGCCAAGCAGTCCTACGAGGCGTTCGTCGCCGAGGCTACCAAGTTTGGCGACCTCTATGCCGAACTCGCCAAAGAGGCCTACAAGCCGTTCGAATCGATCGTTGCCAAGGCAAAGTAATTTTTCGCCCGTGAATTAAAATCCGGCCCTTTGGGCGCGGGACAAAACCCGACCGCGGAAACGCGGCCGGGTTTTTTCATGCCAGCGCTTCACGATTGCGAAAAACCGCCAGGTTGGTCACCTAGCCATATTGTCAGCTAACCAGAAGGGCTTAAAATCGTCCATCGAACACCTACATGTTGAACTCGCATGAGGATTCGAAAGAGGCAGGATTACGTGACGATCGGTTTGACTGCCACGAGACAAGTGGCGCGGATGCAAAACGGCGGCGGCGACGGCAATGAGGCCGGCCGCGGGACGGCCGTCATCACGCGCACCAAAACCAAAACCAAGAAGCCCAGCCTTTACCGGGTCCTCATCCTCAACGACGACTACACTCCGATGGAGTTCGTGGTTCACGTGCTGGAGCGTTTTTTCCAGAAGGACCGCGAAGCCGCCACACGCATCATGCTTCATGTTCACAATCATGGAGTGGGCGAGTGCGGGGTCTATACATTCGAGGTGGCCGAGACCAAAGTGTCTCAGGTCATGGATTTCGCCCGACAGAATCAGCATCCGCTGCAATGCGTGATGGAGAAGAAGTGAGGTAACATGCCGGCTTTCTCCCAAGGCCTGGAAAAGGCGCTTCACCAGGCGCTGACGCTCGCCAATGAGCGCCACCATGAATATGCAACCCTTGAACATTTGCTGCTCGCGCTCATCGACGACACCGAGGCGGCCGCAGTCATGCGCGCCTGCAACGTCGATCTCGACGAGCTGAAGCATACCGTTCTCACCTATATCGATACCGAGCTCGACAATCTGGTTACCGGCTACGACGAGGACTCTAAGCCGACCGCCGGCTTCCAGCGCGTCATCCAGCGCGCGGTGATCCATGTGCAGTCATCGGGTCGCGAGGAAGTGTCTGGTGCCAACGTGCTCGTGGCGATCTTCGCCGAGCGCGAAAGCCATGCCGCTTATTTCCTGCAGGAACAGCAGATGACCCGCTACGACGCGGTCAACTACATCTCGCATGGCATCGCCAAGCGTCCGGGCGCGTCGGAGAGCCGCAGCCCGCGCGGTGCCGATGACGAGCAGGGCGGCCCGAACGGCGCCGAGCCACAGGAGGAGGGCGGCAAGAAGAAGCAGCAACAGGACGCGTTGACCGCTTATTGCGTCAACCTGAACAACAAGGCCAAGGCCGGCAAGATCGATCCGCTGATCGGCCGCGAAGGCGAGATCAACCGCACCATCCAGGTGCTGTGCCGCCGTTCCAAGAACAACCCGCTCTATGTCGGTGACCCCGGTGTCGGCAAGACGGCGATCGCCGAAGGGCTGGCCAAGCGCATCGTCGAGGGCGACGTGCCGGAAGTGCTGCACAATGCCACCATCTTCGCGCTCGACATGGGCACGCTGTTGGCCGGCACGCGCTATCGTGGCGATTTCGAGGAACGGCTGAAGCAGGTCGTCAAGGAACTCGAGGATTATCCGGGTGCCGTGCTGTTCATCGACGAGATCCATACGGTGATCGGCGCCGGCGCCACTTCGGGCGGCGCCATGGATGCGTCGAACCTGTTGAAGCCGGCGCTGTCTTCCGGTGCGATCCGCTGCATCGGTTCGACCACCTACAAGGAGTTCCGCCAATTCTTCGAGAAGGACCGTGCCTTGGTGCGGCGCTTCCAGAAGATCGACGTCAATGAGCCGACCGTCGAGGACGCCATCGAGATCATGAAGGGCCTGAAGCCCTATTATGAGGAATTTCACAAGGTGAAGTTCACCAACGAGGCGATCAAGGCCTCGGTGGAACTGTCGGCGCGCTACATCAACGACCGCAAGCTGCCGGACAAGGCGATCGACGTGATCGACGAGACCGGCGCCTCGCAGATGCTGGTGCCGGAAGCCAAGCGCAAGAAGACGATCGGCATCAAGGAGATCGAAGCGACGATCGCCACCATGGCGCGTATTCCGCCGAAGACGGTTTCGGCCGATGACGAGAAGGTGCTGCAGGGCCTGGACATTGAGCTCAAGCGCGTCGTCTACGGCCAGGACACCGCCATTACGGCGCTGACCTCGGCGATCAAGCTGGCACGGGCCGGCCTGCGCGAACCGGAAAAGCCGATCGGCTCGTACCTGTTCTCGGGCCCGACCGGCGTCGGCAAGACGGAGGTCGCCAAGCAGTTGGCCGCCTCGCTCGGCGTCGAACTGATCCGCTTCGACATGTCGGAATATATGGAACGCCACACCGTCTCGCGGCTGATCGGCGCGCCTCCCGGCTATGTCGGTTTCGACCAGGGCGGCCTATTGACCGACGGTGTCGACCAGCATCCGCACTGCGTGCTGCTGCTGGACGAGGTCGAGAAGGCGCATCCGGACCTGTTCAACATCCTGTTGCAGGTGATGGACCACGGCAAGCTGACCGACCACAATGGCAAGCAGATCGACTTCCGCAATGTCATCCTGATCATGACCACCAATGCGGGCGCATCCGATGCGCAGCGCGCGGCGATCGGTTTCGGTTCGACCAAGCGCGAAGGCGACGATGTCGAGGCGATCAACCGGCTGTTCACGCCGGAATTCCGCAACCGTCTCGATGCGATCATCCCGTTCGGCTCGCTGCCGGTGCCGGTGATCCATCAGGTGGTGCAGAAGTTCGTCATGCAGCTGGAAGCCCAGCTTTCCGAGCGCGGCGTCACCTTCGACCTGTCGCCGGACGCGATCGCATGGCTTGCCGACAAGGGGTATGACGAACGCATGGGCGCGCGTCCGCTTGGTCGCGTCATCCAGGAGCACATCAAGAAGCCGCTGGCCGACGAGGTGCTGTTCGGCAAGCTGAAGAAGGGCGGCACGGTGCGCGTCACCGTCGAGAAGAAGGAAACCGGCGAGACCGGCCTGAAGCTCGAATCCCTCGCCGACGAGGCACCGGTGAAGCCGAAGAAGGAAGAGCCCGAAGACGCGCCGAAGCCGCCCAAGGCGGTGGCCAAGAAGCCCGCGGCCAAGAAGGCCGTGGCGCAGAAGCCGGAGCCCAAGGGCAAGGACGGCGGCAAGCGCAGCCTTGTGCCCCAATTGCCCCGCAAAGGCTGAACAGTCACCCCCTCGAAAAGCCCCGGCAACGGGGCTTTTTTCGTTGGAGAAGAGGCGATCCATGGTCGGGCAAATCATCATCCTGAACGGCGCGCCGCGATCGGGAAAATCAAGCACCGTCCAGGCCATTCAGGAGCATTTCGATGGCGTCTGGATGAATCTCGGCGTGGATGTTTTCGAGCTGGCCACGCCGCCACGATGCCGGCCTGGAATAGGACTGCGGCCGGCCGGCGAGCGTCCGGACCTCGATGGCCTTGTGCCGGAATTATACGCCGCTCTCTACGAGTCGATCGCCGCCCACAGCCGGCTGGGACTGAACGTCGTGGCGGATGTTGGTCACCACGACGCCTATTCGAAGCCCTTTGATTGCCTTGCCCACTGTGCTCGTCGTCTCGTCGGCCTTCCGGTACCATTTGTGGGTATTCGCTGCCCGATCGGAATCATCATGCAGAGGCGTGCCGCCACTGCGACGGCGAGGGGGTATGTGACCGGCTCGCCTGACGATCCCGTGCCGTTGCCGGTGCGCCTGTGGCAAGAGGAGGTGCACCGGCCAGGCGTATACGATCTGGAAGTCGACACGTCGCTGCTGACGCCTGCACAATGCGCGGATGCGATCCACAAACGGCTGCGGCAACATGCAGAGCATCCGACGGCGTTTGAGAAGCTTCCGGCTGTCTCCACGACCAAACCATTCTGATCACGCGTCCCTGGCGGGCGATGGGAATGGATTTCAGCCGGCTGACGGTTGTGTTTTCATTCTGAATTAACGACCTTCGTGCAGATTTGACGAATGGTTCTCCTCCCTGCAGAACGCACGATATTGGCGGCTACCCTGGCGCTGGTGGCGGTTTGCCTTTTTCTTGTTTGGGAGAAAGGAACCGTCGTCTCGCTCGACGGATATATTCCTTCCGCTTATTTTGCCGTTCTCTTGATAATCATCGGCCAGTTCTACCGTCGGGTCCGCAAGGCGGAGCGCGTTGCCCTCACCACACACATTCTGGCGCTGTTCATCGCCTATTCCGTGCCTGCCGCCCTTTTCAACATACTGTTGCTGCCGCGGCCATCGGAGCCGATCGACGCCATGCTTGTCCGGATGGATTCGTGGCTGGGATATTCCTGGCCGGGCTTTTGCGCCTGGATTGCGCAATATCCCCGCCTCTCGGATTTGCTTCGGCAAATCTACAACCTGACGCTGGCCCAGTTGCTGTTCACGTTTCTCTTCCTCGGCATGGCGAACGACCGGCGCCGCCTGCATGCGGCCGCATTGGGGACAGTAATAGCATCACTGGCGACCATATTCTGCTGGGCGCTGTTCCCGTCCGCCGGCGCCGCCGGCTACTGGACGCTGGCGCCGGAGGTGGACCGTATTGTCCGGCCGGTCGTAAGCTCGGCTTATGGCACGGAATTGAATCGCCTGTTCGCCGAGGGCGTACCGGATGTTTCCAGCCTGAAAGTAACCGGTCTCATTGGGTTTCCTTCGTTTCATACCGTCATGGCGCTGATTTCGCTGATCGCGATCTGGCCCTACAGGCCGATGCGTTTTGCATTGATCCTGATCAGTGCCGCCTTATTGCCTGCGATCCTCATCCAAGGCGGGCACAATCTGATGGATGTGTTCGGTGGAACGACGATCACGCTGATATCCTGGCGGCTCGGGTTAATGGTTTTCGATACGCAACTGCGCAATCTCCGCGGAAGTCCGCAGGTGCTGGCAACCGCTGAAAGCCAGGCGTCAGGATAACGCCAACGCCGCTTTTATCCGGCGGGCGTTCTCAGCCAGCACCTCAGGCTTCTCTATTTCGCCCGAATGCGGCTTCAGCGGGATGCCATCGAAACGCGGAATGACGTGGACGTGGAGGTGATAGACAGTCTGCCCCGAAGCAGGCTCGTTGAATTGAATGATGGTGACACCGTCGGCGTCGAAGGCTTTTTTGACCGCTCGGGCCACTTTCTGAACAACCGTGAAAAGCGGGCCGAAGGTCAACGGATCTGCGTCGAGCAAGTTGCGCGACGGCGCTTTCGGCACCACCAGCGTGTGGCCCGGTCCTTGCGGCATCACGTCCATGAAGGCCACTACGGCGTCATCTTCGTAAACGCGGTGCGAAGGAATTTCTCCACGCAGGATCTTTGCGAAAATGTTGTCTGTGTCATAGGCGGTTTCGGCCATGGCGAACGCTCCGGATTGTGCCTCGCCGTCCCGTGTAGCGAAGCTCTTCCGGAGCAGCAAGACTATGGCCGACGTGATCGGCCATCCAAAATTCGACAAGCGCGTCATGAAGCGCCTTTTTGCGCTGCGATGGTGCTTACGCACCCATGGCCGGGGCATGGCGCGCGAAAGAGCCTGCTATTCCTCGAGATCCTTGCGGAAGGGCGTGTGCTCTTCCAGATATTCGCCCATCCGCTCGACTTCGCGCCGCTCGCGCCTGAGATAGTCGGCGACCGCGTTGCGCAGGCCAGGATGGGAAATGTAGTGGGCCGAATGCATAGTCACCGGCCGGTAGCCGCGCGCCAGCTTGTGTTCGCCTTGCGCGCCTGCCTCGACCACCTTCAGCTTGCGTTCGATGGCGAAGTCGATGGCCTGGTGATAGCAAACCTCGAAATGCAGGTAGGGGTGATCCTCGATGCAGCCCCAGTTGCGGCCGTAGAGCGCGTCGGAACCGATGAAGTTGATGGCGCCGGCAATATAGCGCCTGTCGCGCCTGGCCATCACCAGCAGGATGTCGTCCGCCATGCGTTCGCCGATCAGCGAGAAGAACTGGCGGTTCAGGTAGGGGCGGCCCCATTTGCGGCTGCCGGTGTCCATATAGAAGGCGAAGAAGTCGTCCCAGGCCTTTTCGGTCAGGTCCTTTCCGGTCAGCCAGTCGATCGAGATGCCATCGGCCAGCGCCTCGCGCCGTTCCTTCCTCATCTGCTTGCGTTTGCGTGAGGCAAGTGTGGCGAGGAAGTCGTCATAGGCTGAAAAGCCTTCGTTGAAGAAATGGAATTGCTGGTCGGTGCGATGCAGGAAGCCCGCGGCTTCCAGCGTCGCGACGTCGCTCTCCTGCACGAAGGTGACATGCGCAGAGGACACGCCGAGCTTGTCGGTCACCATTTTGAGACCGGCCGCAAGCCCAGCCTTCACCGCATCCTGATCCTCGCCTTTGCCGACCAGCAGGCGAGGGCCGGTGACGGGCGTGAACGGCACGGCACTTTGCAGTTTTGGATAGTAACGGCCGCCGGCGCGCTCGAAGGCATCCGACCAGCCGTGATCGAACACGTATTCGCCCTGGCTGTGCGACTTGAGATAACAGGGAACGGCGCCGAGGAGCCTGCCTTGCGCGGTCTCCAGCCGCAGGTGATGACCTTGCCAGCCGGTGCGACGCACGGCACAGCCGGAATCCTCCAGAGCGCTCAAAAAAGCGAATGAAACGAGCGGGTTGTACCCAGCTTCCGTGTCGCCACGCGTGGTTCCGGCAAAGCCGTTCCATTCGTCGCAGGTAAAGGCACCGATGCCGGCGGCGATGCGGATCGAATAGTCTGCATTCGCCATTTGTCCGTCGCCGTCGTCGCCCTGATCCATGAGGCTTATTTAAGCTCCATTCGGGCCGCTACAAGTCACGTTTCGGGCACCCTGCTCAGGCGACTTCGACCAGGTCGGGTTCGAACCCTTCGAACGTCATCTGGTCGGCATATCTAAAGGTCAGGTCGATCGCGGGCTGATCATGCACCGTCCAGGTGATGACAGGCATTTTGAGCTTTTCGCGCACGAAGCTGACAAACGGATTCGGCAAGTCGCCTGCGGCATAGGAGGTAAAGGCGAGTTCGTGCGCCAGCATGGCGAAATGTGCTTCGATCAGCTTGGCGTCCTTGCCATAGGCGGTCAATCCAGCCGGAATGCCGGGCGCGTGTTTGGGGAAATCGCGGATCAGCCAGTGATCGAATGACATGATCGCCGCCTTGCCCTTGTAGCGCTTGAGCATCTTGCCGACGCGCGCCACCAGGCCTTCGTCGCGACCGGGAGTTCCTTTCAGTTCGACCACCATGGGCACGCGACCATCGACGAGGTCGAGTGCTTCCTGCAACGTCGGCACGTGATCCGCCGTGCCGCCAACCTTGAGCGCGGTAAGTTCGGCCGCGCTGCGTTGCCAGACGAAACCGTCCTGCCCGGTCAGCCGTTGCAAATCGTCGTCATGGATCACGACGGGGATGCCGTCCGACGACAGATGCACGTCGCATTCGATCGCGTAGCCGCGTTCGGCCGCGGCAGCGAAGGCGGAAAGCGTGTTTTCCCAGCGCGTCTTGTTCATGTCGTGAAAGCCGCGATGGGCAACCGGCCGGGCCGTCAGCCAGGAGAGGTCGGTCATGTCAGCACCTACACTCATTCGACTTCGAACATCGCTTCGATTTCCACCGCGGCATTAAGCGGCAGGGAGGCGGTGCCGACGGCCGAGCGCGCGTGCTTGCCGCTTTCGCCGAGCGCGGCAACCAGGAAATCGGAGGCGCCGTTGGCGACCAGATGCTGCTCGACGAAGTCGGGGGCAGAGGCCACGAAGACGGTGATCTTCACCAGGCGACGGATCTTCTCGAGGTCGCCAAGTGCCGCCTTGGCTTGCGCCAGGATGTTGATGGCGCAGTATTTCGCCGCGTCCTTGCCGCTTGCCGTGTCGACGTCGCGGCCGAGCAGGCCGCTTGCCTGCAGCTTGCCGTCCTTGAGCGGCAACTGACCAGCGGTGAACAGCAGGTTGCCGGTCCTGCAATAGGGCACGTAGTTGGCGGCTGGTGCGGCGGCGACGGGAAGCGTCACGCCGAGATCACTTAGCCGCTTTTCGATTGTTTCACTCATTGCTTTTCCCTATTGCTGGAAGGCGCCGCGCTGGCCGGGCCGAAATTGCTATTTTTGCCTCGCTTCCGCCACGACTTTTTTTAAGCTGGACCATCTTTCCCTGCGGCCTGCCATCAGCCGCGACGATCGGAGTACCTCATGCGCGCGACGCGCCTTGCATTCCACGCCGTTCTGTTGTCGGCGCTTTTGCCAACAGGCGCCGCTGTCGCCGCACCGGCGCTGCAGGCGCATCGCGCCGTCTATGATCTCACGCTCAAGAAGGCGGATGATCGGTCCGGCATCACCGGCATCACCGGCCGCATGGTCTACGAGTTCAATGGCTCGGCCTGCGAAGGCTATACGGTGAAATTCCGTTTCGTCACCCAGATCGCCACCAACGACAACACGAAGCTGACCGACCAGCAGACGACGACTTTCGAGGATGCCGAAGGCAAGACCTTTTCGTTCGTGACGAAATCCTTTGTCGACCAGAACCTCGACAAGGAGGTCAAGGGTATGGCCACGAAGGACGCGAAAGGCCTCAAGGTCGACATCGACAAGCCGGAGAAAAACAGTCTCGAACTCGCCGCCACCCAGTTTCCGACCCAGCATCTGGTCGAGCTGATCGGCAAGGCCGAAAAAGGCGAAAACTTCTATCAGACCAACCTGTTCGACGGCTCGGAAGACGCCAACAAGGTGATGACGACCACCGTTGTCGTCGGCAAGAAGAGCGAGGCCGACAAGGCCGATCCGGAAGCGCCGGCATTGGCGAAGCTTGCCACCGACAAATACTGGCCGGTCGACATCGCCTATTTCGACGACAGCGCCCAGAACGGCGAGGAAGTGCCGGAATACCGGATCAGCTTCAAGCTGCACGAGAACGGCATCACCCGTGATCTCGTCATGGACTATGGCGACTTCTCGATGACCGGCAAGCTGGTCAACCTGTCGCTGTTCGACCAGACAAAGCCTTGCCCAGTATCGAAATAGCAGGGTCGGGCAATTGAGCTGGCCGTGGCGGGCTTGATGGCAGTCTATGTCGATGCGGCGATCTGGAAATGGGCCGGCCATCTCTGGTGCCATCTCCTGGCCGACAACACCGACGAGTTGCATCGCTTTGCGGCGGAACTCGGCATCAAGCGCTCATCTTACCAAGGCCCGCCCAAGACATCCGCTCCGCATTATGACATAACCGGCTTCGAGCGCGACCGTGCGGTGCGGCTCGGCGCCATCGAGTGCAGCCGCGAGCAGATCGTCGCCATCTTCCGGCGCGTGCGGGTGCCCAACGGAAAATCCAAGCGATGACACCAACGGCATTCCTGGCATATTGCGCCGCCGTGACGCTCGCCGCCGCCACGCCGGGGCCGGCGATGTTCGCGGTCATCACCAACGGTGTGTCGCGTGGGTTCCTGCGGGCCTTCATGGCCGGCCTTGGGGTCGCCGCCGGCGATGCCGTGCTCGTCACTCTGGCGCTGCTGGGGCTGGTGGCTCTGGCTCAGACCCTCGAATGGATCTTCCTCCTGTTGAAATATGCCGGCGCCGCCTATCTGATCTTTCTCGGCGTCAGGATGTGGCGGGCCTCGGTCGCGCAATCGAATGAGCCGCGGACGGGGCAGGCGAAGTTGTCCCGATCCTTCCTGCTTGGCGCGTCCATAGCGCTCGGAAACCCGAAGGCGATCCTGTTCCATGCCTCGATCATGCCGCTGATTCTCGATCTCGACACGATGACCTTTTTCGATGGCCTGCTGGTGGTGGCGACCGTCATCAGCGTCAATATCGTGACAATGGGGGTCTATGCCGCGCTCGCGGGCCGGGCTTCGGGCTGGTTCAGGACACCCAGGCGCATGCGGCTGATGAACAGGTTCGCCGGCAGCGCCATGATCGGCACCGGAGCGCTGATTGCCGCACGCTAGGCGTTAAAGCGCCGCCCCGCTTGCGTTTGTCGGACTTCCCCTCTATATGCGCGCTCATTCCACACACGGACTTTGGTGTCTGCCCGGGAGAAATCCGGCTGAGACCTCCGGTGGCGTTCGAGGACCTCGGTCCAAAAATGCCTGTGTCCGTGGAGGCTAACCGGAAAGGAACTTAGAATGGCACTGCCTGATTTCAGCATGCGCCAGCTTTTGGAAGCTGGCATTCACTTCGGCCACCAGACCCACCGCTGGAACCCGAAGATGGCGTCCTACATCTACGGCGCCCGCAACAACATCCACATCATCGACCTCTCGCAGACGGTGCCTTTGCTGCACCAGGCGCTGAAGCAGGTTTCCGACACCGTCGCCAAGGGCGGCCGCGTGCTGTTCGTCGGCACCAAGCGCCAGGCGTCGGACATCGTTGCCGATGCGGCACAGCGTTCGGCCCAGTACTACGTCAACTCGCGTTGGCTCGGCGGCATGCTGACCAACTGGAAGACGATCTCGAACTCGATCCAGCGCCTGCGCAAGCTCGACGAGATGCTGGCCGGCGAAGCGCAAGGGTTGACCAAGAAGGAACGCCTGAACCTCGATCGCGAGCGCGAGAAGCTCGACAAGGCGCTCGGCGGTATCAAGGACATGGGCTCGACGCCCGACCTGATGTTCGTGATCGACACCAACAAGGAGGCGATCGCCATCCTCGAGGCCAAGCGCCTGGGCATCCCGGTCGTCGCCATCATCGATTCGAACTGCGATCCGGACAAGATCGATTTCCCGATCCCCGGCAATGACGACGCGGCCCGCGCCATCCAGCTTTATTGCGACCTGATTGCCAAGGCCGCCATCGACGGCATCGCCCGTCAGCAGGGCGCGCTCGGCATGGATATCGGCGCTTCGGTCGAAGCTCCGGTCGAACCGGCGCTCGATCCGGCTCCGGCGTCGGAAGCCCCCGAGGCTTGATAATCGAAGGCCGGTTGCGGCCTTCATCTTTCTCATATTTTGGCACGCTAAACAGACGCACCATCGAATACCGATGGTGCGTCGGTGCATTTAAACAAAGAGGCGACAATGAGCATTTCGGCTGCACAGGTCAAAGAACTCCGCGACTTGACCGGCGCGGGCATGATGGACTGCAAGGCGGCGTTGAACGAGACCAACGGCAACTTGGAAGAGGCCGTTGACTGGCTGCGCAAGAAGGGTATCTCCAAGGCCGACAAGAAGGCCGGCCGTACGGCAGCCGAAGGCCTGATCGGCGTCGACAACGGTGTGCGTGAAGCTGCCGTGGTCGAGGTGAATTCCGAGACCGACTTCGTCGCCCGCAATGCCGCCTTCCAGGAAATCGTCGCCAACGTCGCCAAGGTGGCGCTTGCCTATGGCACGACCGAAGCGGTCGCCGCCGCCAAATATCCGGGCTCCGACAAGTCGGTCACCGACACCATCAAGGACGCGGTCGGCACTATCGGCGAGAATATGGGCTTCCGCCGCTCGGCCAAGCTCACCGTTCCGCATGGTGCGGTTGCGACCTATGTGCACAACGCTGTTGCCGATGGTCTCGGCAAGCTCGGTGTGCTGGTCGCGATCGAGACCACGGGCAACGAGCATGCCGCCAATGCCTTTGGCCGCCAGGTCGCCATGCATGTCGCCGCCACCAACCCGATGGCGCTGACCGCCGAGCAGATCGATCCGGCCGCGGTCGAGCGTGAGAAGGCAATCTTCTCCGACCAGGCGCGCCAGTCCGGCAAGCCGGAAGCCATCATCGAGAAGATGGTCGAGGGTCGCCTGCGCAAATTCTATGAGGAAGTCGTGCTCCTGAAGCAGGCCTTCGTGCTCAATCCCGACATCACCGTCGAGAAGGCGCTGCAGGATGCCGAAAAGGAAATCGGCGCGCCGGCCAAGATCACGGCCTATTTGCGCTTCGCCCTTGGCGAGGGCATCGAGAAGGAAGAGACGGATTTCGCCGCGGAAGTCGCGGCGGCGGTCAAGAAGTAACTTCTTACCGGTCCATTTCGCCTGTGTTTTTTCGGCCGGACATCCGCTGGGATGCCCGGCCGATTTCGTTCGCGGTGTCGATAAAGGCCCTGAGTTTGGGCGCCATCGCCGCGCGACGCGGAAAGTAGAGGAAAAGGCCGGGTTCCTCGATCGCTGATTGCGGCAGAACCTGCACCAGGCGACCGGCCGCGAGATCGGCGCGCGCCAGCGGCTCGAACATGTAGGCAAGGCCCACTCCGGCGAGAGCCAGATCGATTGCCGCAAGCGAGTCCGTCACGATGGCCGTACCGCTGGTTTCCATGACCACGTCCTTGCCGTCCCAGGTCAAATCCCAGCGATAGAGGGCACCGGAGCGAACGAGACGGTATCCGATGCAATTGTGGTTCGCGAGATCGGCCACGCTGCGCGGACGGCCATGTCGCCCGATATAGGCGGGCGAGGCGACGATAACGGCTTTGAAGGGCTGCGTCAGTGGGATGGCCACCATGTCCTGGGCGATCATCTCGCCGAGCCGGATGCCGGCGTCAAAACCTTCGCCGACGATATCGACCAACCCTTGATCGGCAAAAATCTCGACCGTGATGTCGGGATATCGCTCGGCCATCGCCGCCACGACCGGCGTCACCGCCAACGGCATTGCAATGTTGGAGGCGTTGATCCTGAGCAGCCCGGACGGCCTGCCCTTGACGCTGCGGATACGATCCATCCGCTCGGCGATATCCTGGAGGGCAGGGGCCGCCGTTTCCACCAGCGCCTTGCCGGCCTCGGTGAGCGAAACGCTGCGCGTCGTGCGCGCGAACAGCGGCTGGCCGATCCGCTCCTCGACGAGGCGCACTGCATGGCTGACCGCCGAAGGGCTCATGCCCAGTTCGGCCGCGGCAAGGGCAAAACCGCCGCGCCGGGCGACCGCAATGATGACAGGCAGATGGCTGAGCAGATCCCGGTCCATTCATGAACAGTATCGCATAGTCTTTGCAGACAATGCAATCTTATCGACGCCGAGGCAGAGGTCCACATTGTCGCCAACACATCGGCGATCGGGCTGATGGTATCGAGGAGAAGAGACATGAACGCCTTGAAACACGCTACCTTCGCCGCAGGCCTTGCCTTGGCGCCGCTCGACGCCGGCGGGGCCGAACCGATGGGCTGGCAGGCGCTTGCCGATGACCGCGCCATCATCCGCATCGCCGATGCCATCGACCGCGCGGTCGACGCGCAGGACTGGAAACGCGCGCGCAGCTATTTCGCGGATAGGGTCACCGCCGACTTCAGCAGCCTGTCCGGGCAGCCCGCGGCCAACATCGCCTCCGACGATCTGATCGGCGCCTGGGCCGGCAATCTCAAAGGCAGCAAGACCAGCCTGCATCTGCGCACCAATCACCAGGTCGTCCTTGAAGCGGACACGGCGACCGTTCTGTCGAACGGCTACGCCTGGAACCGGATGGAGGGCAATGGCGACCCGCTCTGGGAGGTCTGGGGCACGTATGAGCATCACCTCACGCGCTCCGCGGCTGGCTGGAAGGTCGATGGCTTCACCTTCCGCATGACGCATGAGCGCGGCAATCCCTGGGTCAAGGCGACACCTGGCCAATGACGCCCGCATCAACCGGACCAAGATCGGAAAAGACAATGACGATGAGCTACTACACACTCGGCAACAGCGGCCTGCGCGTCAGCCGGCTGGCACTGGGCACGATGACTTTCGGGACGGAATGGGGCTGGGGCGCGGACCGGGATACGGCGCGCGCGATGTTCGACGCCTATGTCGAGGCCGGAGGCAATTTCTTCGACACCGCCGACCTTTACACCGGCGGCACGGCCGAGACCTGGCTCGGTGAATTCGTGGCCGAGCGGGGCTTGCGCGACAAGGCGGTGATCGCCACCAAATTCACCATGAACTCGAACCCAGGCAATCCGAACGCCGGCGGCAATGGCCGCAAGAACATCATGCGTGCCGTCGACGCATCGCTGAAGCGGCTGGGTACCGACTATATCGATCTCTATCTCATGCATATCTGGGACAGGCTGACGCCGGCCGAAGAAGTGCTGCGTACGCTCGACGATCTGGTTCGGGCAGGCAAGATACGTCACATCGGCCTGTCCGACGTGCCGGCCTGGTATGCCGGGCGGGCGCAGGCGATCGCCGAACTGCGCGGCTATGAGCCGATCTCGGCGTTGCAGCTTGAATACTCCCTGGCGGAGCGTGCCATCGAGCATGAATTCGTGCCGTTCGGGACACGCCATGGCGCCGGCATCATGGTCTGGAGCCCGCTGGCAAGCGGACTGCTAAGTGGCAAATACCGCCCGGCGCAGGCGGGCAATGCCGGCCGGCTCGACGGCTTCCGCAACACCACCCACCCAGGCTTCCAGAAATTCAGCGAGCACAACTGGGCGGTGGTGGCGGAGCTGGAGAAAGTCGCCGCCGAACTCGGCCGCGGCATGGCTCAGGTCGCGCTGAACTGGGTGGCGACTCAGCCAGGAGTTGCCACCGTCATTCTCGGAGCAACGCGGCTTTCGCAGCTGCAGGATAATCTTTCGGCGCTCGATTTCTCCATACCGCCCGCGCTTCGCCAGCGCCTGGACAAGGTGAGCGGCACGCCGGCACCGTTCCCGCATTCTTATTTCGGTCCCGAGATCCAGGTCCGTGTCGCGGGCGGTGTCGTGACCGGCGACAAGCCGTCAGGCTACGCATTGCCGGTCGTGGTCGAAGGCGAGGCGGTTGCCATCAGCAGCAACTGATCCAGAAAGCCTGGAATTTTGCACAAGGGCGCGGCGTGACATCGCCGCGCCCTTCGTGTATCCGGTCAACCCGTCATGACAGCACCGCCGGGCGAAGCAGGGGGCGTTTTCGCCTTCAGAGCTTGCCACGCCGGAATTTCGAGGAACCAGATGACGGTCAAGCCCCGCTACCGACGTGTTCTGCTGAAAGCTTCGGGCGAAGCGTTGATGGGCGAACAGCATTTCGGCATCGACGTCTCGGTCGTCGACCGCATCGCCGGCGACATTGCCGAGGCCCGTGCGCTGGGCATCGAGGTGGGTGTCGTTATCGGCGGCGGCAATATCTTTCGCGGCGTGGCGGTCGCCTCCAAGGGAGGCGACCGCGTTACCGGCGATCACATGGGCATGCTTGCCACGGTCATCAATTCGCTGGCGTTGCGCACGTCGCTGAACAAGATCGGTGTCGATGCCGTCGTGCTGTCCGCAATTGCCATGCCCGAGCTTTGCGAGAGTTTTTCGCAGCGCCAGGCGACCTCCTACATGAACCAGGGCAAGGTGGTGATCTTCGCCGGCGGCACCGGCAATCCGTTCTTCACCACTGATTCGGCGGCGGCACTTCGCGCGGCCGAAATCGGCGCCGACGCGCTGTTCAAGGGTACACAGGTTGACGGCGTCTATTCGGCCGACCCGAAAAAGGACCCGAATGCGACACGTTTCGAGCGCATCAGCCACGCCGAAGTCATAAATCGCGGCCTTTCCATCATGGATACCGCTGCGATTGCACTTGCGCGCGAAAACAACATTCCGATAATCGTCTATTCGATCCACGAAAAGGGTGGTTTCGGCGATATTCTAAGGGGCGGCGGCCGCTGCACGGTCGTCGCGGACGAATGATCGGGGCCGATCCCTGGAAGGGGAAACCGGCTTTCGAAAATCAGGCTCGAACACGGGGCCCTTGCCCCGAAGCAGTGAACCCGCGGCAGACGGGTCGAGGAGACTAAGATGAGTGGTGAGTACGACGATCTGAAGCGGCGCATGGATGGGGCCATCGCCGCGTTCAAGCATGACCTGGCTTCGCTGCGGACCGGTCGCGCCTCCAGCAACCTGCTCGATGCGATCCAGGTGCAGGCCTATGGCACCACCATGCCGATCAACCAGGTGGCCAACGTTTCGGTGCCGGAGCCGCGCATGATCTCGGTCTCGGTCTGGGACAAATCGATGGTCGGCGCGGTCGACCGCGCGATCCGGGAATCCAATCTGGGCTTCAACCCGATCGTCGATGGCACCAATCTGAGGATTCCGCTGCCGGAGCTCAACGAACAGCGCCGCAAGGAACTGGTCAAGATCTCGCACGGCTACGCAGAGAACGCCCGTGTCGCCGCGCGCCATGTGCGCCGCGACGGCATGGATTTCCTGAAGAAGGCGGAGAAGGACGGCGACATCAGCGAGGACGATCAGCGCAAGCGTTCCGACCAGGTCCAGAAACTTACCGACGAAACCATCAGCACCATCGATCATCTGCTTTCCGACAAGGAAGCTGAAATCATGCAGGTTTAGGGTTGGCCCTTGGCTGACCCGAAAGCGAGATCATGACAACGCCCGCGCATGTCGCGATCATCATGGATGGAAATGGACGCTGGGCCAAGGCGCGCGGTATGCCGAGGCTCGCCGGTCATCGCGCCGGCGTGGAGGCCCTGCGCAAGGCGGTGCGCGCCGCCCCGGATCTCGGCATCTCCTTCCTGACCGTCTACGCTTTCTCGTCGGAGAACTGGTCGCGGCCGAAGTCCGAGGTCAGCGACCTTATGGGTCTGTTGAAGCTGTTCATCCGTCGCGACCTTGCCGAGCTGCACCAGAGCGGCGTACGGGTCAGGATCATCGGCGACCGCACAGGGCTGCAGGCGGACATCAGGGGGCTGCTCGACGAGGCCGAATCGCTGACGATCCACAACACCTCGCTGACGCTGGTGATCGCCTTCAATTACGGCGGGCGTGACGAGATCGTCCGCACGGCGCGCAAGCTTGCCGCGGCTGTGGCGCGCGGCGAAATGGACAGCGAGGCTATATCGGCTGAAAGCTTTGCCGGCTCTCTCGACACGCAAGGCATTCCCGATCCGGAGCTGGTCATCCGCACCAGCGGCGAACTGCGCCTGTCCAACTTCCTCTTATGGCAGGCCGCCTACAGCGAACTCGTCTTCCTGCCGTGCTACTGGCCGGACTTCAACCGCGAGCATTTCGCCGAGGCCTTGCGCGAATATGCTGGCCGTGAGCGCCGCTTCGGCGGACTGGGCCCGCAGGACGTTGCTTCGCGGCCGGCCGCGGGATGAGCAACCTTCAGCTGCGCGTCATGTCGGCTGTCGTGCTGGCCATTGTGGCCCTCGGCCTGACCTGGCTCGGCGGCCTGCCGTTCCGGCTGCTGTGCGCCGTCATGGCGGCAATGATCTTTTACGAGTGGACACGCATGTCGCGGCCCGCCGCGGCCGACGGGCTTGGTTTTCTCCCGGAAGCGCTAATGGTCATTTTCGTCGGCGCCTTGATTGCCGGCCTGCCCGCACGGTGGCTGCTGCCGCTCGTCGTGATTCTGGTTGCGACAGCGGCGATCACCGCTGGAGTTCGCAAGATCGGCCAGTGGGACGCCAGCGGCCTTGCCTATGCCTGCATGTCGGGCCTGTCGCTTGCCCTGCTGCGCGACGGCGACCATTCGGGCCTCGTCGCCATTCTGTTCCTGTTCGCGGTCGTCTGGGCAACCGACATTTTTGCCTATTTCGTCGGGCGTGCCGTTGGCGGGCCCAAACTGGCGCCTTCGATCTCGCCCGGCAAGACCCGCAGCGGCGCCCTCGGCGGGGCGGTTGGTGGTGTCGTGGCAGGGCTTCTGCTTGCCGCCTTCGCCGGCGCCGGCAACCTGGCGTTGCTGGGTATTGTGGCGCTGGTGCTGTCGATCGTCGCCCAGGCCGGCGACCTCTTCGAATCCTGGGTCAAGCGGCGGCACGGCCGCAAGGATTCTGGCGTGCTCATCCCTGGGCATGGCGGCGTCATGGACCGTGTCGACGGGCTTGTCGCGGCCGCTCTTGCCCTATACGTCATCGGCTGGATCGCGGCGGGCGCCGAGCATCCGGCACAGGGGCTGTTTCCCATTTGAACGGTGTCATTCCACGATCTGGCGCGGGCGCCTTGGATTCGCCTGTATTGATGTCACAGTCACGCAGCGACGCGGAAGAACTTGAGGGCCTGAATTGAACGAGATTCTTCACGCGATTTTCAGCACGGAAGGCCTCTTTCTCGGCACGCTCGTGCCGTTTCTCTTCGTTCTGACCGTCGTGGTGTTCGTTCACGAGATGGGCCACTATCTCGTCGGCCGCTGGTGCGGCATCGGGGTCAGGGCCTTCTCCATCGGCTTCGGTCCGGAGCTCATCGGCTTCAACGACAGGCATGGTACGCGCTGGAAGCTTTGCGCCATACCGCTTGGCGGCTATGTCAAGTTTGTCGGCGACATGAACGCCACCTCCAGCCAGCCGACATCGGAAGAACTCGAAACGCTGACCGACGAGGAACGCAAGGTTGCCTTCCACACCCAGGCGATCTGGAAGCGCGCGGCAACGGTGGTGGCCGGGCCGCTGTTCAACTTCCTGCTGACGATCGTCGTCTTTTCCGTGCTGTTTGCCGCCTATGGGCGTTATGTCGCGGAGCCCATGGTGGCGGAGGTTACAACAGACAGTCCCGCAGCCAAGGCCGGCATCTTGCCAGGCGACCGATTCGTCAGCGTTGACGGCAGCAAGGTCGAAACCTTCGGCGACGTGCAGCGGCTGGTCTCGGGCCGCGCCGGCGACACCATCACCTTCGTCATGCTGCGCGGCGGCAAGGAGGTCACGGTGACCGCGTCGCCGCAGCTGATGGAGCAGGAGGACGCGCTCGGCAACAAGGTCAAGGTCGCCGTGATCGGCGTCGTCAACAACAAGGAACTCGGCCAGCCCCGCCTCATCACCTACACCCCGGTCGGAGCCGTTGCGGCGGCCGTTGAGGAAACCGGCCACGTCATCGAGCGCACCGGACAGTTCCTGCAGCGCTTCGCCGTCGGGCGCGAAGACAAGTGCCAGTTGGGTGGCCCGGTCAAGATCGCCGACATGGCCGGCAAGGCGGCCAAACTCGGTTTTGAATGGCTGGTGCAGCTCGTCGCGCTGCTGTCCGTTGGGATAGGCATTCTAAACCTTTTGCCGATTCCCCCCCTCGACGGCGGCCATCTGTTGTTCTACGGGGTGGAGGCCGTCATCCGCCGGCCGGTGTCGGAACGGATGATGGAAATGGCCTATCGGGCCGGTCTGCTTCTGGTGCTGTGCTTCATGGGGTTCGTGTTCTGGAACGATCTCTTTGGGTGCTGAAATCATGAAGGAATTTGGCCTGAGCATGGCGGATGTTGAGACGCCGTTTACCATGCACGGGGATATGAGTGACGCGAAAGCCACGCACCAGGGTTAAGTAAATACAAATTAACCAGAAGCCTTGCGTGTAGGGAAAATCCGGTTAATACGGTAGGGGAAATGACCGCACGTCCGGTTTTCTCGCCGTGGGGACTACGAGAAAAGGTTATTAAGCCCGATGAAGGCAGCATCCAAGTTTCTAAACGCCGCGTCAGCGGCGGCACTGTCCGCCGCTCTGGTCGTACCAGGTGCGCTCGCAGTGCAGTTCGTTGCCACATCGGCGGCCGAAGCCGCGGTCGTAAGCCGGGTGGAGGTGAGCGGCAACCAGCGTGTCGACGCCGATACCATCCGCAACTACATCACCATCAAGCCCGGCAAGGCCTTCTCCAGCTCCGATGTCGATAGCGCGGTCAAGGCGCTGTTCGGCACCGGCCTGTTCTCGGATGTCCAGATCAACCAGGTCGGCTCGACCCTGGTGGTCAAGGTTTCGGAATACAAGGTCGTCAACCAGGTGCTGTTCCAGG
Source organism: Mesorhizobium sp. CO1-1-7 (assembly GCF_020164885.1). Taxonomy (NCBI): domain Bacteria; kingdom Pseudomonadati; phylum Pseudomonadota; class Alphaproteobacteria; order Hyphomicrobiales; family Phyllobacteriaceae; genus Mesorhizobium; species Mesorhizobium sp. CO1-1-7. The sequence continues at coordinate 49,792 of NZ_JAIUHA010000003.1, read as the reverse complement.
GCAACAAGAAGCTCAAGGACAACGCGCTTCAGGCAGCGGTTCAGCTCAAGCCGCGCGGCACGTTCTCTCAGGCTACGCTGGATTCGGATGTCGAGGCGGTCAAGGCCGCCTACAGGCGCATCGGCCGTGACGATGCCGGCGTGACCGCGCAGATCATGGAGCTTGGCGACAACCGCGTGAACGTGGTCTTCCACATCACCGAAGGCGATCGCACGCAGATCGCGGCAATCAATTTCGTCGGCAACAGTGCCTATTCCAGCCGCCGCCTGTCTGATGTGATCAACACCAAGCGCTCGTCCTGGGTCTCGTTCATCCTGCGCGACGACGTCTACGACGAAGACAAGCTGCGCGCCGACCAGGAGCTGCTGCGCCGCTTCTATTACAATCACGGTTATGCCGACTTCCAGGTCGTGTCCGCCGTCGGCGAGCTCGACAATGCGACCAACAAATACACGGTCACCATCACCGTCCAGGAAGGCGAGCGCTACAATTTTGGCGATATCAGCGTCGAAAGCACGATCCCGGAAGTCGACTCCAAGTCGCTGGAATCGGTGGTCGAAACCCGCAAGGGCGATGTCTACAACGCCAAGAACGTCGAAGACTCCATCATTGCGCTGACGGAGAAGGTGGCTGGTTCCGGCTATGCTTTCGCCCAGGTGACACCGCGCGGCGACCGCAACTTCGAGAACCACACGATCTCGGTGGTCTACACCGTCGACCAGGGCACCAAGGCCTATGTCGAGCGCATCGAGATCCGCGGCAACGACCGCACGCGTGACTATGTCATCCGTCGCGAATTCGATGTCAGCGAAGGCGATGCGTTCAACCAGGTGCTCATCCAGCGCGCGAAGAAGCGCCTGGAAGACCTGAATTATTTTGACAAAGTCGACATTTCGACCGTGCCTGGCTCGGCCCCTGACCAAGTCGTGCTGGTGGTCGATGTGGTCGAGAAGTCGACGGGTGAATTCTCGGTTGGCGCCGGCTATTCGACCGGCGGCGATTCAGCTGGACCGTCCGTCGAAGGATCGATCACCGAGCGCAACTTCCTCGGTCGCGGCCAGTTCATCAAAGTGTCGGCGGGTGGCGGCAAGAATTCGCGCGACTACAGCCTGTCCTTCACCGAGCCCTATTTCCTCGGGCGGCGCATCGCAGCCGGCTTCGACATTTTCAAGTCGACGCGGGAATACAATAACAATTACGACAGCGACACCACCGGCGCGACGATCCGCTTCGGGTTGCCGATCACCAACAGCATCACGACCCAGTTGGCGTACAACATCTCGCAAGAGAAATATAAAGTCGACGATAGTTGCGGTCCAACCACCATTGGAAATCCGGACGGCACCTGCACGATTTCACCGGCTATCCTGGATGGCATTGCTCAGAGTCCTTGGATCAAGTCGTCGATCAGCCTAGGGCTGGTTTACAACACGATCGACGACATGAAGAACCCGCATGAAGGCATCTATGCCAACACGACGGTCGAAATGGCCGGCTTGGGCGGTGACGCGAAGTTCGTAAAGATCACCGGTCGCGGTAGTATCTACCAGACGCTATCCGAGCAGCTTGATCTGGTCGGGCTGATTTCAGGCGGTGCAGGACATGTCGAGGCCTATGGCGGCGACGGTAATCTGCGTATCTTCGATCAGTTCCAAAGCACCGACCGCATGATCCGTGGCTTCGCGTATAATGGCATTGGTCCCGTGGACCCGACCACGGGTGATCATCTGGGGGGTGTGACTTATTTCAACGCCTCGGCCGAAGCGCAGTTCCCGTTGCCGGTTATTCCCGAGAGCTTCGGTCTGCGCGGTGCGGTGTTTGCGGACGCCGCAACGCTCTATGGCAGTAAGATCAATCAGCATCTAAACGATGGTAATCCCGGTAACGATATTCATATCGCTGGTACCGGCCTCGAATTGCGTGCGTCTGTCGGCGTTGGCCTGATGTGGGCTTCACCGTTCGGGCCGATCCGAATCGACTATGCGATCCCGGTCAAGAAGCAAGCGAGCGACGACGTGCAGGAATTCAACTTCGGCATATCGACCCGCTTCTGATCGGCGGCCAACGATGCTCCCGGGTTTTGGATCCGGGAGAAATGTTCCGACCTAGCTGGATATAGCTTCTGGAATGACCGATCCGGTGTTCTTCGCGCCATCACGCCGGTATACGGCGGCCGAAGTCGCGAATCTGACCGGCTCGGTGCTTGTCGATTCCGGCCAATCCGACGTTTTGATCGAAGCGCTGGCGCCGGCCAATGAAGGCGGCGCCAATGCGCTTGTTTTCGTCGACGGCAGGCGTAATTCCGCGCTGATGCCGTCGCTGCGCGCGGCGGCGGTCCTATGCACGGCCGAATTCGCAAACAAGGCGCCTTCCAGCGTTGCTGTCTTGACTCATCCACGGCCGCAGCAGGCTTTCGCGCTGGTTGGGCGCCTGCTGTTCCCGACAGCCGCCACGCCGGGGCCAATGACCAGTGAGACCGGTGTTTCGCCGCATGCCCATGTCGATCCGACGGCGCATGTCGAAGCCGGGGCTATCATCGAGGCCGGCGCGGTCATCGGGCCTGGTGTCTCGATCGGCAGCGGCACAGTCATTGCGCCCAACGCCGTCATCGGACAGTCCTGCCAGATTGGCCGTGACGGCTATGTCGGGCCGGGCGCCAGTATTCAGTACGCTCTGATCGGCAATCGGGTCATCATCCATGGTGGCGCCAGGATCGGCCAGGACGGCTTTGGCTTTGTCGGCGGCGCCAAGGGGCCGGAACGTGTTCCACAGATCGGACGCGTCGTCATCCAGGACGATGTCGAGATCGGCTCCAATTCCACCGTCGATCGTGGCGCCATGTCCGATACGATCATCGGGCAAGGCACCAAGATCGACAATCTCGTTCAGATCGCCCATAACGTCCGCATCGGCCGCAATTGTATAGTGGCCGGGCTGTCGGGTATTTCCGGTTCCGTGGTGGTGGGTGACAATGTCACCATGGGCGGCGGCGTCGGGCTTGCGGATCATCTGACGATTGGTACAGGTGCCAAGCTTGCAGCCAGAAGTGGATTTATGAGCAATGTTCCCGCCGGCGAGATTTGGGGTGGCTATCCGGCGCAGCCGATGGCGGAAGCCATGCGAGAGATAGCCATGTTGCGCACGATGGCCAGGGCACGCAAGCAGGGCAAGGACAATGGCTGACATGGTGGCGGCGACAACGCTGGAAGCGGTCGACATATTGGGGCTGATGAAGCTCCTGCCGCACCGCTATCCCTTCCTGATGATCGACCGCATCGTGGACATCGACGGCGACGACTCCGCCATCGGCATCAAGAACGTGACCATAAACGAGCCGCATTTTCAGGGGCATTTCCCGGAGCAGCCGGTGATGCCGGGCGTGCTGATCGTCGAGGCCATGGCTCAGACGGCCGGAGCCATCTGCATCCGCAGCCTCGGGGCATCGAAGCCGTCGCTGGTCTATTTTCTGACCATCGACAACGCCAAATTCCGTAAACCGGTCGTCCCCGGCGACCAGTTGAAGATCCATGTCAAGAAAATCAAGAAGCGCGGCAACCTGCTCAAATTCGCCTGTGAAGCCCTGGTCGAAGGTACCAAGGCGGCCGAGGCCGAGATTTCAGCCATGATGGTCACCGGCGACTGACGATCGAGTGCCTATGAAAATCAAGACGTCAATCCATCCTTCCTCCGTCGTGGAAGAAGGCGCCCAGATCGGCCAGGGTGTGCGCATTGGGCCGTTCTGCCATGTCAGCGCCGATGCCGTGATCGGCGACGGGGTCGAACTGGTCAGCCATGTCTCGGTGATGGGCGCGACCACTATCGGGGCGTCGACCAAGGTCTATCCGATGGCGACACTGGGCGCACCGCCGCAAAACACCAAGCACAAGGGCGGCCGCACGACGCTGGTCATCGGCGCCAACTGCACCATCCGCGAAGGCGTGACCATGCATGTCGGCACCGACACCAGCCGTGGCGAAACCACGGTCGGCGACAATGGCAATTTCCTCGCCTACGCCCATATCGCCCATGACTGTGCCGTCGGCAACAACGCCACCTTCGCCAATGGGGCGACATTGGGCGGCCACTGCGAGATAGGCAACAACGTCTATATTGGCGGCCTCAGCGCCGTCCATCAATTCGTGCGCGTGGGTGACAACGCCTTTCTTGGCGGGTGCTCGGCTTTTGTCGGTGATGTCATTCCCTATGCCATCGCCGTCGGTAACCGCGCCAGCCTGCGCGGCTTGAACATCATCGGCCTCAAGCGCGCCGGTCTGCCGCGTTCCGAAATCCATCTGCTGCGCAAGGCCTACAAGACGATCTTCGACCGCTCCCGCACCGTGGGCGAGAACATCGAGTTCGCCAAGGTGGAGTTCGCCTCGTCGCCGACAGCGATGAAGATCATCGACTTCATCACCAGTCGCGGCAAGCGGCACTATGCGGTGCCATCGCTCAAGGGCGGCGATGGCGACGATGCCGATGACGAAGGCTGAGACAGCCGCGGCTGGTCTCGATCTCCCGCCTGGTGCCAGGGTCGGCATCATCGCCGGCGGCGGCAGCCTTCCGGTCGAAGTCGCTGCCGGTTTGGCCGGACAGGGTCATCCGCCCTTCGTCGTGCTCATGGACGGTGAGGCCGACCGCTTGGCTGAATTGTGCCGTTACGAGCATGAGACCCTTGCCCTGGAGGCGATAGGATCGCTCATTCCGCTGCTCAAGCGTAACCGGATTACGCATCTGGTGCTTGCCGGCGAGATTAAGCGCAGGCCAAGGCTGACACAGATGCGCCCAAGCCTCAGCCTGCTCGCTGTGATACCCGTCGTCGTCATGGCGTTGGCGCGCGGCGACGATGGACTGCTCAAGGTGGTGGCGCGCGGGCTCGAGGCCCGGGGGATAAAGGTCGTGGGCGCCCACGAGATCGTGCCGAACCTTGTCGCCGCCGAAGGGGTGTTGACCAGGGCCACGCCCCGGAAGTCGGACTGGCGCGACATCGAGGCAGGTTTTGCCGCGGCAAAAGCCATCGGGGCGCTGGATATCGGCCAGGCGGCGATCGCGGTCGGCGGCCGGACCATTGCGCTTGAAGGCATCGAGGGCACGGCCGGATTGCTGGACCGCGCCAGGCTGCTGCGCGGCCACGGCCGTATCGCCGGCAAGACGCGCGGTGTGCTGGTCAAATGCGCCAAGCCTGGCCAGGAGCTGCGCGCGGATCTTCCTTCCATAGGGCCCCAGACGGTAGAAGCAGCGCATGCGGCCGGGCTTGCCGGCATTGCCGTCGAGGCGGGACGCTCCCTAATCCTCGAAGCTCCCGCAACCCTCTCGCGTGCCAATGACCTTGGGCTGTTCATTGTCGGCCTGGCCGCAACGGAGTCAGGTCATGGCTGACAGGGCGCTGAAGATCGCGATCGTCGCGGGCGAGGAGTCAGGCGACCTGCTTGGCGCCGACATTGTCCAGTCGCTGCGCCAAATAACAGGGCGCGATGTGCAGCTCGTCGGCCTCGGTGGCCGCCACCTGCAGGCGCTTGGGCTGGTTTCGCCGTTCGACGCCAGCGAGGTCGCGCTAATGGGGTTCAGCGCCGTCCTGCGTGACCTGCCGCGCCTGATGCGGCGGATCGGTCAGCTGGCGGGGCTGGTTGCGGATGCCAAGCCGGACTGCCTCGTCACCATCGACAGCCCCGATTTTTCGCTGCGCGTCGCCAAAAAGGTGCGCGCCGCCAACCCGACGATCCCGATCGTCCACTATGTCTGCCCGAGCGTCTGGGCATGGCGGCCGGGCAGGGCGGTGGCGATGAAGCCGTATGTCGATCACATCCTGTGCATCCTGCCGTTCGAAGTGAAGGAGCTCGATCGGCTGGGTGGCCCGCCCGGCACCTATGTCGGCCATCGCCTGACGCATGATCCCGGCGTGCTGTCGGCCGCCAGGGCGCAGGCCCAGCCGCGTGATCTTTCACCAGACCGCGTGAAGACGCTGCTTGTCCTGCCCGGCTCGCGGCGCGGCGAGGTGCGACGGCTGCTCGAGCCGTTCGGCGAGACCGTGTCGATGCTGCGGGCACGCGGGCATCGGCTTCGGCTGATGTTGCCGACGGTGCCGCATGTCGCGGACACCGTACGATCCGCGGTCACGCGCTGGGATGAAAAACCCGAGATTATCCTGGAGCCGGAGCGCAAATGGCAGGCCTTCGGCAAGGCCGACGCGGCGTTGATCGCGTCCGGCACCGTCTCCCTGGAACTGGCACTGTCCGGCGTGCCGATGATCTCTTGCTACCGGCTCGACCCTGTCGCACGCGCCGTGGCGCGGTATTTCGTTTCCGTCTGGTCGGCGCTGCTGCCCAACCTGATCTCGGATCGCGCACTGATCCCGGAGTTCTACGACGAATACGTCAGGCCGAACAATCTGGCACGCCAGCTGGAAGCGCTGTTGGCCGACAGTGGCATGCGCGCCTGGCAGAAAGACGGGTTCGCCGAGATTTCACGGCGCATGGCAACGGACAAACCGTCCGGTGAGATCGCGGCGCAGGTGGTGATGGGGTGTATCAAGAGAGTGAGTAGGCAGTAGTCAGTAGTGAGTGGTGAATAGTGAGTAGTGAGTTAGAAAACTCTCTAACCTGACTACTCACTAGTCACTAGTCACTAGTCACTAGTCACTACTCACTACTCACTCGTCTCAGCGCTTGGCGATCGGCACGTAGTCGCGCTCTGGCGCACCGGTATAGAGCTGGCGCGGACGGCCGATCTTCTGGCGTGGATCCTCGATCATTTCCTTCCACTGGGCGATCCAGCCGACCGTGCGGGCAACCGCGAACAGCACGGTGAACATGGTGGTGGGGAAGCCCAGCGCCTTCAGCGTGATGCCGGAATAGAAGTCGACGTTCGGGTAGAGTTTCTTCTCGATGAAATAGGGATCGGTCAGCGCGATCTTTTCCAGTTCCATCGCGATGTCGAGCAGCGGATCGTCCTTGATGCCGAGTTCGCCCAGAACCTCATGCGCCGTCTTCTGCATGATCTTTGCACGCGGATCGTAGTTCTTGTAGACGCGGTGGCCAAAGCCCATCAGGCGGAATGGATCGTTCTTGTCCTTGGCGCGAGCGATGAATTCCGGGATGTGATCGACATGGCCGATCTCGCCCAGCATGTTGAGCGCCGCTTCGTTGGCGCCGCCATGGGCAGGGCCCCACAGGCAAGCAATGCCGGCGGCGATGCAGGCGAACGGGTTGGCGCCCGAGGAGCCGGCGAGGCGAACGGTCGAGGTCGAAGCGTTCTGCTCATGATCGGCATGCAGGATGAAGATACGCTCCATGGCGCGCGCCAGCACCGGGTTGATCTTGTACTCCTCGCACGGCACGGCAAAGCACATGTGCAGGAAGTTTGCCGCGAAACCGAGATCGTTCTTCGGGTAAATAAAGGGCTGGCCGATGTGGTATTTGTAGGCCATGGCCGCGATCGTCGGCATTTTGGCGATCAGGCGCATGGAGGCAACCATGCGCTGGTACGGGTCGGAGATGTCGGTCGAGTCGTGATAGAAGGCCGACAGCGCGCCAACCACGCCGCACATCACCGCCATCGGGTGCGCGTCGCGGCGGAAGCCGGTGAAAAAGCGCGACATCTGCTCGTGCACCATTGTGTGGCGCGTTACGCGGTAGTCAAAATCGTCCTTCTGCGCCTTGGTCGGCAATTCGCCGTAGAGCAGGAGGTAGCAGACTTCGAGGAAGTCGCCATGTTCGGCCAACTGGTCGATCGGATAGCCCCGATGCAGGAGGATGCCGGCGTCGCCATCGATGAAGGTGATTTCCGACTCGCAGCTTGCCGTCGAGGTGAAGCCCGGGTCATAGGTGAAGGCGCCGGTGGTGCTGTAGAGCGAGGCGATGTCGATGACGTCAGGTCCGACCGAGCCGCTTCGCACCTTGAATTCGTGAGTCTTGCCGGCGAATTCCAGCGTCGCCGTGGCCTCTTGGCCGCCCACATCCAGTTTTTTCGCAGCTTCGGTCATTGCAAACTCCTTCTTGTTTCGTCATGCCGGCAAAGGCAAAATCCGCAGAGCGACACGTCGAAATCACCGCAATGCGCGTACTCGCCACCGCATTCTAGGAGGTGCGTGCCAGATTGGGCCAAGGCCTAATGTTGCACTGCGAAACCCGCCTTTCAATGCCAATCTTCTTGGGCCAGTTTGCTCCTAATCGATTTGATCCGCTATGCGCGCCAGGCTTTCCTCACGCCCCAGAACGGCAAGCACGTCGAATACGCCCGGTGACGTGCTCTTGCCGGTCAACGCAGCCCGCAACGGCTGGGCCACGGCGCCAAGCTTGTGGCCGCCAGCCGACGCAAAGTCGCGGATCGCGGCCTCGGCCGTGGCCGCCGTCCAGTCGCCTGACAGCGACTTCAAAGCTTCGTGAGCGCCACGCAGGATCTTGCGCGCGTCGTCATTGAGCAGGAGTGCCGCCTTGTCGTCGATCGGCAGCGGCCGCGCGGCAAACAGGAAGCCGGCACCGTCGACAAGCTCGACCAGCGTCTTGGCGCGCTCCTTCAGGCCCGGAAGTGCTGCCAGCAGCTGCGCCTTGTTCTTGTCGTCGAGGCGCGCCGCCATCGCCGGACCGCCCTCCAGATAGGGCAAGGTGGCGATGAAGATATCGAACAGCTCGGTGTCGGCCATACGTCGCATATGGGCGCCGTTGATCGCTTCCAGCTTGGCGAAGTCGAAGCGCGCCGCGCCCTTGTTGACGTCGCCAATGTCGAACCACGAGACCATGTCCTCGATCGACATGATCTCGTCGTCGCCATGGCTCCAGCCGAGCCGCGCAAGGTAATTGAGCAGCGCCTCCGGCAGATAGCCCATGGCGCGATAGGCTTCGACGCCGAGCGCGCCGTGGCGCTTCGACAGCTTGGCGCCGTCGGCGCCGTGGATCAGCGGGATATGCGACATCGACGGCACGTCCCAGCCCATGGCGTTGTAGATCACGGTCTGGCGGGCGGCGTTGGTCAGGTGATCGTCGCCACGGATGATGTGGGTGACGCCCATGTCGTGATCGTCGACGACGACGGCATGCATGTAGGTCGGGTTGCCGTCCGAACGCAGGATGATGAAGTCGTCGAGATCCTTGTTGGGGAAGCGCACGTCTCCCTGGACCCGGTCCTGCACCACCGTCTCGCCCTCGGTCGGTGCCTTGATGCGGATGGCGCCCTTGACGCCGGACGGCGCCTCCGAGGGGTCGCGGTCACGCCAATGGCCGTTATAGCGTGGCGGCAGGCCCTTGGCGCGTGCAGCCTCGCGCATTGCCTCCAGCTCGGCTGAAGTCTCGTAGCTGTAATAGGCCTTGCCCAGGCGCACCAGCTCCTCGGCCACCTCGCGATGGCGCGGCGCGCGCTCGAATTGGGAGACCGCGTCACCGTCCCACGAAAGGCCAAGCCAGGTCAGGCCATCGAGAATGGCCGATGTGGCCGCATCGGTCGAACGCTCGCGATCGGTGTCCTCGATGCGCAGCAGCATCGTGCCGCCGGTATGCTTTGCATAGAGCCAGTTGAAGAGCGCCGTGCGCGCGCCGCCGATGTGCAGATAGCCGGTCGGCGAGGGGGCAAAACGGGTGATGACCTTGTCGGGCATGGAACTCTCGGAAAACGTCTGAAGCTGGGTGCAGAGCGTGCGGACTTTCGCGCGTTGCGCGTTCATGTAGCATAGGACGTCGAGGGTGCAAGGGGCAGACCCGATGACTGGACGAGGCCGGGGCTCGGATCGGGGCGAGGATGCCGCTATCGGCGTCAGCGAGCGATCCCTGTTTGCGGCGCCTGCGACGATCCCACTGCCATCTCCGCTCGTGGCTGCACCCGAGACCAGGTCGCTGCAGGCAGGTGGGCAGGCGCCGGCGCCGGCTCCTGCCGCGGGCAGGATCGTGCGCGTGCGCCGGCAAATCGGCCTGGTATCCTTGCCTCGCCTGCGCCATGGCGTGACCCGGGCGGCGGAGCTCGAACTCGACCGAGGCATCGCGTTCCTGCTGGTGCCGGTCTGTCTGGCCGTTGGGGCGATCGCCTATTTCTCGCTGGCGTCCGAGCCCGACTTTGCAAAGCCCGCCGCGGTCGTGGTGCTGATGGCGGTCTGTGCCTTCGTCTCGCGTTCCTGGCCCAAAACCCATCTGTGTCTCATGGCAGTGCTGTTGTGCGCGCTGGGCCTGCTCGCGGCGAAGGTCGAAACATGGCGAGCCGGAACCCGGATGCTGGGTTCGGAAATCTCCACGCAACTGACCGGCCGCGTGGTCTCGATCGAGGAGATGGAGAGCGGCCGCATCCGGCTGACCATGGACGTGACTTCGACCGCCCGGCCGAAACTGCGCTATGCGCCGGAAAGGGTCCGGCTTTCCGCACGCAAGATACCGCCGGGAATGACCGCCGGCTCGCTCATCACAGGCTACGCCAAACTGTTGCCGCCGACCGGCCCGGTGCGGCCGGACAGCTACGACTTCTCTTTTGACAGCTATTTCGCCGGCATCGGCGGCAGCGGCTTCTTTCTCGGCAATCCAACGGTTGTTTCCGCCGACGACGGTGAGATGCCGCTATCGGCTCGCCTTTTTTCAGGCATCGAAAATGCCCGCGAAGCCATCGCCGACCACATCAGGGGCAGCGTCGGCGGCGCTGAAGGCGAGATCGCGGCGGCGCTGATCGTCGGCGTGCGCGCCGGCATACCCGATGAAATCAATGAAGCGATGCGGCGTACCGGCATCTATCACATCATCTCTATTTCGGGACTGCATATGGCGCTTGTGGCCGGCACCATCATGGGTCTGCTGCGTGGTGCCTTCGCGCTGTTTCCAGACTTTTCCGCGCGCCGGCCGGTGAAGAAATACGCGGCCGCCGCCGCACTGTTCTCGATCGCGGCCTATCTCATCATTTCCGGTGTCGTCGTTGCCGCCGAACGCAGCTTCATCATGCTGGCGGTGATGCTGATTGCCGTCTTCTTCGATCGCGCTGCGCTGACCATGCGCAATCTGGGGATCTCGGCGATCGCCGTCATCCTGGTCTCGCCTCACGAGGTCGTCGGCCCGAGCTTTCAGATGTCGTTCGCCGCGACCGCGGCCCTGGTTGGCGCTTATGCCGGCTGGGCCGATCACCGTGCGGGAAAGACGCGGCCACCGCCGCCAAAGCGATCGCTGCCCGGGTTCCTGACGCGAAAATTCCTGCTGGCGACAGGTGGACTGGCCATGACGTCCATTATCGCCGGCAGCGCCACGGCACTGTTTGCCATCTGGCATTTCCAGCGGGTATCGCCGCTCAGCCTGTTCGCCAATCTGGCCGTGATGCCTATCGTATCGGTCGTGATGTTCCTGGCCGTCGCCAGCGCGCTGTTGATGCCATTCGGATTGGATTGGCCGGCTCTCTACCTCATGGGCAAGGGCCTGACAGCAATGATCGCCGTGTCTGCGTGGATATCGGAGCGCTCTCCGGTCGATGGAGTCGGGCTGATTTCGCAGCAATCCGTGCTGCTGGTCACCGTCGCGCTGGTTATCGCGACGATGGCGACGACATGGCTGCGGCTCGCGGCGCTGCCATTCGCGCTCGCCGGCCTGTTGACTGTGTCGCACACACGCGCGCCCGATGTGCTGATCTCGGAAGATGCGCGGCTGGTCGCGCTGCCGATCGGCAATGGCGAACTGGCCGTCAACCGGGAACGTCCGAACGAATTCGCAACCGACAACTGGAAGCGCGCCCTGATCTCCGAAACAATCGTCAAACCGGAAATGTTCGACACGACAGACAGGCAATTCGATGTTGCCAGTCCCACCGACCTGCCGCCGGGATCGCCCTTCTACTGCCGCGAAGGCCTGTGCCTTGCCAGGCACCCTTCCGGCGCGATCATTGCCTATGTCGAGGACCGCAAGACCACCTGGAAAGCCTGCGCTTTCGCCGACCTGATCATCGTCAATGACGCAACCGCCTATGACGCCTGCCACAATCCACTGGTTCTCGTCGTCACCAAACGGCAGCTCGCCCGCAAGGGAACCGCTGCCGTCTTCTTCAATCCCCAGTCGGCCACGACCCGGGCCGCGATCGCATTCGCCGTCGACGGACCATACCGGCCCTGGCACGAACAGCGAAAATTCTCACGCGAGGCGAGGGGGCTGCCGCCGTACAAAAAACCCGACAAGCCCGATGACAAGCCGGTTCAGTAGCGCCTGATCAACCCGACCAGCTTGCCTTGTACCTTGACCCTGTCCGGCCCGAAAATGCGCGTTTCGTAGGCTGGATTGGCGGCCTCGAGCGCGATCGAAGCGCCTTTGCGGCGGAACCGCTTCAGTGTCGCTTCCTCTTCGTCGACCAGTGCCACGATAATTTCGCCCGGGCTTGCCGTGTCGGCATTGCGGATAATGACCGTGTCTCCATCGAAGATACCAGCCTCGATCATCGAGTCGCCCTTGACCTCCAACGCATAGTGCTCGCCGCCCATGATCATGTCCGGCGGCACCGAGATCGAATGCGTCTGATGCTGGATGGCATCGATCGGCACACCGGCGGCGATACGGCCCATGACCGGGATGGACACGGCTGAAACCGCGTCGTCGTCGTTGCCGGCCGCGGGCAGGCGCGAAGGCGCAGCGGCCGGCCTGATCTGGCGTCCGAGACTGCCTTGGCCAAGGCTGCCTTGGATGACGCTTGGCGAGAACTTCTTTGCCGCATTGAGGCCCGGCGCGATCGAGTCCGGCAGCCGCAGCACTTCCAGCGCGCGCGCCCGATTGGGTAGCCGGCGAATGAAGCCGCGCTCCTCCAGGGCCGTGATCAGGCGATGGATCCCCGACTTGGAGGCAAGATCGAGTGCTTCCTTCATCTCGTCGAAGGAAGGCGGTATCCCGCTTTCCTTGAGCCGTTCGTGGATGAACATCAGCAGTTCATGTTGCTTGCGTGTCAGCATGGCGGCCCCCAAGACATTGAACGAAAGGTTGAACCAGAATCGAAAAAACAAACCCAGAACAAACACTATCTGTTCCAGTTGTGTTCTGCAACCGTTTAAAGTTTAATGAATTTGTTAAGGGGTCTGAAGTTTTTTGCCCGCGACGGCGGGCGGCAACCAGTCCTTTCCGCCGTCGGCAGGCGCATTGAAATCGTTTTGGTTAATGGCCTGTGGCCCATCCGCCGACGAGGCTTTGGCATCAGTTAGTTGGAAGGCTTCTCCTCGGAGGGACGTATAATTCGCGGAGCCATTATTCGCGGAACGAAACGAAACCAAAATGCCAACGATTGGTAGCTTCGGGCGGCCATGGATCGGGGCGTTCGGCGCACTCCGGCCAGCGCGTTCGAATAGGCGTCGCGGAAGCGCTGAAGTTATCCCGAACCCGCCTTCAAGCTGCCGGCGCGAGCGGCGTATCTGGTAGCGCCGCTGTCTTCGCTGTGGACATAGACGTGCAGTGTGTAGCCGATATGCGCCGTCATCAGCGCCTTGGCCCGCTCGACGTCACGGTCGAGCGCCGCTTCCATGATCGCGGTATGGTGTTCGATCGCAATCGCTTCGCGTAGCGCTTCGATTGCCTCTTCATAGCCATCCTTGAGGCCGGCCGCGGCCCGCAGTGTCGGCGCCAGACCAAGAAAGCGATGATGCCGGCGCAGCTGATCCGAGATCGTCGAGCGGAACCGCAACAGCCAGTCGCATGTGGCGGCGCTCAGCAGCGCCGCATGGAAAGCCTCGTGGTTCTCGTCCCATCTGTCGACGGCCGCGTCCGAGGGATCGTCGACCGCCGTCTTGCAACGCGAGAGCCGGTAGTGGGCGGTGACCACGGCATCCTCCCACTCCCTGCCGCCTTTTTCCATCGATTCGAGGAACAGGGGTATCTCGACCACCATCCTGGCGCGTGCCAGATCCTCCAGCTCGGCCCGCGACACCGGAGCCACGGCAAAACCACGATTGCTGATCGCGGTGACCAGGCGTTCGGCCTCGAGCCGCGACAGGGCTTCGCGCAACGGTGTCCAGCCGACGCCATAGGTGCCGCGCAGCGCACTCAGTTTGAGCGGGGCGCCCGGCATGAGGCGCGTGGTCAGGATGTCGCGCCGCAACAGCTGATAGGCGGCTTCCGTTTTTGTGGAACTTGTTTCATCCAGCATCGTGATCAATCCGTCGTCTGGCGAAAGTATATATGATACCGGGTCCTAGCAACAATTATATATAATGTTTGACACAGACCGGCGGACTGACCATGATCGCCGTAGTAGCCGCGTTTCCGAGCGGCCCTGATCAAATCTGGGAGGAAATGATGTTGAAGTCGAAATCCGCTTGGTTGTCGGGTTTGGCCCTGGCGGGCGCATTGATGGTCGGCGCCGGCAGTGCCGCGGCCGATCAGATCCGTATCGGCATTGCCAATTTCGGCGAGCATCCGCAATTGAACGCCGCCATAGCCGGCTTCAAGAAGGCGCTGACGGACAATGGCTTCGTCGAGGGCAAGGACGTCGTCTACACGGAGAGCCACACCAATTTCGATGCATCGCTGGTGCCGCAGATGATCGCCAAGCTGCAGGCCGAGCAACCCAAGCTGATCTACACCATCACCACGCCGGTCTCACAGATCGCCAAGAAAGCGCTCGCCGGTTCCGGCATTCCGATCGTTTTTGCCGCGGTCACCGATCCGGTGGCGGCCAAGCTGGTGCCGTCATGGGACGCCGGAGACGAAGGCATGACCGGCGCCAGCGATCTGCAGGACGTCGCCGCGGTGATGGCCTTCACCAAGAAGCTGCTGCCGAACGCCAAGCGCTTCGGCGTGCCTTATAATCCCGGTGAGGCCAATGACGTTGCCTTGGTCGAAAAGCTCAAGGCGGCGGCACCGGCCGCGGGCTTCGAGGTGGTGGAGGTCGGCATCGACAACGTCAATGACATCCAGCAACGCATTGCTTCGCTCGCCGGCAAGGCCGACGTGATCTACGGCCCGGCCTCGAACCTGATCCAGCCGGCGATCGCCGCTGTCTCCGCGGCCGCCCGCCAGGCCGGTATCCCGGTCGTCAACTCCGATGACAGTGCGGTCCGTAACGGCACCGTGCCGGCGAGCTTCGCGGTCAATTACACGCAGGTCGGCGTCAACGCCGGCAACATCGCCGCCGAGATCCTCAAGGGCAAGGATCCCAAGACGATCGCGCCGTCGCGCCCGGCCTACAAGGACCACATGGCAACGATCTCGCGCAAGGCGATGGCCGCGTTCGGCATCGAGATACCGGCTTCAATGGCCGATTGCGGCTGCATCGTCGACTAACATCGGAACTGCTGGGGTGACGGCGTCGGCGCCGTCATCCCGAGGTCAGGGAGAAACGATGCTCGAGATTCGATCCGCGCGCAAAGTGTTCTACAAGGGCCAGGCCGACGAGAAGGTCGCGCTGGACGGTCTCAGCCTGTCCTTGGCCACCGGAGAGTTCGGCATCGTCATCGGCTCCAACGGGGCCGGCAAGAGCAGCATGCTCAACGCCATTTCCGGCGCCCTGATCCTCGATTCCGGCCAGATCCTGATCAACGGCGCCGACGTGACTGCAATGCCGGTGCACAAGCGCGCCGCGAAACTGGCGCGCGTGTTCCAGGACCCGATGCGCGGCACCGCCGCCAGCATGACGGTTGCGGAAAACATGCTGCTGGCCGATTTGCGCAGCCAAAAGCGCACCTTGCGCCCGGGGCTGAACACCACCCGGCTTGCATCCTACAGGGAACGCCTGTCGATCCTGGGTCTCGGTCTGGAAAATCGTCTCGACACGCGCGTCGACCTGCTCTCGGGCGGGCAGCGGCAATCCTTGTCGCTGATCATGGCGGTCGGTGGATCGCCGGACTTGCTGCTGCTCGACGAGCATACCGCGGCCCTCGACCCGCGCACGGCCGAAATCGTCATGCAAGCGACGGTTCGCGCCGTCAACGCGCTGAAACTGACGACTTTGATGGTGACCCACAACATGCAGCACGCCGTCGACCATGGCAGCCGGGTGATCATGCTCGATGCGGGCCGGGTGCTCCTGGAAGTTGCCGGGCAGGAGAAGGCGAGGGTCACGGTTATCGATCTGATCGGCCATTTCTCGGTCAAGACCGATCGCATGTTGCTGGCGAGCTGATCATCATGGGTTTTGTTGGGGACGTTCTCACCAGCTTCGTCGCGATCATGCCGGTCACCCTGGCGCAAAGCCTGATCCTGGCCTTTGTCGTGCTCGGGATCATGATCCCGTTTCGCATGCTGAATTTTCCCGATCTCACCAGCGAAGGCGCCTTTCCGCTGGGCGGCTGCGTCTGCGGCGTTCTCCTTGCCGCCGGCGCATCGCCGCTGATGGGCATTGCTGCCGCCCTTGTCGCTGGCTTCGCGGCGGGCTGCTGCACCGCCTTCATCCATCTGCGCTTCCGCATCCACACGCTGCTTGCGGGCATCCTGATGATGACGATGCTCTACAGCATCAACCTTCGCATTATGGGCAAGTCCAACCTGTCCGTCTTCGGTTCGCCCTCGGTGTTCGACTGGGTGCCGTTCGCGCGGCCGGGTTTCCCCGCCAGCAAGATTGTCGTCGCGGGTCTCCTCGCGCTTGCCGCCTTCATGCTGCTCTACATGTTCTTCAGGACCGAGAAGGGGACTGCCGTGCGCGCCGTGGGCGCCAATCCTGACATGGCCGAGGCGCAAGGCATCAATGTCTGGGCCGCGACCATAGGCGGTGTCGGGCTGGCCAGCGCTTTTTCGGCGTCAAGCGGTGCGCTGATGGTGCAGTCGCAAGGCTTCGCCGACGTCAATATGGGCCTGGGAATTCTCATCAACGGCCTTGCCGCGCTGATGATCGGCGAAGCCGTCGTCGGCAAGCAGACGGTGTGGCGGCAATTGCTGGCGCCCTTCGCCGGCGCGATCATCTACTACCAGCTGGTGTCGTTCTGCCTTGCGGCCGGCATGCCGCCGCCTGACCTGAAGCTTGCCACGGGCCTGTTCGTGCTGGCCATGCTTGCCTTGCCCAGCCTCAAGCGCAGCCGGGGGTCCGCACCGGTTCGCGAAGCGATTCGTGAGTAACCCGGCGTGAATGACCAAGGCGTGAATAACCAGGGAATGTCACAAATGATGCCTACGACGCTCGATCTCGCAGCCGTCGATGCCATGGATGCGGCGGACCCGCTGCGTGCCATGCGCGACCGGTTCATCTTGCCGGAAGGCGTGATCTACCTCGACGGCAATTCACTCGGCGCCGCGGCACCCGCCGTCTTCGACGAGCTGCGGAAAGCCGCGACCCAGGAGTGGGCGCAGGATTTGATCCGTGCCTGGAACACCGCCGGCTGGTTCGACATGCCGGTCGCGCTCGGCGACCAACTGGGGCGGCTGATAGGCGCGGCGACCGGCCAGACGGTGGTCTGCGATACGACCTCGATCAACATCTACAAGGTGCTGCATGCCGCACTCGGCATGCGGCCGGACCGCTCGGTCATCGTCGCCGAGGGCGACAGCTTTCCAACCGATCTCTACATGGCCGAAGGCGTGGCCTCGACGCGCCCCGGCACGGTGTTGCGGCTTGAGGGCGTTGATGCGCCGACCATTGAGGAGCTGATCGACGAGCGCGTTGCGGTCATCCTGGTCAACCACGTCAACTACAAGTCCGGCCAGCTGCGCGACATGGCGGCACTGACATGCAAGGCCCATCAGGTCGGAGCGCTGATCGTCTGGGATCTCTGCCACACCGCCGGCGCGCTGCCTGTCGAGCTCGACAGCGCCAATGCCGATTTCGCCATCGGCTGCACCTACAAATATCTCAATGGCGGCCCGGGCGCGCCAGCCTTCATCTACGCCGCCGAGCGTCATCACGATAAAGTCCAGCAGCCGCTCAGCGGTTGGTGGGGCCATGCGCGGCCCTTCGCCTTCGAGCAGGGTTATGCGGCCGGCAGCGGTATCCGCCGGTTCCTGTGCGGCACGCAGCCGGTGTTATCGATGCGGGCGCTGAAGGGGGCGCTGGATATCTGGGACGATGTCGACATGGCGACGGTGCGCAAGAAGAGCATCGCGCTCACCGACCTGTTCATCCAGCTCGTCGAGACCAGATGCGGCGCCTACGGCCTGGAGCTGGAAAGCCCGCGCGACGGCAATCAGCGTGGCAGCCAGGTGTCCTTCCTCCATCCCAACGGTTACCAGGTGATGCGGGCCTTGATCGAGCGCGGTGTGATCGGCGATTTCCGTGCGCCGTCGACGATCCGCTTCGGCTTCACCCCGCTCTATGTCGGCTACGCCGATGTATGGCAGGCGGTCGAGGTCCTGGAAGATATCCTGCGCACTGGCGCCTGGCAGGATGCACGCTTCGCGGTCAAGACGGCGGTGACCTGAAGCCGGCGCGAAGCCGGGAAAAATGTGACGCGGTTTCCGTCCAAAACCGTGCCAAAACAAAGAGTTCAGAGCCGGGTGCGAACCATCCACAGTTCCGGAAACAGGACGACCTCGAGCATCTTCTTGAGATAGGAGGCACCCGACGTGCCGCCGGTGCCGCGCTTCAGGCCGATGATGCGCTCGACGGTGGTGACGTGGTTGAAGCGCCAGCGGCGGAAATAGTCCTCGAAGTCGACCAGCTTCTCGGCCAGTTCATAAAACATCCAGTAACGCTGCGGATCGCGGTACACCGTCTGCCAGGCGACCAGGACTTCTTCGTTCCCGGTCCGCGTCTCGCGCCAATCCGTGCGCTTTGCGTCCACCCCGATGTCGAAGCCATTGCGGGCCAGAAGCAGCAGCGCTTCATCGTAGAGCGACGGCTCGGCCAGGATCGCCTCCAGCTTCTGGCTGAGGTCCGGCCGGTGCTTGTGCGGCCCGAGCATGGCGAGGTTGCGGTTACCGGCCATGAACTCGATGGCGCGATACTGCCAGGACTGGAAACCCGAGGACTGGCCGAGCGCGTCGCGGAACTCGGTGTATTCGCTGGGCGTCATCGTGCGCAGCACGTCCCAGGCATTGTTCAATTGCTCGAAAATGCGGGCGACACGCGACAGCATCTTAAAGCTCGGTTCGAGGCGGTCGGCACGGATCGAGCGGATCGCCGCGCCAATCTCGTGCAAAGCCAGTTTCATCCACAATTCCGATGTCTGGTGCTGGATGATGAACAGCATTTCGTCATGCGCCGAGGACAGCGGTGTCTGGGCCTCCAGCACTTTCTCCAGGTGCAGATAGTCGCTGTAGGACATGCGCTCCTTGAACGACATCTCTGCGCCTTCAGAGGCCGGATCGTAAGGCTCGCTCAATTGATCTTCTCCGTGCGCAGCCGAAACCGCTGGATCTTGCCGGTCTGGGTCTTCGGCAGAGCGGCGATGAATTTGACCGATCGGGGATATTTGTAGGGCGCGATGGCTGCCTTGACGTGGTCCTGCAGGCGCTTGACGGTCATTGCGTCTGGCGGGACACCTTGCACCAGCACGACATGCGCCTCGACGATCTGGCCGCGCTCGCCATCCTCGGCACCGATGACCGCGCATTCGGCGACATCGGGATGCGACAGCAGCGCCGCTTCGACCTCGGGTCCGGCGATGTTGTAGCCGGCGCTGACGATCATGTCGTCGGAACGCGCGGCGAAGTGGAAGAAGCCGTCCTCATCCTGCGTGAAGGTATCGCCGGTGAGATTCCAGCCGTCGCGCACATAGTCCTTCTGCCTGTCATCGGCCATGTAGCGGCAGCCGGTCGGCCCGCGCACCGCCAGCCGTCCGGTCTCGCCACGCGGCACCTCGCGCATCTCCTCGTCGACGATGCGCGCCTCGTAACCGCCCACCGGCTTGCCCGTCGAAGCGGGCTTCCTGTCGTCAAAGCGGTTGGAGATGAAGATGTGCAGCATTTCGGTGGCGCCGATGCCGTCAAGGATAGGCTTGCCGGTCTTTCGCGTCCACTCTTCGAAGACTGGAGCCGGCAAGGTTTCGCCGGCCGAGACGGCAACGCGCAATGATGAAAGATCGGCGCCTTCGTCCATGGCCTTCAGCATGGCCCGGTAGGCGGTCGGCGCGGTGAAGGAAATGGTCGCTTTGTAGGTCTCGATGATGTGGACCATGTTGGGTGGCGTCGCCTGTTCCAGAAGCGTTGCCGCCGCGCCGAAGCGCAGGGGGAAGATGGCAAGCCCGCCAAGGCCGAAAGTGAAGGCGAGCGGCGGCGAGCCGACGAAGATGTCCTCGGGCGTCACCTGCAGGACTTCACGGGCGTAGGCATCGGCGATGATCAGCAGGTCGCGGTGGAAATGCATCGTCGCCTTCGGCACGCCGGTCGTGCCCGAAGTGAAGCCGAGCAGGGCGACATCGTCGCGGCCGGTGCTGACGGCGGTGAAGGTAACCGGCTTGTCGAGGGCGGCGCGATCGAGCTCGGCGTCATGGTTGGCGGTGCCGTCGAAGCCGATCACCTGCTTCAGGAACGCGCTGTCCTTGGCGCAGGCGGTCATCTCGTCCATCAGCCTGGTGTCGCAGAGCGCGGTCGTGATCTCGGCCTTGTCGACGATCTTGGTGAGTTCACCGGCGCGCAACATCGGCATGGTGTTGACGACGACAGCACCGACCTTGGTGGCGGCCAGCCAGCAGGCGACCATTGCCGGGTTGTTGGCGGAGCGGATCAGCACCCGGTTGCCCGGCTCGACGCCGTAGTTCTCGACCAGCGCATGGGCGAGCCGGTTCGTCCAGTCGGACAGTTCCTTGTAGGTGCGGCGGCGGCCATTGCCGATCAGCGCGGTGTGGTCACCAAGGCCCTTCTCGACGAGCCTGTCGGTCAATTCGACACCGGCATTGAGGTGTTCTGGATAGTCGAAGCCGTCGAGCAGGAAGTCGGGCCATTGCTCGGGCGGCGGCAGATTATCGCGGGTGAACGTGTCGGTATGCGCTGAAGGCCCAAGCATGTCGCCGCTGTCCCTGTCTGCCGCCTGGCAGTGTGCGTGGCACCTGGCCGGCGGCGGTGGATCTGAATTCCTGTCTCTCGCGGAAGGCTTCGTGCGGCCGGCTACACCCTTGTCGACATGTCACCGGAAAGGTGACCATCGGCGGGTTCGGACGGCACAGCGGACCTCCCATTTTGTCGGCTGTTCCGAAGGCAGGATCGCACCAGTCGAAATTTGTTTCAAGCCTAAAATGTTTCATCCCAAAGCCTTGACGCACGGCCTGGTGGCGGCCATTGCTAGCACTGAGACGATGCTTTTGGGGAGGGTGCCGATGCTCGACCATCGCATTGCCGATTGGGACAATGCCTATGCCAACGGCGCGAATATTGCCGGCAGCGACCGGTGGCCGGCCGCCTGGTCGGAACCAGCGCAAGCGTTCCGTGACGCACTGTCGGGGGAGGGCCGGGCACGGTTCGACATCGCGTATGGCGATCGGCCGCGCAACCGGTTCGACCTTTTCCTGCCGGAGGCTACGCCCAAGGGGCTCGTCGTGTTCATCCATGGGGGCTACTGGCTGGAGTCCGACAAAAGCGGCTGGTCGCATCTCGCCAAGGGCGCGGTCGGCAACGGCTTTGCCGTGGTTATGCCTTCTTACACGCTCTGCCCGGACATCCGCATTGCCGGCATTGTCAGCGAAATCGGGGCGGCGATCGGCAAAGCGGCGGCAATGGTCGGGGGACCGCTGATGTTGACCGGACATTCGGCCGGTGGACATCTCGCCAGCCGCATGGTGACCACAACCACACCGCTCGCCACCGATGTCGTGCGGCGCATACGCCACGTCGTTTCGATTTCCGGCTTGCATGATTTGCGCCCGCTGATGCGCACCGGCATGAACGCCGTGCTGAAAATCGATGAGCATGAGGCGCTGACGGAAAGCCCGGCACTGCTGCGGCCAATCGATGGTGCCCGCATCACCTGCTGGGCCGGCGGCGGCGAGCGCTCGGAGTTCCTGCGACAGAATGCGTTGCTGGCCAACATCTGGACCGGGCTTGGCGCCACCACCAGTGCCGTGGTCGAGCCCGACCGGCATCACTACGATGTAGTTGATGGCCTGGCCGATCCGGCGCATGCATTGACGCGGACCTTGATCTCGGAATAAGCCCTGTGATCAGTAAGTTATTACGAAATACTTCAGCGCAACATCAGAACGCTGCAAGCGTCGCCCGCAGCGGATGCAGGGGCAAAAGGCGCGCGAACGACCAGTCCGTTGGCATCGGCCAGCATCCTCAGCATCGAGGAATCCTGGATGCCGAACGGCGTCGCCACCAGTTCGCCGTCATCCTCCCTGACTACCGCCCTCACATAATCCTGGCGCAGGTCATTGGCCGCCATTGCGGCGCCCAGCCGTGCCGGGCGGATATCCTGACGATGGTCGCGACCGCCCAGCCTTGCCAGAAGCGGCTTCAGGAACAATTGCGAGCAGACCAGGCTTGCTACCGGATTACCGGGCAGGCCGATGCATCTGATATCGCCGAGGCGCCCGAACATCAGCGGCTTGCCGGGACGCATGGCGATCTTCCAGAAGCCGAGCGTCATGCCTTCGCCGGTCAGCACGTCATGGATCAGGTCGTGGTCGCCGACCGATGCGCCGCCCAGCGTGACGATGACATCGGCACCCGCCGCGACCGCTTTCCTGACCAGGCCGGCGATGTCGTCCTTGCGGTCGGCGGCGATCCCGAGATCGAGCGCACAGGCACCGATCGATTGTGCCGCCGCGGCGACGCCGTAGGCGTTGGACGAGATGATCTGGTCAGGCCCGAGTTCGCTGCCGGGCGGCAACAACTCGTCACCGGTGGCGATGATGGCGACCAGCGGCCGTTTCACCACGCCTACTCGGGGATGATTGGCCGATGCCGCCAGCGACAGTGCCGCCGGGTCGAGCACGCGCCCGGTCTCCAGCAGCACGTCGCCCTTGGAAAAATCGAGGCCGACGCGGCGAATGTTACGCCACACGGCGGTGGGCTCGATCACTTCGATGTTGCCGCCGCCGAGATCCCGGACGTTTTCCTGGATGACGATGGTGTCGGCGCCGTCAGGCAGCGGTGCGCCGGTGAAGATACGCACTGCCTGTGCCTGGCCGACCGCGCCGTCAAAGCCGCGTCCGGCCGGCGCCATGCCGATCACCGAGAGTTTCGACGGCACCGACGCGACATCGGCGGCTCGCACCGCATAGCCGTCCATGGCCGAAGCGTTGAAGGGCGGCTGGGTGCGCAGCGCCATGACCGGCTCCGCCAGCACACGATCGATCGCCTCGATGAGCGGGACGCTTTCGCCGGCCAGCGGCACGGCGCCGTCGAGCAGGCGCTCGAGCGCGTCGGCGACCGGAACCAGTGCCATCAGAGCCCTGCCTTGTAGTCGCCGGACTTGCCGCCGGTCTTTTCGACCAGCCGTATGCCGGAGATGACCATGGCGCGGTCAACCGCCTTGGCCATGTCGTAAATGGTCAGGCAGGCCACCGAGGCTGCCGTCAATGCTTCCATTTCGACGCCGGTCTTGCCGGTGACGCGCGCAAGGGCCGTGACCTTCAGGCCGGGCAGAGCATGGTCAGGCTCTATGTCGACGGAAACCTTGGTCAGCAGCAGGGGGTGGCAGAGCGGGATCAACTCATGGGTCTTCTTCGCTGCCATGATGCCGGCGATGCGCGCCGTGCCCAGCACATCGCCTTTCTTGGCATTGCCGGCGAGGATGGTCTTCAACGTCTCTGGCTGCATCGAGACGAAACCCTCTGCGATCGCGGTGCGCGTCGTCTCGTTCTTGTCGCCGACATCGACCATGTTGGCCTCGCCCTGTGCGCCAAGATGGGTGAGAGCGCCTGTCATCGTCAAATCGCCATAGAGCGACGTGCGTCCATTCGGACGCACAGAGTGCGCTCTGTCACTTTGACTCTATGCATCGTGCTCTCCGAAAATCGATTCCGATTTTCGACCCGCATCGGACGCCTTGCCCGTGAGCAGCGAGCGCGTTGCAGCGGTCACGTCCCGTTGGCGCATCAAGCTCTCGCCCACCAGGAAGGCCCCGATGTCCATCCTTTGCAGTCTAAGGCAATCGTCATGCGAGAAAATGCCGCTTTCGCTGACCAGCAAATGACCCCCCGGCACCATCGCCCGCAGCCGCTCCGACGTATCGAGGCTGGTCTCGAATGTCCGCAGATTGCGGTTGTTGATGCCGATCAATTGCGATGACAGTTTCAGCGCTCGCTCGGTCTCGGCTTCATCGTGCACCTCGATCAGGGCGTCCATGCCGAGCTCGAACGCAGTCGATTCGAGTTGGCTGGCCATGGCATCATCGACGCTGGCCATGATGATCAAAATGGCGTCCGCGCCCCAGGCCCGCGCCTCGTAGACCTGGTAAGGATCGAACAGGAAATCCTTGCGCAGGGCGGGCAGCGTCACGGCCGCTCGCGCCTCGGCCAGAAACTCCGGTGCGCCCTGAAAGGAGGGCGCATCGGTCAGCACAGAAAGACAGGCCGCGCCGCCTTTTTCATAGGCCCTGGCCAGGCTCGGCGGATCGAAATCGGCACGGATCAACCCTTTGGACGGACTTGCCTTCTTGATCTCGGCGATCAGTGCGAAGCCACCCGATCCGCGCTTCGCTTCGAGCGCGGCGAGGAACCCGCGCGGCGCGTCGGCGTCCTTCGCGCGCGCCTTGATCTCTGCCAGCGGCACGCTTGCCTTGGCGGCGGCGATCTCGTCGCGCTTGTAGGCTTCGATCTTGCGCAGAATGTCAGACACGGTTCACCCGTTCGAAATCTCGACCAGGCGGTCGAGCACCTGCAGCGCCCGGCCGCTGTCGATGGCCTGTGCGGCAATGGCGATGCCATCACCGAGCGTCGTCGCCTTGCCCGCAATCACCAGTCCGGCGCCGGCATTCATCAAAACCGTGTCGCGATAGGCGCCGGCGGCCCCGCCTAGCATACCGCGCAAGGCCTTGGCATTGTAGGCGGCATCACCGCCACGCAACTCATCCTTGGTATGACGCTTCAGTCCAACCTCTTCCGGGGTCAGCGTGAAGCTGCGGACTTCGCCGCCAACCAGTTCAGCTACCCGTGTCTCGCCTGTGGTGGTGATCTCGTCATAACCATCGCCGTGGGCGACCCAGGCATGCTCGGTGCCGAGCGCCTTCAGCGTTTCGGCCACCGGCATGATCCATTCCGGCATGAACACGCCGACCATCTGCCGCCTGACGCCAGCCGGGTTCGAAAGCGGGCCGAGCAGGTTGAAGATGGTGCGCGTACCAAGCTCGCCACGAACCGGACCGACATGCTTCATAGCCGGATGGTGCGCCGGCGCGAACATGAAGCCGACGCCGGCTTCATGGATGCACTTGCCGATTAGCTCCGGCGCGATGTCGATCCTGACGCCAAGGGCAATCAGCACGTCGGCCGCGCCGGTCAGTGAGGACAGGCCGCGATTGCCGTGCTTGGCGACCGGTACGCCGCTGCCGGCAATGACAAAGGCGGAAGCCGTCGAGATGTTGACCGAGTGCGAATTATCGCCACCGGTGCCGACGATGTCGATGGCGCCGTCAGGAGCATCGACGCGCAGCATCTTGGCGCGCATCGTGGCGACAGCGCCCGAAATCTCGCTCACCGCCTCGCCGCGTACGCGCAACGCCATCAGGAAGCCGCCGATCTGCCCTGGAGTCGCATCGCCCGACATGATGATGTCAAAGGCCTCGCACGCCTCCTCGAAGGACAGGGCGGTGCCGGTCGCGACCTTGGCGATATGGGTTTTCAGCGCGCTCATCTTGTCGAGGCTTGGGCAACGGCGGCCTGGTCGACGCGGACGTCGTACTGCGTCTGCAACTGCGCCACCAACTGGTCGAGCAGGTCGTCGGACATGCCGGAGGTGAATGATTTCTGCGCGTCGTCCGGCACCGAGCTGGCGTCGGCGCCGGCCGGTTCGAACACTTCGGCGACCTTGAACAGGATCTGGCCGTCGCCGGTGGGCGAGGGGATCAATCCGGTGCCGCCTTCGCCGACGCCGAACATGACGGCGGCGCCTTCCTTGCCGAAATCGGCATCGTCGGCTTCGCGCTTCAAGCCGCGCTTGGTCTGCTTCTCCAGCTTGAGTTCGCCGGCGATGACGTCGAGCGTGGTGCCGGCCTTGAGGCGCTTCTCGAGTTCGTCCGCCTTGGCGGCGAGCCGCTTGGCGGTCTCGGCCGCCGTCCAGTCGGCGACAACCTTTTGGCGCACCTCATCAAGAGTGCGGTCGCGGGCCGGTGTGATCGAACCGACCTCATAGAAGACAAAGCCGTTGTCCGCTGTGGTCAGCGCCTCGTTTTCGGTGTTCGGTTCCGCATCGAAGACGGCCTTGATCAGCGCCGGCGATTCCGGCAGGTCCTTGACGATGGAGCCATCGGGCCTCAGGCCGTTGCGATCGATGGCGTCGATGGTGATGTCCTTAAGCTTCAATTTGGCGGCGGCATCGGCCAGCGAACTGCCGGAGGCGCGGGTGTCTTCATAATTGTCGTGCACATCCAGAAGGATGCGGCTTGCCTCGCCCAGCGCCAGATCCTTGCGGATCTGGTCCGACACTTCGGCGAGCGGCTTCACCACCTCGGGCTTGATGTCGGTCACGCGCAGCAGCACCGGACCGAAGGCGCCCTGCACGACCTGGCTGACTTCGTTGGCGTTGAGCGCGAAGGCGGCATCGGCAACCGCCTTGTCGGCGATCTTGTCCTTGGCGAGCGTGCCAAGCAGCGTGTCGGCCGGGGTCTTGCCCTCAGCGGTCACCAGCTTGTCGAAGGTGGCGCCGGCCTTGAGCGAATCGAGCGCCGCCTTGGCGGCATCCGGCGTCTTGAACACAAGCTGCTCGATGGTGCGCATTTCGGGCGTGGTGTAGCGTGACTTGTTCTTGTTGTAGTCGTCACTGACCTGCTGGTCGGTGACCGCGGTCGTATCCATAATGTCCGCCGGTTCGAGGCGGACATACGAGAATTTGCGGTATTCAGGTGCGGCGTAGCTCTTCTTGTTGGCCTCGAAATAGGCCTGAAGCACGCTGTCGCTCGGCGCCGCGATCGGCTCGACCAGCGCCTTCGGCAAAGTCAAATAGTCGACGGTGCGGTCTTCACCGCGGTAGAGCGCGACCGCCTTGAAGAACGTGTCCGGCGCCTTGAGGCCGTCCGAGACCGCCTCGACGATCTGCTGGCGCACCGCTACCTGGGCACGGTTCTTCAGATAATCCTCGGGCCGCATGCCGACCTGGTGCAGCATGTAGTCGAATGTCCTTCGGTCGAACTGACCGCCAGGGCCCTTGAAAGCCGGGTCTTCGCGGGTGAGTTCGGCCAGCCGATCCTTGGAAAGGCCGAGGCCGAGCTTGCGTGCCTGCTCGTCGAGGACGGCACCGGAAACGAGTTGCGCCAGCACCTGGTTGTCGATGCCGAGCGCCTTTGCCTGTTCATGCGTGAGGCGCTGACCAAACTGCTGCGACATGACGGCGAGCTGGCGGTCATAGGCGAGGCGGTATTCGTTGATCGATACCTTGGTGCCGCCGGCCGTTATTACCGAATCGTGGCCCGCGAAGCCGCCCATCAGCCGTCCGGAGATGCCCCAGGCGGCGAAACTGACCACCAGCAGCGAAAGCAATGTCTTCGCGACCCAGGTACCCGCCGCGCTTCTCAATATACCAAGCATGGTTACTTCCGATTTATGCGCATTTTCGCATGCGCCGAGTCTGAACCAAGCGCAATAGCGCCCTTCCTGCCCACTGTCGATTGCTTTGTGGCCTGATTTTGGTAGTGAGGGCCAGAGCTTGATATCGCCCGGAGAAGCACACCATGACACCAGGAATTCGCCCGCTTGTCGCCGGCAACTGGAAAATGAACGGCACCAGCGCCTCGCTGAACGAGCTCAGGATGATCGGCAACGGTTTCATGAGCGGGCTCGACGCCGAGACCGAAGCGCTGGTCTGCGTTCCCGCGACGCTGCTTTCCCATGCCGCGGAGATTTTGTCGCGCACGCCGGTCCATGCCGGTGGCGAGGACTGCCATCCCAAGGAAAGCGGTGCCTATACCGGCTGTATCTCCGCGGAGATGCTGAAGGACGCAGGCGCCAGCCATGTCATTGTCGGCCATTCCGAATGCCGCGAGCAAAGCGGCGAGGACGATGCGACGGTCCAGGCCAAGGCCACCGCCGCATGGCGGGCCGGGCTCGTGGCCATCGTGTGCATCGGCGAGACGCGGCAGGAGCGAGAGGCTGGAGCCACGCTGGAGGTGCTGTCGCGCCAGGTCGCCGGCTCGGTGCCGCCAAGCGCCACGCCATCCAACACCGTCATTGCCTATGAGCCGGTTTGGGCGATCGGCACCGGCCTGACGCCAACCGCGGCCGATGTGGCCGAGGCGCATGCGCATATCCGCGAAAAGCTGGCGGAAAAACTTGGGACCGCCGCCGCCAGGATGCGCATCCTGTACGGTGGCTCGGTCAAGCCTTCCAATGCCGTTGAACTGCTGGGCGTCAGGAATGTCGACGGCGCGCTGGTCGGCGGCGCCAGCCTGAAAGCGGCTGATTTCCTGGGCATCGCCGAAGCCTATCGCAGCATTGCTGGCTGAGATTCACGAGGATGGACGGGTCTCGTCCCGTTCAAATTCGTTGCAAAGAGGGCGTTGCTTCCCATATTCCGGCCACGGGCTTGGAAATGCCGTGAAAGCATTGTATTGAGCCGCCTCCAATTCACCGGCCGTGTCCGCGGCCGGGCAGGGCCTTGCCAGGATAAATTATGCAAACCGTACTGATCGTCATTCATCTCATGGTCGTGCTCGCCCTTGTCGGCGTGGTGCTGCTGCAGCGCTCCGAAGGCGGCGGTCTCGGCATTGGTGGCGGATCGGGCTTCATGACCGCGCGCGGCGCGGCCAACGCATTGACCCGGGCGACGGCGATCCTGGCGGCAGCGTTCTTTGTGACGTCGCTGACCTTGTCGATGATTGCCCGCTACGGCGAAAAGCCGATCGACATTCTCGATCGGGTTCCCGCGACCTCGGATGGCGCCGGCAAGGGCGTGCTCAACCAATTGCCGGGTACGGCCACGCCGGCACCCGCCGGCAGCACCACGCCGACGCCTCCGTCCGGCAACGACGCCGCGACAAAACCGCTGGCAACGGCCCCGGCCACCGCGCCCGCCGGCAGCACCACGCCGCCAGCGGCCAATGGAACCACCAACACCGCGCCGGCGTCGCCCCAGGTTCCGAACCAATAACCTTATGTTCTAAACCGCGATCTGTGTTCGTTTGAACACAGTCGCGGCAAATGCTGCGCAATCACGAAGATTCGACGGATCACGGCGCGGTCTCGCGCTTGAGGCATACGCGCTTATTCGACTATAGATTGCACGCGGCATTTTCGGCGTCCTTGGGGGACGCCGGGCGACGCCGTGGGCAACAAGCATTGAACGATCGGATCTTCGCCATGCAGCTTCGCAGCTTCATTTTCCTGGGACTTTGCGCCGCAATCGGCATAAGTTCCCCGGCCTCCGCCGCCATGCCGGCAAACATGGCCGCACAACAGTCGGTGTCGCTCGAAAAGACCGACGCCATCCCCGTCGCTGCCAAAAGCGATGCGACGCAGTTGAAGCTTCTCAAGAAGAAGAAAAACCCCACGCCGGAGGATCTTGCCCAGATCAAGAAGATCGAGGCCAAGATCGTTGCCGACAAGGAGGATGCCAAGGCCAAGGCGCTTGAGGCCAGGAAAATGGCGATGCGCGAGGCGGCCAAGGCCAGGGCTGACGCAGATCGGCAGGCGTTCCTGGCCAGCAAGGGCCAGAAAGCAGCGGCAACCGAAGTGGCCGATGCCAAGCCGGCCAAGAAGACCGTCAAGATCATCGAACCGATCGAACCTGTCACCCCGATCCCGGCGGCCGAGCCGATCCCAGCCGAGGCGATGAATGTCGCTTTGACGGGCAACAATGGCGAACTGCGCAGCGAGGTCGTCGGCGGCCAGAAGCAGTCAAGCGGCGGCCTGTTCGCGGGTCTGTTCGGTGGAACATCGTCTGGCTCATCGATCAGCTATCTGCCCGAGACACGCGCGCTCGACTCGGCACTTGCCCAGAAGAACGCCAAGAAGCCGTTCAAGGTGAAGCCGGAATTCGTGCCTCAGGACGTGGAATTCACCGGCTATGACGCCGGCACAATCGTCATCGACACCAGCGCTCGCCGACTCTACCTCGTCGAATCATCGACCACCGCACGCCGTTACGCCATCGCGGTCGGCCGCGAAGGCCTGCAGTTCAAGGGCACGGTCGCGGTCGGGGACAAGCAGGAGTGGCCGCGCTGGATCCCGACGCTCGACATGCAGAAGCGCGAGCCCAAGCACTACGGCCAGTACAAGGACGGCATGGCAGGCGGCGGCCAGAACCCGCTCGGCGCCCGCGCCATCTATCTCTACGATGGCAGGAAGGACACGCATCTGCGTATCCACGGCACCATCGCGCCGCAGTCGATCGGCACCAGCGCGTCCAATGGCTGCTTCCGCATGATGAACGAGCACGTCATGGATCTATACAGCCGCGTCCGGATCGGCACCAAAGTCGTCATCATCTGACGTTTCCGTCATCATGCCGAAGGGCCGGCTCAGCCGGCCCTTTTGTTTTGCTTAGAGCGATTCAAAACCCTTTGGCCGTGATGCCTGTCCGAAAGCCGGATCCCACTTTTCGGGATCATGGTCCGAGCGCCTTTTTGGGAAAAAGCCTTCGCGGCGGTTTTTTCTCTGGCGGAATCAATCCGGCCGCGTTAAGCGATGACTCCCATGGCGCGATATGTATTCATCACAGGCGGCGTGGTTTCCTCACTTGGAAAAGGCATTGCCGCAGCGGCCCTTGGGGCTCTCCTGCAGGCGCGAGGTTATCGCGCACGCATCAAAAAACTCGACCCTTATCTGAACGTCGATCCCGGCACGATGTCGCCGTACCAGCACGGGGAGGTGTTCGTCACCGATGACGGTGCCGAGACCGACCTCGATCTTGGCCATTACGAGCGCTTCACCGGCCGGTCCGCCAATCAGCAGGACAACATCACGACCGGGCGTATCTACAAGAACATCATCGAGCGCGAGCGGCGCGGCGATTATCTCGGCGCCACCGTGCAGGTGATCCCGCACGTCACCGACGAGATCAAGAACTTCGTCCTCGACGGCAATGACGACTATGATTTCGTGCTGTGCGAGATCGGCGGCACGGTCGGCGACATCGAGGCGATGCCGTTCCTCGAGGCGATCCGCCAGCTCGGCAACGATCTGCCGCGCAACAACGCCGTCTATGTCCACCTGACGCTGATGCCCTATATCCCGACGGCGGGCGAACTGAAGACCAAGCCGACCCAGCATTCGGTCAAGGAGCTGCGCGGCATAGGCATCGCGCCCGACATTCTTCTGGTGCGCGCCGACCGCGCCATCCCCAAGGAAGAGCGCCGCAAGCTGTCGCTGTTCTGTAATGTCAGGGAAAGCGCCGTTATCCAGGCGCTCGACGTGCCACATATCTACGATGTGCCGATGGCCTATCACAAGGAAGGTCTGGATTCGGAAGTGCTCGCTGCCTTCGGCATCGAGCCGGCGCCCAAGCCGCGCATGGAGCCGTGGCAGGCCGTCTCCAACCGCATCCACAATCCGGAAGGCGAGGTCACCATCGCCATCGTCGGCAAGTATACCGGCCTCAAGGATGCCTACAAATCGCTGATCGAGGCGCTTTCGCATGGCGGGCTGGCCAATCACGTCAAGGTCAAGCTCGACTGGATCGAATCGGAAATCTTCGAAAAGGAAGACCCGACGCCTTGGCTGGAGAAGGTGCACGGCATATTGGTGCCCGGCGGCTTCGGCGAACGCGGCTCAGAAGGCAAGATCCTGGCGGCCAAATTCGCACGCGAGCGCAAGGTGCCGTATTTCGGCATCTGCTTCGGCATGCAGATGGCGTGCATCGAGGCGGCGCGATCGCTGGCCGGTGTCGAACATGCCTCGTCGACCGAATTCGGCCCGACCAAGGAGCCGGTCGTCGGTTTGATGACCGAATGGCTGAAAGGCAACATGCTGGAAAAGCGCAGGGCGACTGGCGATCTCGGCGGCACCATGCGGCTCGGCGCCTATCAGGCCGAGCTCGCCAAGGGTTCGAAGATCGCCGACATCTACGGCGACACCCAGATTTCCGAACGTCACCGGCACCGCTACGAGGTCAATATCGACTACAAGCAGCGCCTGGAGGATTGCGGGCTGGTGTTTGCAGGCATGTCGCCCGACGGTGTGCTGCCGGAGACGGTCGAATACCCCGACCATCCCTGGTTCATCGGCGTGCAATATCACCCCGAACTGAAGAGCCGGCCGCTCGATCCGCATCCGCTGTTTGCCAGCTTCATCGAGGCGGCGGTGGAGCAGAGCCGCCTGGTCTGACCGCTCCCATGCGGACCTACGTCGCGCTTCTCTACAGCATCGTCCTGGGAGAGGGGCGGCGGGTCGTCATGTCCGACCTCAAGGCCATGGCGGAAAGTCTCGGCCTGAAGAATGTCCGCACCTTGGTGGCGACCGGCAACCTGGTCTTCGAGAGTGAAAGGACCTCGATCACCACGCTTGAGACACGCCTGGAATCCGCCTTCGAACAGGCCTTTGGCCGCCATGTCGATATCATCGTGCGTGCCGCCGAAGACTGGCGCAAACTCGCAGCCAGCAATCCATTCCCGACCGAGTCGGTGGAAGCCGGCGACCAGGTGGCGGTGCGCGTGATGCGCAAACCTGTGGCCGAAGATGCCATATCGGGGCTTCAAGCCTGTGCCGTCGCGGACGAGAAGGTGCTTCTGGTCGGCGGCGACATCTGGATCGTCTTTTCAAGGGAGAGGCCTAGCTCGCGCCTGCTTGCCGCTGCCAACCACAAGCGCATGGGCGCCGGCACATCGCGCAACTGGAACACCGTGCGCAAGCTGGCCGAATTGATCGCGCGGTAGAGCGGGGCGGCTCGGGGCCGCCCCGCTATGGTTTCATCAAGCTTTCGCCATCTTGGCGCTGGCGCTCACGGCCGCGGTGCGCAGCACGTAGTAGATGACGCCGGCAATCGCCACGCCGAAGAACCAGCCATAGACGCCCCACCAGGACGGCAGCCAGTTGGTGAAGTTGGGCAGGATCGACGAGAAGATGGCGCCGATGCCGGCGGCGATGAACGCATTGACGTGCCAGCCACCCTGGAAGCGGAACTCGCCGTCCTCGCGATACAGCGCCTCGACGTCGACTTCACCTTTGCGGATCAGATAGTAATCGACCATCATCACGCCGAAGATCGGCCCCATCGTTGCGCCGATGACGTTGACGAAGGAAGCCGCACTGCCTTCCCACGGTGCGAAGGGATAGAGCACCAGCGCGATGACGGCCGCGATGTAGCCGCCTTTCTTGAAGTCGATCTGGCGGGGAAAGACATTGGAAAAGTCGAAGGCCGGCGAGACGAAGTTGGCCACGACATTGATGCCGAGCGTCGCCACCGCGAAGGTGAGCGCCGCGAGCGCGGCCAGGAACCAGCTGTCGAACTTGGCCGAGATCTGGTCGGGGTGCAGCAGCACCTCATGGTAGACGTCGTAGGCGGCGATGGTGGTGACGCCGGCGACCAGCGAGAACAGGATCAGGTTGATCGGCAGGCCCCAGATATTGCCCTTGCGCAGCGATGCCTGGTCGGGGGCATAACGGGCGAAATCGCAGAAGTTTAGATAGAGCGCCGAGAAGTACGTCACCCAGATCGCCGCCACGGCAAACAGTGCGGTCCAAGACCCTGGAGTACCAGGGACGCCCGCATCCTTGGTCTTTTCAAGTAATACATCCATTGGGATATCGCTGGTGAAAGCGAAGGTTCCTGATTTGACGCAGAGATAGATGGCCAGGATCAGCATCATCACCCAGACCGCCGGGCCGGCCCAGTCCTGGAAGCGGCGCACCGTTTCCATACCGCGCTGGATGATCAGCAGTTGCAGTGCCCATATGATCACGAAGCAGATCACCTCCAGGCCGGAATGGCCAAGGAAATGGGTATTGGCGTTGAAATCGGCGAACCATTGCGAGCGGATCAGCAATGCGACGATGGCGCCTGAGGCGGCCGCTGTCTGCGCGCCGTACCAGAAGCAGGCGACGATGGCGCGCACCAGTGCCGGAATGTTGGCGCCCCAGATGCCGAAGGAGGCGCGGGCGAGCACGGGGTAGGGCACACCGGTCTTGACACCGGCATAACCGACCATGTTCATCAGTGCGTAGATGATCAGCGAACCGATGCCGATGGCGATGATGAAATTGACGAAGCCGCCACAGAACAGAAACAGGCTGGCGGCGAGGTAGTAGCCCCACAGGCTATGGACGTCCGACGTCCAGACGTTGAAGATCGAAAACGGTCCCCAGTTTCGAACCTTGGCAGGAGCGAGGTCTTCATTATACAGGTCAGGCGATGCGCCTTGTATCGTCATTGCAATGTCCCCTTCTTGCAGCACGCGCCCTCACGCGTTGACCGCAGAGGTTACGCCTGACGCTGGGGAACCGGCAAGCAATCGATTTGCCGGCTTTGGCCTTAAAGATATTCAATGCGAACCGCGATTATCGAGAGCCCGTGATGGTGAGCCGCTTTTGAAACAGGCCTGCCTGTCGATTCGAATTCTCGATCCACGGCTTCCAAGCTGGACAAATCCGCGTTCCCGACGCCTATCGGCAAGCAAGGCTGCCTAGGCGATGGCCATCACCCGCTTGTGGTCCTCGACTTCGGAAAGCAGCCAATCCTGAAACAGGCCCGTACCCGGCTTGTTTCCGATGCTGCGGCGCTGATGCAGGTAGATGCCGGCCGGATAGGTATGGCGGGCGCTGAACGGGGCGACCAGTTTGCCCTGCTGCAGCAGATCCTGGGCCATCATCGTGTCGGCGAGCGCTATTCCAGCGCCATTGATCGCCTCGCGCATGATCAGCGTACAATCATCCAGCGTCGTGCTGGATTTCGGCGTCGTGTCCAACACGCCTTCCTGCTCCAGCCAGCGCTTCCATCGCATGGTCTCGCATTCGTGGATCAGGTGGTGGTTGACCAGGTCGGCGGGCGATCGCAGCGGCATCGGCCCTTCAAGCAGCGAGGGCGCACAGACCGGCGTCAGGACCAGCGGGATCAGCAGCGTTAGAGCCGGGCCGGCCTTGTAGACGAACTCGTCGACGATGGCCAAATCGAAATTGGCCCGCTTGCCGGACGTGGATATCTCCAGATCTACGGACGGATGCCGTCGGCGAAAATTCGGCAGCCGGTCCGCCAGCCAAAGGTTCAGGACAGCAGGGACGCACAAAACCCGGACACGCTGGGTCCTGCCGTGGCTTGGGGGCCCGGCGAGACTGACATCGTCGGTGGCCCGCCAGATGGCTTCGAATGCTTCGGAGAGGCTGCGTGCGTAATAAGAGCCCCGAATGGTCGGCGTTATCTGCCGAAAGCCGCGCTCGAACAGCTCCTGGCCGAGATTCCGTTCGAGTGCGCGGATGTGACGGCTGATAGCCGAGGGTGTCAGATGCAGCTCTTCGGCTGCGTCCTTGACGCTGCCGAGACGGGCGGCGGCCTCGAAAGCGCGCATGCCATTGAGTGAGGGTAGGGCCATCGGCCGATCATGAATTGCCAGTTGAGTTTTTGTCAATCGATATGGACAAAATTGGCGTTTGATCGCCTGACCCGTTCGGGGATACCCAAGAGGCAAGAGCAATTAAGTCGTCTCAAGAACGACAATTTGGGGACTTCGGCACGATCCAACCAGAGGTGACGGCCGGCTTGACCGGTTTCCACCGGTGGCGGGAGAAGCCTTGCGCAAACTGCAAGCCGCGCCTGGGCCAAAGCCCCGCAAAGAGGAGAACGCCTACCTATGCCTCAATCGCCAGTGCCGGTCTTTGAAACGGCGGACGAGATTTCCGCTGAAACCTCCGTCGTCGTGATTTTGCAGGCCGCTCAAACCGGCTTTGGCCCGCGGGCAACGGCCCTGGACACCGAAATGGGCGGGATCCTCTCCCGGGCCTGTGCCGATGCGGCTGCCTTGGCTGAATCCGGCGCCTGTATCGATGTCATCGCCCCCCAGGCGGTATCGGCGCGGCGCGTGATTGTCCTGGCCATGGGCAAGGCTGAGGCCGTCACCGCACTCTCCTTGGCGCGTGCCGGCGGCCTGCTTGCCGCGCATCTGGAGGGCAAAGGGGAATGCGCGGCCACCCTGGTCCTGGACCCCATTGCCGGCATAAGTCTGCCGGGAGCGGAAATCCTGGCAAGAGTCGCGCTTGGCATGCGGCTGCGGCGCTATCGTTTCGACATGCGCAACCGGCGCCAAGGGGCGGGGGCCGATCGGACCCTTCGGGTGCAACTGGTCGGGGCCGGCGGTCCGGAGCTGAATTCGGCGCTGGCGCGGATCAATGCCATCGCGGATGGCGTCGAATATGCGCGCACACTGGTCAACCTGCCGCCGAACCATCTCCATCCCGACAATTTCCACGATCACCTGGAGCCTCTGCGCGAAGCCGGCATCGACGTCGAGATACTCGATACGGCGAAGCTCAGGGAATTCGGCATGAACGCGATCCTGGCCGTGGGGGCGGGTTCGGTGCGGCCGCCTCGGGTCGCCGTCCTGCGCTATCGCGGCAAGGGTGCTCCTGCGCAGCCGCTGGCGTTCGTCGGCAAGGGTGTCTGTTTTGATTCCGGCGGTCTCTGCATTAAACGCGGCGAGCAGATGTTCGATATGAAGGCCGACATGGGCGGTGCGGCCGCCGTGGTCGGCCTGCTGATCGCCCTGGCCCGGCAAGGCAGCCTGGTGCACGTCGTCGGTGTGCTCGGCATTGCCGAGAACATGCCGTCAGGCACCGCGCTCAAGCCGCGCGACATCATCACGACAGCGTCCGGGCAAACCGTGGAAGTGTTCGACACGGATGCGGAAGGCCGCCTGATCCTGGCCGACTGCCTCTATTATGCCGCTTCGCGCTTCAATCCGTCGGTGATCGTCGACCTCGCCACCTTGACCTATTCGGTGATGCGCGGTCTTGGATCGGTATTCGCCGGTCTCTTCAGCACCGACGATGCCATCGCCTCGCGGATGATCGCGGCCGGAGAAATAGTCGGCGAGCGGTTCTGGCAGCTGCCGCTCGACCGGGCTTATGACGAGGGCCTGCAATCGCCGTTCGCGGACCTGCGACATCACGCCAAGGACATGGAAGACGGCGACGCTCCTTACGCGGCGGCGTTCCTGCGACACTTCACGGAAGACCGCCCCTGGGTGCATCTCGACATCGCCGGCAAGGAACTGACCGAGAAGGATCAGCCCCTGGGCCGGGAAGGCGCTACCGCATTCGGCGTGCAGATGCTGGAAGAATGGGTTCGCGCCAGCCGAGTTGCAAACTAGGTGACCAGCGGCATGCCTTCAAACATTCAGGAGATCGGGATGTCATCGGAGATCGTCACCAGGGAAGGGCGGGCCGATTTCGGCGACTACGAAACCTGGTATCGCGTCAGCGGTAACCTCGATGCTGACAAGGCTCCGATCGTCATTTTGCATGGCGGGCCGGGAGCCGCCCACAATTACGTCGATGCCTACAAGCTTCTTGCCCGAAGAGGCCG
Source organism: Mesorhizobium sp. CO1-1-7 (assembly GCF_020164885.1). NCBI lineage: Bacteria > Pseudomonadati > Pseudomonadota > Alphaproteobacteria > Hyphomicrobiales > Phyllobacteriaceae > Mesorhizobium > Mesorhizobium sp. CO1-1-7. Next base: position 12,413 of record NZ_JAIUHA010000003.1, on the reverse strand, counting down.
CGCCGTCATCCACTACGACCAGCTGGGCTGCGGCAATTCCACCTTGCTGCCGGACAAAGGCGCCGATTTCTGGACACCCAGGCTGTTCATCGATGAGCTTGAAAACCTTGTCGACCATCTCGGCATCCGCGGCGGCTTCCACGTGCTCGGACAGAGCTGGGGCGGCATGTTGGGCGCCGAGTATGGGGTGACGCGGCCGAAGGGCTTGAAGTCGCTGACCATCGCCAACTCGCCGGCGTCCATGAAGCTCTGGGTAGAGGAGGCCAACCGGCTGCGCGCCGACCTGCCCATGGACGTACAGGAGACACTGACCCGGCACGAACAGGCTGGCACGACGGATCATCCGGACTACCAGCAAGCGACGATGGTGTTTTACGAGCGGCATGTCTGCCGGATCGTTCCGTTCCCCGCCGAAGTGACCGAGACCTTCGCCCAGGTCGTGCGCAATCCGACCGTTTACAACGTCATGAACGGGCCGAACGAGTTCCATGTCATCGGTACGCTGAAGAACTGGAGCATCATCGATCGGCTGCCTGCCGTCGATGTTCCGACGCTGATCGTTTCCGGCCGTTACGACGAAGCCACGCCCGCGACCGTGCAGCCGTTCAAGGACGGCATCGAGGGATCGCGCTGGCAGGTATTCGAGCATTCCAGCCATATGCCGCATGTCGAAGAGCAGGATCTATGCATGCGGGTGGTGGGAGACTTCCTGGACGACAACGACAACTGAAAAAAGGGGAACTGCGACATGAAGAAACTGCTCTTGGCGGCGTCAGCCGCGGCATTGCTGGCCGGCTCGTGGCTGGCTCCGGCACAGGCCGAATACCTCAAGGAACATCGCGGCGGCACTATTCGCCTGCTGGCCCGCTCGGCCGCCGGAACGCTCGATCCGCACATCAATTACACCGACCAGGGCTGGCAGATGTATCAGCCGATCTATGACGGGCTGGTCGCCTTCCGCAAGGCCGAGGGCATGGACGGCTTCACCATCGTCCCCGATCTGGCCGAGGCGCTGCCCGAGGTGACCAATGACGGCAAGACCTTCACCTTCAAACTGCGCAAGGGCATCAAGTTCTCCGACGGCAAGGATCTCGGCGTGAAGGACGTCGTTGCTTCCTTCCAGCGCATCTTCAAGGTCTCCGGACCGACCTCCGGCACCTTCTATGCCGGCATCGTCGGCGCCGACAAATGCCTTGCCGAAACCAAGAGCTGCACGCTGGAAGGCGGCGTTGTCGGCGACGAAGCGGCAGGCACCATTACGTTGAATCTCACCAAGCCGGACGCCGAGATCCTCTACAAGCTTGCGTTGCCGCATGCTGTGGTCCTGCCGGCGGACACGCCTGCGGAAGACATGGGCTCCAAGCCCATCCCCAGCACCGGCGCCTACATGATCTCCGCCTTCGATCCCAACAAGGGCATGACGGTGACCCGCAACCCCAATTTCAAGCAATGGAGCGAGGACGCCCAGCCGGACGGCTATCCTGATGTCGTCCAGTATGATTTCGGCCTCTCCGAGGAAGCTGCCGTCACCGCGATCCAGAACGGGGAAGCCGACTGGATGTTCGACGCGCTGCCCAGCGATCGTCTCGGCGAACTCGGTACCAAGGCCATGGACCAGTTGCATATCTCGCCGCTCTCGGCCTGGTGGTATGCGCCGCTCAACAACCGGCTGGCGCCGTTCGACAATGAAAAGGCGCGCCAGGCCGTTGCCTACGCGGTCGACCGCAACACGCTGGTCAAGCTGTTTGGCGGCAAGGTGCTGGCCTCGCCGGTGTGTCAGGTCCTGCCTCCGGATTTCCCCGGCCACGAAGACTACTGCCCCTTCACCAAGAACCCCGGCGCCAAGTGGTCGGCGCCAGACCTCGACAAGGCAAAGCAGCTCGTCGAGGAATCGGGCACCAAGGGCCAGAAGGTGACCATCATCGTCGAGGACACGGCCATTTCCCGCTCCATCGGCGTCTATCTGCAGAGCGTGCTGACCACCATCGGCTATGTCGCCGACGTCAAGCCGATCTCGTCGAACATCCAGTTCACCTACATCCAGAACACCAACAACAAAGTGCAGATGTCCGTTACCCAATGGTACAAGGACTATCCCGCGGCTTCGGACTTCCTGAACATCCTGTTCAGCTGCGCATCTTTCCGTGAAGGTTCGGACGCTTCGATCAACATCGCCGGCTTCTGCGACAAGGATATCGACGCCAAAATGCAGAAGGCATTGGACCTCGGTGTGACCGACCAGAAAGCCGCCGACAAAATGTGGGCCGAAATCGACAGGCAAGTCACGGACAAGGCACCGGCCGTCGGCCTCTTTACGCCGAAGCGGCTTGACTTCGTCAGCAAGCGCGTCGGCAATTTCAAGTTCAACCGGCAGTTCAACTGGATGATCACCCAGTCGTGGGTACAGTAATGGCCTGGGTACAGTAATGGCCTGGGTGCAGTAACGAACCGCGAAGGGCACGTCCGTGTCGTACCAAGTCGCTGCCGTGCCGCGCAAAACGCGAGGGCCCTGGGCCGTCGCGTTTGCGAAGCTGGCAAGAAACAAAGCCGCCATGGCGTCCCTGGCCGTGTTCCTCGTCATCGTCCTTGCCTGTCTCAGTGCGCCTCTCTATGCGAAATGGGCAGGAACAGACCCTTTCGCCTCGACGCTCGACGCCGTCATCCAGATCGACGGTGCCGACGTTCCGGTGATGGAACAATCGACAGAGGGGCTCGGGCTTGGCTACACGCCGCTCGGCCCGACCTGGCGGATCGGCAACTATTTCCTCGGCGCCGACAGCCAGGGGCGCGATGTCATGGCCCGGATGCTCTATGGCGGGCTGAGCTCGCTGCTGATCTCCGGGGCCGCCACCATCTTCACCCTGATTCTCGGCACGGCGGCGGGATTGATCGCGGGGTATTTCGGCGGCGTTACCGACACGGTTCTGTCGCGCTTGCTGGATGTGCTCTGGGCATTTCCGATCTATCTCCTGGCGATTTCGCTTTCCATTGTCACAATTTCGCAAGGCATCTCGATCGGACCGATCGAGATCGAGTCCGGCAGCCTGTGGTTGCCGGTCATCATCATCGGGATCGTCTATATACCCTATGTGGCGCGTCCGATCCGGGGGCAGGTTCTGTCGCTGCGGCACAGCGAGTTCGTGCTGGCCGCGATCAATCTGGGCGTACCGGGATGGCGGATATTGTGGCGCGACATCCTGCCCAACATCACCACCACCCTCATCGTGTTCATACCGCTGATGATGGCGCTGAACATGCTTACCGAATCGGCGCTCTCCTTCCTCTCGATTGGCGTCCAGCCGCCCGCGGCGAGCTGGGGAACCATCATCCAGGACGGGCAGGCGCTGCTTTACACCAGGCCACTCGTGGCGCTGGTGCCAGGCCTGGCGATCGCGATTTCCGTCATGACCCTCAATGTCTTCGGCGACGGCCTGCGCGACGCGCTCGACCCGCGCTCGAAGGTTCGGCTGGGGCGCGACTGATGATCTACGCCATCCTGCGCCGTTTCGGTCAGATGCTGTTCGTGATGTTCGGCATCTCGGTCATCGTCTTCCTGATTTTCTTCGCCACACCGGGCGCCGACCCGGCGGCCCGTATCGCCGGCCGCAATGCATCGCCCGAAGTGCTCGAGGCGGTACGCCACAGCTTCGGCTTCGACCGGCCGCTCTACGTGCAATACGTGACCATGATGGAGAAGATCTTCGTCACGGGCGATCTGACTTCCTTCGTCAATCGCGGCTGGAAGGTGGTGCCGGCGGTGATGGATTCCATACCGGTCACGCTCTCGCTGGTGTTCGGGGCGGCGATCCTGTGGGTGGTTGTCTCCATCGGCATAGGCATCATCGCCGCCGCCACACGCGACAGTTGGCTGGACAGGCTGCTGATGGCGTTGGGCTTGCTCGGCATTTCCATGCCGGTCTACTGGCTGGGCGAGGTGATGAACCTGATCACCCAGAGCCGCTATCACGACAGCTGGGCATTTTCCTGGGTGCCGCCGCTTGGCTACAAGAATTTTTCCGACGACCCGAAAGGCTGGTTCCTGACGCTGGTCATACCTTGGATCACGCTCGCCATCCTCTACATCGGCATTTACGGGCGGGTCTTGCGCGCGGCGATCATCGAATCCCTGCAGGAAGACTATATCCGCACGGCCCGCGCCAAGGGCCTTTCGGAGACCCGCATCCTGCTGCGCCATGCCTTGCGCACGTCGCTCATCGCCTTCGTCACCTTGTTCGGTCTCGACTTCGGCGCACTGGTGGGCGGCTCGGCCCTCCTGACCGAAGTGGTGTTCGGGCTGCACGGCATCGGCAAGCTCACCTATGACGCACTGCAGAACCTCGATTTGCCAATGATCATGGCGACGGTGATGTACGCTTCCATGTTCGTGGTGGTCGCCAACGCGGTCGTCGATTTCGTCTACATCCTTCTCGATCCGCGCCTGAGGACATCATGATATTGTCGGTGCGTGATCTCCGTGTATCCTTCCGGACCGATGATGGCCTGGTGGGGGCCATCGATGGTGTTTCCTTCGACCTCGCGGAAAGCGAAATTCTCGGTGTCGTCGGCGAGTCCGGCTCCGGCAAGACCGTGTCGCTGCTTGCGGTGATGGGGCTTATCACCGATCCCAACGCCATCATCGAAGGCTCGATCCGCTACAAGGGTCGCGAGTTGGTCGGACTGCCGCCGCGCGAACTGAGGCACCTGCGGGGCAACGAGATCGCAATGATCTTCCAGGATCCGATGACGGCGCTGACGCCGGTCTACACCATCGGCTGGCAGATCGCCGAACAGATCCGCGCGCATCGCAACATCAGCAAATCCAAGGCCATGGAGCGGGTGGAGGAACTTCTGGCGGAGGTGAATTTCCCCAATCCGCACGAAGCAATGTCGCGCTATCCGCACCAGCTCTCCGGCGGCATGCGCCAACGGGCGGTGATCGCGATGGCGCTGTCCTGCAACCCGGCGCTACTGGTGGCGGATGAGCCGACCACGGCGCTCGACGTCACGGTGCAGGCAGGCATTCTCGATCTGGTGCGCAAGCTGCGCGCCACGCACAAATCGGCGGTGGTCTTCATCACCCATGACATGGGCGTGGTCTCCGAACTCGCCGACCGGGTCATGGTCATGTATGCGGGCCGCATCGTGGAACGCGGCAGCCGCACGGAGCTGTTCTCCGACCCGCGACACCCCTATACGCGTGCATTGCTTGGTTCGATCCCGCCGCTGACCGGTGCCAAACCCCGCCGCCTGCCGGCCATTCCCGGGTCTCCGCCATCGCTGCTGCGATTGCCGCAAGGCTGCGCCTTCGGTCCGCGTTGCCCTGTCGGGTATGAGCCCTGCCTAACCAAGAAGCCCGAGCTTGGCGCCGCCACGCACGCGGCGGCCTGTTTCCGGGTGGCCCAGACATGATCGGACCGATGATCGACAAAGACCGTCCAATCCTCGAAACGCGCGGGCTCGGCAAGCGCTTCTCGATCGGCAGCCGTTTTTCCGCGGAGGGCAGGCGAACCGTCCACGCGGTCGACAATGTCTCCCTCACAGTGCGCCGCGGCGAAACCGTCGGATTGGTCGGCGAGTCCGGGTGCGGCAAGTCCACGCTGGCGCGGTGCCTGGTCAGGCTCTACGACATTTCGGACGGCAAGCTCCTGTTCGAAGGCGACGACATCACCTCGAAATCGCTGTCTGAACTGAGGCCGCTGCGGCGGCGCCTGCAAATGGTCTTCCAGGACCCGTCGGCCTCGCTCAATCCGCGCCGGCGCGTCGGCGACCTGGTGGCCGAACCGCTGCGCATCCATGGCAGGCTTTCATCGCGCGAGATCGCCAGCCGCGTCGCGGAACTGTTCGACCTCGTGGGACTGTTGCCGGACCATGTCATGCGCTTCCCCCATGAATTCTCGGGCGGGCAGCGCCAGCGTGTCGGCATTGCACGCGCCATCGCCCTCAATCCCGATCTCGTCGTTCTCGACGAACCTGTCTCCGCGCTCGACGTGTCCGTACAGGCGCAGATCGTCAACCTGCTTGCCGATCTGCAGGAGAAGTTGGACCTCACCTATGTTTTCATCGCCCACGACCTGTCCGTGGTGCGTCAGGTCTCGACCCGCATCGCGGTCATGTATCTCGGCTCGATCGTCGAGGAAGGGCCGGCGGAAGAGGTGTTTTCAGCCCCGGCCCACCCTTACAGCCAGGCCCTGATCTCGGCCGTTCCCGTCGTGCAGACGACCAGTGGGACGCGTAAGCGTATTATCCTTACAGGCGACGTACCGAGCCCGCTCAACCCGCCCTCCGGTTGCCGTTTCCATCCCCGATGCCCAATAGCGGTTGAGCGTTGCCGTTCGGAACGGCCGGAGCTGAGGGAGCACCAATCCGGCCGCAAAACGGCTTGCCACTTCCCGACGGTATAACCGACCTCATTCCGATCCAGAATTTTTTAAAAATTCTGTTTCCATATGGAACAAATCGCCAGGCGGGGCGTTTCATAAGGTTCGATCGAGCGCATCTTGATCGACCGGGAGGAAACAATGGACTACCTGCATTTCTTTGCGCCCGTGCGGATATCGCGCGGGCAGGGGCATCCTGTAGAAGAAGTGGATAGTGTTGCCGAGGCGATGGTTTTCTTGCGTAAATGGCCGACGGGACGACGTGGGCCAGTTTATCAGTGCGCGCTGAATTGCTGCTCGGCTGCCCTGTCGGGACAGATGTCGGCGGAGGAAGCCAGAAAGGCGTTCACCGGATTTGCCCGGATCACGCGGCTTCTCGACGATGACATGGCACTGCCGATGGGCAGCGACAGCATGGCGAGCATACACGCGCTGCGGCGATAGCCGCCACGCCCCTTTGCCTTTGGTGGATCGCGCCCCTTACGGGCGCGATGGAGGTTATGCTTGACCCTCGGGGCAGGTCGGTGGGTATCGCTTCTCAATTCTCCCTGAACCCACGATTGAGCGAATCGCGAACCGGCGCCAACATATAGTCCAGCAGCGTGTGCTCGCCGGTCAGGATCATGACTTCCGCCGGCATGCCGGGCGATAGATGGATGTCATGCAGATCCCTGAGATCGGCCGCGTCGATCTTGACCTTGGCAAGGAAATAAGGCTCTCCGGTTCTCTCGTCCGTCATCCGGTCAGCCGAAATCGAGGTCAGCAGGCCATGGATTTGCGGCAGGTGTCTGGTTGGATAGGCCGACAGCACCACACGGGCCGGCATGTCCGGATGCACCACGTCGATATCCGTGGGCTTGATGCGGGAATCGATGATCAGATTGGCCTCGTTCGGGACGATGTCGAGAAGCGCCTGACCGCTGGAGATCACGCCCGATTCCGTTGTTACGCGCAGGTTCATCACCGTTCCGGCGATTGGCGCGACGATGTCCGTCCTCGCCAGCACGTCCTGGCGCGAAGGCAATTGGCTGCGCAATTCGGCGAGATCCGTGCGCGCTTTGGCAAGATCCTCGTTGGCGCTCTCGCTATCCTGCTGACGCAGGTTGAGGAGTTGGAACTGGGTTTCGCCGATCTGCTGATCGTTCTTCGCTATCTGCGCCCGGTTCGATGCCTGGTTGGCTCGAATGTCGGCCTGGGAGCGCTGAAGCGCCAATATCCGCGGCAGGCGTTCGAGGCCCTTCCTGTACATCTCCTGCGCGGAGGCGATCTCCTGGTCGATCAGGCCGAGTTGCTCGGCCTCGGCCGCCATGACATCCCTCGCTCCCGTGCTTTGCTCTTCGATCTGCGCGATGCGTTTGTTGAGGATCTGTGTGCGGCCTTGGCGGGTTGCGAGGCGGCTGTCGAGCAGCGCCTGTTCTTCGGCGACCACCTTGCGCGCGCTCTCGCTGTCGATCGAGGTCAGCTCGTTGGGGAAGGTTATCCGGTCCTGACCGGCAAGCTCCGAAACAAGTCGCGCCTCGGTCGCCAGCAGGCGAATATAGCGCCCCTCCAGCTCGTCATATCGCCCTTGCGCATCGGTCGTCTTCAGGCCGATCAGCACTTGGCCGACGCTGACTTTATCGCCCTCCTTGACGTGGATCGCGCCGATGATGCCGCCCTCCAGATGCTGGATGGTCTTACGATAACCCTCGGGGCTGACGACGCCGTTGGCAACGACAGCGCTCGCCAGCAGGGCGACGCTTGACCAAGCAGCGGTGCCGCCTACGAAAAGGATGGCCGAAGCGTAGCCCAGCATTCGCGCCGGCCGCGTCCGCAGCTTCAGATTGCGCCTGCTGGCACGGTAGGCGCGCGAGCGTCGCCGGAGCAATCCCGCAATCAAGAGCAGGAAGAGCGCGCCAGCCACCGCCAGCAACATTATGCGAGACGGCGTGTCGGTCCCATCCAACCAAACCGATACCGCTGTGCTGAGGTCGTTGGCGGAGGCGGTCAGCCTGTCGGTGAGTTCGTGCAAGCTGTCCGTCAGCCGGTTCAGCGTCGTCGAGAAGTCGCCAAATCGATCGCTCATGGCTCACTCCGCTGCGTTCAGTTTCGTTGCCGCGTTGGCAACAAGCTTTTCCCGCAAGGCCGCCGGAACCGGAATGCGCCTGGGCGGTCCGCCGAGCGCGCCGAGCACCTCGTCGCGCGTGCCGAACATCGAAACCGATCCGTCATGGAGGAAGACGACATGATCGGCGGTGCGCAGGAGATTGGTCTGGTGGCTGACGAGAATGACGGTGCGGCCCCGCTCCTTCAGTTGCTGGAGCACGTTGAACAGCGCCACTTCGCCTTCACCGTCCAGGCCGGTGTTCGGTTCGTCGAGAACGATCAGCTGCGGATCGCCGAACAGTGCCCGGGCCAACGCGACACGCTGGCGCTGGCCGCGCGAAATGCGAGCGCCATGCGGTCCCACTTCGGTCCGGTAGCCGTTCGGCAGCCGCAGGATCATATCATGGATGCCGGCAAGCTGCGCCGCGGCGATGACCGCGTCGCTGTCGACGTCACGCAGGCGCGCGATGTTCTCGCCGATCGTTCCTGGGAACAGCTCGACCTGCTGCGGCAGATAGCCGAGATGCATGCCAAGTTCGTCCGAAGGCCAGTTGCACACCTCCGCGCCATCCAGCCTGACATGGCCGAGCGAAGGCCGCAGCGCGCCGACGATAAGACGACAGAGCGTGGTCTTGCCGGAACCGGACTGGCCGATCACACCGCAGGTCTGGCCCGGCTCAACGCCGAAGCTTATGGCATTGACAAGCGCCTGGGACGTTCCCGGCGCGCAGTAATGCAGGTTCTCGAGCTTCAGCCTGCCTTGTGGGCGGGGCAATGTGACGCCAACCGTTTGCATCGATCTGGTGTCGGCGAAAAGCTTCGTGAGATTGCGGCGCGCGGTTCGCGCGCTGACTAGGCCGCGCCAGGCGCCGATAGAGCGCTCGATCGGCGCCAACGCGCGGCTGAGCAGGATCGAGGCCGCAATCATCGAGCCTGGCGTCAGCTCGCGACGCAGGACGAGATAGGCGCCGAGCCCGAGCACCGCCACTTGGAGCGCTAGGCGAAGCGAACGCGACAAGCTGCCGATGACGGTGGTGCGCCGCAGGAGCCGGGTCTGGATATCCATCAGCGACTGCTGGTTTTCCTCCCAGCGCCGCAGCGCCGGCTCGGACATGCCGAGCGAGCGCAATGTCTCGGCGCCGTCGATGAACTGCCCGACGGCGGTCTGGCTGCGGCGCAGTCCGGCCGCGGCCTCCTGGCTCTTGCGGCGGGTGAGGAAATCATTGGCGAGCGCAGCACAGAACAAAAGCACGGCGCCGGCAAGACCGACCACGCCCAGCGCGGGATGCAGCAACCACATGAACGCCAGGAAGACCGGTGTCCATGGCGCGTCGAGAAAGGTCAGGATGCCGTCGCCGGCGATGAAACCGCGCAGGTCCGCTACGTCCTTCAGCCCGGCTTCGAGGCTGCTGCCGGCGAGCCGCGCGTCCATGGCGCGTTCGATCACCGGAACGCTGAGCTGGTCGTCCAGCCATTGGCTGATATGCCCCAGCATCATACGGCGGGCGTGTTCCAGCATGCCGTAGACGGCGATGGCGCCGACAACGGCCAATGTGAGCCAGAACAATGTGTCGATGGAACCGCTCGACAGTACCCGGTCGTAGATTTGCAGCATGTAAACGGTGCTGGCGAGCAGGAGAAGATTGGAGACCAGGCTGAAGAGGAGGAGGGCGGGGACCTGGTGGCGTGCCAGATGCATTACCTCCTGGAATTGCGGTCTTGGCTGCATCACGGATACCCCACTTCGATGCTTGCCGGCACCCGGCCGGTGTGAAACGGGGACAGCTGATGCCGCCCCCGTCGGGTCTGGTGTCAGGCGATGTCGACAAGGATGTGCTGCATCGCTGTGTGATCGGCGTCCGCGTCCGCCACCTGGAAAGCGAAGTCGAGGTGAGCGTCCGGCGTCTGCGTCACGGTCGAGGTGAAGCCGATATCCGTGATCTTCAGCACGTCGTTGTCGACGGGGTCGAAGTTGACCAGACTGGCGGTCGTGTTGCTCCCACCGCTAGCGCCGGTCGCTCCGTTCAAGTCGATTGCCTGGCCGGTGATGCCGTTGCCGGACTGCATGATCTGAACGCCTTGCAGCGAGTAATGTTCGCCGGCCGCGTTGTAGTCGTTCTGCTCGATGATCACGAGGCCGTCATTGTTGTCGAGTGTGAACTCGCCATTGTAAGGGGCCGGCACCTGACCCTTCTTGAAGATGTCGGAGTTCGAGACATACACGGCCCGTGTGATCTCGTTTGTGCCGTCGGTCAGGTCGAGGATTAGCATCAGGTCTTCGCTGTTGCCGATGCCGTCGAACTTGATGGCCATCGCGCCGGCCGTCGCGGTCGGATCGGTAGCCTCGGTCTGGATGCCGACACTGCTGTCGAAGAACCGCAGGGTAAGCAGTTCGCCTTTCTGGATCGTGTCGCCGGCGACACCGTTAGTGCTCTGGGTGGCAGAAACCCAGGTTTCATTGCTGTTGCTGACCATATCGTGGGTACCGGCCGTCGGCAGCGAGTTGAACGTGGAGTCGCCGGAAGACCCCTCTCCATTATTCGTCAGGCTGAACGGATGGCTTCTGTCGATCAGGTTGCCGGTGAACTGCACGTAAAAGTCTTCGTCGGCCGCCGTGCCCGGGTCATCCGCCTGCAACTTCTCCACCACGATCGGCGGGTGGCCTGCATTGCTCAAGGGCTCCTTGGACAGGAGTTGGCTGGTGTGAATCACGTCGAAAGTGAAGCCTTCGAGTGGGTCGGTCACGGTGATGGCGTAAGTGTCGTTGACCTTGTCGAAGACGAGGGTGCCACCCGCCGTGCCGGTCTGGAGCCCGGCAGCCGAATCCTTGTCGTAGGTGAAGCTGAAGTTGAATGTTGCGGTCGTGTCGGTCTCCGATGCGAGCGTCACATCCGGGGTGAGGACATTGCCGCCGCCACCGCCGACGATCGTGCCGCTCAGCCCGATCTGGACGCCGGCAAGCGCGCCGTTCTGGTCGACAAAGTCGGAACCGCCGCCGGCGTAGAACGCAGTCGGGTGCGCATCGGCGCCGATGTCGTAGCCGAAGGCTCCGGAGGCGGATGCATTCAGCGCGTTGGCCAGGGTCTCGTTCTGGATACCCGCGGTGCCTGGGTCGCCGTCGAACGGCGCGGTGATCGTTGGCGCGTCGTCCTTGAAGATGAGGCTGGTCCCGATATTGACATGGTCCGATGCCTGATCGCCGTCACCATCGGTGATGGTGGCGGTCAAAGTGACGAGATTATCAGCCGCCAAAGTTGTTGCCTGATCCGGTCCGGAGTCGGGCGAATGTATGACCGCACGTTCCTGGTAGAGGGTCACGTTGCCGTCGGCGGCCACGCTCACCGTGAATACCACGGCGCCCGCGGCCGATCCGGCGCGGCCAACCACCTCGCCGCTTTCGACGAAGAGCAGAATCGACAGGCCGCTCAAGGTGTCTGTCAGGCCGCTGACGTTGGTGACCTGATTGATGTCGAGCGTGTAGCTCATGGCACCGCCATCCGCACCGGCATGCGGGGTAAAGACAGCCGCGAAATCGGCGGCGTTGCTGCCGAGGCTCGACTCGTCGACGGTTAGCGTCGGCTCGGTGCCGGTCGTCGATATGCTCGGCCCGTCATCGTGGAAGTTGAGGTTCTGGCCGATGTTGAGCGTTGCCGACTGGTGGTCGCCGTCCTTGTCGGTAACGGTTGCGGTGAGCTTGACCAGGTTGTCGGCGGAAAGCGTGGCATTGTCATTGGGGTCGTTGGAGTCCGAGTGGACCAAGGCACGTATCTGGTCGAGGGTGACGTTGCCGCTGGCGTCGACGGATACCGTGAAGACGAGGTCGCTGGTGCCGGAGGTGCGGCCCTCGACAACGCCGCCGGCAGTGACCGACAGTACGACCTCCTGGTTGGTCGCAGTGTCGATCAACCCGGTCGAGCCGGCCGTGACGGCGAGCGCATAGGTGACCGCTCC